>NZ_JAPDDS010000001.1:0-600000 GCF_025950085.1 Luteolibacter flavescens
GTGGCTGCGCCTGTTGCGAAGAAGGCGGCTGCGCCTGTTGCGAAGAAGGCGGCTGCGCCTGTTGCGAAGAAGGTGGCAGAGAAGCGTGCCATTTAGGTTCACACCACTGCCGTAACTATCCGGAAGGGGATATTTTGCTCGGTTGTTTACGGGGCCAGAAAGTTTAAACCGATGGGTTTGCTTGTTGACGGACTCGGCCCCATGGGTTTTGAGAGTTACCGTCAGAGGTTTCTTGCGGAGGAGAGGATTCGCACCGGGCGCCGGATGGCGGCGGAAATCGATACTCCCCGGGACAAGACTGTTTGCATGCTTGTGACAGAGGCTGAGAAGCAGGAGATCGATGAATGATCTAGCCGCGCGATTCAGCCGAACTCGATCTGCCGTGTTGGCCAAGATCGTCACCGCCTTTGTCGCTGATGCCTCCGAAGGCGGGGAGCCAGCGCGCTTGCTGGAGCTTTTTGGCGAGTGCCGGGGAGCGATGGGCTGCGGAAAGCCCTGAAACGGAGGATCGAAGGCTGTTTCAGCCGGGTTCGCCGGAACGAGGGTGGACGAAATGAAGTAAGCGGTGGAGTAAATCTGGAACGAAAGAAGCTCTCAGGATTCCCTGATTACAGCGTTTTACAGGGACTTCGAGGTGAAAAGGCGCCATTCTCAGCGATTTGGGCAATGGGGGACTCCGTAAGTCACTGATTTTCCGAAGCGAAAGCGAGGGGATTCCTGAGTTCCCTGTTGCCCGTAATTACAGGGAACTTGATTGCTTCGGTAACCACAGATGGCGGAGGTGGCTTGGACGAAGCACAGGGAGGTGTTATTTGAATGTAATCCCTCAGAATCATGGAATCAGAGCCTGAAGCCAAGCAGCCAACACGACGTGAGCTATACGAACGAGTCTGGACAACTCCAGCAACAAAGCTGGCCGCCGAGCTTGGAATCTCCGATGTCGCGTTTGCCAAGCGTTGCAAGAAGCTGAACATCCTTCGTCCCTCCCGCGGCTACTGGGCGAAGCTCGCGGCCGGGCAAAGTCCGCGTAAAGATCCGCTCCCTCCCGGAGACGAAGAGAAGCTGCTTGGTCAAGACCAGGTGTCGAGCCGCATCGACTTTCCCGACAGCAGCAGGAGTCTTCACTCTGCTGCTCGAGAGCTCCTGGCTGCACTTCGGTCGGCGAAGCCAGACAACGATGGCCTCGTTAAGGCGAAAGGACCTTCATTCCCCGAAGTGGAAGTCTCTAAAGCGTTGGCCGAGCACGCCGCACGCTGCGTCAGCACGATCATTGTTTCAGCGGAACGGCGCGCTGTGTCGTTCAAAGGTGTCCGCCGCTCTTACGGGACGGCCCACTTTGAAAGAGAGCGAGAGGAATTGTACCTAACCGTGAGCGAGAAGGTTGTCACCTCGAAGAGACAGCCCACCGAGCTAGACAAGCGCCGACCGCCTTGGGAATGGGAAACGAATGTTCGTGAGGTTTCAAAACGTCTGACATTTTCCATTAGCACTGACGAATATCGTCGAGGCCGTTCCGACAAGAGGTGGACCGAAAGCGAGGATAAATCCACCGAAGAAACCCTACGGGCGGTAGTAGATGGCATTTGCGATTATTACATTGAGCGGGATCGTGCGCGCATCCGGGAAGAAGAACGGCGGCGTGAACAAGCCGAGGCATACAAGCGAGAACAGGAAGAGGAGCGCAAAAAGAAGCATCTTGATTCGATCCAAGCGACCGCGAGGCAGAGGGCGGCCGACCTGGTCATAGCGGCCGAGTGGTGGCGAATCTACCGGAATGCGTGCGAGTTTGTCGCTGCATGTGAAGGAAGGTGGCGTGATTCTCAAGAACTGGTGCTGACTGCCGACCAAGAGGATTGGCTCCGCTGGGCACGAGAGCACGTTGAGTCACTTTCACCGTTCGAACTGGGTTTCCCAGACCCGACCGTGGATGGAGAGTTCGACACGGAGGCCGTCCCGTTCGGTGGCCCGTATCCACAAACGAGGAAGCTACCGAGGCCGCCGACGATGCCGGAGCTTAACCCTCCTCCCACCCAGCAATACTCAAGCTGGGGGCATGCGCCTGATCCCAAGCCCTACCCATTCTGGCTGAAGTATCAGCGGAGGTAGTCCAGACAGACGGCCTTAGAGCGCAGCGATGTCGTCCAGAAGGAATTTGTCCCTTTCCAAGATCTTCGAACGAATCGCGGGTGTTCTGACAAGCTCCTTCAGGGCCGCTGGTGAGCCAGCTCCCGGAGTGTGAACGATGGGCCGAAGGGCTTTTGAAATTGATTGGGATTCCAGCCTCAGGAGATTTCGCCGGATATTGGGGATCTGATCCAATGCGGGGCACCATTTCGCCCCTCGATCCAGCAGCAAGTTCATGCATGAGATTGCGGCTTCTTCCCGTTCCTTCAGCCTGTATGAGTAGAAAGAGGGACAAGGAAAACTCTCCAGCAATCTTTCGAGCCCCAAGCAAGTAGGGGGATACCCTTGATTGATCAAAGGGCCAGGAAGAAATCGAAGGATCTCCTTCAAGATTTCAACGGATTCGCAGAACGCCGCTCGACTCAGAAGCACGTTGGCCTGCTCAGAGTTCGGCCGCAACTGCAACGCCTTGAATACCTCCAAGTCTCCGCTCATCGCGCCTCGCTCCGCCGGCATCCATCCATAGTCTTCGTCGTCCTCGTCATCCCACGTATCGTCGAGGTTGTACGGGACCCTCAAGAATGGGTCTGCTCCAGCCCAAACAAGGAGCGCTACCCATCGAGGTTTCTTTTCGTTGATCGCTTCGATTAGAGCCAATGAAGCTTGCCTTCTGAGCGCTGGAAACTCTTCCCCAAGCGATCGGATAAGGCCTAGAAGGGGACGAGCCCTGATCCGATTAAGCGCATGTGCAAAGGCATTTTCCTTCGCTGGATCCATTCCGCTTCGAAGCGCTCGTTCAATGAGCTCCGGCCTTACGGTCTCGCAAATCTCTTCGAAATCCATCTCGGTCAAGGAAGCACCGTGATTCTCTATCAACTCCGCGAGATCCCAGCGCTTCATTTCCATCGAATCCGCTAGTGCCCGATCGAGGGTCGCCTGACTCCATCCTCCGAGCCTCAAAAGTTCCTCAACCATGCTGTGAAATCCCGTTTCCACGGCCTTCAGAAGAGGACTGAAATTGGCCGGCACCGATGGATCAAGGACGTCGGGCAGCTGTAGGGCGGGCCTCTTTCGAAGAATTTCATTGAGCTTGCCCGTTTTCACCAAGTTGAGGAGCTCCTGAAGCTCACTTGATGGCAGGTATCGATCCCGAGGCATTTGCACGCACTAGCATGCTTTTGACGCTTCGGAAAGGCCCTGACAAATCACGGATTTCGGCTTGGCGGGCTCAAATCGATCCTAAGCTCCGTGATAATTGCTGCACGCTCCGCCTCTGGAACCTCGGTCAAGAGGTAGGCGATGAGATCTTCCTGTCGGCTCTGACCCAACACCAGTCGATAAAGGGCGAGCGACTTTCGAAGCAAAGACAGGCGATCAACTTCTCGACTGAACGGAAGAGCAGGAACGTGCCGTTCAATCATGGCTTCACCTGGGTAGTGCCAATAGGGCACCAAATCATTGTCTCCGGCTCCCCGGCTGGACCGTGCTAAAGCGAAGAGATCATTCCACGCGTCCCCTTCATCCCTTGCCAGAGCTTCGAGGCCATGAGCCGAAGCAAGATTCTTTC
The DNA here is from genome assembly GCF_025950085.1 of Luteolibacter flavescens. NCBI lineage: Bacteria > Pseudomonadati > Verrucomicrobiota > Verrucomicrobiia > Verrucomicrobiales > Verrucomicrobiaceae > Neoluteolibacter > Neoluteolibacter flavescens. The sequence continues at coordinate 3,692 of NZ_JAPDDS010000001.1, forward strand.
GAATGGCATGGCCCTTGTAGCGATGGACGCGGCCTTCGCGTTGCTCCAAGTCCACCGGATTCGCCGGAAGATTCCAATGGGTGATCGCGTGACAATAGTGATGAAAATCCAAGCCTTCTTGACCGACAGAGGTTGATACCAGGACGAAAGGCCAGAACGGCGAATTGAAGGCACCCCGGACTCGCTCTTTCCGTGTGCCGGAAGAGCCCACAATTGGCGGGCCAAGTTCCTCGTTCCTTCTCTCATCACCGAAGCGCATGGCAAACCGTATCCGCATCGACTCATCCGACACTTTGACCTCGCGAGCATACTTTGGAGCATCGATCCGATCCACGCGAAGCGAAGCAACGCGGAGAGTCACCGACGCAATCAACTCGGCGGCAATTCCCTCCGCAACCTCGGCGCTGGATGAAGACGAGCCTCCGAGCGATTCGCGAAGAACATGGGAGTATTCATCCAGGACCGCCTGAAGCTGACCTGCGTGGGAATACTCGAGAACCCGTCGCCAATATGCGTATGCCTTGAATTCAGCCCGGACCATTTCGGTGACCTCGACGTGGTTGAAGAGTGTCAGAAAAGCCCTGCCAGCCTGTGCCGCGGAGATGCGGGTTCTCAAGCAGGCTCCGGGAGCGAGTTCGGTGACGCGGGCCAATGCCCGGAGCGCTGCAGTGGCAGGGCCGGCTGAGGCGATCAGTGCCAGAACCTTGAAGAGGTCAGGTGGAGGCGGGCCGAGCACCAGCCCGTCGTAGCGAATGCGCTCAACAGTTTCCTTCGCGTCCTGTACGTGCCGGGACCAACCGGCATCTTCCTCTGCCGATTCGGCGCCAGCCCAGCGTGAGGAGAGTTCCTCCAATTTCCACCACTCCCGGGATTGCTTCGGGAAGAACCGGAAATCCAAGAGCATCGGGACAATCCAATACCAACGCTCGTCGGGATTGCCTGTAGTATCCGAGTCGATGGCTAGGCTCTCCACCAAGGTTTTCAGCCTGCTCTCGAAAACTTCGAGCACCTCCAAAGCAGAGAAGTGTCCTGTACGCGCCAAATCCCGCGGGTCGAGCTCGCGGGCAAAAGTGATGCACGGATACACAAGCCCCATAAGAGGTAGGCCGGTCAATCGTCCGGCCGAGATTCCAAAGCGCAGCAAACCGCGCTTCTTTTGCAGGATCTCTGCGGTCAAGCTCCCCTTTGGCGAAGAGGAACGCATCATCCGTCTTTCCGCTTCATAGGACACCAGGGCCGAGACAGCTTTCGGCACCACATGCCAGGCGGAAAACACCAATCGTTTGGTCGCCCCCTGTAGGGCTGGGTCGGCATATGGTCCGGCGGGCTCGTAGTAGCTCAAGGAGGGTGGGAGCCAAAGCAGCCGCCACATGCCCCGGTCCACGGTTTCCGCCAAAAGGCCACGCAGGCGTGGATTTGATGGATCAACAGGCTTGTAGGACTGCATCTGATCGACCGGCAAAAAAGACTCCGGAAAACTCTGGATCAACCCGATAAGGTCGCGGTCTCCGGTTGTATCCTTGAACGCGGATTTCAACGCGTAGGTATCCATAAAATTGAAGAGGTAGGGAGCCGACTTCCAGTAATCGACGACGTCCCCTTCCTCCAAATGTTCAGCGACCTTTTGGGCTCCCAGGAAGGCCCGCACGTCGTGAGACTTCAGTTGTAGTCCGGCCGACTCCCGCTCGTGGAACATCCCGGCACGGGTTGTACTGTTTGCAAGCTTCTCGGTCCGTGCCATGACCTTCCGCAGGCGTTCCTGGAGCTGATCCTTCGCTTTCTTGAGAGAGGCCAGTCCCTCAGGACAACGCACAGAGGGCAGGGCGGAGCGGTAGTCCTCCAACACTGCGGAACAGTCCGGGCCAGAAGACCTCTCCAGAAAGCTGAGCAGCGTGGAAAACTCCGAGAACTGATCGTCCTCTTGCTCGTGATGCAGGCTTAGGCTCTTGTAAGGTGTCGCGGAAAGGAGCAGCAGGCGGGCACCGTGGCCAGCTTCTGATTCGAACAAGGATTGCGCGAGCTCGCCTGCTTCGGAGCGATCGTTGAGGAGATGGTTGAATCTCTGGAACTCGTCAAAAATGATCAGGTCCGGTTCCAGCGCATTCAAACACACTCGCGCAAGTAGCCGGCGGAGGTTTCCGATCCAGCGGGTCCGGCGCACCGTGGCTTCCCGCCCGGGCGTTATGTCGTTCCGGTGAAAGGTCCGCAGCAGATCTTCAAAGCGTGTGCGCAAGTTCGGCACACCTCTGGCGGTCTCGTCAGCCACTTGCTGCGCAAGCTGCCGGATGAAGGCCTCGGCAAGAGGGCGGTTCACGCTCGTTCGGTCGAAAGACTTCAGCGCTTTCTCGAATGAAGTCACACTGGCGTAATCGCACAGCACGTTGAGCGGCCTTCGGGATCCCTTTAGGTTCCAAGCCTCATCCAGAAGCGAGTAGAGCAGCACACGTTCCGGAACCGTTCCGCCATAGTTGTTCTGATCGAAGGAAGTTCCCGGGGTAAGCGCGATGAAGTTCACGCGATTCTTCCGGAGATCTTGAAGTTGCAGAGGGAGAAGAGTGAGGCGGGTTGATTGGGTTGTTGCGTTGCATCCGGGGATGCCGAGTCGCTGAACATTCTGCCTTGCGATGTCGGCGTTGGAGCAGACATAAATCACATCGATCCGTTCGACCGTCTCCCAGAGATGATCGATGGCCCGGGCAATCACGCCCCGCGCAACGAGCGTTTTTCCGAGCCCGACCTCATCGGCCACGAGGAATCGACGGGTCGGGTCTTCTCCATAGAACCGATCGAAAACGTACTCCACCGTCGAGCGTTGAAAGTCCTTCAACCCGGCGATGACGGATGCAGTGTCGGGACGCGGGCTCATTTCTTGGCGATGGATTGCTTTGCGACTTCCCAAATAGGCTCCCAGATTGACTGGAATTCCGGACCTACGAGATCCGAGGACTTCCCGCATCGCTGCAATGTCTCCAGGAGCGAGGCTACTCTTTCCATTTGGGCCGGGCCGCGGTGTAGAGCACGCAACATGGTTTCCAGCAGACAGGGTGGAGTGATAGCGAGGTCAGCAGCATCTCCTGCACCTTGGAGCAAAGTCGCCAATTCTCCGGAGGCGGCGGCATCTCCATCTCCATCTCCAGCCGCCAGCAGGAACAGGATGTAACGCAGGAGCTGCTCCTTTCCCTGAAGTAGAGCGGCCACCACGCGGTCCTGTCGGTCTGCCGGAGCACCCTCGAGCGGGAGATTCAATACGAAGGACGATTCGCGCTTCTTCCCGGCGATCTCACATTGCAAGCAGATGGCCAGCAGTGGCGTTAGAGCTTCATGCGAAACTTCTCGAAACGCCATGTCAGGTTCGAATGGCTGTGCCCGCTCTTCAGGCAGTGTGATCGGCCAAGCTTTCACCCGCACTCGTACGTCGGCGATTGTCGGAAATTCGTTCCACTGGAGACGCATATTGAACAGCGCCGGTTGCCCGCCCGCTGAAACGATGATCCGCGGCCGTCCCTCGATTACCTCGCGCTTGAGCAAGCGGAATAGGTCGTCAAATTCTTGCCTCAATGGATCGGTCGGCATGGGAACCTCATCCATGCCGTAAATCTGGAGGAGATCGGAGAAGCCAGTCACACCCTTCTCTCCAGCCAGAAAGCGGTCAACGCCGACCTTGCTCTTCTTTCCCACCATTTCGACCATGAACTCGACGTTGCGCTCGAGTGCGTGATTAGTGGCATTGAAGGAGCCGCTGAAGACGCTGGCAGACCAGCCGCGATCGATCACAAAAAGCTTCGCATGCAAACCTTCCAAGACTTCATCGGGTTCCGGATTCCGGGGCTCTTCAATCGCTTCCTCGCTGAGCTGGGGTCGGAGGAAGTGGACACTTTTGCAGCCCTTCAGGGTATCCACGGGGATATCCTGAAGGCTTTCGGCCCGGGATACCAAGTGAGTCGCCCGGCCGCGCATTAGGAAGTCGCGAATCACTGAATCGGAAAGGAATGGCGATACGATCAGGCTTTGGTCGCGTTTTTCACCGAAGGGTGCGCTTCTCTTTCCAGACAGCCCCGAGGTCCAGAAGCGGCATTCGCTCGCATCGAATCCCTCCGGCCATTCGAAGCGAACCCGCAATAGTTCATCAGCCATGCGGTGCGCTGCTCTCCTGCGACCTGCAGCAAGCGGATGCACGCAGAGGTTGGGGAGCGCTTCGACGAACTCCGCCAGCGGCCGGTTGGCGGAGATGGCTCTGGTTCGATCGGTGAGTTCTCCGTCCAGCGCCACCACCGTATCCCAAGAGCGATCAAAGGTGAGATTTCGGCTTAAGCAGAGTACGCGGTACTTTACGGAATCATCCTCGTCCACGTAGCGGACCACCCAGACCTTTGGATGGAAGACTCCCCCCGGTTCCTCCGGCTGAACCTCGTGAATGCAGGGTTCAAGGAAGGTGACAAGAGGTGAGTATTTCGTGGGAAGTCTGATATTGCCCGCCTGACAAAAGACCGAGAAGCGGTCACCATTCAATCGAAGCGCCTCCAGCAAGGCCAGGGGATCCGACAATTCCTCGTCTTGCCTCTCCCAATCGAAGAACACGAAGGAGAGTGGCAGCATCAGCGCGCTCATCAGATCGAGCGAGAAGGTCGTTCCTATGGCCCGGTCAAACCGACAACCAGCGGGTGGGCGCAAAAGCTCCATGAGGTGGGAGCGTGAGTCTGGCCTAAGCATGGCTCGCCTCCAGTCCATTGAAGATATCCTTTAGAATCCGCCTGCTATTGACCCAGCGGAACTCCAGCTGCGCGGAGCCGGCCTCTCTATTCCACAACTCTCTTGCGCGCGGGTTATCAATCCGGGCAAGGCTCTTCTTCAACCGCCGTTCCCGCTCCCCAATGAGGGTGCGTGCGCTCTGCAGGGATGCCAGCTTGGCCGGCTGATGCTTCAGGACCAGATCCCACCAAGCATTGATGAAATCCCGTGCTCCAGGATGGATTCTCAGATTTCCGTGATGGGCCTGCTCCCAGAACAAGGTTCGATCCCATTCTTCGAAGGCAGCCATACGGGCCTGCACCTTTTGCGCCCATTCCTCCATCCGGTCTCGGTAGTCGTTGGTTCCCTCACTCCAATCCGACTGCTCTGCCAGGATAAGGTTATAGAGAAGGGCGGCACCGTGCATGATTTCCGAGAAGACCTGTGCATGGTTCACCAAGTTCCGGTTCGCCAGCGAGAAGGAAGCGAAATCCGGGTGCTCCCAGACAAAGTCCACCTTGTTCACCTGTCGCGGATTGGCTGCGAGTTCTGCGAGCAGAGATCCCGCGCAAGGATGGCTTAGGCGAATCCTTTCTCGAAGATACTCTGCTTCCGCCCGCGAAAGACGGAGTGAACAAGTTCCCGGGAAATCCTTTGGTGGCTCAATCAGTCCGCCATGCCAATTCGATGCGGCAAGGTCGTCATGCTCCTGGTCTCGTTCTTCACTGCGGCGACCATGGCGGAGGCGAAGCGAGTAATGGCGATCAAGACTTCGCTGATACTGGGCTAGCGAGCCGCGGAAGGTTCTGATGCCCCAAACGCCGAGGCCTTGCCAATAGACGCTGCTGGGAAGCCGCTTCAGGGCAGTCCGGGCATACTTGCCGATGTTGCCGTCCTTGTCTTCCGATCGTTCGATCGCCTCAATCAACTCCGTTTCAGCTTTGCGCCCGCGGGCGGCAATAGCTGCAGAACCAACCTTCTTTTCCTCCAGGTCATGGTAAGTCCAAGCCACCAAAAGGAAGTAGCGAGCACGGGTCATGATAGTGCTCGTCCCCGGGAAAAGCTGGTCTGCGAAGGAGTCGCGAACGGAGCCCAATCCCAGCTCGTCCCGGGTATCTCGCTCTTTGAAGAGATCGACGACTTCAAGCATCTTGCGCCGGTCTCGTTCGGAATAGTCGAGCCAAGTAAATAATGACATCGAGACCTTTCTTCTGAAAATTGACCGCGCCCAGCTCGAATGAGTAGGAGCGCGTGGTGGATTGATCTTCGGCTAGTATTCGGGTTCGGGCCTCGTGGGCATGAAGGAATTGGAAATCAAGGGAGAGCGAATTGCCAGCTTGATCCCCGCTGTATGAATGACGTCAATTCCGGGGCAATCTGGGACCGGAGCTTTTCACCGGTCGCATGTCACCTGCCTGACAATGCGTTCGAGGTTCTCTGGAAGCCGGATCGCATCGACCTTTGCCTCGGGCAGAATACTTTTGATCAGGTGTGCGGCGATCCCCGAAACAATGGAGTCCTTCAGCGAGGTCCCCGGTTCTTGCTGGTGAATCAAAAGGCGCACCAGCTCGAAGCGGATCTTGATCATGAGCAGCGAGCGCGGCGTGAAATGAGAGCCGGGCACCTGTGACAAGACGCGCCGCAGGGCACGCGCTTCCAAATTCCGTGCGGTCTTTATGTCCTCGCTGCCAGGCATGGGCGGAGATACGTGCGCTGGCGAGGGCATCGCATCGGCCTTCTCTTCCCCCATCCCCGGAACAATTGCCCGCGGAGTGTCCCCGACCATTTCTGATGATACCTCGCTTCGTCGCGGAATCTGAGCGAGCAGTTCCCGCGTCTCCTCCTTCACCTGCCGGAAAAGCTCCGCCTCATCTCGAGCGGAAGTCTCCAGTTCCTTCCCGTGCCTGTCCGCTCCTCGCACCTGAGCGAAGAGTTCCTGTGTGGTCTCCGCCACTTCCCGTGTGATTCCCGCCAGATTGCGCACGAGTTCTTCCGGATTCTTCGATGGCTCAGACGACCGCCCTGAATCCGGCTCATCCCGGGCCATCGTGCCGGGCTCGTGTGGTTCCTCTTCATCTTGAAGCGGAAAGAGAGAATCCAGCAATTGTTCCCGATGATCCTCCTGCAGCTCTGGCAGGGCGAACTCGCAAAGGAAGATCTTCTCTCGATGCGTCCGGCGGTACCACCTGCCTTCTTCTTTGCCCTTCGCAAGAGGGCTCGATCTTGCTCGGCGGTCGAGCGCTTCGTGAAGCAGGTCCAGATCCATCAGCATTGCCATCTGAAGTCGGCCGCTCATCGCCGGATCATCGACAAAGAGCCGCAGGCACTCGATCACCGCCAACATCTGCTTATCGTCGCAGCGGTCCAGATCATCCACGGTCAGGAGCAGGGTCTGGAAGCGCTCCAGTGGCCGGGATGCCACGCGGAGGTAGAGGAGAAAGATCAAGCTTAGCGTCACCACCACAGCATAGCCTGCCCATGGATGCGAGGGTTTTACCGCAGGAGGCATTACCGGCAAAAGCGAGGCCGGGATCTGCGCCGCGACTTGCTTCAGGGCTGAGAGGTCCACTTGCCGGATACGCAGCGCTAGATCGCGTGCCTGCTGCAGATGCATTGCCAGCTCGCGCGCACGTGCCTGCTGCTCTTCGAACGAGTGAATCAACGGTAGCACCGGGCTCCAATTCGCGGTGCCAGGCCACGGCGACGGCAAGAGCTGCGCTTCGGAATGGGGTGCCGGCAACTTCTCCGGAATTCTCCAGCGCTGTGGAGCGCCGTTGAAATCGATCGAGGGGAGGATTTCCAACATTGCTGCGCGCCTAGCCAGCTCTTCCTCCAATTGCCGCCGGTCATCGGCTTCCTTCTCGGTCTGGAGCCGTGCCTCCTGCTCAGCCTTAGTCCTAGCGTCCTCCGCTGACTTCGCCTGCTGGTAGGCTGCCATCTTCCCAGAGTGGGCTTTGTCGATGGACCAGCATGCCGCCACCGCACTCACGATGACCAGTAATCTAACAGCAAGGCGCATCCACGATCCCAACTTCCCGGGGCGGAAGTCCACCCAATCAAGATCCGGATCCGCCTTTTCGCTCGCAGGCGTGATCCACAGCTGGAGCAGGCGCTTCAGGTCGCGCCCCACCACGGCCTGCAGGCCCAGCTTGTCCGCATACTCCGGCACCTTCAGATAACCGCGGGTCACCACGTATCCGATCTTCCAAGCCCGGAAGAGGAAGCCGAGGATCAGCAGAGCCCCCACCCAACCCGCGATGCTCCAGATGTGATGCATCCACTCCCCAAGCGCCAGTCTCGCCACCACGAGCAACAGCACACCGGAAACCAGCGGCCACCACCCGCTCTCTAGCAGTCCACAGCGGAATGACAGCCGAAGTCGCTGCAGCCAACTATGATTCTCTGCCGCCTCACGGATCCGTTCGTAGAGATGCACCCATACCTCAGGCCGCGAGGGAAACCGCCACGCGCTGAAATCCACCACCGCATAGGAAGGATGCGGCTCCGGATGACCGTGGAAGAATACCGACACGCTGCCGGGCCTCTTCAACTCGGTTTCGTCCTTCTTGGTATCCCCCGTATCGTCACCCGTCTGGGAATTCAATTGTGCCGTCAGGCGGGGAATCTCTTTGTGGTCTTGCAAGAGCTCCGACACTTTCTTCATCAGTGTCGACTTGCCCCGGCCCCACTCGCCATACAGCGCGAAGATAAAATCGGTGGTTCTGGACTCCTGATCGGAGTTCTCCCGTGGCCGGCGGCCGGAGAGGAAGATCGTCGCGATGCTTTCCGCAGTCCTGTCGATGTCTAGGCACAGCGCGTTGTAGCGGGACGGGCCAAGACCTTTTCCCAATGCCACTGCCGTTGAATCCTTGTCGCAGCCCGCCGATTCGAGCACGCTCTGCCAAGGGGTGTCGTGATCTTCGTCTTGCGAGGAAAGGTGCTCGATGAGGATGTCGCCCGCCTTTTCGGGATCGAAACCCAGCCGCTTCAGTTCTTCATGAATCCTCCTTCCCGCGGGGCTGGAGTTCAGGCTCAGGAATGCCGCGAGCAGATGTCGCGCGGCGATCCAGCTCCCCTCCCTGCGGCACTTGCCGGCGATGCGCGCCGCTTCCCTCCACAGTATCACGGCGGTCTCGCCCGCCTCCACCCCGCTCGGTTGCGGGTAGTGAGGCACCATGCGCGCCACCTCCACGCTACGCAGCTCGTCGAGATCATCCGCAGTGAGACCCAACTGCTCCACATACGAGGCCGGAAGGGAAATCTCGATGTCGCCGCTCTTCACGAGCGGCTGCTCCGCAAGCCCCACCTCGATGAAAGCGATGTAGATCGATGACGCGGTGACCGTAGGGGATGACTTGGCCTCGTGAAGGCCCGCGCAATCCTCCCACGCGTTGTGACCGATCTTCCAACAGCAGGCGGAAGGAGTGAAGCCTTCTACGGATCGTAGAAAGTCCCTTACCCGAGCCGCATCTTCAGGGGTTAGTGTGAGATCCCGCGTCTCGACCGGCGAGATTCCGTCACGAGCTGCGCGGCGCATGCGAAAGAGGTGCTCCGGATCGAGCTTTTCTCGTTTCACGGGCTCCCGGCGGATGGCGAGGCCGGTCGGCGGGTTCGTGAGCAGCTCTCGCACGGCCTCGAATGTTTCAAGGCTCTCATTATTCCAGTCGATCCATGTGGCGAGTTCGCTCAGCACCTTCTGCCACTCCCCGGCTCGCTCCTGCGGGGCGATCTCCTGATAGACTACGTTTGCCAAAACCCAGAAAGCTTGGCCCGCATGGATGACATCTCCTCTGCGCAGGATCATCGACCCGGCTAGCAAATCGCTCTCTCCGGGCTCGAGCATCGCCGCCAGGAGATGGTGACCACGAATCAATCCTTGATCTCCCGCAACGACTTCGACCAATGCCTTGCAGCGTTCCGCCAGGTCGTGCAGCGATGGATCGATCTCTGACTCCATCGGTTCATCACGGGCAGGCGATGGCTCTCCTCCTCGGAAAAACTCCTCTGTGAGTAGTGCGTTGAAGTTTCTCCAGTCCGGCGTGACACCTGTAGATAGCAGGTTCCCGAAGACGTCATCCGGAGACTCCGAATCCGAACCAGCGGCCTTTTCGGCCGCATGGATCATGGCTGTGAGAAACAGAGCGCGCGGTGTGAGTTCTGCCCGGAAGCCTTTCATCGCTATCCGTGATTCCCGGAGTGATCGGGCGGCGGCGCGGTGCCGTTCACGTAGGAGATGAATGATGTCGACAAGTTCGCTGCTCCACGGGAAATCGAGGCCATCGCGGAAGAGTATTACCTCGGGAGTGCGGGGCAGCGGCTCATCCCCCCCGGACAGCGCGTGAAGCAGCGCCGCTGTTACGATCTCCCGCAAGTCGCCTAGAGAACGGAAATGCCACGTCAGGAAGTCGGTCTTCCCGGCAGGCGACACTACGTCAGCCCTTATCGGACTGATGAATCCATCCTTTCTACCTCCGGTAATGGAAATCTCTTCCGGATGGAAAACAAGGATGTCCCTCAATGCCCCGGCCCGCTTCCTCGCCATGGCTCGTTCAAAGTCCACTTCGCGGAAGGGACCCTCGCCACGTGGTCGCGGCACAAAAACTCCGATGAAGATGTCGGCATCGTCCACGATGTCTAAGGCCTCACGCGTGTCAGGCGAACTTCCGGAGCGGATGCGTCCGGTGAACACCGGGCGGACACGGGCGGCGTCACAAGCGTCCTGCACTACGATCCGGTAGTCCTCCCGCTCGATCAAATCACCTCCGATCGCTGCTGTTAGCATCCCCGGTTCCTTGGGTGTGCGGACGTCAGTCCCCTTGATCCAGCTCACCAATTCAGCAAAGTCGTCATTCTCATGATACTGGCGGCGGCTTTCCAGCCACGGCGTCACGTAATTGAGTTCGTCCGGATCGGAATAGACGATTCGGACGTCTTGGAAGCGGTGGGGCGCCCGCTCCTTCATCTCGTAAATCCGATCCACCGCATGAATCGTGATCCTTTCTGGATCCGGCTCTGCTGTCTCGGTGAAGGTCTCAAAACAATCCTTGGAGCCAATGATGAGAATCTTGTCAGCACGGTTGATGTACTCAGACGTCCATGCTCGCCAATCAATCTTGGTCTCGCCCGATTCAACTTCGTGAAACTGGTCGAAGAACACCTCGATCCCATTTTTCCTCAGGCGTTTCGCCAGGCTTTGCACGCGATCATTCCGTGCGTCATCGGCTCGGCGGTAGGTGATGAAGGCACTCGGCATGAAGTTAGAGGGAGAGCGTCCGCGTCACTCTCCCGGAATTCAGGTGGGGTGGACAAGCAATTCCGTATCTCTATGACAGGTCGTCCTGTTCAGCGGTCGGCTGCTTAACCAGCTGCCAATGGAAAAATTCCTTGTCCCTTTGGCATCCTCGAAAGCGTCTTCAATAGCGAAAGCATGCTTGGGCGTCTTGTGGGAGAGAGGCGAAACTGCATGAGGTAAGCTGGGTTTCTGGACCACCAAGCTCCAGAAACCACTTGCATGAATCCGAAGCACCGTCGGCGTTATACTGCCGATTTCAAAGCCCAGGCTCTCGCGCTTCTTGAGGACCGCAAGCCCGTTTCCCCACTCGCCCAGGAACTCGGAATCAGCGACAATCTCCTCTTCGCTTGGCGGCTGGCCTCGCAGCGCGCGTAGGGCGGCAGCGAAGGACCGCAAATCGCAGGCGGGCGGGACGCAGCGGACGAACTGCGCACGCTGCGCCGGGAACTCGCCCGCACAAAGATGGAGAACGACATTAATAAAAAGCCGCGGTCACTTGTTGAGTCTGAGTTTACATTAAGCTCTGAAGATCACGAAAATTCGGTTTTTTCCAACCTCACCTTCAACGTCCGCCAGTTCGGCAAGAGCACCGACAATTGCCTGAAGAACGCTTTGTCGTGCGCCGGATGCTTGAGGTGGCAGATCTCGTGAACGATCACGTAGTCGATGCAAGGACCCGGAGTGTGGATGAGCTCGGGATTCAGCGCGATTCTCCCGTCCGCGCTCGCGCTGCCCCAGCGCTTCGGCATCTGGCGGAGCTGAAGCCTGGGTTCAGGCAGGCGTCGCTTGCGGCACCAGTCCGCCCACGATGCGACGCGCTTCTGAAATTGTTCCTTCGCACGGACGCGGAACCAGCTCTTCAAGGCCGCCTCCACTTCGGCAGCCTCGGCGTTCGGCGTGGCGATTTGGAAGAAGCCGCCCTTCAAAATTACGCTCGTGGATTCGCCCATGGTCACCTTCAGCCGGTACTGCCGGCCGAGGTAGCGATGCGTTGCGCCCGAAACGTAGCGTCGGGGCGGCGGGGCGATGTTCATCTCGCGAAAGGCGCGGCGCTGGGTGGCGATCCAGCGGGAACGCTTCTCAACCTTCGCGAGGATCGCGTCCTCCGCGGCGTCCTCCGGGGCGGCGAGTTCCAGCGAGCCATCGGGCAGCACGCTGATCGCCAGCGTCCGTCGCCGGCTGCGCCTGAGAACGGCGGGGCCTGCCGGCGTTTCGAGTGTCTGGATTTCAGACATCGTCGGATCGATGGATGGCGATGGTAATGACCGCCTCGATGATGGCGTCCATCTGCTCGTAGCTCATCGGGATGCCCTTTTCCTTCTGCAGTCGGAAGAGGAAATCATCCAGGTCGTTCCGCATCCGGTTCTGAGCGTCCACGTTTTCGCGCCAGCGCACCACGGCGTGCTTGCGGATGATGTCCTCCATGTCGCAGGCCGCGCCGGCGAGCACTTGCTCGATGGGATCCGGTGGCGCCGGCCGGGAGACACGGTATTCAACCGGATCCTCGCGCAAGACGGAGGACGACGGCGAATCCGCGCGGGCACCCGGGTTCATCTTCTCCTTCAGCGCGCCGAAGAGGGCGCGGGACAGGTCCCGCTCCTTGAGGATGTCCGGGGCTTCCTGGGACTTGCCGTCGCGGATCTGCTCCATGATCTCGGTCACGCGCTTCAGGTATTCGGCATCGGTGATTCGCTGCGCCTTGTAGTCGTCGATCGCCTGCTGGAGCAGCGCGGAGAACTTCCGGTAGAAGAAGGGATCCTCGTCCATCTTCTCGGTGATCGTCTTCTTGGTCCGGTTGGCGATCGTGTCGGCCTTCGCCCGCGGGCTCTGCGCCCGGTCGACTTCCGCCTGGAAGGCTTCCCGCTCGAAGATGTTCACCGGCTCCACGATTTGGAGGATCTCGTCCGCCTGGACGTAGGTGTTCAGCATCTTCTGGATCTGCTTCTCGTAGTCGCGGTAGTCGATCTCCTCGGCGTAGCGCAGCTTCACGCTGGCCCGCAGCTTCTGGAAAAAGGCGGCATCCTGCTTGTAGCGCTCCACCTTGTCCCGCGGCGTGTCGGAGATCCAGCGGATGCTGGAAAGCGCCATCTTCAGCACGCGGGAGAAACGCGAGAGCCGGGTGTAGAAATCGTCGCGGACGTCCTTCGCCTCCAAGGCCAGCTCGAAGGCTTCCTCGTCCTTCTTGTTCGGAACCGCCTTGAAGAGATCCCACACGAGGTCGTGATAGCCGGGCAGCTTCTTCAGCTCCTCCGTGAGGTCGGTGAGGGTACCCTCCAGATCCTCGGCATCGAACTTCCCGTCCAGGCTGCCGTAAAGCTCCAGCGCGTCGTGGAGCTGGGTGACCACGCCGTAGTAGTCGATGATGTAGCCGTAGTCCTTGCCCGGATGGAGGCGGTTCACGCGGGCGATCGCCTGCAGCAGGTTGTGCTCCTTCAGACCGCGGGCAATGTAGAGGACCACGTTGCGCGGTGCGTCGAAGCCGGTCAGCAGCTTGTCCACCACGATCAGGATCTCCGGCTCCTCGCCCTTCTTGAAGGCGTCGATAATGCGGCGGTTGTATTCTTTCTCGCTGCCATACTTGGCCATCATCGCCTTCCAGAACAGCTCCACGCTCTCGTCCTGCTCCGGCTGCCGGTGCTCCTCCGGGTTCTCTATCTCGCCGAGGCCGGAAATGATCACCTCGCTGGTGACCTTGCCGAATTGGTCGAGGAAGCTCTTCAGAAGCAGCGCCTCCTTCTTGCCCGGCGCGGTGAGCTGGCCCTTGAAGCCGGTGCCCGACCACTGCTTGGAAAAGTGCTGCGAGACATCCCAGGCGATCAGGTAAAGCCGGCTGTGCAGGCGGTTCAGTTCGTCGCGGGCGGCGAACTTCCGCTTCAGGTCCGCTTTCTGTTCCTTGGTCAGGCCCTCGCACATGGCTTCGAACATCGGGTCGATCGCCTTGCGATTCACCTCCTGCATCACGTGGCGGCCCTCGTAGAGCAGCGGCACCACCGCCTCGTCTTCCACTGCGTCGCGGATCGTGTAGGCGGGATCGATGAAGCCGCCGAATTTCTTCGCCGTGCTCTTCTCCTCCTTCATCAGCGGCGTGCCGGTGAAGCCGATGTAGCAGGACTTCGGCAGCGCCTTTTGCATCAGGATGTTCGCCTCGCCGTAGTGGCTGCGGTGGCTTTCATCCACCAGCACGAAGAGGTTCTCGTCCTCGATCGTGAAGCTCTTCGACTCCTTCGCCGCGGCGCCGAATTTCTGGATCAGGGTGGTGATCACTCCGGCCCGGTCGTCCTTCAGGAGCTGGATCAGGTGGGCGCCGGTCTTCGCCTGCTGCGGTTCCTTGCCGCATTGGTGAAAGGTCTTCCAGATCTGCTCGTCCAGGTCGATGCGGTCGGTCACGATCACCACCCGCGCGTTCGGGATGCCCTTCTCCAGCGCTAGCGCCTTGCCGAGCAGCACCATGGCCAATGACTTGCCGGAGCCCTGCGTCTGCCAGATCACGCCGCCCTTGCGGCGGCCCAGCGGATCCCGCTGGCGCACGCGCTCCAGCGTGCTGCGGATCGCGAAATACTGCTGGTAGCGGGCGATCTTCTTCACCGCGCCGCCCTCGTCGTAGATGATGAACTGGCGGGCCAGCTCGATCAGCCGCTCCGGCCGGCACAGCGACCACAACAGGAGATCCTGACCGGTCGGCTCGCGGCCGTGCATCGCCTGCTCCTCGATCTCCTCCTTGGCGAAGGCGAAGAGGCCCTTGAAGAGCTTCGCGTGCTCGTCCGGCCGCAAGGGCAGGTTCACCGCGGAGCGGACCGAGTCGCGGACCTCGTGCATCTCCCGCCACTTCGCCCAGAACTTCAGCGGCGTGCCGGTGGTCGCGTAGCTGCCGTCGTTCTTGTTCAGCGCGATGAGAAGCTGGCTGTGGATGAAAAGCTGCGGGATCTCGTCCTCCTGCTGGTTACGCAGGTTCTGCTTCACCGCTTCCTCCAGCGAATGCTTCACGTCCGGCCGCTTGCACTCGATCACCACGAAGGGGATGCCATTGACGAAGCACACGATGTCCGGCCGCCGCGTCTCGTGGCTGCCGGTTCGCTCCACATCATACTCCGCGGTGACATGAAAGGTGTTGTTCCACGGGTTCTCCCAATCGATGTAGCGCAGGGTGAAGCCCTTGGTCTCGCCATCGATCGTCTGGTCCAGGCTCTTGCCCAGCGTCAACAGGTCGTAGACCTTCTCGCTGGTGCGGACCAGGCCCTCGAAGGGGAGATCGCGCAGCGCCTCGATTGCCTTGGCGATGTTCTCCTGGCTGAAAGGTACCTCTTTGCCCTTGAAGGAAACCCGGTTCAGTCGCTGGAGCTGGCGGGCCAAGGTGTCTTCCAGCAGCACCCGGCCGAGTCGGCCGCGACGTTCGACCGCGACTTCTTCCGGGCTCAGATAGCCGTAGCCGAGCTGTTGGAGAAGACGCAGCGCCGGGATTTGGCTGATAGGAGCTTCTTTGAAGTCGGGGGTCATTGGTGAGGATGCCACCTCCCTTCTTCGTTGTAGTTGATGGAGCCAGCTCTGCCGCAGGCGTTCCAAACTTGATCGAACAAAGGACGAAGGAGAATGTCGGCGGGTTGATCGGGCGTTTCGATGAGAACCTCTTCGGTAAGGAGGTGGTCGCGATTGATCGCCGCATGATCATAGTGAACGGAGTGCGACGGTGAGACATACATCCAGAATCCTCGGACATTGAGGAGACTCAGGCTCAATGAATACGGCAGGGGAATGCCAATTGAGGCCAAAGCTTCCAGGTAACCGGGCAACGCCTCCATAAGCTTCTGCTCCCACGCGATGGAAGGAATGATCTTTGGCTTCGGGCTACCTTCTTTCCATTGTCGCGGTTCCAGCAACTGGGTTTCGACGACCTCGATAAACCCCTTCCTGAACAATTGGACGTAGGACGTCGTTTTGCCTTCGTGATTCGAGGCTTTCACCACGAGCCCGTCAAAATTGAACGCCGGCCCCCAACCCGAACAGTTCATTGGCTTGAGGCGAAAGTTCTGATCTGCCTTGCGAAGCTCCTCCGTATGGAGACGTCCTTCCCTCCGGAATCCATCGAGGGGAAGGATATGGAGCGCAAGCATGTGGGATCCGGCTAACTCGACTGGAGCTTCACCGCTTGCCAGGCGGTTGATCCGATCCAAACGGAATGCCCTGAGGCGTTCGGCATAGGTTTCTCCAGCATTGAACGCCAGTCGGAGCTCATGAACATCCAGGTCATACTTGCCATTCGAGTTTCGACCGCAGAATCGACTGATCCCGCTGTGCTTCACCATGTGGGGTGCCGAAAAGCTCCGGGGGATTCGAATGATCAACACATGCTTGCCCGAGATAAGGGGTACCGACCTCACCCGTGTGCCCACGATGCGAGGTTGCACGAAGTCCCTAAGCAAGTTCTCAACTTTTCCGGCTGCGTCGTCAGGATTAAGATTATTCAGTCCAACAAGCTCACCAGCCACGCCATCGGCTTCAGAGATTCCGAAAATCAGATCTCCGCCGTCGGTATTGGCGAACGCCGTCAGGTCGCTAAGAAACTCCCTCTTCTGTTCATCGGTTGCGAACTGAAGGGTCTGCTTATACTCGATGTTTTTGCTTTCCGGAATGCGATCCTCGACGAGGCGTTGCAGATCGCTTTCGGAAACTGCATCTAGGGAAAGGTGAATGAGGGACATGGCGCGGTCGGAGATCAGGGGGGCGATTTCGTGCTGGGCTAGTCGGTCGAAATTCCGTTCCACGGCAGGCTGAGTGCATGGAAGTAGGGCTGGAAGCTGTCTCGCACGATGTCGCTCACGATCCCCAGAAACGGTTCGCGGTTCCCGCGCACGTGATCCTCATCCAAGGACCGGTAATACTCCAAGCGCCGCTCCACCGGCAGCACGGCGGCGGGATAGCCGGCCTTCATCAGTTCCAGGTTCATCAGCAACCGCGAGGTGCGGCCATTGCCATCGACGAAGGGATGGATCTTCACGAAGTCACTGTGAACGCGCGCGGCGCGCTCGACCGGGTGAAGGCTGCCCGCCTCGTCGCGATACCACGTGATGAAGCGTTCCATCAGCTCCGGAACCACGAGCTGGTCCGGCGGCAAATGCTCGGCACCGGAAATGCGGACGTTCACCGTCCGGTAGCGGCCGGCGTTGTCGTCATTGATGCCTTTCAGGATGAGCTGGTGCAGCGACTTGATCGTCCACTCGCTCAGCGGCTCGTTCTTCGCGATCCCTTCTTCCAACAGCAAAATGGCGTCGCGGTGATTCACGGCTTCCAAGTGCTCCCGCAAGGTATGGCCGCCGATGGTGATGCCCTCCAGCGCCACCTTCGTCTCGCGCAAGGTCAGCGTGTTGCCCTCGATCGCGTTCGAGTGGTAGGTCCAGCGGACGATCAGGTCTTCCCGCAGGTTGGCAACGATCGCCGGGGCAAGCGGGCGATGCTGGTCGAGAGCTGCTTTGAGTCGGTCAATGGTAGTGAAAGCGTCCATGAGATTGGGGGATCACGTGATCAAATACTCGTCGGCAATCGCTTTGAGCCAGATCTCTCCGTCGACTTCGCGGTTGTTCCGGTCGACCGCCACCGGGGCGATCCGGCCACGATTGGCTTCGGAGAGCCTCAGCTTCTCCAAGAGCTCCGACTTGATCTGATCCTTGGTCTGGCCGTTGGCGGGACGAACCCAGAAAAGGGTCTTGCCATGCTCCTCGACGAGCTTCCGGAACAAGCCGTTGATGTGGCTGTCATCCGTGTTGAAACCGAAGCCAACGACCGCCAGGGCGTCGCATTGCGTGAACTGGTCGAAAAGTTCCACATACCGCCGCGACATGCTCACGGACGTCAGCGGCTTCAGTCCGCTTTGAGTGAGAATGAAGGGGACATGGAGTTGGTCGGCCGGAACTTCCTCAGGTGTATCCGCATTGACGACATCGTTGGTATAGGGGTTGTAGTAGTCGGTGACACCGCCATTGAGGTAAAACGTCTCAGGAAGCTCGAAGCCGAGGTCGCCGGCAAACCGTTCCAGAAGGCTGTTGTAATTGGAGGTCCCGATGGCCCCTAGCTCAATGTCCAGATCGTTTGCCTTCGCGAGGTCGTGGTAATAGCCCTCGCCCGGGAGAGCATCGTCCGCCGGCATTTGCGAGACGATGTAGGTCCTGGCGAGACGCATGAAGATCACCATCTTGGTAAACTTCGCCCACTCCGTTTTCGGGGCGAACAGGTAGCGGAAGTGATTATCGATCAGGGCTTGGTAGTCCAGGATCCCGTCGAACAGGGCTTCGAGAACTCCCCTCGCGAGCGCGCATAGCATGTCGACCAATGTCGGATTCTCGATCGCATTGAAATCAGTGCGCTCGGTGATGAGCAAGTCGATGGCATCGAGCCCCCCCTTGCTCATCTCCACGCGGAAGAGGCCGGCTACGTCGTCAAAGATGGGAAGATCGTCGGGAGCTTCGCTGAAGATCTCTTGATTGAGGCGGCTGATGAGGTCGTGGCCGCATGAACCCACGAGCAGCTGGAGGAATGAAACGGCAAAGCGCTTGAGGAGGGTTGCCTCCGGGTGGGCGCGGAGCACGTCAAGCAATGCCGAGTAGTAGCGGGAGCCGAAGATCTGCCCATGCTCGCCAAGCATCGCATTGAGGCGGATGACCTGGCTGTAGACCTCGGTGCCGAGTTCTTTGCCGAATTCGGCACGGTAGGCGGTCTTAAGTGCTGCCTCATCGAATTGGAGCCTCGCAAATTGGGCTTCGGCGAGCGTGTCGAAATCACCCAAACGCTGGATCAGTCGGTGCTTTTTGTTTTCGATCGACGACTCGATGAGGCTGCTGAACTCCGATTTTCCAAAGGCGTGGAGGTTCTTGGACCAGAATTTATCGGGCAGCCATTTCGTTGCGTATGCAGTGAACCGGTTGATCCGCTGCAGCTCCTCACGAAGCTTTTGCTTCTCCTCGGTGGGATCGAGTCGGAAGAGTTCGATCGCGAACTTGCCGCCGGAGGGGAGTCCGTAGGCTATCTCGGCGCCAGCGCCAAAAAAGAGTCCAAGTTTCATTCAGCTTCAGGGGTTACGCGGATCTTACCGGTGAGAAGCCGCTGCATCAGCCCTCGCTTTTGCTGGTCGAGGGCGTCGCGTTGGCGGCGGAGGAGGGCGAGTTCTTGGTCGGCGGTGTCGAGAAGGGAGCCGATCTGTTCCTGCTCTTCAAATGACGGAACTTTGAGTTCGATGTTCAGGAAGGCGGTTTTGCTAAGGACGCGATTTCGTCCAGCGCCGCCCGGCGAAGCGAGGCCGCAGTCGAACACGAAGCGCTTGCTGCGGATGTAGTGGCGGAAGAATGAGCGGGACGCTAGGCCGTCCTTGAAGAGGAACGTGGGAAAGCGATGGGAAACAAGGGCTCCGTCGGCTACATCCGGAACGATTGCGGCTGCTCCTTCCCAAGCAAAGGTGATGTTGACGACGAGGTCGCCAGCCTTGAGTTCAAAAAGCTCGTCGAGGGCAATCCCTTCCGGCTTGAAGTCCGGTTTGAGGAATACGCCCTTGCCGTGGCTCCGAATGCCTGCCGCCAGAAAGCTGCCGGTTGGCTTGGGGACAGTCCTACTAATTGGAGTTAAGAGATCGCCCAAGGTGGCGACTTTCCATTTTCCATTCGCCCCCTTCACCCGCTTCTTGCCGGTGAGAAGCTGCTGCATGAGCGCCTGTTTGCGGCGGTCCTTGGCGGCGATGAGGGCGTCGAGCCTTTCGAGGGCCTCGTCCCAGGTGCTGAGGATGTCGGCGATCTTGCGCTGCTCAGTGAGGGGCGGAGTGAGCGCAACGAGTCTCAAGAAGGAGCCTTTTTGGATCTTCTTCATGCTCTGGCTCGTGCCGGACGCAATGGATTGAAGTAAACGCCGGCAGTCGTCGGAGCCGATGACGTAGGCGAGCCAGCGCATGGACACCGAATCACGGTCCTTGGGACGAAGAAGCCAAAGCGTGTCGGGAAGGAACGACAGGGGGAAATCGTCTCCGACATAGGCAGATGCTCCGACGAGGGCTGGGGTGTTGCTCCGGCTAATTAGGATCGTGTCGCTTTCTGCGTGGACGATCAGTCGTCTGGCTTCGCCATTCGCCGGGGTCTTCAAATCGTGGGGATTGAAGCGACCGCCGGTGACACAACTGAGGCGGAGGACGCCAGGCAGGGTAGGCTGGGGAGGCCTCTCATCAGCAAGCACACTGACGCCGCTTACCGGTTGGCAGAGGATTTGCCCCAGGTGCTTTTCAGACCAATCCGCGGGCTTTCTCATACCCCCAGCTCCTCCAAGTATCCCTGCATCTTCGCCCGCACTTCGGCGAGCTCGGCTTCCAGGGTGGTGATTTCCCGCTTCACCGCGTCGAGGTCGATCTCGGCTTCCTCCTCGAACGTATCGACGTAGCGCGGGATGTTGAGATTGAAGGCGTTGTCGGCGAGTTCCTGCGAGGTGGCGCGGTAGGCGTATTTCTCGACCGTCTGGAAGGCGCGGTAAGTGGCGTCGATTTTGGTGAGGTGCTCGTCGGTGAGGACGTTCTGGTTCTTGGCATCCTTGAACTCGCGGGAGGCGTCGATGAAGAGGACGTCGCCGTGGGTCTTGCCCTTGTTGAAGAGCAGGATGGCGGCGGGGATGCCGGTGCCGAAGAAGAGATTCGCCGGCAGGCCGATGACGGCTTCGAGCAGGTTCTCTTTAATCAGCGCCTCGCGGATGCGGCCCTCCGCCGCGCCGCGGAACAGCACGCCGTGGGGAACCACGACGCCGACCCGACCGCTGCCCTCGCGGGCGGTTTCGATCATGTGGGTGATAAAGGCCCAGTCGCCCTTCGACTTCGGCGGCCGGCCGCGGTGGAAGCGGTGGAAGGGATCAGCCTCCGCTTCGTCGTGGCCCCACTTGTCGAGCGAGAAGGGGGGATTGGCGACGACGATGTCGAACTTCATCAGCTGGTGGTCGCCATCGAAGAGCCGCGGATTCCGCAGGGTATCTCCCCACTCGATGCGGAAGTTGTCCATGCCGTGGAGGAACATGTTCATGCGGCAGAGCGCATGGGTGGTGCCGTTCATTTCCTGGCCGTAGAGGGCGAAGTCCCGCTCGTCCGCTTGGCGGCCGACCTTGATGAGCAGCGAGCCGGAGCCGCAGGTGGGATCGCAGATAGTGTCGCCCTTCTTTGGTGCCAGCAGCAGGGCGAGGAGCTTCGAGACCTGGCCGGGCGTATAGAACTCGCCGGCCTTTTTCCCGGCATCCGAGGCGAAGCGCTCCAGCAGGTACTCGTAGACATTTCCGATCACGTCCTCCTCGCCGACGATGGACGGGCGGAGGTCGAGCTTCGGCGAGGCGAAGTCTTCCAACAGGAGCTTGAGCCGGGCATTCCGGTCGCGGGTCTGGCCGAGCTTGGATTCGGAATTGAAATCGACCTCGCGAAAGACGCCTTCGAGTTTCGCCTTGTTCGCCTCCTCGATGCCGGCGAGGGCGACATTCATCCGCTCGCCGATGTCGGTCCCGGTGCGCAGGGCGTGAATGCTGTAGAAGTCGCAGCCGTCCGGGAGCTGGAAGCGCTCGCGCGCCATGCGGCGGGCGACGCGGACTTCGTCGCCATCGTACTCGCGCAGGTAGGCATCGCGGTGGTCGCGCCAGACGTCGGTGATGTATTTCCAGAACAGCATCACGAGGATGTAGTTCCGGTAGTTCTCGGCATCGACGACGCCGCGGAAGGTATCGCAGGCGCGCCAGGCGACGTCGTTGATTTCGGACTGGTTGATCTTGGACATGGAAGGTGGGGTCAGGGGCGGTGGGCCCGGTTGATCAAGGTTTCTTCAAGGTGGAGGTGGCGAAGCACGGCAAGCCGGGATTCCAGGTCGCAGGCGTGATGGTGGAGGCGATCCGTCTCGACGATGGCATGCTGGATTTCCCAGGAGGGAAGTGGCACCTGGAACGCCTCCATCGCGCCTTTCTGGAGCGTGAGGACATTGGAGCCGCGGCGATGAAGGTCGAAGTAGTCGGTGGCATCTCGGGTTCGAAGGAGCCATGCGACATAGGCGGGCATGACTTTCCGAGAAGACGGGCGGATGATGAAGAACTGCGCGCCCACGAAGCATGGGGAATCGCTTCCTTCGAATAGGGACGCTGTGGTTCTCGCCCCGCGGTTCGGGAAAAGGATGTCGTCGGGACGGAGGACGACGGAGCTGCTGATCGCTTCCCGGGGGGAAACGCGGGTGAAATCCTGAGTGAGGAAGCCTCCGCGATCGTCGAGGTCGCTGATCTGGATGAGGCGGAAAGACCCCGCGGGGTCGGGACGGGTGGCGTCCCGGCCTCGCAGGGTGGCTCCCATGCGAACGCTCGCGAGTTCGGCTAACGTGTGGTTCGACATGGGAGATCCGGGCTTAAGGGCACTCCGGGAGGCTGAGCAGATTGTTCGGCTGCTCCCCGTCGTTTTCCGTCTTCAGGTACTTCCGTCCGCGCGCGCTGACGGCGACGATCACCCGGACCTTCTTGCCAGCTTCAAACGTGTAGAAGCTCCACTTGCCGGACTCGATCCCGGCGATGGCAGCATCGACGTCGAGTTTCCAGCGGGTGCGGTCGGCATTGAGGCCGCCGATGTTCTTGATGCGCTCATCCGCCGCGTGGCGGTCCGTCTTGTTGATGCAGGATACCTGCACTTCAGTAGCCATGGTCTTATTTCAGTGGTCCCCGCCCGTCCGCACGGCGGGGAATTTCCTTGAACCGGACCATCAGGAGAGTAGGCGTTTGGTTCTCTAGGCCGCGCTTCATCTCAGGATGTGCCGGACGAATGGGCCCGAAGAGCACCTGCTCTTCGGGCTTTTTTCGGCGGACGCGGCAATTCATATCGTGGGCGTTGGATGGTGGCAATGGGGAAATTTGGAATTTTGAATCATACATGATAATCGTGATTTTGCGGCTGTAGGGGATTCGCCGGAGCGGCGAATCTGCATCGCACCCAAAGGGCCTGCGATTTGAGCGGCTACCTTTCGAAGCTGCGAGCGTTGCTGAAGTCGTCTTGCCCGCCGTCAGAACCGGGCGGGACGGAGCGGTTTCCCCCGATAATTTCAAGAGTGCCTGTCAAACCATGACGTTAGCCCAGCAGTTACAGACTTCCGTCCCGAAGCCCCCTGCTCCAAGGTGGCCCGGTGAGTAGCGATGGTGTTCCTGTGGTGCCACATGACGATGGCGTTTTCGAATTTCAGAAGAAATTGGAGCATTCGCCGGTCGGTATCGCGGAGTTCGCTCAAGACGTAATCAGCGCTTTTCGTATCAAGGAACAAGAGAGGGTGCGTAAACTTAAGAAGCCGATCACCACGCCCCGCGGTATCCCGCTCGAGGTCGTCATGGAAGACATGAGGAAGCGTGCCGGTACCATCTCTCATGCTTCGACCCAACTCCATCACTTCGACACCAAGTATGAGCACCAGAACACAAAGCGTCTCGATGCGTTCGTCATGCATGCCGAACCCGTATACTCGAGCTTGGCTGTGGCCTCGAAGCACCATGAAAGCTACTGCTGGAAAGTAGCACTGCTAAATGCCTTTCGCGTTCTGGACCTCATGGGAGAATCCAACGTTGAGTTTCCCTTTGATTGGATCCACTTGGATGTTCGTCCATCGGATTCGAATTTTGCCGGACTGCTGTCGTCAGCTTCATTCCAGATGGGCTTCTATTACGCGAAAGCCCAGGCAATGAGGAATGCGACTGTCATGCTCCTGGGAAGGCAAATGTCGAATGGCCGGAAGGGTCATCAAACGCCGATGGGGCAGATCATACATGGCGCCTGTGAAGAGATTTTGATCCGGGGTGAGAGCCTGATCCAGAAGAACATTTCTAGGAGGGTCATGCAGATCTTGGAAGAGCAAGGTAAGGGATCCACCCAAAATGCCCGCTATGAGATCTGGGTTGGTGACCAAGTGGAGGTCGTTAATTCCAAGAAGCTCGGGAAGTTCATCCGCGATTTTCGCGACAAGCTTCTTTAAAATCATGCCCACCATTGCGATGGTGGGTACGACTGCCGGTAGCGTTCTCGGGAAAAATGTCCTTCAAAATGGCGCGTTGCACATTCGCGCCACATGAAGACAGCCCTCGAAATCGAAACCATTCCCGTAGCCGAGCTCGTTTCCCACGAGCAGAATCCCCGTAAGCACAGCAAGAAGCAGGTCCGCCAGATTGCCGACAGCATCCGGACCTTCGGGTTCAAGGTGCCCGTGCTCGTGGACGCCAACAACCGCCTCATTTGCGGTCACGGGCGAGTAGCTGCCTGCAAGCTTCTCGGCATCGAGTCGGTGCCGGCGATTCGGGCAGGCGATTTGGACGACGCGAAGATCCGTGCCTACATGATTGCCGACAACCGGCTCACCGAGAACGCCGAGTGGGACGACATCCTTCTCGCCGAGAACTTCAAGGTTCTCTCCGAGCTCGATCTGGACTTCGAGCTTGAGGTGACCGGCTTCGACTACGGGGACATTGAGAGTCTCATCTCAGCGGAAGAGGGGAAATCGACAGAAGAGCCCCCGGTTCCGTCGCCAGACTCGGTGCCCGCGGTCGCCCGACCCGGGGATATCTGGCTACTCGGCGAGCATCGTGTTTTGTGCGGCGATAGTCTGGACCGGGCTTCCTATCGGAAGTTGTTCCCCGGCAAGGCCAGGGCCTCGATCGTTTTCACGGATCCTCCCTACAATCTTCCCGCCAAAGACATCGGGAAGACCTGCGAAGCGAGTCACGGTGATTTTGCCATGGGATCGGGCGAGATGAGTTCCGCCGAGTTCCAGGCATTCCTTGAAACCGTCTTCGACCACCTTGGCTCTTTCTCCAGGAGCGGATCCATCCACTACATTTGCATGGATTGGCGCCATGCTCCCGAACTGCTTGCTGCGGGGAAGGCATCCTACTCCGAATTGAAGAATCTTTGCGTCTGGACCAAGAGCACAGGCGGGATGGGAACCTTTTACCGCAGCCAGCATGAACTGGTCTTCGTTTTCAAGAGCGGCACTGGCAAGCACCAGAACCACTTCGAATTGGGGCAGCACGGTCGCCACCGGACCAATGTATGGAGCTATCCGTCGGTGATGCACTTGAAGGGTACGGATGGCGACAAGGGTGGGAAGGAGGCCCTCAGCCTCCATCCAACCATCAAGCCTGTGGCAATGATAGAGGATGCCCTCAAGGATTGCTCGAAGCGCGGCGAGGTTGTCCTGGATCCCTTCCTGGGTAGCGGCAGCACGCTCATCGCTGCGGAGAAGACCGGCCGGGTCTGCCATGGCATCGAGCTTTCGCCCCGGTACGTCGATGTTGCCATCACCCGTTGGCAGCAGTGGACCGGTAAGGATGCGGTCCATTCCGAGACCGGCGTAACCTACGCGGAAACCCAACTCCTCTGATCTTATGAAGAGCACATTTCCGGACGATGATGACGACAACGAGGTGGGTTATCGCAAGCCGCCCAAGGGTTCCCGGTTCAAGAAGGGCCAGTCAGGCAATCCCTTGGGGAGACCGAAGAAGAAGAGAACCAATGCCGAGCTACTCAACGACCTGCTCGAAGAAAAAATCAAGGTCGGTGACAAGATCATGACCAAGCGCCAGGCTCTGTACCTCTCGCTCGTGAATGATGCGATCAAGGGGAAGGCCAGTGCCCGGAACACGGTGCTCGCGCTGGTCAATGACGAGGAGGTGGAGCTGGAAGAGTTTGAGGAAACCCTCGACGACAAGATCGCCTTTTTTGAGGTCCAGCGTCTCATGTCAAAGCGAGAGAAGGAGGACAAATGACCGAATCTCAGTTTCTCTATCGAATGCGGTTCAGAAGCTTCGTCGACTTCGCATTTCGCGAGCTTCATCCGGATGAGTCGTTCGTGAGGAACTGGCACATCGACCTGATGACCGAGATGCTCCAGATGATGCATCTGGAGCGAGGCCACGATCTTCGGCGGGTGATTTTCAATCTGCCTCCCGGTTATCTGAAAACCCACATTTGCTCGGTTTCGTTCCCCGCCTGGCTCCTTGGTCGTGATCCGAGGAAGTCAGTCCTGATTCTATCGGAAGATCCTGAGCCCGCCTTCGAGATCCAGGAGCGCTGTGCTGAACTCATCGGTAGCCAACGCTTCCGATCCGTCTTTCCCCGGGCGCGTATCAAGAAGGCATCCCGCTCGCTGGAACTGGACTATGGCGGCTGGATCCGGCACGCCGGCATCGGTTACTCATCCCGTCACACGAAGAGCGACATCGTGATCATCGACAACCCGCAGAGCTTGCACAGCCTGGACCGTATCAAGCCTGAACACTTTGCCGAGATTGGCAGGTTGCTGAAACAGCCCAAGGAGGGGCTCATCGTAATGAACACCCGTCGGATCGCCGCCACCGACCTCAGCTGGTTCTTTCACGTGAAGCTCAACGGTTGGGGGAGGGTTTCGATTCCTGCCGTCGCTCTGGAAGACGAGACCTGGAGTATTCCGCCCGACATTAACCACGTTCAAAAGAAGGGGGATCTCCTCTGTTTTTCGTTGGAGGGATGGGAAGACATACAAGGTCACTTGGCGGCGATGGGAGGCGAGGCATTCAGCTATCAGTATCTCCAAGGGCAATATTCACCGCCAACGAGTGGCGAGATCGAGTTGCCGGATCGCGACGGGATGAGCTGGAGAGCGATCGGCAATTTCGATCCGACCTGGTCTACCCAAAGGCATCTGGAGAAGCTCCGCGTTCTGGAGACGGAGCGGCGCAAGGCTCTTTACGAGGGCAGTGGGGATGGACCTTTTGATACCAGCTCATTTGTTTGAGATGGCTCTCAGAGGGAGCGAAATCTCTCAGTATGACTTGATCTGCCTGTAACGTGGAGCGTGTGTCGCCGGGACATGCAATCCATTGAGGATCTGGAAAAAATGACCAAGGACGAGCTGCTTGACCGGTGGCAGAAGCTCCCGGGTAGGCAGCCTCCTCCGGGGCGGATCGACCGATTGCTTCGCGAACTTGCCTATCGCTTGCAGGAGGAGGAGTTCGGACGACTCGACAAGAATACGACCGTCTCACTGCGCCGCCACATGGCTGAGTTCGGAAAGTCGCTTCGCTCCCCGCAACCGGCTTCCGCCGGGATCAAAACCCCGGCGAAAGTGGTTCTGGAAGCAGGGTCGGTGCTCACTCGCGAATGGGACGGCAAACGCATCACCGTTCAAATCGCCGGCCCGCGACAGTTCGTGTGGGAAGGTAAGGCCTTCAAATCCCTGAGTGCGCTCGCCCGCAAGATCACCGGCCAGCATTTGTCAGGACCATTGTTTTTCGGACTGAAGGAGGAATGCCATGGCTGAGAAGGTCAAGCGATGCGCGATTTACACGCGGAAGAGCACCGAGGATGGACTCGAACAGGAATACAATTCCCTCGATGCCCAGCGGGATGCCGCCACCGCCTTCATCCGCTCCCAGAAGCATGAGGGCTGGAAACCCATCAAGGAAACCTATGACGACGGGGGAATTTCGGGAGGGCACATGGATCGACCGGGACTCCAGCGATTGTTGGCTGACATTCGCGGGAGGAAGATTGACGTTGTCGTGGTCTACAAGGTTGACCGCCTCTCGCGATCCCTGGCCGACTTCGCCCAGCTCATGAAGCTGTTCGACTTGCATGACGTGTCCTTCGTGTCGGTCACCCAACAGTTCAATACCTCCAGCAGCATGGGCCGGCTCACGCTCAACGTGCTGCTTTCCTTCGCCCAATTCGAACGAGAGGTCACCGGCGAGCGCATCCGCGACAAAATCGCTCTCTCCAAGCAGAAGGGCATGTGGATGGGAGGGATTCCGCCACTTGGATATGACGTCCGTGAGCGGAAGCTCCTCATCAATCCGACGGAAGCTGAAACCGTTAGAACCTGCTTCCAAACCTACCTCGAAAAGTCCGGCCTCATTGAATCGGTTCTGGAACTCAACCAGCTGAACCTGACGACGAAGGCATTCACAAGTTTGAAGGGACGGGTCCAGCTGCCACGGCCATGGGTAGCAAAGGAACTCCACCGGTTGCTCACCAATCCGATCTATCGCGGGCTGATCCGGCACAAAGGCAACGAGTATCCGGGCGAGCACGAAGCCATCATCGCCTCCGATGTTTGGAACTCGGTTCAATCCAAGCTTCGCCAGCAGCAGTCAGACTTCCGCAGGACTGCCGGTCATCTCAACGAAACTGCCATTGCCAAGACCCGCCTGGTCCATCCCCTCAAGGGCTTCCTCTTTGGCATCGATGGACAGGCACTTACTCCGACCTACACCAACAAGAGCGAGAAAGCCGCCAACGGAACCAAAACGCGAAAGCGCTATCGCTACTACGTTTCCCAGCAGGCGATCCGCCAAGGATACGGCACCTCACCACTCAAAACCATCAGCGCTCCCTTGCTGGAGGATGCGGTGCGCCGGATGCTCATCCACGCCTTGTCCGATCTTGCTGGATTCTCTTCGTCCGAAAAATTGTCAACGGATGAGGTCCGTCATCGCCTCGGCATGCACGCCAGACACCTCGCCCGGCTCGACACTCCGGTTGAATTAGGAACGTGGCTCTCGAATGCTACCCCGAGGATCGTGGTTGTGACTGACATGGTGGCGATCCACATCCCTCAAGATCGTCTGACAATGCTGGCGGAATCGCTCCCGGAGGGGGGCGCGGAATCGGATTCTCTCCTAGACGGAATCCCTGCCGCGGTGACCTGTGAGAACGGTCAGGTGATCTTGACGGCAACGATCTCCTTCAAATCGCGGCGCGGCCGGTCGGAGATCATCGACGGACGAACCGGCGAGGAGATTGGCGTGCGCCACACCGCCCCGAATCGGGCACTGATCCAAACCATCGCCCAAGCAGAATTCTGGAGATCGGAACTCGCTCTGCATCCGGAAAAGACCCTTCAGGAAATCACTGAGGGATACGGGGTGAAGCCGACCTATATTAGACGACTCCTCAACGCCGCTTATCTTGCTCCGGCAATCAAGAAGTCGATTTTCCAAGGAACCCAGCCCGCTCGGCTTCAGGTGCAGGACCTGTTGACGCAACGCTCGCTCGACTGGAGAACACAAATGCTCGACCTGGGGTTCGACGATTCGGTGGCAGCCTGACCGATCGGACCGTCGAAAACCCTCTCGGAGTTCCTCGAATCCGGAAAGTGAACCACGGCCTGAATCGATTTGAGAGATTGCGTCTGGGATTTAGGAAAGAGGAGTACAAAGCGGCGCCCCTCCCGATTAGAGAGGGGCGGAATCCCGCGGAACCAAGGGAAATTCCCCGGTGAAAGTGAACCTTCCGGTTCATCTCTCAGAAAGTGGCGGACCGGGAGGGATTCGAACCCTCGGTACCCTTGTGAGGTACGCACCTTTAGCAAAGGTGTGCTTTCGACCACTCAGCCACCGATCCTGACTTGCGTCGCGCGGGAGGTTGAACACACGCGCGGGAAGTCGTCAACCATCCCGAAGCAGAAATCTCACAGTTCTTGCCGAAGCTTGAAACGGGCGGGGGAGTCGTGGCGCTATTTCCCCATGAGAGCGCTCTTGCTGGTGGCCCTTGCCGGGCTTTCGTCGTGTTCCCTTTTCAAGGATGAGGACAAGCCGGAGGTCTCGGAGACGAAGCCGAGCCTGGTGGGTCGGATCGCCTCGGTGCCAGAGGGGGGAGATTTCGTGTTGATCGAGTCCTACGGCACGTGGCGGGTGCCGGATGGCGGCATGCTCACCGGGATCGGCACGGAGGGGCGCGCATCGAACCTTTTGGCCACCGGGGAGAAGCTCGGGCAGTTTTCTGCGGCGGACATTCGTTCAGGGGTGGCGAAAGTTGGGGATTCAGTATATTTTCGTCCGATTAAAGATGACAAGCCCCCCGGAGAGTTCGTAGAAACACCCAGTGCGAGCCAAGCGCCGCCAGCGACGGAACCAAAAACAACCACCGGCGATATCCCGGCAAAACCATGAATTTCAAAATGATTCGCCTGCATCCCGAGTGTTAGGCGGTGAATTTGAAATTTGGTCTTGCTTACAGTCCGGTGACCTTGTTAGGTTCTTCTCCGCAAAGGCTGTGCTCCCTTACATGTCCCGAAAGATGAATACTACAACCAGCCATGAAACTGAGCACCTCGGGCGCCCCCGGCGCCTCTCTGCATGCCGATGCCGATCGCCTCGCTGACTTCGTCCTGTTCACGCAGCGCAGCTGCATCCTGAACCTGTCCAACGAACTCAACAAAGGCAACGTGTCGTTCCCCCAGTTCTTCCTCCTGACCTACCTTTCCAGCGAAGAGTATCTGACGATGTCGGATATCGCGAAGAAGATGGGTCACTCGACCGCCGCGGCCACGGGCCTCGTCGATCGTTTGGAAAAGCTCGGGTACGTCGAGCGCGTTCACGCCGCGGAAGACCGCCGCAAGATCATGGTCCGCATCACCACCAAGGGTGTGGATCTGGTCGGAAAAATGCGGAAGGAAATCGCCGCGGACCTCGCAAACATCCTCTCTGAAATGGACGAGGATCAGGCCGAGGCCGTCGAGCACACGAAGCGTGCCATTCGGGCGCGCGCTATCGCGTGAGCGACGAGTCCGCTGGCGCCCCCATAGGCGGATCGATCGCGCCCCCGTCACGATTTGTGCCCGTGACGGGGGCGCTCTCTTTTCCAATGTCATTCCTGAATCCTCTCAACCGGCTGCCCGGTATCCGGGCCGGCTGGATCGGTCGTTTGGACGGCGTCGAGGCGACGACCGATCGCGACGAAACCCTTTCCAACCTGCGGCCGCTCCATGAGGAGATCGTCCGCCGCGACTTTGGCAGCGACCGGTGGTGGCGCGCCGAGCAGGTGCATGGCAGCGGCGTGGCCGTGGTGCCGGGAGAGGCGACGAAGATGGCCGGTGACGGCCTGCCCGTGGTCCCGGACGTCGATGGCCTCGTCACGGCGGCACCCGGCGAGGTGCTGGGCATTTACGTGGCCGACTGCGGTGCCATCTGGCTCGCGGATCGCAGGACGGGAGCCATCGGGCTGCTGCATTCCGGGAAAAAGGGGACCGAGCTGAATATCCTCGGCCGGGCGATTACCCTGATGGGCGAGAAGTATGGCACCGAGCCCGCCGATCTCGTGGTGGTGCTGGGCCCGTGCATCCGGCCTCCGCATTACGAAATCGATTTCGCCGCCGAGATCGCCCGCCAGGCAAAGGCCGCCGGGGTGGGGGAATTTCACGACGAGGGTGACGATACCGCCTGCGACCTGACGCGGCACTACAGCTACCGCATCGAAAAAGGCTGCACGGGCCGGATGCTTGCGCTCATGGTCCGCGAGGAAACCGCATGAGCACCCTGACCGTCGAAGCGCCCGCCAAGCTGAACCTGACCCTGCGCGTCCTGCGCAAGCGGGAGGACGGCTTCCATGAGATCGACTCGTGGATGGTGCGGCTGCCGGGTCTCCACGACACGCTGACCTTTGCCACCGCGGAGGCCGACTCCTTCACCTGCAATGACCCGGGTGTCCCGTCCGATGACTCGAATCTGGTGCTGAAGGCACTCGCCGCGTATCGCGCCGAGACCGGCTTCGCACAGCCCCTGGCGATTCATTTGGAAAAGCGCGTCCCGCACGGGGCCGGGCTCGGCGGCGGCAGCAGCGATGCCGCAGCGACCCTCGCGGCGCTGGACCGGCTCCACGACCAGCCGCTCGGAACGGATCGCCTCATGGAAATCGCGGCGACCTTTGGCTCGGACATCCCGTTTTTCCTCGGCACGCCCTCGGCCCGCTCAACCGGGCGGGGGGAGGTCATCGTGGCCGCGGACGTGCCGCCGCCCTTGCCGGTGCTACTGCTGAAGCCGTCCTTCGGAGTCGCGACGCCGGACGCCTATTGCAATTGCCTCGGTGCGGAGGCGCTGGCAGGAGTCCGCCACGAAGCGCAGGTTTTTCCGTGGGGCGAGCTGGTCAATGATCTCGAGAAGCCGGTCTTCCGGAAGCACCTCTTCCTCGCCGAGATGAAGACCTGGCTGCTGGCCCGGCCGGAGGTGGCGGGCGCCCTCATGAGCGGCTCCGGATCTACCATGTTTGCCGTACTTCGCGACCCGGCGATGGCCGGTGCCGTGATCGCTACCGCCCGCGCCGAGCTCGACCCCACGCTGTGGGCATGGAGCGGGACGGTGTGCGGGTGAGGGCGGGGCATCCTTCCGATCACCGCAGACGGTGACCGGAAGAAGTGAAGGCAGGGCCCGCCGCTACCTCACGCGTGGTGCAGCAGGATGGAATTCGCCGCGAAGTGATCGGACAGGATGTCCGAGACGATCACCAGCGGGGTACCCGGGCGCACCAGATCCGCGGCGCGGAGCATCTCCACGGCACGGTGGATGGTCTCGTCGATGGTGGCGGCGAAGGGGAGCTTGAAGGCTTCCACATTCCGAGTCGCCGCGAGCTGGCGGCAGACCCGGTCCTTTGGCGTGAAGGCGTAGAAGCCATTCGTGCGCGGGCGGAGCATGGCCGTGTGATTTGCCATCACACCGCGGCGGGTCAGCACGATCAAGCGGGCGTCGGGCAGGGAATCCACCAGAGTCACCGCGGCGCGTGCTGCCTTCTGGCGTTCGTCGCGCAGCAGCACGCACTGGCCGTAGCCGAGGCCGCCGGTGCGCTCGATGCGCATGCTGATTTTCACCAGCGCCTCCACGCAGCGCAGCGGGTGCAGGCCCACGCTGGTCTCGCCGGAGAGCATCAGGCAGTCGGCCTCCTCGTAGGCGGCATTTGCCACGTCTGTCACCTCGGCGCGGGTCGGCGTCGGGTTCTGGATCATCGACTCGAGCAACTGCGTCGCGACGATGACCCGCTTGCCAAGCTCGTGGCAGCGTTTCACCAGGCGGCGCTGCAGAATGGGCAGCTCCTCGAATTCCACCTCCACGCCCAGGTCACCGCGGGCGACCATGATCACGTCGGTCGCCTGGATGATGGCGTCGATGTTTCGGATGGCCTCCTGGTCCTCGATCTTGGAAACGATCTGCGCCCCGCCTTCCAAGGCCTCCACGGCTTCGCGGAGTTCCCGCACGTGGGCGGCATCGCGGACAAAGGAGCCGGCGATGTAGTCGGCGTCGCATTCCACGGCGAGGGCGAGGTCCCCGCGGTCCTTTTCCGTCAGGGCAGGGAGATTCAGGCGGGTGCCGGGGAGATTGATGTGGCGGCGCGAGCCGAGTTTGCCCGCGGTCTTGCACTCGCAGATGATGCGGTCGTCCTTCTTGGTCTTGATCTCCATCAGCATCGTGCCGTTGTCCACGACGAGCGTGCGGCCTTCGGCCACGTCGGCCATCAGGCCGCCGTAGTTCACGGTGGTGGAGAGTTCGATGGACGGCTCGGAGTCGCTTTTGCGGAACTCGACCAGATCGCCGATCTTCAGCTCGTAGGGCTTCTCCAGATCGCCGGTGCGGATGGAGGGGCCGGTCAGGTCGAAGAGGACGGCGATGTGGGCGGAGCGATCCGCGGCGGCCTTTCGCACCCGGCGAGCCATCTCGCGGGCCCACTCGTGCTTGGCGTGGCTCATATTGAGCCGGAAGACGTTGGTGCCGAGGTCGATCAGTTGGCCGATGGTTTCCTCGGACTCCGTCGCCGGGCCGAGGGTGATGATGATCTTGGTTCTGCGAGACATGGTCCGGGGCGAGCCTGAGAGCGGGGGAGGCGAGAGTCCAGCGGTGAAGCGTGCATCTTCCGTGCCGGTTTCGTGGCAGACCCGTGGGAATATCCGGCGGCACGGCGATCCCGGCCGAGCTGCGGAGGGGGCCCGGCGTTTCCCTCGACGGTAGATTTTCGCGACACCCGCAGTGCCGCAGCTTGACCCCCGCCCGGCGCATTCGTACCTCTCCGCGCATGGAACCGCTGTACGAGGGAAAGGCAAAGCGTCTCTGGGCCACCGAAAACCCGGACGTGCTGCGCATGGAGTTCAAGAATGACGCCACCGCCTTCAACGGCGAGAAGAAGGCGCAATTCGAGGACAAGGGCCGCCTGAACAACGCCATCAGCACCCTCATCTACGGCTTTCTGGAAAAAGAAGGCGTTCCCACCCACTTCGTCCGGCAGATCGACGAGACGAATGTGGAAGTCCGCAAGGTGGACATCCTCATGGTGGAGGTCATCATCCGGAATCTCGCCGCAGGGAGCTTCACGAAGCGCACCGGCGTGGCCGAGGGTACGGAGTTTTCCCAGCCGATCATCGAGTTTTGCATCAAGAGCGACGAACTCGGCGACCCGCTGGTGAATGACGACTACATCCGCGAGCTGAAGCTGGCCACGCCCGAGGAACTCGCCTTCCTCCGAGCCTCGGCGCTGAAGGTGAATGACATTCTTGGCAAGTTTTTCGCCGAGTGCGGCCTGAAGCTTGTCGATTTCAAGCTCGAGTTCGGCCGTCTCTCGACCGATCCCGGCACCGTGGTGCTGGCCGACGAGATCAGCCCGGATGGCTGCCGCCTCTGGGACCTGAAGACCGGCGAGAAGATGGACAAGGATCGCTTCCGCCGCGACCTCGGTGGCGTCATGGAGGCTTACGCCGAAGTGCTGGAGCGTGTGAAAGCGGCCACTGCGGGCTGAGGTAGCCCGCCAATTTTCTCCACACGATGTCTACCCTCTTCGTGATCGGTCAGACTTGCCATGTTGGACATGAAATCGCATGAATTTTGGGGAGAGATCGTCTTGATGAGGTCATTGGGCCTGCCGCTAACACGACGTGGAGGGATGGGGCGTAGTAACCAAGGTGATTTTAGTATTTCAGATGTAAGTAAAGCTCTCGAATTGCCAAGCGTTGTTTCGCGATAAATTGGTGATTTCCCTTGCAGTGAAAATAATTTATCTAATTGGATTTTCTCTGTTTGTGGCGATTGCCATGCTGGTGTTTTTTCCGATGTCTGATCTGAGTGGGCATGGGGTCACTGCTGTGGAGGCTAGGGCCATCCGGAAGGAGTTGGTGTCTTGCGGATTTTACTACCATGATTGGAAATTTGTGCGTCTTCTCAAGGGCTCTAAAGTCACCGGTATTGACCTTAAGGTGTTGGAGGGCAGAGGTGTGGGGGTGAGATCTATATTTGTCAGGGTGTCTGAAAATGGTGGTTCAAGTGTTGATTATGTTTTCCGTCCGGAGACTCAGGAGTGGAAGAGGCTCGGGTGGAGTATTGATTGAATAGAAACGACGTTTTGGATTAATAGATGGTATTTATCGTCCTTGGGATGATTTTAGGGACGAGATTCCGCTAGCTACTTGCAGCGATCTCAAAACAGCGTCATCCGCAATCAGGCGACTGCGCGTATCTGTCTGAATTGCTCTACATCATGCATCGGCGTCTCATCGACAACGATTTGCCGACTGTCCCAACTCTATGCTGGGTCACCGTGGGGATTCTTGGCGGCATCACGCTGTGGATCCGCACGTGGCGGAGACGCGGGAGAATGAGAGCGGTTTACTGTTAGATCCGCTCCTTCACCCACGCCAGCGCCTGCTCCCGCCCGGTCAGGCGGCCTTCCAATTGCTCCGTCTGCACGGACTCGAGCAGGTCTCGGAAAACGGGGCCGGGTTGCAGGCCGAGGGAGATCAGGTCCCGCCCCGTGACCAATGGCGACGGGATCAGCGGCTCGGCGGCGAATTCCACCTGCTTGGCCTTCACGAATTCCAGGTTCTCCGTGAAGCCATTCGACGAGGCGCAATCGACGCGGTGCAACTCCAGCTCCATCGGGAAGGTGGGCACCGCCATGAAGCGCTTCAGCTTTGCCACGCGCATCTGCTGCACATTCATGAACTGCATGTGCCGCGAGACCATGAAGCTCACGGACTCGATGACGTCATTCGGATACCTCATCCGGCGCAGGATCTCCTCCGCCATCGTCGCGCCGAGGGCGTCGTGGCCACTGAAGCGGATGCGGTCGCCATCCAGCGTGCGGGTGGGCGGCTTGGCGATGTCGTGCAGCAGGACGGCCAGGCAAAGCTCCAGCGGCGCATCGTCCGCCAGCATCGTCAGCATGATCTTCGTGTGCGTGAAGACGTCGCCCTCGGGATGCCACTCGGGAGGCTGGTCGCAGCCGATTAGCTCCAGCACCTCGGGCAGGAAATGGTGGATGAGCCCGGAATCCACCAGCAACTCCAGGGCGCGCGCGCGCTTTGGCAGCACGATCATGCGGGAGAATTCATCGCGGATGCGCTCCGGAGAGATCCGCGCCAGTCCAGCGGCGTGCCCGCACATCGCCGCCCAGGTGGCGGGCTCGATTTCGAAGCCAAGCGTCACCGCGAAACGGACCGCGCGCATCAGTCGCAACGAGTCCTCGGAGAAGCGCGCCGCGGGATCGCCGATGGCGCGTAGCACGCAGGCGTCGAGGTCGGCCTTGCCACCGACGAAGTCGATCACCTCGCCGGTCTGGGGATTTTCGAAGAGCCCGTTGATCGTGAAGTCGCGTCGCTGAGAGTCTTCCTCCGGCGAGGAAAAGCTCACTGTCTCCGGCCGCCGGCCATCGCGATACGAGCCATCCGTGCGGAAGGTGGCGATCTCCACGTGATGCCCGTGGGACTTCGCGATCACCACGCCGAAGTGCGCGCCGACCTCGTTCGCTCCCGGGAAGATGCGGATCACTTCCTCCGGGATGGCGGAGGTGGCGATGTCGTAGTCCTTAGGCGCTTTTCCCAGCAGGCGGTCGCGCACGCAGCCACCTGCGAAGTACGCGATATGGCCTTCATCCGTCAGACGCTTGGCGAGGGCTACCGCTGTGGATCGGGCATCGGGCACGCGTGGGTGATACACTTCCGGCATTATGAGAACAAGACGCGCGGTGGGGACCCCATGCGAGGCGTCGCCGCAGGAGTTTTGGCTTCGCAGGGCCGGGCGGGAGGGCAAATCTACCTGCCGACATGACTCCCGATGTTGCCATCCTCGGAGCCGGGCCGGCGGGCTCGACTCTGGCTGCCCTGCTCGCCCAGCGTGGTTACAAGGTGCTGGTCTTCGACGATGCGAAGCGCCCCGAGCTGCTGGTCGGCGAGTCTCTGGTGCCGGCGACGGTGCCTGTGATGCAACGGCTCGGCATCGAGGAAAAGGTGAAGACCTACTCGCAGCACAAGCCGGGCGTGACCTTCCTGCACCGCCACGGCAGCAGGGTCGATTTCACCTTCGGCGTCGTCGCCGGGACCGTGCCCTACGCCTACAATATCCCGCGCCCGCAATTTGACGATACGCTGCGCGAGCGTGCGGAGGAGCTGGGCGCGCGCTTCATCACGCACCGGGCGACAGTGGAGAAAGGGGACGAGGCACGGGAGATCCAGCTTTCTGCGGAGACGCTTGCGGCCGCGAGGCTGGACGGGCATCCGAAGTTGCTCATCGATGCGACCGGGCGCGCGCGCCTGTTTGCGCGGACGCTGCGCATCGGGGCGAAGACCGGCGAACGCAGCGACGTCGCCTACTTCGCGCATTACGAGGATTTCCGGCATGACTTCCCGCCGGATGGGCAGGTGGTCATCACCATCCTGGAGCAGGGCTGGAGCTGGCGCATCCCGCTGCCGGGCCGGCTGTCCGTGGGCATCGTGATCCACAAGGACGCGGCGAAGACCTACGGGTCCACTCCCGAGGAAAGGCTGGACCACGCTCTGAGGACCGAGCCGCTCTTGAAGGATCAAGCGAAGGATGCGAAGCGCGTCACGCCGGTGATGACCTACACGAATTACCAACTCGTCTCCGATCGCGGGCACGGCCCGGGTTGGGCTGCATGTGGCGATTCATTCGGCTTCGTCGATCCGATGCTCTCGCCGGGCCTCTTCATGGCGCTGGAGTCGGCGCGTTTGTTAGACACGCATGTTTTCTCGAAAGGGGCCTCCGTGCTCGACCGGCCGGGCGAGATGGCGGCGGGATTCGCCGGAGCGGAGGCAGAGCTCCGCGACTGGCACCAGAGCTGGTGGGAGCTGATCCGGCACTTCTACGATGGCGGCATCTTCTCGATGTACGAGACGGGCACGAATTTCTCCGCGCAGTTCAAGGGCTGGCCGGGCATCCGCTTCGTGGAGGACCACATGACGAAGCACATAGCGTCAATGGCCTCCGGGGCATTCACGCGCAGGAAATACAGCCGCGGGCTGGTGAGCTTCATGCGGAAATACATGCTCCGCAACTGCCGCCCGCCCGAGGACTACGCGGTTCTGCCGGTGAAGTAAGGAGTGTCGACATCCTGTCGACACGCAGCGGACGGGGAAGACTCGTGTGAAAGCCTGCCCCGTCCGTAATTTCCGCGGTGTCACCACCGCGGCCACATTCCAAAATTCGGGCCGTCAGACGGTGACTGCCGCTTCCTCGTGGGCGCGTCGTACTTCCTCGCCGATGATGGCGACTCCGCGGCGGACGACGCTCTCGTCCATCGTGAAGGTCATGCGCAGGCACTCGTGGCGGTGCTGCCAGGACTCGTCGTCGTGGCCGAAGAAGAAGTAGTGCCCGGAGATGATGAGCACGCCGCGCTTCTTCAGGCGCTCGTAGAGCTCGCGCGAGGTGATGGGCAGGCCGGGGAACCACAGCCACAGGAAGAGCGCGCCCTCGCTACGATGGATGTAGTAGTCGAAGTCCTCGCCGAAGCTCTCCGCGACGAACTCGCGCGCCTGGCGGGACTTCTCGATGTAGAAGGGGCGCACCGTCTCGTTCGCCAGTTGCAGGATCTCGCCGCTTTCCATCAGCGGCAGAGCGATGGACTGGCCGATATTCGGATTCGCGAGGCCGACGACGGCGCTCATCGAGGCGACCGCGGCGGCGATCTTCGGGTTTGCGACCACGATGCCGGTGCGGGTGCCCGGCAGGCCGATCTTCGAGAGGCTCAGGGTGAGGATGATGTGGTCGTCCCACACCGGCTTCGCCTCGGTGAAGATGATATTGGGGAAGGGCGCGCCGTAGGCATTGTCGATGATCAGCGGGATGCCGTGTGCCTTCGCGAGGTCGGAGAGGCGGGCGATTTCCTCGTCGGTCAGCACGTTGCCGGTCGGGTTCGTCGGGCGGGACACACAGATCGCCGCGATGTCGTCCGTCACGGCCAGCGCGTCGAAGTCCACGCGGTATTTGAACTCATGCGGGCCGGTCTTCTCGATCTTCGGCGGCACGGCGCGGAAAAGATCGCCGCACGATCCTTGGTTCGCGTAGCCGATGTATTCCGGCACCAGCGGGAGCAGGATCTTCTTCCGGCGGCCGTCCGGCATCTCGCCGGCCAGCAGGTTGAAGAGGAAGAAGAACGCCGTCTGCCCGCCTGCGGTGACCGCAATGTGTTCCGGGCCGAGCTGCCAGCCGAATTCGCGACGGAAAAGCGATGCGACGGCGGCGATGAATTTCGGATTTCCGCGCGGCGGATCGTAGTTCGCCAGCGTGCGCTCCATCACGCCCGGCTCGGCGAGGATCTCCTCCATGCGGCGGCGCCAGAGGGCATTCACCTCCGGGATGTGGGCGGGCTGCCCGCCGCCGAGCATGCAGATGTCCGGGCCACCGGTGGCGAGAGCGTGGCCGAGGTCGTCCATGAGTTCCTCGATGCCGCTGCCTCCGGCGAGCTGCCGGCCGAAATTTGAGAATTCCTGTGTCATGTAGTGGGTGCCGTTGACCGTCGGGTGCCGGACCCTATAGTGCCCGCTCTTTCCAGAACAACCCCTGAAAAACATGCCTCTCCAAGTTGGCGAAAAAGCCCCTGATTTCACCCTAGTTACGAAAACCGCCGAAGGCCCGCAGCTCGTGAAGCTCTCCGACGAGATCGGCAAGTCGAACATCGTCCTGCTTTTCGTGCCGATGGCCTTCACCGGCGTCTGCACCACCGAGCTGTGCGACATTTCCGGCGGTATCTCGGAATACGAGGCACTGGATGCCAAGGTCTTCGGCATCTCCGGCGACAGCCCCTTCGCCCAAGAGGCGTGGGCGAAGCAGTCCGGCATCACGCTGCCGCTGCTGAGCGACTACGAGCACACCGTGGCAAAGGCCTATGGCGTCGCCTACGAGCAATTCCTGCCCGAGGCGAACCTGATCATGGGCGGCGTGGCAAAGCGCTCCGCCTTCGTGATCGATAAGGAAGGCGTGATCCGCTACTCCGAAGCACAGGATCACCCGAAGGACCTGCCGAATTTCGAAGCCGTGAAGGCGGCTCTACAGTCGCTCGCCTGAGCAACTGCCCCATCATCATGAAAAAGGCCGCGGGGATCACCCGCGGCCTTTTTTGTGGTCGTGAGAAGAGCGGGATCAGCGCTCGACCGGGGCATCGCCATCGGCCTCGTTGCCCGGGGGCAGTGGTGCGGGCTCAGGCTCGGCAGCAGGAGGCACCACGGGCTCGATCTCCGGTACGGGCGGGATGTCCTGGATGACCGGTGCTTCCGGATCAATGACCGGCGGGATGGTGGGGATACCCGGGTCGATGACCGGCGGGATGCTGCCCGGTGCGGGCGGATAGACCTGGATGGCATCGACGGATGCACCTGCCGGAGCGGACGCCTCGCCGATGAGCACCGAGGGAACGAAGCCGACCTCACCGCTGGCGAGCTCGACCTTCGCATAGCTGCCATCGTCGGTGATGACCTTCATCTCGGTATTGGAAGGGAGCAGCTTCTCGGCCGTGGCATCGCCGCTCGGGCGGGTCTTGAAGAAGGCCGCTTCCATGCTCGAGTGAACGTAGGAGCCCGGTTTCAGGCCGCGCGCCGCCACGGTGGCTGTCCGCGTGGATCCCGGTGGTCCCAGCGGATTGAAGTCGCCTCCGGTGGTCACCGTGCCGGTTTCGCAGGAAGCCATGACGAGCGCCAGCGGAGCGAGGGTCAGGAAATGTCGATTCATGAAGCTGCCATCACGCTGACATGCACATACGTACGGGTCAACGGGATAACAGGAGCGCATCGACATGCTCGCGCAGGGCGATTTGCCATTCGCGGGGCTTTTTTCCCAGCATGGCGTCCAGTCGGGACGTCGCCATCGCCGTGTGGCGCGGACGGGCGGCGCGGAATGCGGTCATCTCCGCCATGGGGACTGCCTTCACCTCCGGCACGGAGATGTCATGTGTGGAAAGGTGCTTGGCGATCTCCAAGGCCATGCCGTGCCAGCTCACGGGCTCGCCACTCTGGCAGCCGTGGAAGACGCCTCCCGGGCAGCCTGCCGACAGCCACGCGGCCACCCATTCGCAGAGATCCGGCGTGAAGCAGGGCAGCGAATACTTGTCCGCCACTGCGGCGAGATCCTGGCCGGCCAAGGCCTTGGCGACGATCTGGTCCGGGAAGGCAGGCTTTTCCGGGCCGAAGACCCATGAGACGCGCATCACCGCGCCGCCTGCAGCGAGCACGCCGGATTCTCCGGCGGCCTTCGTCTTCCCATAGACGGAAAGCGGGGATGGGGCCTCATCCTCGTGCCGCAGGCCGGGAGATACCCCGTCGAAAACGTAGTCGGTGCTGAAATGGAGGACCGGTCGACCTTGGCAAGCCATCACCAGCCTGCCCGGGGCATCGGCATTCACGCGGTGCGCCAGCGCGGGCTCTTCCTCGCACTGCTCCAGGCTGGTCAGCCCTGCCGGATTCAGCAGGACGTCGAAGTCGAGGTCTTCCAATACCCGCTCGCACCCGGGCGCGGACAGGTCCAGCCGGGTGCGGGGGAGTGCGACGATTTCGTGACACGCCGCCAAGCGGTCGGCCAAGGCGCGGCCGACGCGGCCCGTGGTACCGGTGATCGCCAGTCGCATCGCCCGGTCAGATGCCGAGGTGGGCGTCGTAGTCGCCGTGTGCCCCGGTGTCGCGGATCTTCCGCAGTCGGCGGCGGGCACCGAGCTTGCTTTCCGGGCCGTTGACGAGATTCACCACGCCGCCAATTGCCAGCGGCAGCAGCGTCGCGATGCCCATGACCGCGAAGCCGATGGCCACACCGCGGCGGGCGCGGGCGTGCATCATTTCGCCGAGGATGAGGCCGCCGGCGGCACCCAGCAGGGCAGGCGCTGCCAGTGCGGTTGCTTCGGTCCAGTTGCGTTCGCCGTCGTCGTCGGGGTTCATGAAAGAAAGCCTAACACTCCGGCGGCGGCAGACAATCCCTGAAAATGCCACGCGATTCGCCCTTCCCCCCGCCGCCGGGGTCGCTAGGGTCCTGCCGCACATGCCTGACCCCTCCACCACCTACGCCCTGATCCTCGCCGGCGGATCCGGAACCCGCTTCTGGCCGCTGAGCCGCAATGCGAAGCCGAAGCAACTGCTGAATCTCTTCGGCGACACCACCCTGCTGGAGCAGACGATCGCCCGCCTCGATGGCTTGGTGCCGGTGGAGAACATTCTCATCCTCACGAATGCCCAGCAGGAAGCCGGTGTCCGCGAGGTGGCTTCGATGTTGCCTCCGGAAAACATCTTCGCCGAGCCTGCCAAGCGTGACACCGCACCCGCCGTGGCGCTCGGCATCGCCCTCGTCGCCGCGCGGAATCCCGACGCGCTGATGATGGTGCTGCCCGCCGACCAGCTTATCCAGGACACCGCCGCCTACCACGCCGTGATGCGTGACGCGCTGGCCGCCGCGGAGAAGTCCGACGGCCTCGTCACCATCGGCATCAAGCCCACTTGGCCATGTCCGTCCTACGGCTACATCGAGCGCGGCTCCCGCGCCTCCATCCCCGGGCTGGAGTGCGACCAGATGCCCGCCGAGGTGAAGCGCTTCCGCGAGAAGCCGAGCACCGAGCTGGCCGAGCAATTCCTCGCCCAGGGCGGCTTCTGCTGGAATGCCGGCATGTTCGTCTGGTCGCTGCCGAATGTGATCCGCGAGCTGACCACGCATCAGCCCGAGCTGGCCTCCTTCATTTCCGAGATCCGCCGATCCTCGGACATCACGGCCACCGTGGCGGCCCAGTTCCCGAAGCTCACGCCGATCTCCATCGACTACGGCCTCATGGAAAAGGCCCGCCGCGTCCTGAACATCGAGGCGACCTTCGACTGGGACGACGTGGGCTCCTGGATCTCCGTGGCCACCTACCTAGACAAGGTCGGCAATGACAACCGCGTGAATACCCCGGTGTCCGAAATCGATTCCGAGAACAACGTGGTCTTCAACGCGCGGAAGGGCAGCCACATCGCGCTGCTCGGCGTGGATGACCTGATCATCGTGCAGACCGAGGACGCGCTGCTCATCGCCAACCGCCACCAGGCGGACGCGATCAAGAAGCTCTCCGACAAGCTGCCGCCGGAACTGCTGTAAAAAAGAGAAGCGGCCGAGGCCGCTTCCGGGAGGTGGCTGCCGCTGGATGCGGCAGCCACTTTTTTTATCTTCGCGGCGGGGCCGGATTACTTGTTAGGCACCATCGAGTAGAGGGCCATGGTCATGCAATAGGCCTCGTCGGCGCGCATCTCCTTCTTCTCGTGGCCGCTGCCCCAGGAGTCGGTGTAGTAGATCTTGTGCTCGCCGGGATCCGCCGAGGTGAAGTTGTAGCCGATGATCAGGCGCATGTGACCGCCGTAGCTCTGTGGCAGGCCCTTTTCCTTGAACATGCCGAGATAGAGCGTCCAGCAGAGCGGGATGCCCTGGTCCACGTATTCCTTCACCTTGCGCTCGAAGTGGGCGAAGGCCTGCTGGCCACGCTTCATGTCGCGGAAGGTTTCCTTGTGGGCGTTGAACCAGAACTGGCGGGGATCGACGTAGTAGTTGTCGGTATCGATGTCGATGGTCTTCACGCCGGCCTTCTTTGCAGCGGAGTTGTAGCCGCGGAGGTCGCGCTCGGCCCGCTTGTCGTCAT
The DNA here is from genome assembly GCF_025950085.1 of Luteolibacter flavescens. Classification (NCBI taxonomy): domain Bacteria; kingdom Pseudomonadati; phylum Verrucomicrobiota; class Verrucomicrobiia; order Verrucomicrobiales; family Verrucomicrobiaceae; genus Neoluteolibacter; species Neoluteolibacter flavescens. Next base: position 47,371 of record NZ_JAPDDS010000001.1, read on the forward strand.
ACTCGATGTGCTTGAGCGTGCGCAGGTGGATCTTGCCGGTGACGCGCTGGAAGGCCTTCTCCATTTCATCGCCCGAGGTGCCGTGGTCATCGGTATTGGCAAGCTGGGCCATCTCGTGCTGGTCGATCTCGGCACCGAAGTAGCGGGCGACACGCTCGACACTCGCGACGACGCAGTAGCCCTTCTGCCCCTGGTCCACCATCGGGACGCCTTCCACCCAGGTGAAGCCCTTGTCGTCCTTCTTCACGTTGTTCGCGAAGCTGGTGCGGCGGGCCATCTTGGTCGGCGCGTTCTTGGCGGCGCTGATGGAGGTGAGGCGCAGGCGGATGAATTCGGCGCGCTTCGAGGAGCGGTTCATGCTGCCCTCGAGGAGGACCGCGGTGTCGCCCTTCTTCCACATCCAGCCTTCGAGGGGCACGGCACCCTGCTGGTTACGCACCTCGGAGCGGACGGCCATCTTCTCGTCGATGAGGTCCTTCCACTCCTTCAGCTTCGTCTGGTAGCTGGCGAGCGTGATCTCGCCGTCATCGCCGCGGTTGAAGAGCGAGATGGTGGCGTCGCTGGCATTGCCCTCGCGGCCGCGGATGACCACCTCGCCGACCTTCTTTCCGAGCATCTGATAGAGACCGGGTTCCGAGCGCAGGCCGTCCTTGTCGGACGAGAGCCATTCCATGTACTTCGGGCCGCGATTGAAGAGGAAGATCTCCACGTCGCCGTCCTCGTCGTCCTGGATTTCGACTTTCTTCTTGTCGTCCTTGTCCTCCTTCTCGGGAGGATTGGTGGACTTCCGCACATCTTCGAGAGACTTCGTCCAGAGATTTTCGTCGAAGATCACGTCATCCAGCACACGTGGCGTGTTCTTCTTCTCGTCGGCCTGGAGGGGCCCGAGGAGTGATACAGCGAGGAGGAGGGGAGTGATGAGTTTCACAGCGGGGAGCATGTAGTGACTAAAGTTATATTGTCCAACATCTGTCGGTGGAAAAATCGGCGAGTTGTCAAATTGACGTGTTAATTCACGTAATCTTCACAAAGCGCATCTTGTTTCAGGCAAATTGCCCTGCGCTCCCCGCCTCAGGGCCGGAAAGGGAAATCGGATTGTCAAAAACCGCAGGCTTGGTAGTTCACCACCTGATGACACAAGACTCGCGCGAAGCCCTGATCGAACTGCTTTTCCTGGCGCTCTATCTCGATGACCACCTCTCGCTCGCCGAGGACTCCGTGGTGACGGATGCGCTGGATTCGATCGGCTGGGACTCCGAGCATCCGCGCGAAATCTGCATCCTCAAGGCATTCTCGAGGGCGCGCGAGGCCTACTCCTGCGAGCTGAAGACGGAGGAATACCTCTCGGTGCGCGCCGAGATCATCAAGAAGGCCGGCACCGAGTCCACCGCGCTGACGTGGCTCTACAAGGTGCTGGGAGCCGACGGCATCTCGGACACGGAGGCCCGCTACCTGAAGATGCTGGAGAAGCGTTGGTTCGCGTGATTCCGCGTCAGGTCATTTCTCCTTCGCGAGCATCGTGAGGTAGGTCGTGGCGGCGCTGCCCAGATCGGACTTCGGGTCGAGCCGCTCGATCTCCTTGAGCACGGCGGCGAGGCCCGTTTTCTTCTCCGGCCAGCGCTGGTAGAGGGCGAAGCGGGCGGCCAGCGCCTCCTGCTTCTGGTCCTTGGTGAGCTGCGGCTTTTCCAGCCAGCTCCCGATCTCTGCGTCGGCGTCGGTGAATTTACCGGCCTTCCCTTGATCGACGGCCAGCTCGAGCAGCTTGCGGCCCGGGAAGGTGTAGCGTGCGACAGCGCCGCTACTGTCCCCGGGATCGGCCTTCTTCATCTCGTCGATGACGGGCTTGTAGGCGTCCTTCGGCCCGACACCAATGCCCAGCAGATCGAGACCGGCGGCGAGCTGCGTGGCCTTCCGGGGGCCCAGCATGTCCGCGGCGCGTTGCCAGAGGTCGTCGCGCTTCTTCCGCACATCGATGGCGCGCTGGATGGCCTGCTGGGGGCGGCCTAGTGAATCGAGCTCCGGCATGCCCTCGCGCAGCGCGACGAGCCGGCCGTCCTTGTCGAAGAGGGCGATGGCCGGCAGGCTTCGCGGCTTCACCGGGCAGGCTTCGTTCAGCTTCGCCAGTGCCTCGTCGTCGTCGGACGGGTTCTCCTTGCGGTCGATGTCGAGGATGAGCAGGTCGTTTCCAGCCGCCTTTTCGAAGTCCACGGATGTCCAGCGGCTGGCGAGCTTCTTGCCCGGCGTGCACCAGTCGGAGCCGTGGAAGAGGACCGCGATGTCCTGCCCGCCGGACTTCGCCTTCTGCAGGGCAGCGGGGAAGTCGGCGACGCGCTCGGCGGCGGAGAGCGTGTGGCAAACTACGAGGAAAATAGTAGCAAGGGAGATCTTCATCGGGGAAATCGGTAAGCGGTTCACTGCAGACGGCGCCCATAGACGTGGATGGCGGAAAGGTGGAAAACCTCCTTGCGGTCGTCATCGCGCTCGATCTTCACCCATCCGACACGCGGGGCCTTTCCTGTCAGGTCGATGCGCCACGGGCCTCCCGGCTTTTCGGTGCGGAAGACCTCCTGCCAGCCCTGGCCGTCTTCGGAAACGGACACTTTCAGCGGCACGATGCGGCTCGCGTTGTAGCCCGTGGAGGTGTCGGTGAAGGCGATGCCGGAGAGTTCGCCGAGCTTGGCAAAGCGGACCACCACATGGGGATTCACCTCCGAGTCGGTGTGGAGGCGACCGCCCTTTGCTTCCAGCACCGCGGCATGGCTTTCGGGGGCGTCCCAATTCGAGGTGGTCGAGAGCCGGATCAGCCCGCCTGCCGAGAGCAGTTCCCCGGGGAAGGGCTCCATTGGCGGGAGCTTCGGTCCGTCGTCCGTCGCCACCGCCCGCGCGAGTGCCTGGAAGGCCTCGACATTGTCGGTGGCTGCCGCCGCGAGGATCGCGGGGCGCAGTGCCTTGCGCGTCGAGTCGCCCGCGCTGCCGCCCGTGGAAAGGCCGCGCCCGAGGGCTTCATACCACGCGGTGTCGCCGCCCTTTCCGAAGCGCTCACTGCCCCACGCCACGACCGGGGCGAGCCAGTCGGACTTGGATTGCAGCGAGACCACCTGCTCGAAGAATTCCAGCTCCGCAGCGGGCTTGCCCAGCATCTTCGCCTGCTCGCCGAGCGCCTTTGGCAGGTCCCACATCACCGGCCCCTTGTGACTGGCGATGGCATTGTGGAAGGACAGCAGGAAGGGAATGCGCTCGTCCTCCGGCACGACTCCGATCATCGCGACCTCGATGTCCTTCACCACGTCCCACGCGGCCTCGGGATAGGTGGCGAGGGCGGCCAGTGCATCGTCGTGGACCTTCTTCCACGCGAGAGGCTCCGGCTTTCGTGAATCCCGCAGCCAAGCGACGTACTCGGACCACAGCGGGCGGTCGAGCGGCTGGGCCTTCAGCGCGAGCAGGTAAGCCTTCTCCGCAAGGTCCGGATTTCCCCCGCGCAGGGCACGCGCCTGCCAGAGGTGCAGCGAACTACGATCCGTGGCGTACTTCTCGCCGAGCACCTTTTCCTGCAGCACGAGCTGAGTCCACGTCCTGCCCCAGAGCGAGGTGTGGAGGCCGCGCTCCCAGGAGAGCGAGTAGGCGGGCGTCCACTCGCCCGGGGCCGTGCGCACCGCGTAGGCGCAGTGGCCGGGCTCGCCCATGGTGATTGCCGGGATGCCATTCGCTCGTGCGGCGGTGGCACCGTAGTGGGACAGCGAGCCGCAGACGCCGCCGACCTCGCGCACGCGCTCGGCGTGGATCATCTTCTCGAATGGCGCGTAGTATCTGCTGCCGTGGATCGAGTCGCCGAAAACATTCTCCAGCCGGTAGGGAGCCTGCCAGCACGCATCGGTGTAGTCCTTCACCGGCAGCTTCACGTGATCGCGCAGCCAGAGCATCGACTCCTCGCCCCAGCCGCCGTCGCCCGCCCAGCCTCCATTGCCCCCTGCGGAAACGACGAAGCGTTTTTCCCAGGTCGCGAGGGTGTCGAAGACCGGGTGGAGCTTGCCCGCCTTCCGCGAGTCGCGGAAGTAGCGGTAGCGCTCGTCGGCCTGATCCTCCGGCCAATCCTTCGCCGCATACATCAGGGCCACGGCGGCGGCGGTGGTGAGCTCGTGGCGGTCGGCCATGCCGGAGCGGTCCTGTTTCCACAGCGCCTCGGCGATGCGCATCATCTTCGCCGGATCTTCGGGGAGCGGGCCGGAGAACATCAGCTCGTCCAGCAGCGTGCCCTGCATCTCGCGGAAGAAGGTCGAGCGCGGGCCATTCGAAAGCGCCTTCCATTCCCTCGGCCCCAGCACGCGCTCAAGCTCGGCCATGGCCCACTGGCGTCGCACCACGGTATCCGTGGCATCCACCTTCAGTGCCGCCTCGGTCCGGGGGAGGGATATTTCAGCGATGCCGGTGCCCGTGAGAGCGAACAGCAGCAGCGGGGCAGAACAGAGCTTCATGGCGAGAAAACGCCACAAAAGCGGTTTTTGTTTCGAATTTAATGCAAAAAAGGACGCGTTTAATGATCGCTGGCCCATAAGTGGGCTCATGAATAAAGCAATGAGGCTTGTCGATGTGTCGTCGACATTTGTGCGGACGGAACGTCCGCACTCCTCAAAATCCTCGCAGTCGCAGCGTCAGAAGTCGTGCTCCAGCACCTCGATCGCGCGGCGGCACAGCTCGCGGCCGTAGTCGGTCCACTGGCCCTCGCCCCAGTAGCGGTAGCAGCTCGTCTGGCTGCACAGCAGGTGGTAGAGCGCGTTCTTGTAGCGCGGGTCGGTGGGCGGCACGCCGGCCTTCGTGATCTTCTCGGCGAAAAGCGCGGATGCCTCCTCCATGGGGCCGAGCACGTGGTCGTAGCCCTTCACCCATGAGATGTCACTCGTCCAGCTCCCGCCGTCCATGTGGAAAGGCTGAGCGTGCTGCTTGCAGTCCTCGATGACCTCCGCGAGCTTCTCCGGTCCGCCGCCATCGGGCATGCGTTCCCAGATCTTTTGCTGCATCGACGGCTGGATGGCGGTGAAGTCCGCCTCGCCGATGCCCAGCGTCTCGAGGTATTCCAGATACTCGGTCACGTTCACCGCAGGGGTCTCGCTGTCGGTGGCCTCGGCCATCGCTTCGAGGAATTTCGGGGGGAACTCGTTCATCATCACGCCGCCGTTTTCCCCGTCGGCGATCTGCGTGACCAAGCGGGGCACCGTTTTGCCCTTCAGCTCGGTATTGGGAAGGCTCTTCGCCTCGTAGTAGGGCTGCATCTGCGCGACCAGCTTCGTGTCGCTGCCCTGTGTCTTGATGATGGCGATGATGCTGACTTCCTCGCCGGAGGAATTCCGCGCGACGAGGCGGTGGGGCAGGTGAGGGGCACCGAGGCCGTGGCCGGTGCCGCATTCTTCCACTGTGTGCTCTTGCACGAGCACCCAGCGGTAGCCGCACTCCTTTAGCGTCTTGACGAACTCGTAGCAGACGTCCGGGTGATTCGGCAGCGCCATCTCGGACGGCGAGAAGCCCCGCACGCGGTTCAGCGCCTCATGGCCGAAGAGCGCGGCGAAGTGATTCTGCCAGGCCTTCACATGCAGGCGGAAATCCTGCACCGGCGTGGACGGTGCGACAGCGTGACCCCAAGGCGCGCCCAGCCACTCCACGCAACGCGAGTAGGCGGGGTCGGTGGTAAGGGCACGCAGGGCATCGATCACGTGCGTCGCCCCCATCGAGGCGAGCCCGTCGAAAAGACAGCCGGAATACTCCAGCATCACGCGCGGCTTCTTCCCCTGCGCCACGAGCTGCGGGACGAATTCCCCGATGCGCTTGTAGCACCACTCGAAGACCGGGGCGTTGTGATTGTCGCCGATGCCCTGGTTCTCCATCATGCTCTGGAGATTCCCGATCACGGCGGCGGTCCTGAGATCGCCGCCGCCTGCCGGGATCAGCGGCTGGTGCATGTGGAGCGCGATCGCGAAGGTGGCGCGCGCCTTGCCGAAGTCGATGTCGCTGTTTGGCAGGGCGACCGGGCCGGTGTGGGCCATGGTGGCTGCGACGGCCTCTTCATCACCGCAAATCGGTGGGATCTGGCTCTCCAAGGTGGGCATGGGAATGAGAGGGGTTGAAAGGTCGGTATCCTAACCGAATCGGCGGTGAGGGAAATCGGTTTCCTTGTTCTCGCGAGAGATCATCGACGGGCCGCCATCCGGGCACGACGGTGCTTCGTCATAGGACGTGCCTCCGACTCGTGAGATGGGTGCCCGGTCGATTGGATCAGGCCGCGGGGCGCGAGCGTGTGGCCAGCGCGGCCTTCGGCAGCACCGGCTTCGCGGCAGGGCGCGGCTCGGGCTCGGCGATGACTTCGTCGAGCGTCGGTGCGACCACCGGCCGGTCGAGCAGGCGCTCGTAAAGTTCCACGTAGCCTGCAGTGAAGCGGGCGGGGTCGAATTCACTGCGGCTCTGGCGCATGATGCGGGTGATCTCGCGCTCGCGGATTTCCTTCGGCTGGAGGTGGAACCACATCGCCTCGTCGATCGCCCAGCGGAAACCCGCAGCATTCGGGTCCTCGAAGGAGAAGCCATTGCCCAGCGAATTCTCGGAATCCAGCCGGCGCACCGTATCGCGCAGTCCGCCGGTGGCGTGGACGATCGGCAGGCAGCCGTAGAGCGGAGCGATCATCTGCGGCAGTCCGCAGGGCTCGAAGAGCGAAGGCATCAGCATGTAGTCCGACCCGGCGAAGGCCAGGCGGGCCAGACGCTCGTCGAAGTCGCGGATGGCGACGCGGCGGTGCAGGTGGTGGTAGTTGTTGATGTGATGCAGCAGATGCTGGTGCGGTCCATCGGCCACCACCACGATCTGGAGCTTGCGGTCCCAGTAGTCGGAGACGGTGCGCTGGAGGATGTCGCAGAGGAGCTGCGGGCCCTTCTGGATGGGATCCAAGCGGGAGGGCCAGAAGAAGATCGCGGCATCCGGATCTTCCTCGAGTCCGAGCTCGCGCTGCAGGGCCAGCTTGTTCGCGGCCTTGCCCTGCACGTGGTCGTGATCGCTGTAGGTCACCTCCAGCGAGGGGTCCGACTCGGGATCATAGGAGGGGTCCGGCGAATTCAGCACGCCGGACGCGCGGCCTGCGGCCATCTTCTGGCAGATCTCGCCACGCAGGAAGGCCCCGCCGTGGTGCTTGCCGTCCGCGAGTTCCTGGAGGAATCCGGGGCTCACCGTGGTGAGGTGGTCGGCGGCATAGACGCCCGTGCCCAGCATGTGGACAGGCACCGTGCTGCGGCACTGGTGATACTGGCCGGGCGGGCGGACGAAGTAGAGCTGGTTCCAGAAGTCGGCGGCACCGATGCCCGCCGCCTCCATGGCCTCCAGCGTGATGTCGCGGCTGTGGATATTGTGCAGCGTGAAGAGGCACTTGATGCCACGGCGCTTCGCCATTGCCGGGATGAGTCCAGTCATCCAGTCATTGCAATGGATGATATCTGGTTGTACTTTCGGGATGATCTGTTGCATCACCTCCCTTTGAAACACGAGGGCGGTGTGGAGGCATTCGTGCGGATTGTCACTATAGACGCGTCCGAGATTGTGAAATGCATAGTCGTCCGCGAGGTGGATGCGCTGGTCGTGGGGGTGGACGGAGCTGTTGATGACCTCGTCTGGCAGGCGTCCGAGGTGGTCGCGCTGGAAGAGACGGCGGAAATTCGGCATCGCCACATGCACCTCGGCACCGAGGTCCACGAGGCCGGAAACGAGGGCCGCGGTGGCGTCCGCCAGACCGCCCGCTTTCGCGCGAATCAAGCCTGCACCGGGGCCCAGCGCCTGTGGCAGGTGGGTGATTTCCGGTGTGACGATGAGGATGCGCGGTGGCTTGGCAGGCGAGGGAGCGGACATGGGCAGAGCGACGGAAGGGAAATGAGAGGCGAGTGGAGAAGACTGGAACAGGAGCAGGAAAGTAACGCGGACCTCCGGGTCACATGCCAACCGGAGCGGGTGGCGATATTGTGAATAACACGACCCAGCAGACAGCGTGCCGACCTGCCGCGCGCCCCGCGTAAAACCCCGTAGGCGAGCCACAAGATAGATCAACCAACGATTCATGTTTTTATGATCGGCGATCGGCGTACGCGATCCGCCTATGCCATCAATCATGCGTCACGGGAGATCGCTCATTCTTGCGTCACGGGAAAGGGCTCGACTTTGGCCCGGCCAATGCTCACGACGTTGGCGGCTCGCAATTGACCCGGGGGATGCATGGCATCTGCCGGCATCGTTCCCTCCATGAATCGGATTCGTGTTCTCAAACTGGGCTGGGAGTTTCCCCCCTTGATCAATGGCGGCCTCGGGGTTGCCTGCCTCGGACTTTCCCAGGCGCTCTCCAAACACGTCGATCTCCAGGTGATCGTGCCGCGCTCCGCGCCTGAGGCGGACTTCGAGGACTTCAAGCTCACCGGGCTGAACAACCTAAAGACCGAGGACCTCCAGCCCGTGGAGGGGAAGTATCACTACGAGAGCTTCGCGGAGATCCAGCGCGTGCCCATCCACCTCGACCCGTATGCTTCGGATGAGGCGGGCACCACGGAGATCGTGCGGCAGCCGGGCGGGGAGATCGCGTTTTCCCGCACGACACGCAGCCAGCTCGAGCAATTCAAGACGGGCGAGCTCTACGGCGACGACCTCGGCACGAAGGTGATCGAGTTTTCCAAAGTGGCTGCGAAGATGGCCATGCTGCTGGACTTCGACGTGGTCCACGCGCACGACTGGATGACCTTTCTGGCGGGGGTGGAGGTGAAGAAGGCCACGGGCAAGCCGCTGGTGATCCACGTCCACGCCTCGCAGTACGACCGCGCCGGGGCGGCGGCCCGCGGCTGGATCTACGATCTGGAGAAATACGGGATGGAGGAGGCCGACGCCATCATCCCGGTGAGCCGCTACACGGGGAAGATCTGCGCCGCCCACTACAACATCGACCCCGCGAAGATCCACCCGGTCCACAACGGGGCCGAGGCGGTGGATGCCTTCAGGACCAAGAAGCCCTTCCCGGAGAAGCTGGTCCTTTTCCTCGGTCGCCTGACCGCGCAGAAGGGGCCGGAGTTCTTCCTGGAGATCGCCACGCGGGTGCTGAAGAAGACGCGCAATGTCCGCTTCGTGATGGCCGGGACCGGCGAGCGCCTGAAGCCGCTGGCGGAGAGCACCGCCTTCCGCGGGCTCGGCGGGTATCTCCACTTCACGGGCTTCTTGAACAAGGAGAAGGTGAACGAGCTGCTCTCGATGACGGACATTTATTGCATGCCGTCCGTCTCGGAGCCCTTCGGCCTGTCCGCGCTGGAGGCCGCGCAATTCGGCATCCCGGCGGTGATCTCGAAGCAATCCGGCGTGGCCGAGGTGCTGAAGGGCGCGCTGAAGGCCGACTACTGGGACGTGGACCTGATGGCCCAGCACATCATCGACCTGCTGGAGGACGACGCGCTCCGCGAGCGGGTGGTGAAGCAGGCCGAGGAAGACATGGCCGCGGCCACTTGGGACGCCGCCGCCGAGAAGGTGGTGGAGATTTACGAGGAGCTGATTTCCCGGCCATCGAAGCCACGCGGGCCTGCCGATCCGCTGGGTCTTTTCCGCGACTGACGGCGAGCGGTCTTATCCCCCCTGAGCCATGCCTCACACCTGCCTCTACTTCCAGGTGCATCAGCCGAACCGGCTGATACCGTATGACTTCTTCCAGATCGGCCAGCACGCCTTCTACGAGGATGACGGGCTGAATGCCGAGGTGCTGTCAAAGGTGGCGGAAAAGAGCTACCTGCCGGCAAACGCGCTTTTCAAGAAGGTCATCGAGCAGACGCACGGCCGCTTCCGCATGGCGCTCTCCATCAGCGGGACGGTGATCGAGCAGATGCAGCACCACCGGCCGGACGTGCTGGCCTCCTTCCAGGACCTGGTGGCCACCGGAAGCGTGGAGCTGCTGGCGGAGACCTACTACCACTCGCTGGCGATCCTTCACTCGCGGAAGGAATTCGAGCGCCAGGTCGAGCGGCACCTGGAGATCCTCGAGTCCGTTTTCCGCGTCCGCCCGCGGGTCTTCCGGAATACCGAGCTGATCTACAACAACGCCATCGCCGCGCAGGCGGAGACGATGGGCTTTGACGGGATCATGGCGGAGGGAGTGCCGTGGGTGCTGAATGGCCAGTCGCCGAACCAGGTCTTCCGCGCGCCGTATGTGACGCGGATGAAAACGCTGCTGCGGAATGCCTCGCTCTCGGATGACCTCGGCTTCCGCTTTTCCGACAAGACCTGGAACGAGTGGCCGCTCACGGCGGAGAAATTCGCGGGATGGGTGAAGGACGCGCCGGGCGACGTGGTGAATCTCTTCATGGACTACGAGACCATCGGGGAGCACCAGTGGAAGGACACCGGCGTCTTCGAGTTCTGGGAGCGGTTGCCGGAGGCGATGCTGGCCGAGGGCGTGAGCTGGGTCACTCCGGGCGAGGTGGTGGATCTCTTCAGCGCGACCCGGGAGTATGACTGCCACTGGCCGACCTCATGGGCGGATGCCGAGCGCGACCTGAGCGCGTGGACGGGGAATGTGATGCAGCAGGAGGCCATCGCGAAAATCCACCGGCTGGAGGAGGAAGTGCTGGCCGCCCGGGACCCGGACCTCACTCACGTGTGGGCGAAGCTGCAGACTTCGGATCACTTCTACTGGATGGCGACGAAGGGCGGCACGGATGGCAGCATCCACCAGTATTTCTCGCCCTACAGCACGCCGTACGACGCCTACATCTACTTCATGAATGCCCTCGGGGACCTGCAGGTGAGACTGCGGCGCATCCGGGAAGAGCGCGAGGCAGGCGGGGCGAGATCCGGCGAGCTCTAGGGGACTGGGGCGCCCCCGTCATGAGGCGTTGGTTTGCAGGATGTTTCGGCTCCGGTGACATTCACCGGGCCTTGTGTGATGCATTTTGCGATGATTCCCCGCGTGGCAGAGTTCTTCACAAGATATTGGGAATGAATTCACAATGAAACCGGCGGGAAAAGGGCGGTCCATCGGGGGCAGGCGAGGGGAGGGGGGAATCTTGCAATGCCGACCCCGGCGCGCTAATCCATGAAGACGATCTACCGCTCTCGTTCCCTTGTTTTCCGGGGCATCACCGGAGGAGTTCCAAGGACACAGACCGGTGGACCGGCTCGACGACTGATAGACCGGCTTACCGTCCCTCCCCCGGCGACAAGCCGCTGGATAAGAACCCGTCCGAACTGCTGAACCGCTGCCATATACCCCCTGATGATCGCGCTGTAAACCCGGGCGCACATCGTGGCGAGCAAGCAGTCGGACGGGAAGCGGCCCGAAGTTCGGTCCCGACACGCGAACATGCGTTCGCGAGTGGAGCGAGTTTATCGGAAGTTAGTGCGTAGTAGCGAAAATGATAATGCTTTTTGCAAGGGTGAGCGTGCAAAAGACACGACCGGGGGTTACCTGTTAGACAGGCTGGCGAGGCGGTCGGTTTTCTCGCTGCTGGCGACCTGCTTTGACGCATCGGCTTGGCCCGGATTCGAGGTGGCCGACGTGTGCGTCATGCGCGGGGTGCCATCGCCCGGAGTGTCACTCTTGTCACCACTCCAAGGTCGCATGACCGCAAACATCAATGCGATCACAGCAGCGGTCCGGAGGAGACAGGTAATGAATGAGGACGCAGTCACAGCTACACTGCTCCAACACTTCCGGGAGGATTGCAAGGGACTTTCAGGTATTCTCCCATCATTCGGCTGAGGGAAACTACGAAGGTACCGTACTTCGATGGATCGGGAACGCCATTTCCGCGTAGATCCACGCATCTGTTAGGCTGTTAAGCGCTGTTTTCCAGTCGGCTACGTAAATCGGGAGCGATGGATGAGAGCGACGAATGGACTGATGAGCGCTCTTCATCTTGGGATCGCCGGGTCGGTTTTCAGCGAGGAATTCCTGTCGTGTATGACACTGGACCCGGGCGGGATCTGTTAGGACATGCGTGATGACATGCAGGCGTCAGGAAAGATCTCCGTTTGCCTTGTCGCGATGTCGGTGAGATGGATAGCCGGGGCGGTCCGGCTGGGTGGTTCGATCGCGCATTGTTCCATACTCCCGCACGGAAGATCCCGTGGAAATCGTCCGATGAAGGCGGGCGGGTGTGATGGCTCGGGCGGAATGAATTCCGCGTTCCCAGTGGGCATTCCCTGATGGAGCGCACCACACCGTAAGGTGCGCTCGCCGATGATCCCGGACGTGGGAAAATTACATCTCCGCCCATTGGCGGATCAAGTTGTGATACACGCCGGTGAGTTGCACCGATGATTGGCTCGCCGCCTCGTGGTCGGGCAGGGCGGCGGAGAGGCGCTGGATGGCGATGTCCAGGTCGAAGAGCAGGGAGCGCTGCTCGTCCGAGCGGATCATGCTTTGCAGCCAGAAGAAGGAGCACAGCCGCGTGCCGCGAGTCACCGGGGTCACCTGGTGCAGGCTGGTGGAGGGGTAGAGCACCATGTGGCCGGCGGGGAGCTTCACGCTCTTCGAGCCGTAGGTGTCCTCGATGATGAGCTCGCCGCCGTCATACTCCTCCGGCCCGGCGAAGAAGAGCGTGCAGGAGAGATCCGTGCGGATGCGGTGCGGCGTGCCGGGGATCTGGCGGATGGAGCTGTCCACGTGGGTGCCAAAGGTCTGCCCGCCCGAGTAGCGGTTGAACATCGGAGGGAGGAAATGAAGGGGCAGCGCCGCAGACTGGAAGAGCGGATTGACGGCGAGCGCGCGCAAGATCGCATCGCCCACCTCGCGGGCCACCGGGTGGGTGGCGGGGATCTGCATGTTGTCCTTTGCCTTCGCCGCCTGATGACCGGCGGTCGCCTTGCCATCCTGCCAGTCCGCCGTTTCAAGCAGACGGCGGCATTCAGCGGTCTGTTCGGCGGTCAGGACATCGGGGATGCAAAGGATCATGGACTTGTCTCGTCCCGGGCAGGGGTGGCGGGTCAAGGCGAATCCCCGCAATCAGCGGCCAAACCGCCATCGATTAGCGCTCGGTTGCCGTTTGCGTCACCCGGATGGAATTACTTTGACAGGTGGATTCAATTGAGACGCATTCGCAACAGTCTTCGCCGCGACGCCATTGCGCCCGGCACGACTCACTGATTCCGCGTCCAATGAACTCCCACGACTCCAGTCTTCGTGCCTCCCGGCTTCCGGAAGGATTTGTCTTCACCGGCACCCTGTTTGCCCTCGGCCAACTCGCTGCCCAAACTCCCGCTGTCACCGCCCCGAAGAAGGACGAGCAGAAGACGGAGAACATGAGCGAGCTGGTCGTGCAGGCCGACCTCGAGAAGAGCCTCTACAAGCCGGAGCGCCTCCAGACGCCGAAGCAGACCCAGCCGCTGCGCGACGTCGCCCAGACCGTGACCGTGATCCCGGCGGACGTGATGCGCGAGCAGGCCGCCTCGAATCTCCGCGACGTGCTGCGAAACGTGCCCGGCATCAGCATGCAGGCCGGTGAAGGCGGCGGCGGCCCTGCCGGTGACAATCTCGCGATCCGCGGCTTCGCGGCGCGCTCGGACATCTTCGTCGATGGCATGCGCGACGCGGCCAGCGGCGGCTACTCACGCGACCCCTTCAATTTCGAGCAGGTCGAAGTGACCAAGGGCCCGTCCTCCGCCTCGACCGGCCGCGGCTCCACCGGCGGCTCCATCAACATCGTCACCAAGACCCCGCACCTCGGGAACTCCTACGGCACCTCGCTCAGCGGTGGCACGGACGACTACATGCGCGGCACCTTCGACCTGAATCAGGAATTCGCCGGCTGCGGTGCCGTTCGCCTGAATGGCGTCTGGCACGAGCAGGACATCCCGGGCCGCGATGGTGTGGAAAACAAGCGCTGGGGTATCGCCCCGTCGATCTCGTGGGGCCTCGGCACCGACACGCGCTTCACGCTGACCTACATGCACCTGGATCAGGACAACACGCCTGACTACGGCATCCCGTGGATCCCGCGGAACAGCGCCACCAACCCGCTGCTCCAGCCGGGCGTGCCGATCGTGGACTTCGACCGCTGGTATGGCAATCCGCTGCGCGACTACGAGGAAATCCAGACCGACCTCATCACGGGTATCTTCGAGCACGACTTCAGCGATGACCTGAAGCTGCGCACCACCTTGCGCTACGGCCGGAATGACCGCGACTCCGTCACCACCGCTCCGCGCTTCGCCGCCATCAATGACACCACGCCGGCCACGAACCCGACGACCACGACGCTGAACCAGCAGTTCCAGTCGCGCGACCAGCTCGACGAGGCGCTCTTCGGCCAGGCCGACCTGCGCTATGACTTCAGCACCGGCAGCATCGAGCACAATCTCGTCGGTGGCTTCGAAGTGGGCCGCGAGAAGTCCCGCAACTACGGTCGCTCCGTGTATGACCCGGCCACCGGCCTGCCGGTCGCTGGCAATCCACAGATCGACTTCTTCACCGGCCAGGTGATCATCCCCTTCACCGGTGTGATCCAGCGCAATGGCTCCATCACCCAGACCATCTCGGACACCACCGCCTTCTACCTCTTCGACACGGCGACGATCAACGAGCACTGGGAGATCTCCGGCGGCGTCCGCTGGGATAGCTACGACGTGGAGTACGCCTCGCGTGCCGCCTCCGGCGTGGTGAGCCCGCTGGAGCGCGAGGACTCGATGTTCAGCTACCGCGGTGCCATCACCTACAAGCCCGTCGAGCAAGGCAGCATCTACCTCGGCTACGGCACGTCCTTCAATCCCTCCACCGAGAACCTGACGTACATCGCTGCCCCCACCGGCACGAACAACACGCTCAGCCTCTTCCAGGCGGACCCGGAGGAAAACGAGACCATCGAGCTGGGCACCAAGTGGGAGTTCTTCAATGACAAGCTCCTCCTCAGCGGTGCGATCTTCCGCACGGAGAAGACGAATGCGCGCACGACCGATCCGGCCGACCCGACCGTGGTCACGCTGACCGGCGAGCAGGTGGTGGAGGGCTTCGAGCTCGGCTTCACCGGCGCCATCACGGACAACTGGCGCATCATCGGTGGCTACACCTACCTCGAGAGCGAGGTGAAGGCCTCCGCCGTGGCCGCAGAGCGCGGCTCCGAGGTGAGCAATACGCCGAAGAATTCCTTCAGCCTCTGGACCGTCTATGACCTGCCGAAGGGCTTCTCCGTCGGCGTGGGCACCCAGTACGTGGACAGCCGCTACAACAACAACAACCCGACCACACGCCAGGAGGCCCCCGACTTCACCCTCGTGAATGCGATGGCCAGCTACGCGATGAACGAGAACGTCACCTTCCAGCTCAATGTCGATAACGTCTTCGATGAAGACTACATCGACCGCGTGGGCGGTGGCCACTTCGTCCCCGGCCAGGGCCGCTCGATCATCCTGAGCGCGAATATGAACTTCTAACCGTTCCCCCTCCTTTCATAGGTTGCTGCAACGGGTCGGGAGGTACGCCAGGGCGTGCTTCCCGGCCCGATTTTCCGTCTTTCGTCAATGTCCGCCGCCAATCCAGCCCCCGTAGAGTCCGCCTTGAAATCCACCGCCGACGCGAAGAAGCGGAAGGCCTTCTGGACAAAGCAATTCTACCTCTGGCACTGGGTCAGCAGCGCCATCTGCCTGGCGGCGATGCTCCTCTTCGCCTTCACCGGCATCACGCTGAACCACGCGAAGGACATCCCCGCGAAGCCGAAGGTGAACGAGGTGAAGCTCGTCCTGCCGGAGGACCTCGCGAAGTCCATCGCCTACCAGAATGAGGCGGACACCGAGGCGCCGCTGCCGGATGAGATCTCCAAGTGGCTCGCCAAGGAGCTGCGCACCACCGTGAAGGGCAAGTCCGCCGAGTGGTCGGAATTCGAGATCTATCTCAGCCTGCCGCGCCCGGGTGGCGATGCCTGGCTGACCATCGACCGCGAGACCGGCGACGTGGTGTACGAGCTCACGAAGCGCGGCGCGATCTCCTACCTGAACGACCTGCACAAGGGCCGGAACACGGGCACCGCGTGGTCGCTCTTCCTCGACGTCTTTTCGGTGGCCTGCATCGTCTTCTGCCTTACCGGTCTGGCGCTCCTGTGGGTGCATGCGAAGCGCCGCCCGAGGACGTGGCCCGCCGTCATCGCCGGCATCCTGTTGCCCGTCATCATCATCATCTTCTTCGTCCATTGATCTGATCCCCATGAAAAAAGCATTCCTGCTGCTGACACCGGGACTCGCCACGGCGGGTGCCGGGGAAGTCCAGCTCACCATCGAAATCCCCCGGCTCGAAGTGGCCGAGTACCACCGCCCCTACATCGCCGCCTGGCTGGAGAAGCCGGACAAATCCCACGCCGCGAACCTGACCGTGTGGTACGACACGGAGATGAAGAACGCCGAGGGCGAGAAGTGGCTGAAGGACATCCGCCAGTGGTGGCGGAAGAGCGGCCGCTCGCTGAAGATGCCCGTGGACGGCGTGAGCAGCCCCACACGCCCCGTGGGCACGCACACCGTGGCCATCTCGGACAAGGCCGTGGACATGACCAAGCTGGCGGAAGGTGAATACACGCTCGTCGTGGAGGCCTCCCGCGAGGTCGGCGGCCGCGAGATGGTCCGCGTGCCCTTCAAGTGGGACGGCAAGACCACCGTGGATGCCTCCGGCGCCGGCAAGACCGAGCTCGGCAAGGTGGCCATCAAGATCGAGACGCAAGCTTCCAACTGAACACCGCTTCCCAAGCCAACCGCATCATGAACAAGAAACCGATTCTGGCGCTCGCCGCCCTCGTCGCCCTCTCCAGCCCGGCGCTCGCGCACCGCTTCTGGATCGTGCCGTCCTCCACCGTGCTCTCCGGCGAGCAACCGTGGGTCACCTTTGACGCCGCCGTTTCCAACAATCTCTTCTTCCCCGACCACGTCGCTCCCGCCGTGGAAGCCTTCCAGGCCACCGGCCCGGACGGCAAGGAAGTGACCCTGCAGAATGGCGCGAAGGGCAAGTACCGCACCGTCTTCGACATCGCGCTGGAAAAGGAAGGCACCTACCGCGTGGGCACCGTGCGCGAGATGATCCTCGCCACCTGGAAGGAAGACGGCGAGACGAAGAACTTCCGTGGCAGCGCCGCCGACTTCAAGGCCGCCGCCCTGGACGGCAAGCCGGAGCTGAGCGTGACGGAGAGCTACTCGCGCGTGGAGACCTACGTGACCCGCGGCGAGCCGAACAAGGAAGCGCTGAAGCCCACGGGCAAGGGCCTGGAGGTCGTCTTCGACCAGACGCACCCGAACGACCTCTTCGCCGGGGAGAAGTCCGTCTTCACCCTCCACCTGAATGGCAAGCCGGCCGCAGGCGTGAAGGTCAGCATCATCAAGGGCGACGACCGCTACCGCAGCGAGGCCGGCGAGATCGCCGCGACCACGAATGAGAAGGGTGAATTCGAAGTCACCTGGCCGGAAGCCGGTCGCTTCTGGGTGAATGCCGCCGTGGGTGGTGGCCGCGGCCCGGGTGCCGGTGGCCCGCCGCAGGCTGGTGGCCAGAAGCCCGCCGGTGCCCCTGCACAAGGTGGCGGTGGCGGCGGTGGTGGTGCCCGCTCCGGCTACACCGCTGTCTTCGAGGTGCTTCCCGAGTGATCGACCCCGGTCACATCATGACCTCGCGCCGGGTCGTCATCCCGCGCGATCTCCCAGCGAATGCACTCCGCGGGGCCGGCAGCGGCCTCCCGGTGTGCGAGCTGGAGGGGGAAACCATGGGCACCTCCTGGAGTGCCCGCCTGCAGCTTCCGCGCGGTCTCGACCGGGAATGGGCGGAAGCCGCGCTCACCTCGTCCTTTGCGCTCGTCATCCAGCAGATGAGCCATTGGGATCCGGCCTCGGAGCTGTGCCGCTACAATCGCGGCGCGCCCGGCTCGTGGCACGGCATCTCGCCGGAATTCTTCACCGTACTGTCCCGCGCGGTCGATGTCGCCCGCGCGTCTGGCGGCCTGCTGGACCCCACGCTCGGGGAGATCGTGGACCTCCATGGCCACGGTCCCTCGGGGCCCGGCCACCATCATCCCGGGCGGGTGCCGGAGGCCCGCGGCAGGGCAGGGTGGGAGAGGCTGAGATTTGACCCCATGGGCCGCGCCTGGCAGCCCGGCGGCCTGCGGCTCGACCTGTCCTCGATCGCGAAGGGCTACGCCGTGGATCTCGCCGCCGAGCGGCTGGCCTCGCTGGGCGTGGAGCACTTCCTCATCGAGATCGGCGGGGAATTGCGCGGCCACGGGTGCAAGCCGGATGGCGAGCCATGGTGGGTCTCGCTGTCCCGGCCCTCGGGCTCGGAGGATCTGCCGGAGACCGTCATCGCGCTCTGCGGGCTGTCCATCGCCACGTCCGGCGATGCCTACCGGCGCCACCTCATCGACCCGCGCACGGCGGACGCTGCCGATGGAAGGCTCGCCGCTGTCACCGTCCTCGCCCCGTCTTGCATGGACGCCGACGCCTGGGCCACCGCGTTCTTCATCGCCGGAGCGGAAGAAGGCATGCGCCTCGCCGAACGCGAAAGGCTCCCCGCGCTCTTCACCCTGCGACATGCCGATGGGGAGGATGGGGGAGGGCGCGAGGGATGCCGCTACACCGAGCAATGGTCGCCCGCCTTCGCCGCCATGCTGGATTGATCCCGCAAGCATCGGCATCGGCGCAGCCGGGAGCGCTGGCTTCAGCCGGCTTGGACGGTGGGCGAAGCACGGACGAGCGCTGCTTTTCGCTCCAGCGCGAAGGCCGTCCACGGTGCCGCCCCCCTGGGAGCGCGTGCCACTGGCGCGCTTGGCAGGTAGGCGAAGCAACCTATTCAGCCCGTCCAATTATTCATCCGCTCACCGCCGCAGGCGGAGCGCCAGGCATCAGACCGGCCCGAAGCCACCCTCCATGTCGTCGGAGAACCCTGTGCCATCGTGGTCCGCATCGCTCCGCGTGCGGCGAAGCAGTTCTTGAAAGCAGGCTTCGATCTAAGGCTCTTGAAGGACGTAAGTGAAAGCGGGCTCATATAAAGCTTCCCCGGACCGGCGAACCGCACGCGGAGCGATGCGGACCACGATGGCTTCAGGTGGCAGCAGCTTCTTCGGTCACCTCGACCGCACCTCCAAGCGAGCCAGTGGCACGCGCTCCCAGCGGAGCCCTACCGTAGAAAGCGGCTACTCATCACGGGAGCAGGTAAGGCCCTGATTTCAAGGCAATATGCATGTTTGACTCTCCCTCTCGCGGATTGTTTCGCGGCGGCCTTGGCCAAGTTTGACGTGAGGCGCGGATGCCCTATTCCTACGTCCGCCTCCCTACGTCCGCCCCATCCATGCCCATCCATCATCGTCACCTCGCGGTGCCCGCGAAAAAGGCAACCACACTGCCACTTTACCTCGGGTTCGCTGCCGCGGTGATCTTCTTCCTCTGCAGCGGCTACATCACCTTCCGGAATATCGTGGTGCTCCGCGAGGCATCCCGGGAGATCGAGGAGACCCACTCGGAGATCGCATCGCTGGAGCGGGTGCTTGCGTTGATGAAGGACGCGGAGACCGGGCAGCGGGGATTTGTCATCACGGGGAACGAGAGCTACCTGCAGCCCTATCGCTCGGCGCGAACGGCACTGGCGGCGGAGATGACGCGGATGCGGGAGGCGACCAGCGGGTCCACGGATCAGAAGGCGCTCTTCCTCCAGATTGAGTCGCAGATCTCGGCAAAGCTGGCCGAGCTGGATGAGACGGTGAGCCTCCGGCGCGACAGCGGCTTCGAGGCTGCGCGGCAGGTCGTGGACACGGATCGCGGCAAGCAGATCATGGACGACATCCGCGAGAACCTGGGGGCTCTGGCGGATGAAGAGCGGCACATCCGCGAGGCGCGCTTGGAAGAGAGGGAGGCGGCGCAGAGCGTGGCGCTGGCCAGCGGTCTGGTCACTGCGGGGCTGGGCATCGCGCTGTCAGCCATCATCACGTGGCTCATCCGCCGCGCCCATGCGGTGCGCCGCCGTCAGGAGTGGTCGCAGGCGGGGAAGCTGGAGATGTCCGCGGTGATGTCCGGCGAGAAGGGGATGATACCTTTGGCGGAGAGCATTCTCACTTACCTTTCACGCCACTTGGACGCGCATGCGGGAGCGGTTTTTGCCATGCGCTCGGGTTCCTTCGATCGGGTGGCTGCCATTGGCGTGCCGGCGGGCAGCGGCTTGCCGGATCGCTTCGAGGCGGGCGAGGGACTGCTTGGTCGCGCCGTCGCGGAGAAGTCACTCCAGCGCATCGACGACGTGCCGGAGGACTACCTCGCGGTGGGCTCAGGGCTGGGCAAGGGCACTCCCCGGCATCTGGTCATCCTCCCGGCGCTGGTGGACGAGTCGGTGAATTGCGTGATCGAGCTCGGCTTCATCCACCCGCTCGACCGCGCGGCGGAGGCCTTCCTGCTCGACGTGTCCGAGCAGATCGGCGTGGCGATCAAGTCCGCGGCCTATCGCGAGCATCTGCAGGAGCTGTTGGAGGAAACCCAGCGCCAGTCCGAGGAGATGCAGGCGCAGAGCGAGGAGCTCCGCGTCTCGAACGAGGAACTGGAAGAGCAGGGCCGCGCGCTGCAGGAATCGCAGGCCCGCCTGGAAATGCAGCAAGTCGAGCTGGAGCAGACGAACGAGGAACTGCTGGACCAGGCGAACGCGCTGGAAGACCAGAAGCGGCAGTTGCTGCTGGGCAAGGAATCGCTGGAGCAGCAGGCGCGCGTCATCGAGCAGGCGAGCCGTTACAAGTCCGACTTCCTAGCGAACATGTCGCACGAACTTCGCACGCCGCTGAACTCGGCGTTGATCCTCGCGAAGCTGCTTTCAGAGAACCGCCCCGGCAACCTAACGGACGAGCAGATCAAGTTCGCCGTGACCATCCAGACCGCGGGCAATGACCTGCTGAATCTGATCAACGATGTGCTGGATCTCTCGAAGATCGAGGCCGGGCACATGGAGGTCCATTCCGAGACGGTCAGCATCCCGCGTATGCTCACGGGCCTCGGCGATGTCTTCCAGCCGGTGGCCACGGGGAAAAGCCTGCGGCTTGAATTGTCCGCCGCGCCCGGAGCGCCGGAGCAGATCGTGACCGACTCGAAGCGTCTGGAGCAGGTCTTGAAGAACCTGCTCTCGAACGCGCTGAAATTCACCGAGTCGGGATCGGTGCGGCTGGAAGTGACAGCGGTGGGCGAGCAGGTCGCCATCTCCGTGACGGACACGGGCATCGGCATCTCGCCGGAGCATCAGGGACTCATCTTCGAGCCCTTCTCACAGGCCGATGGCAGCACCGCGCGGAAGTATGGCGGCACCGGCCTGGGGCTCTCCATCTCGCGGAATCTCGTACGCCTGCTCGGTGGGGAGATCACGCTGGCAAGCGAGCCGGGGAAGGGGAGCGTCTTCACCGTGCATCTGCCCCTCAGCCTGCGTCAGGCGGAGCTTCGACAGGAATTCATCCCGACGCCCGGAGTGGCGGTGCAGGCCGCTCCCGTGACTCTGCCGCCCGCCGCCGCCTCGGTGGTGATGGCGCGCATCCCGGACGATCGCGAGCAACTGGATGCGGAAAGAAGGATCATCCTAGTGGTGGAGGATGACGAGGCATTCGCGAACATCCTCCACGACCTCGCGCACGAACTGAGCTTCCAGTGTCTCGTGGCGACGAGTGCGGAGGAGGGGCTGCTTCTCGCGAGGGAGCACCTTCCGAGCGCCGTGCTGCTGGACGTGGGCCTGCCGGATCACTCCGGACTCTTCGTGCTTGAGCGCCTGAAGGCGGA
This sequence comes from Luteolibacter flavescens, assembly GCF_025950085.1. Lineage (NCBI taxonomy): Bacteria > Pseudomonadati > Verrucomicrobiota > Verrucomicrobiia > Verrucomicrobiales > Verrucomicrobiaceae > Neoluteolibacter > Neoluteolibacter flavescens. The sequence goes on from NZ_JAPDDS010000001.1 coordinate 69,115, forward strand.
TCCGCGGACGCGTCACATCCCTGTCCACATCGTTTCGGCGAATGATTACTCGCGCACCGCGCTCTCGCTCGGAGCGGTGGGATACCTGCTTAAGCCGGTAAAGCATGAGGAGCTGGTGAATGCCCTGCGCGGTCTGGAGACACGCCTCACCCGCAAGATGCGGAGAGTGCTGGTGGTGGAGGACGACCTCGTGCAGATGGAGGCACTCGGTCATTTGTTAGAGTCCAGCGAGGTCACCACCGTGGGCGTGGGCACCGTGGCGGAGTGCTTGGAAAAGCTGAGCACGGAGACATTCGATTGCATGGTGCTGGACCTGAGCCTGCCGGATGCATCCGGCTTCAGCCTGCTTGAGAAGCTGAGCGAGGGAGACTCATACTCCTTCCCGCCGGTGATCGTTTACACGGGCCGCGACCTGAGCACGGAGGAGGAGCAGGATCTCCGCCGCTACTCGCAGTCCATCATCGTGAAGGGTGCGAAGTCGCCGGAGCGCCTGCTGGATGAGGTGTCGCTTTTCCTCCATCAGGTGGTGTCGGAATTGCCGCCGGAAAAGCAGCGGATGCTGAAGATGGCGGGCAATCGCGATGCCGTGCTGGAGGGACGCTGCATCCTTATCGCCGAGGACGACGTGCGGAATATCTTCGCCTTGACCAGCGTGCTGGAAGGACGGGGCATGAAGCTGAGGATCGCGAGGAATGGCAAGGAAGCCATCACCGCGCTGGAGGAAGCCCAGGGCGATCCGGAGAAGCAGATCGATCTCGTGCTCATGGACGTGATGATGCCGGAGATGGACGGCCTCACCGCCACGCGGGAAATCCGCAAGCGCCACGAGTGGGCAAGGCTGCCCATCATCACGCTGACCGCGAAGGCAATGAAGAGCGATCAGGAGCAGTGCCTAGCCGCCGGTGCGAACGATTACCTCGCAAAGCCGCTGGACGTGGAGAAACTGCTATCCCTCATCCGCGTGTGGATGCCGCGCTGAGTCCGCGTGTTCCATTGCCATGTCCTGCTCACCCGAGATCGAAACCCGCTTCTTCGCCGACGACGGTCGCACGCCTAACAATCCGACGCTGCCGCTGCTGATCCTGCGCTCGACGGGGGCGGCGGACGCTGACGATCCCGCCGCGTGGCTGGAAAAGACTTTCACCTCGAACGGATGGAGCGGCACGTGGAGATGGGGCGTGTATCCCTATCACCACTATCACACCACGACCCACGAAGTCCTCGGTGTCTCCCGCGGAACCGCCACGCTCATGCTTGGCGGAGAGGCCGGCGAGAAGTTCGAAGTGCATGTCGGGGACGTCCTCGTCCTCCCCGCGGGAGTCGGCCACATGGCCGTGAGTTCATCGGAGGACTTCCAGGTGGTCGGAGCCTATCCGGGCGGCGGAAAGCCTGACCTACTCCGGTCAGGTGAAGGCAATATCGACGCGGCCTGTGGCAGGATCGAAAAGGTGGAACTGCCCAACCGCGATCCGATCCATGGCCCCGACGGCCCGCTCATGGAACACTGGCGGTGAATACCATGTTGGCCGGGCGCACGTGCACCCGGCCAACGCTGCCGGTCAGTGTCCTTCGGCGGGGTCCGGCAAGCGGACCTTCACACCGGAAAAGGATGATCCATATTGATTGCCGACAGTGCAGTAGCGGCGCACGCCGATCATCCCGGAGCGGTAGGTGCCGTCCTGCACGGTGATGAGCGGTTGCGGCGAATCACCGATGAAGACACGGATGGTGTCGCCTTTTGCCTCGACGCGCAGGCGGTAGCTGCGGTCGGCTTCGATGGGATACTCCACGATCTGCAGCGGATGCCACTCGCCGCCTGCCTTGCCCAGCATGACGGACTTGCCCCCCGCGGAGATGGCCGCGTAGTAGCCGTCGTAGGCATTCGCCCCGAGCGCGGGATTGCTGGTGCGGAAGATCAGCCCGGCATCGCCGTGCGCGCCGACGAGCACGTCCGCCTCATAGACCAAGTCGGAGAAATCAGTCCCCTCGGCCACGGCATGCGATCCGCCGGAACCGTGATCCATGTAAACGTCACCGAGCGTTTCCAGCTTTCCGTCCTTCACTCGCCATCCGCCGCCGAAAGTGAGCCAGCCATTGTAGTTCCCGGAGGCGAAGGAATCCTCGAATTCCCGTGCAGGCGGCACCGGCTCACCCAGCACGGGGAAACTGGTGATGCGGAGCATCCCGGCACCGAAGGGGATCAACTCCAGATCGGTCCATGGCGTGTCTGGATTCACCGGACTCTGGGGCGGCTCAAGCGCGGCATTTCCCTCGGCATTGAGACGCCACTGGGGCACGAGCTTCCCGCGGGCCTTCAATCTAACAGGTGTCGACTCCCTCTGGAAGGGACGGCGTGTCATCGGCTTCGTGGTGACCGGGAATGACGACGCGGGATCTTTCGCGTCCACCGCCAGCGCGTGGTTCCACTTGGAATCCGGCTGGATCTCGTAGGCCTCGAATCCTTGCACGGGTCCGGCAGCGAGTTCCTTCTGCTGCTCCTTCACTGGCAGCGAATAGAGCAGCGGGCCGCGCTTCACGGAGACGGAGCCGTTCACGCCGTGCGCGGTGCGGACCTGCATGGGCAGGACCACGCGCACCTTGTCGCCGCTCTTCCACGTCCGCTCGATCCGCGCGAAGCTACCCGCCTTCGGCGAGCCGGCGAATTCACCATTCACCTCGATGGCCGCACCATCGCACCAGGCGGGGATGCGCAGCGACAGTGGGAACTTCACCTCGCGTGCCGTCGTGATCTCATACACCGCCGTCTCATTGAAGGGATAGTCGGTGGAAACCTTCACCCCGACCTGCGTGCCGCCCGCAACCTTCGCGATCAGCTTCACGGGTGCGATGGCGATCTGGGCGAGTCCGCCGTCCGCCGTGGCAGCCCATGAGTTCTGCACCAGCTTCGGCCATCCCATGTTGAAGTTGAAGCAGCAGCACGGGAAGCCCGAGCGGTGGGAGGGCACGGTGCCGTCCTCCTTGTCCTGGTTGAAGCCGCGGAAGCTCTTGCGGGCCACCGCGTTGTTCGGGATGCAGTAGTAGACGTGCTGGTGGATGTCCTCGGAGAAGGAGCCCGGCAGGAGATTGAATGCCATCGTCTCCAGCGAATCGCCGATCTTCGCGTCGCCCAGCACCCGGAGCGTCGCGGCGTCCGAGAGGATGCGCTCGACGGTGGTGCAGAGCTCCACGCCCTGGCTGGTGGATCGTCCGGAAAGCATCTCGCTGCCCGAGTTGATGCCTACCGCCAGCCCGTGGTCACGGTCGAGGTGGGCGATGCCCTTGTCGTAGGCCTCGCGGTCCGCGGCCTTGCCGGATCTCTGGAAATAGACCGCGGGCATCTTCAGCGCTTGCGCGACATTCACCGCGTGCTTCGGCATGGAATCACCTCCGTAATCCATGAAGCGGTTCTCCGAATAGATCTCCGTCCACGGATAGGCCTGGGAGGCGAGTCGGTCGGCGAGTTCCAGGAGCGCACGATCGCCGCTGCGGTTGTAGAGCCAGAAGACATTGTCGATCTCGTCCCCGGCCCGTGCCCGTCCCCACGCACCCAGCGGCCTCTTGCCGAGGGTGGAACTTTGATACTTGTAGTAGGAAGCGAGGAAGGCGAGCACGCGCTCGTCCCCGGTGGCCTCGTGGTAATCCCGCATCACGTGATTGACCACCATCCGTGGCCACCAGTCGTTGTTGGAGGCGGGGCCGTAGGATCCATCCGGGCGCTGCGAGGCGAGGATGGCGTCGATCCATGTGCGTGCCCTTTTCTGGAGCACGGCATCGTCGAGCTGCCAGGCGAGGGGGATGAGGCCTTTGAGGTAGTAGGGACCTCGCTCGCCATTCTCGCCGGTGCCGCCCTTCCACCCGCTGTCAGGTCCCAGCTCCGGCTGCAGCTCCTCGGCATGGCCGGTCAGGCCGTCGCGCTGCATTTCCAGCATTTCCTGCAGCCAGCCCTCCGCCCGCACGGTGCCGAGCGGCAGTGCGACCCAGGCCGACTCGAGCAGCGGCGCGCGATTCAAGGCGGCGGCCTTGGACGGCTCATCGGCTTTCACTGTGCCACCGACCGCTGCCATCAGGAGCGCGGACGCCATCTTTCCAGAATTCCAGGTGTGCCTCATGGTGCTGCTCCTTCGACGATACGGACAAAGCGACGCGGGCCGACGGCCGGCACCGTGGGGATGGTTCCTCCCGCGGAGAACGTGCTGCCTGCCACGGGCACGAAGTCATTCAACTGCGTACCGGTCTCCAGATGATACTGCACTCCCGCGCGCAAGCCACTGACTTCCTCCAGGACGATCTGGCCGTCGCGCACGGCGAGCTTTGCAATCGCGAGGCCGCCATCGCCAGCGGGCGGTGCGGTGAGGTCGGGCAGCACCTCGGTGCCAGCGGTGCGGCTGGACGCGACCTGCGTGGCGGAGAGAGCACCGTTCCAGATGCGGAATTCACTGATCGTACCACCCCAGTCGGCATCGCCGAAGAGCAGAGCCGCGCCGATGTAGTTCTCCGTGGTGATGCCGAGCTCGTGCATCTCGCCGATCCAGCCGACGCTGTCGATGAGGGTGCCGTCGCGGTAGAGGGAGATCACGTCGTTCTCCGAATCATAGACCGCGACCAGATGCGACTCGACGTTGGCGGGGAGCATCGGTGGATTCGGCTCGCCACGGGTGACCACCTCGCCGCGGCCGGGCGTGCGGAAGCTGAGGCTGGGCGACTGGTTCGGGATATCGCTGCGCTGCGAGAAGTCGATGTAGGTCGCGGCGAAAGGACCGGTGGACGGCGTGCCAAACATCCAGATCTTCCGCCACATCTGGTCCTCGCTGGCCGGCGTGACCCATGCCTCTATGGTGAGGCTGCGCGATCGGGCAAAGGTGAGGCCCACGGGAATGGAGGCCATGTTCGTGCGCAGGCCACCGCCCGGCAGGACGAGGCTGCCGCCGGAGACTGTCGTCTCGCCGAGCAGCTCGGCAGTGGCACCACCCTCGGAGTCGGATGCATCCGAGGCGAAGCTCCAGCGGTGCTCCAGCACCGGAGTGGTGGTCGCTGGCAGGGAATCCTGTAGCTCCACGGTCACCGGAATGGTGAGGACCGGCGAGGTGTAGTCGCTCGACTCGATCTCCAGGTAGCCGCTGGCGAGCGTGCCGAGGATGCGCGAGGGATCGAAGGTGAACTCCAGCTCCGTGCTTTCACCCGGGGCCAGGTAGAGCGGGCCATCCTCAATGAAATCGCGCACGACCTTGAACTGCTGGAAGTGGGTCGGGGCCACATTGCCGGAGATGAACTCGGCATCGAAGAGGATCAGCTCTCCTTGTCCGACATTCTGCACGAGTGCGGTGAAAGTCTGCGGCGCGGCGTCGTTCGCCACCGGTCCCTGCGTGATACCGGCGGGCACCTCGATGTCGGGCAGGGCGACCTTCACGGCGATGTTCGTGATCTTCGGTCCGGAGAAGGGATCGTTGCTGGTGATCTCCACCTGCGCGCCGAATTCGCCCGACCATCCGTCGAAGTTGAAGCCCAGCTCCAGGCTGCCTTCGCCGCCGGGTGCGATGACCAGCGGGAGCGTGGTGTCCGTCGTGAAGAAGTCGGCGTCGGGTCCGGTGATGGTCACTCCGGTCACCTGCAGGGTGCCCGTAGTGCCCAGATTCGTGATCGGGATGGTGATGCTGCCTGCTTCTCCTCCAGTCTCGATGGAGAACTCGGCGGGCACATCGATGCGGGGATCGTGCACCGCGGGAGTCGCAGGGCCGTTCGCGGCATTCGCGGCGATGTGCGCGTCCGTCAGCGCGCCGGTCCAGACGCGCATTTCATTCACACGCGCATCTATGCTGCCGTCGCCGAAGTAAACGGGCGCGCCGATGAAATTGTGCGCGGTGTTTCCGAGTTGCGAGATGGTGCCTGCCCAGCCGACGCTGTCGATGAGCTGTCCGTCGCGATACAGGCGGATCTGGTCTGCGGCGTCATCGAAGACCACGGTGGCCAGCATGGCGACGCCGGTCGGCAGCGACGGAGCCACGGGCTCGCCACGGGTGGTGATCTCCGCGCCATTCACGGTGTGGTAGCCGATGCTCGGCAGCCCGCCCGGGATGATGGGGGTGAAGTCCATGAAGGGCGTTCCACCGTAGCCGCCGGAGTCGGTGCCAAACATCCACAGCTTCGACCACTCCTGCGCGGAGTTCATGGTGAACCACGTCTCGACGGTGAGGCTACCGGTGCTCGCGATGGTTTCGCCGATCTCCATCGAGGCGTAGTTCGTGCGTACCGGACCGCCCGCGATCACCAGCTCGCCCGAGGCGAGCGAGGCATTGCCATGCAGGGTGATGTCCGCGTTGCCGACGCTGTCCTCGAGCGTGTCGAAGCTCCACCGGTGGACCAGCTCCTGGGCGGAGGCAGATACCGGGGAAAACGCGACGATGCCAATCGTCCCGACCACGCGTGCCATCACGCGGGCACGCCTCACATTGCGATGCTGATTCATGGTATGAAGTGGCTCTCCTGATTCCTCCGGGAAATCGCCACGCGGCGTTCCGGAGGATGAAGCAGCATCGCCACGTCCCGCGGCGGCGTGAATGTCGGGAAAGCCACAATCCCTGCCGGATTGCCTACTGCCTCGCGCGCCAGCTCGACGGCCTCTGCCCGGTCGACTTCACGAAGGCGTGCGAGAAGGAGAAGGCATTGTCGTAGCCGACTAGCTCGGCCACCACCTCCAGCTTGTAGTCCGAGATCTGAAGCAGCTCCATCGCGCGGAGCATCCTGAGGTGGGTCACCTGATGCATGGGAGAGCGGCCGGTTTCCTCCTTTGATTTCCGCCTGAGCAGCTCCCGGCTCATGCGGGCGAGGCTTGCGAGTTCCGGCACCTGCCAAGGGTGCGCGGGGTCGGCGGACACGGAGGCCCACACGCGATCGAGCTGGCGGGTGCGGACTTCCGGTGCGATGAGGTTTCTCGCGTGGAAGCGGATCAGATCGATCCACATCGGCGCGGACTTCTCATGAGCCGCGGAGAAGGACGAGTGGAGGAATCCTCCAACCGCGTGGCGGAACGGCATGACGTCTGCATTGACCACATTTTGCGACGGCACTCCGGTGGCTTGGAAGAAAGCTGGAAAAAGATGAAGCCAACAGAAGGTCCAGCTCTCCCCCCGTGCGCTGCGGATGGATTCGCCGGAGCCAGGCGGATTCACGAAGACGGAGCCGGGCAGGCAAGGGTGCCACTGATCCCCGATACGGCACTCGCCCTCGCCGGAGACCGTGGCGATGAGATGTCCGCAGGGAAATCGGTCGCGCTCGATCGAGTAGCTGCCGTCTGCGACCGTCTCACCCACCGCGATGATCTCGACATCCGCGAGGTCCGCCGAGTCGGCCTTGATCGCTTCCCGCGTGCGCTCTCCTATGGTAATCCGTGCGGCCATCTTCGCGGCATCCTGTCCATATGGCCGCGGCATGCCATCCGATTCAGACGCCGTGATTGTAGTCAGGGCGGGGGTCTCGCCTTTCACTGGAGCTCATGGCTCCGGTCAGTTTTTACATGAGGAATTCCGCGGGGTCCATTCCATGGCGGATTGGAATTCGCTATCAGGCGACTTTATGGATGCAGCTATCGGCTGAATCCCACATTTGTACACGACGACATCATGCGTTCTCATTTCCACCCCATGCCGCTCTTGCGCGGCTTGCTGGTCAGTGCCTTAGGCGTCGCATTGCTACCCGCCGCGCAGGAAAATTTCGACCTCAGCCCGGGCGAGCTGGCGAAGCAATTCGCCGAACCCGTCGAGTCGTCGAAACCCCGCACCTACTGGTATTGGGCGGATGGCAAGGTGACGAATGCGGGCATAACTCGCGACCTGGAAGCGATGAAACGCGCGGGTGTGGGCGAGGCCTACATCGGCTTCATCGGCGGGCAGACCGGCAACACGGGCGGAGGTGGTGTGACCGCGATGACGGAAGCATGGTGGGATCTGTTAGAACACGCCATCCGCGAGGGCGGTCGGCTCGGCGTGGACATCGGCCTCTTCAATGGCCTCGGCTGGAGCCAATCCGGCGGACCGTGGGTCACGCAGGACAAGACGATGCGGCATCTGGTGAATACCGAGATCCGCGTGCAAGGACCGGCGCTCTTCGACGCAACCATCGCTGCACCCGCCGGGGCTCTGCCGGGTCAGGACGTGGCCACGATTGCTTTCCCGGCACCGGCTTCGGATGCAGCACGGATCACCCCTGCAAATGCGACCATCAGCGGAGGTGCGGAGACCGCGAAGATGTTCGACGGGAACAAGGCGACCTCCGCCGAGTATCCGGTGGTGAATAGCCAGCACGTGATTACCATCGAGACCGCGCAGCCTTTCACCGCACGCAGCCTGGTGCTGGTACCGAGCAGGCTGCTGGTGTCGAAAGGCGAACTGCAGGTGTCGCAGGACGGCGTAAATTTCACGAAGGTATCGGACTACGAAATCGAGCGGCGCTACGCCACGGCCTATCACGGCCCCGAGGTGCTGGCACCGATGTCGATCTCCTTCCCGGCGGTGACCGCCCGGCATTTCCGTCTGACGCTGGACAACGAGGGGGCTTTCTCCGAGATCGAACTCAGCGGCGCGGCGCGCATCGAGCAGTATTCGGAAAAGCATTTCGGCAAGACCTATCAAGGCCCGAAGAATCCGCCAGACTACTACGACTGGCCGGTGCAGGCCGAGCCGGAGGATCCCGCGCTCTGCATTCCGTCCGCAGGCGTGACGGACATCAGCGCGAGCCGCAATGGCGATCGGATCACCTGGCAAGTGCCCGCCGGCGAGTGGATCATCCAGCGCATCGCGATGGCCCCCACGGGCTCGACGAATACCCCCGCGCCCGCCGGTGGTGGTGGCCTGGAAATCGACAAGCTGAACCGCGAGGTGCTGGTTCAGCACTTCGACGGATACGTCGGCGAGGTCCTGCGCCGCATGCCGGCGGCAGAGCGCACGGCGCTGAAGCACGTGGTGATCGATAGCTACGAGGTGGGCTCGCAGACGTGGACGGATGGGATGGAGGAAGCCTTCGAAGCTCGCTACGGTTATGACCCGCTGCCCTTTCTTCCCACGCTGGGCGGACGCATGGTGGGCAGTGCGGCACAATCGGATCGCTTTCTTTGGGATCTGCGCCGTCTCATCGCGGATCGCGTGGCCACGGAATACATCGGCGGCATGCGCGAACTGGCGAACCAGCACGGGTTGAAGCTGTGGTCGCAGAATTACGGGCACGGGGGATTCTTCGGCGAGTTCCTCAGCTACGGTGGCCACGGGGATGAGATCAGCGGCGAATTCTGGGAGCAGGATCCGGCGGGTCAGGTGGAGACGCGTTGTGCCAGTTCCGCAGCTCACATTTACGGAAAGAAGGAAGTCTTCGCCGAGGCGTGGACGGGCGGTCCGAATTTCAAGAGCACGCCATGGTCGCTGAAGCAGATGGGCGACTGGGCCTTCTGCGAAGGCGTCAACCACATCGTCTTCCACGTGAATCTTGCTCAGCCTGACGAGCGTCGTCCGGGCATCAGCGCGTGGTTCGGCACGGAGTTCAATCGCAACAACACATGGTTCGACAAGTCGGCGAGTTGGACGAAATACCTTCAGCGCTGCCACACGATGCTGAAGCAGGGGAACTACGTGGCGGACGTGGCCTACTACATCGGCGAGGACGTGCCGAAGTTCACTTTTGAACGGAAGCCCGCGCTGCCAGCGGGATACTCCTTCGACTACATCAACTCGGAGGTGATCCTCAATCGCCTGACGGTGAGCAATGGTCGCTTCGTCCTGCCGGATGGCATGAGCTATCGCCTGCTCGTGCTGCCCGAGGCGGACCGCATGCGGCCGGAGGTGCTGGCAAGGCTCCGTGATCTGGTTGCGCAAGGCGGTGCGATCTACGGCGCGCCGCCCATCGGTTCGCCGAGTCTTCAGAACTATCCAGCATGTGATCCGCAAGTGATCTCGATGGCTGATGATCTCTGGCAAGGACTGGATGGCACGACCGTGAAATCGCGCACCCATGGCACGGGCCGCGTCTTCCGCGGGGACGGTCTCGATGTGGTGCTTGGGGAACTCGGCAGCGCTCCGGATCTGAAGGACGACGCCGGCCTCACCGGTAATGACCTCCTTTTCATCCATCGCCGCACGCCGGACGCGGAGATCTACTTCCTTTCCAATCAAACGGAGAGCCCGATCAACCTACGTCCGTCCTTCCGCGTGGAAGGAAAAGCACCGGAGTTGTGGGACGCCGTGACCGGCACCCGCAAACCTCTGGACACCTATCATGTTGATGGCGGACGCACGGTGCTGCCATTGGCGCTGGATGCACAGGGCTCCGTCTTCGTCGTCTTCCGCGGGGCCACGGCGAGTGATCGCATCGTGAAGCTGGAGAAGGACGGCGAGACAGTGATGGATCTCACGGCAACGAGCGCGCCTGCCGTGACGCAGCCGAGCACCTTCACCACTTCGCTGTGGGTCAGGCCCGCGGTCACGACGACCATTCCTGCGGAATCGAAGAACGGCTTCCAAGAGCTCTACACACAGCGCGCCGACATCATCTTCCCCGCACAGGCTCAGGCGACATACGGAGATGGTCACGCAGGCAGTGGCTTCGCCGTGGGAACGAATGGCTTCGTTGCCTACGAGCACGGCGCGCAGTACTTCGCGCCGCTCCTGGTGTATCCTGCAAGCATTTCGGCATGGACTCATTTCGCCCTGGTGTATGACCAGGCCCAGACGCGCCTCTACATGAATGGCACACTCGTGCGTACGGGCCTCAAGAGCGACCACGTGGTGCACTCGGGCAACCCGAACACGACCTACAATGGGAAATTCAGCGGCTTCCGCCAGGTGAGCCGCGCGCTTACCCAAGCGGAAATCCAAGAGCTGATGCAGGTGTCCGGCCCCGTTGGATCACCAGGGAACATGCCTGCCTTCCGGCTGGAATTGACCCGTGGCAGCAATGGCGGCCACGGTCATTTGTCATGGCAATCCGGCAGCTACACGCTAACCGCGGCGGACGGCAGCACGCGCAGCATCGAGGTGACGCCGTCGCTCGCAGCATTGCCCGTGAGCGGAGCGTGGTCCTTGAGACTGCCGTCTAACAGCGGTGTGCCATCGCCCGTCACCTTGAACGCACTAGCATCGCTGACGGAGCACGCGAATCCGAACGTGCGCTATTTTTCCGGCACCGCCGTCTATTCGAAGGCGCTTGAGGTCCCGGAGGACATGCTTGCCGCAGATCGACGTCTCTTCCTCGATCTCGGCCACGTCGGCTCGTTGGCGAGGGTGATCCTCAATGGTAAGGACCTTGGCACGCTGTGGAGCTATCCCTATCGACTCGACATCAGCAAGGCGGCGAATGCGGGCACGAACCAACTGCAGGTGTGGGTGACGAATGCATGGCACAACCGCCTCGTCGGCCAGCAGCGTTCGCCATCGAGCTTCACCGGCAGCGAGGTGCTGTGGTCCAGCTCGATGCCGGGCTATGCCGCGAATGAACCGCTGATCGACTCTGGCCTCATCGGTCCGGTGCAGCTCTTGCCCGCGATCGTCGGAGGTGATGTCCCGTCCGCTCCGGAAACCGCTAGCGCCAAGATCGGCATCTTCACCGGTGGCGATCCCGGCGAAGGCCTCGATCTCGGGGGAACGATCGTTCACGCGATCAATCTCGCCGGAGCAGGCACCGGAGGCACGTCTCCGGATCTGGCCGTCGCGGGCGTGGTCTTCAAGGACGACTACAACTCGGTGAACCTGATCCCCGGCGTGACCGTCGGCTATCAAGCCATCGACAACTGGGAAGTGCGCGCGACCTATCCGAATGCCACTCAGAATGACCAGAACCTCGCCGAGATCATGTGGGATGTAGCGCATGGCGCGGGCATCGCAGATCAGCATCCCTCGGTCGTTTTCACCGGGCTGAAGCCGGGAGGAAGGTATGCATTGCAGGTGCTCGCGTCCGATTCCGATTCGCACCCGAACCGCGCCACCACCTACCATCTCTACTCCGGCACCAGCCACGAGGGAGTGCTGCAGGACAGCGTGACCGACCTGAATCTAACAGCCCTGCAGGGCGGCACCGTGCGCCACGGTCCGATCGTCAATGGCGTGATCGTTACTCTGACCGGCGCTGCGGACAAGAGCGGCAACCTGTATTTCTGCAGCCCCGATGGCGTGGTTCCCGGCGGCACCGGTACCTTTGATGCGAATGGAATCGTGCAGGCGCTCGTGCTGAAGGAAGTAGGATCGCCGACTCCTTTCCAGAGTTGGATGGAAACCAACCACCCGGCACTCGCGGGAGGTGATCGCAGCCCGGATGCCGATCCCGATGGAGACGGTCGCACGAACCTTGAGGAGTTTGCCCTTGGCGGAGATCCTGCCGATGCCGCCAAGCCCGGATGGGTGAGGGGACTGGTCCAAGATGCGAGTCCACCGGCAGGGAACGAATTCACGCTCGTCTTCGCGGCGCTGAGAGGGGCGCAGTTCTCGAATGCCACGGCACAGGTGGACGGCGTCTCCTACGAGGTGCAGGGCTTTCACGATCTCACCACGCCAGACGTCCCCGTTTCACACCTCGGCACCCGCGACCTCGCCCCGCCCTCATGGTTCTGGCCGGATCTTTCCGGCACGCCATGGGAGTATCACACCTTCAAGCTTGAAGGCTCCGAAGGCACTCCTGACCGCGGGTTCATGCGCGTGATCGTGGAGGAGGTGAATTGAATAGTGGAGCCCCCTGTTAGATTGTCGCCTCTATAAGCGCTACGCGAGGATGTCCTTCACGACCTTCGCTGGATCGACGCCGGTGAGGCGCTGGTCGAGGCCTTGGAACTTGAAGCTCAGCTTTTCGTGGCTGAGGCCGAGCTGGTGCAGCATCGTCGCGTGCAGGTCGCGGATATGCACCGGGTTTTGCACGATGTTGTAGCTCATCTCATCGGTCTCGCCGTAAACTTGGCCGCCCTTCAGGCCACCGCCAGCAACCCAGAGCGAGAAGCAACGCGGGTGGTGATCGCGGCCGTAATTCGTCTCGGTGAGTCCTCCCTGGCAATATATCGTACGGCCGAACTCGCCACCGAAGACGACCAGCGTGTCCTCCAGCATACCACGTTGCTTGAGGTCCTGGATGAGGCCGTAGACACCTTGGTCCACGTCCTTGCACTGCGAGGTGAGGTCGCGCGGCAGGTCGCCGTGCTGGTCCCAGCCGCGGTGGAAGATCTGCACGAAGCGCGTCCCGCGTTCCAAGAGGCGGCGCGCCATCAGCGCCGAGGCGGCGAAGGTGCCGCCCACCTTGCTGTCGCTGCCGTAGAGGTCGAAGACGTGCTCCGGCTCGCCGGACATGTCCGCCAGCTCCGGGACCGAGGCCTGCATGCGGAAGGCCATCTCATACTGCTGGATACGCGTCTGGATCTCGGGGTCGCCCACCGCTTCGTAGGAGCGCTGGTTCATGGCGTTCAGACCGTCCAGCATCTTGCGCCGCAGGTCGCGCGAGATGCCGGGCGCGTCCTGAAGGTAGAGCACGGGATCGCCCTTCGAGCGCAGTGCCACTCCCGCGTGCTTGCCGGGAAGGAAGCCAGCGCCCCAGAGCCGTGCGGAGATCGCCTGAACATTTGCATACGGCGAGCTGTGCGTGGCATGGAGCACCACGAAGGTCGGGAGGTCTTCATTCATGCTGCCGAGCCCGTAGGAAAGCCACGAGCCGATGGAGGCCTTCCCCGATTGCATCGAGCCGGTATAGACGAGCTGGTTGGCGGGCTCGTGGTTGATTGCTTCCGTGTGCATCGACTTGATGATGCAAAGGTCGTCCGCCATCTTTGCGGTCCACGGCAGAAGCTCGCTGATCCACGCGCCGGACTGGCCGTGCTGGGCGAACTTGAAAATCGTCGGCGCGAGAGGGAATGCGGCCTGCCCGGAAGTCATGCCGGTGAGGCGCTGGCCTTCCTTTGCGAGCCAGTCCTTCAGGTCTTCCTTGAAGCGGGTCTTCAGCTCCGGCTTGTAGTCGAAGAGATCGAGCTGCGACGGCGCGCCGATGAGCGAGATGTAGATGGCGCGCTTGGCCTTTGGGGCGATGTGCGGCATCGCCTCCTGCATCACTTCGGGGAATGCGCGTCCGCTGCCGAGCAAGGAGGACAGGGCTGCCACGCCGAGTCCGGTGCCGTTCTTCCGGAAGAACTGGCGACGGGTGATCGCGTCGTTGTAGTCGGTGATCGTGTTCATGGCGGGCGTGCTGGGTTACTTGTTCAGCGTTTCGTCGAGATTGAGGAGCTGGCTGGCGACGAGCGTCCAGGCAGCGAGTTCAGGCACATCGAGGGAAGCGTCGGCTTTCGTCTCGCCATTCGAGATCATCGCCTCGGCCTGTTTGGCATCCGCCTGATAGGCAGCGAGCGCGGTAGCGTGGACTTCCAGCACCAGCTTCCGCTCCTCCGCATCCAGCGTGCGGGAAAGCAGTCGCGTGCTCATTTGGTCAAGCCTCGCTTGGGGATCGGGAGATGCCTTCATGGCTCCTTCCGCGAGACGCCGGGATGCCTCCACGAATTGCGGGTCATTCATCACGACGAAGGCTTGCAGCGGGGTATTGGTGCGATCGCGCCGCACGCAGAAGACCTCGCGGCTGGGTGCATTCAGGATCTCCATCGCCGCATGCGGAGCGGTGCGTTTCCAGAAGGTGTATATGGAGCGGCGATAGAGAGCTTCGCCGCTGTCCTGCTTATAGAAGCGAGTGTTCGATTCCTTCATGGCGACTGCCTCCCAGATGCCCTCGGGCTGGTAGGGCTTCACCGGCGGGCCGCCCGTGCGTGACGAAAGCAGGCCGGAGGCGTGGAGTGCGGAGTCACGCAGCATCTCCGCGTCCATGCGGTAGCGCGGGCCACGGGAGATGAGGCGGTTCGCGGGGTCCGCTTCCAGCTTCTCCGGCGAGACCACGCCGGACTGGCGATAGGCGGCGGAGGTCACCATCAGCTTTGCCATGTGGCGGTAGTCCCACCCCGATGCGATGAATTCCGATGCGAGCCAATCGAGCAGCTTCGGATGGCTGGGGCGTGCGCCCATGATTCCGAAGTCGTCATTCGTCTCCACGATGCCCGTGCCGAAGAGATAGTACCACGCGCGGTTCATTGTCACGCGGGCGGGCAGGGGATTCGCCGGGTCATTCAGCCAGAGTGCCAGGCCCAGGCGGTTCTTCGGGGAATCCGCAGCCATGGGAGGAAGTACGGCGGGCGTAGTAGCTTCGACCTTCTCGGCCTTGTCGGAATAGACGCCTCGAGTGAGGACGTGAGCGTAGGGCGCGCCCGGCTTTTCTTCCATCACCAGCGATACCGAGCCTCGTCCGCGGATGGTAGCCTGCTCGGATTTCAGTGCGTCGAGCTTCCCGGCCAGATCGCGCGAGATGCTGTCCGCCGTCGCAAGGTAGTAGTGATAGGCGGTCTCTACCTGCTCCCTGCGGCGCTGCTCGGCAGGCGTCACGACGATGCTCCTGACGATGCTGTCGTGCGCGAGCTTTGTGATCTCATCCGCAGGGAGGAGCCGCCGGTAGAACCGGAAATCCTGTAATGCCACCTTGCCTCCACTGAGGCGCGAGTCGCCGCTTTCGCGCGAGCCGAGCCGGAGCGGGACGGAGGTCTCGATGTTCGCGCCCACGGATGCCGGGGAAAGCAAGCCTTTGGCGGGCTGGCCGTCGATGTAGAGCAGCAGCGATCCTTCGCCGGTCTTCGTGCCATCGTAGGTCACCATCACGTGCTGCCATGTACCGGGCTTCAGCGGTTGCGCGGCGGTGAACTTGCTTGCGGCGGAGGACCAGGTCTCGATCACATGAGCTGCTGGAGTTCCTCCCTGGAGATACAGGTCCCAGCCGCGAAAGGTCTCACCGGGATTCATGCGCGCCACGATCGCTCCCGTCGGCTTGCCTTCGATGCGGACGAAGCCGCCGTAGCTGACCTGATCGCCCTTCTTGAAGCTGGCGAGATCGCCGAGTTCCACAGGGGCATCGCTGACCTGCACGGCTTTCCCAAGAGGGGCATCCACACGTGTCAGCTCCGCGAGCCATTCGCGCGGGCCGCCATCCACGCTACCACGCAGCGGGCCTTCGCCCTCGGTCAGCGGGAGGTGCACGGCGAGCGATGGATCGGGCGGGGCAGGGGCCTCGGCGGGGAGATTCGCGAGCCAAGCCTCGAAGTTGCTGCGCGCGGAGTTCTTCCGCTCCGCGAGCTGGTTCTCCGTGCCGGATATTTCTCCCGCCAGCGAGGTCCATCGCGGGCGGTCCTCCTGCAGCGGCACGAAGACATTCGGCGGATGCTCGGCATTGTTCCCGTCCAGCGCCGACATCGGCGTGTTCCGGAAGAAGGCCGTCAGCGAGTAGAATTCCTTCGTCGAGATCGGGTCGAACTTGTGGTCGTGGCAAGCCGCGCATCCCGTGGTGAGGCCCAGCCACACGGCGGAGACCGTCTCCGCGCGGTCCTTTGCATAGATCGCTTCATACTCCTCGGCGATCGCGCCACCCTCGCCGGTGGTGGCGAGGCAGCGGTTGAAACCGGTGGCCACCTGCTGGTCGAGCGTGCGGTCCGGTAGGAGGTCGCCCGCCATTTGCTCGGTGGTGAATTGATCCCACGGCATGTTTGCCTGGAATGCCCGTACGACCCAATCCCGGTAAGGCCAGATAGCGCGGTAGTTGTCGATGTGGATGCCGTGCGTGTCCGCATAGCGCGCGGCATCCAGCCACTGGCGGGCGAAGTGCTCGGCGCTGGCGGTGGTGGCGAGCAGGCGGTCCACCTCGGCATCCAGCTTTTCCCAAGTGAAGGCAGCGGTTTCCACCGGCGTGGGAGTCATGCCGGTGAGGTCCAGATGCAAGCGACGGTAGAAGCGGGCGGGGTCTTCGACGGGATTCGGAGAAAGACCGTTCTGCGCCAGCTTGTCCGCGATGAAGTGGTCGATGGGGTTCGCGGCCCAGTCCTTACCAGCGGCAGGTGCCTCCGGGCGTTTCACCGGCATGAAGGACCAGTGCGCCTCGTAGGGCGCTCCCTGTTCGATCCACTTTTCCAGCAGCGCGATCTGGTCCGGTGCCAGCGTCTTGTGCGACGCGGGCGGGGGCATGATCTTGTTCGGGTCGGGATCATGCATCAGCTTCACCGCGAGGGATTCACCGGGCTTGCCCTTCACGATGACCGGCTTCCCATCCTCGCGGATGGCGAAGGCCTCGGCCTCGATGTCCAGCCGCAGGGGCGCGGATTTCGGCTCGCGGGTGCCGGAGTCCGGGCCGTGGCAGTGGTAGCAGTATTCGGAGAGGATGGGCTGGACGTGCTCGTTGAAGGATACGGTCTCCGGGAGATTGAATGCTGGCTTGGCCGGTACCGCCTCCACCTCGGGAGACGCGGGAGGAGTTTCGGGGTTCGCCGCCGTTTCAGTCGCGCTTTCCGTCGATCCCGTCGCAGGTTGGTCGCACGAAAGGATCGTCAGCGAGCAAGCCGCCGTCAGGGTCCAAGTCAGGGAGTGGAAGCGCATTTTGAAACGGATTTTGTGATCGTGCTGGCGAATTCCGAGGGGTTCCGGTCAAACGTGGGCACGCGAGTGGGCCTTTCAAGACGTCAATCATCGTGCCCTCTCTTGTCGGCGATGGCAAGATGGCCGAAAAGTCCCGCGCCATGAAGTCACCTGTACATGCGACATTCAGCCACGACGCATGTCCTCTCCTGCCGGAAGCGACGCAGCCTCAAGGTCCGGCGGTCACCCGGGAACTCGGCGTAGCGAAGTGCGTGCGTTTTTATTTTGCGGCTCTGACCTATGCTCAGTCCCTCTGGCGCGAGGGCAAGCCCGCGCAGGCCGTCCTCCAGCTCAACAAGTCCTTCATGGCCGACCTGCGTGGCGATGAGGAGGTGCTGCAAGTCCATCCGCCTCCGTATGCCGTGCTCGTGTGGATCCTCCGCCATCGGCCTGACGAGTGCTTTTTGGGGAATCCGGTCCGCCATTTCCAGCACCTCGCCACCCGGATGAACGGCGAGCGGAAGGAGATCCGCTCTTGGCGCGCATGGGCCTGCTTTCACCTCTCCCGGCAGGTGCTGCCGATGGATGAGTTTCCGATCGATGCAGAGCAGGTCGCGGAGGAAGGCGTCGTCTTTCCCGAGTGGCAGGACGTGGTGGCAGGGATTCGCGAGGCCGGATGGACCGGCGAGGTGGAGGTGCTAGAAGACGTGATGAGGGGGCTGGAGTGAGCTGGAGTGAGCCGGGTTTTTAGCCCTGCTTTGAGAGGTTTGCGAAGCACGAGTGAAAGCCGTGCCTCATCGGGCACAGCCCGCTGGGAGTGCGTGCCACCGGCTCGCTTGGACGTGCGGGCGAAGTACGGGTGAGCATGCTTTCCCGGGTGCATCTTCATGAAGGCGGCTTTTTCCGTAAGTTCGCCAACTTGCCAAGCGCGCCAGTGGCACGCGCTCCCAGGGCACGGGGATCTGCGGAGCCGGGAGTGCTGGCTTCAGCCGACTTGGCAGGTAGGCGAAGGAACCCATCCAGCCCGCCCAATCACTCACTCAGCCCGCCAGCCACCACAGGTGGAGAGCCGGACATCAGACCCGACCCGAAGCCACCTTCATTGCTGACGGAGACCCTGTGCCATCGTGGTCAGCATCGCTCCGCGTGCGGCGAAGCAGTTCTGCAGGCGGGTCTTGATCTCCGGCTCTTGGCGCACTGTGTGATAGCGGGCTTTGATAGGTAGCTTCCCCGGACCGGCGCACCGCACGCGGAGCGATGCGGACCACGATGCGCTCAGGTGGCAGCAGCTTTTGAGGTCACTTCGCCCGCACGTCCAAGCGAGCCGGTGGCACGCGCTCCCAGCGGGACGGCATCGCGGGAGCCGGCTTTTTCCTTGGGTTCGCCTTCCATCCAAGCCGGCTGAAGCCAGCGCTCCCGGCTCCGCCGATCCAATGGGCTTGTTCCACGCCACGCTCTGTGGTGACAGGACGGCCTGCCAACCTAGAGAGTGAATCAAAGCAGAGCGTCACCCTGTAGCACCATCACCTCAACGTCGCGGCGATCTCCGAGGCGAGCTGGCTGAGGAGGCGGCTCTGGGCGGCGGCGAGTTCATCGTAGCCGTCGGCTTTCAGCGGCTCGGTGCCGGACCAGCTTTTCGAGGTGACCATGCGGCGGTCGGGCAGGGAATAGACGCGCCAGGCGGCTTCCAGCACGGCGTCGCCGTCGGCGTTGCCGTGGAGCTGGCGGATATCGAGGCTCACCTGGTAGCGCAGCTCGCTGTCGCTGCCCCAGGGGTAGGTGCGGACGTTGCCGGTGCCGAGGCGGCGGCCTAGATTGGTGGCGGTGACGCGGGCGATGTTTTCCTCCAAGTCACCCGCCCAGCGGTGAGACTCGGCCACGGCCATGCGGTTCCCGCTTTCCTGGAAGACGAGGTTCGCGCGGTCGAGGTAGCTGGCGAGCGAGACCGGGCCGACGCCCACGGAGGTGCCGCCGCCGGAGGGCGCGGGGCCTTCCGGTGTGAGGACGTAGTAGGACTTGGCGGGCGCGCAGGACTGGAGCTGGACCGCGAGGAGACCGAGGACGCCGAGTTTCAGGAAGGAGCGGAGCATGGCAGGGCGGAAAGGTGGGAACGGGGCGATGAGTGGATCACCGCTGCTTGGCGCGGGGCTTAGGATCGCCGGAGCCTTCGCGGCCGAAGAGCAGGGAATTCGGCTTCTCCTCGATGGAGTCGGAGAGGACCTTGAACGAGCGCAGCGCCGCGCGAAGCTCGTCGAGCGTGCGAGCGAGGTCGCCCTGCATGGCGCCTTGCGGGCCGAGGCTGTCCACGCTGGTGCGGACCTGCTTCAGGGTGGCTTCCAGCTCGGCGGTCAGGTTTTGCGTCTCGTCGCGGGCGAGGAGCTTCTTCGCCTCGGCGAGCGCGCCCTCGGCCTCGGACAGGGTGCCGCGAAGGTCCTTCACGGTGATGGAAATCTCGTCGGCAGCGGTGCCGAATTTCTCAAGAGTATCGTCCAGCGGCAGCGCCTCGATCTTCGTGAGAATGGAGTTCAGCTTGTCCTGGAGCTGCGCGAGGCCGGAGGACTCGGTGGGGATGACGTCATACTCGCCTACCTTGGCAAGTTGGGCGGGTGCGGCACCGGGGACGAAGTCGAGATCGACGAAGAGCGCGCCGGTGAGCAGGGAGCCGGTGCTGAGCTTTGCCCGCAGGCCGCGGCGCACGCACTCGGCGAGTACGGCGGTGGAGTCCTGGATGTCCTCGACCGCCTTGCCGAGGGTCAGGGAGTCGATCTCGATGACCACCGGCACGCGGGAGTCGCCGGGCGGAGAATGGCGGAAGCTGATCTCGACCACGCGGCCGAGCGGGATGCCGCGGAATTCCACCGGGGCACCGGGGGAGAGGCCGCGCACGGACTGGTCGAAGTAGAGGAGGATGCGGTGGTCCGGGGTGAAGATGGATTTCCGCGCGGCATCCTCGTCCGGGTAGAGCTGGAAGACGGCACCGTCTTGCGCGGGCTCGCCTGCCACGCCGCCCTTTGGCACGGCGAAGACGGCACCGCCGGAGAGCATGGCTTGGAACGAGGGAGTGCTGATCTTGAAGCCATCCGCTCCGGCCACCACGTCGATGCCGCTGGTATTCCAGAAGCACGTCCCCTGGCGGACGAGCGAGGAGTATTCCTCCTTGATGAAGATGTCGAAGCGGATGCGGCGGTTCTCGATGTCGAGCCGGCGGCGCTCCACTCGGCCGACCTCGAATCCGCGGTAGTAGATCGGCGAGCCGGAAGCGAGCGAGCCGGCGTCCTCCGCCACGAGCGTGAGCCGCAGGCCGGGCACGCTGGACGGGGTCACGGGTGGCTCCTCCAGGCCGTCGAAGTGATGGACGGGCAGGGTGGTCTCGCCGGGCTCCAGCTCGATGTAGGCGCCCTCCACGATGGTGCTGAGGCCGGAGATAGAGGCCCCGGAGACGCGCGGCTTCACCACCCAGAAGCGGCTGCCCTCGCGCAGCAGGTGCTCGGCATCCGGGTCCATGCGGATCTCCGCGACCACGGAGCGCACGTCATCCGCGAGGTCCACTCTCTCCACCACGCCCACGCGGACGGAGAGGCAGCGGACCTCGGTCACGCCGGCCTTCACGCTCTCCGCTGTCTCGAAGCGGACGTAGGCGATGGGCCCGCGTCCGGCATAGTGCTTCCAGACGAGGCCGCCTGCCACGATGAGCGCGAGCAGGGGCACCAGCCACACGCTGCTCCAGCGGCGGCGGTGGCGGATGGTGGCGCGGGGTTCCTGCGTCTCTTCACTCATGGGGTATCGGGTAGATCGCGATCCGCATGCTGGTCCCACAGCAGGCGCGGATCAAAGCTCATGGCAGCGAACATGGTCAGAACCACGACGGCTGCAAAGGAAACGATGGCCGGGCCGGGCAATACGCTCGAAAGCGCGCCGACCTGGACGAGGGAGACAAGGATGGCGACTACGAAAACATCCACCATCGACCAGCGTCCGACGAGCTCGGTCACGTGGTAGAGGCGGGCGAGATTCTTCGGCGAGGTGCGGGTCTTCCCCGAGGCGGCGAGGCAGAGCCAGACCAGCGCGAGCATCTTCAGGATGGGGATGAGGATGCTGGCGGCGAAGATGATGATGGCCACGAGGAGGTCGCCCTTCTTCCAGAAATTCAGCACGCCGGACATGATGGTGTCGTGCGAGGTGCCGCCGAGGCCGCCGACAGACATGATGGGCATCAGGTTCGCCGGGAAGTAGAAGGCGATGGCGGCGATGAGGAAGCTCCACGTGCGCTCCAGGCTGTGGGGCTTGCGCAGGTGGAGCTTGCAGCCGCAGCGCGGGCACTCGCCGAGATCGACGGGGCTCACCTTCCCGCACAGGTGGCAGGAGGCGAGGCCTTGTTCGGCAGCGCTGCGGATCTCCATCAGTTCGTCCTTTTGAATGCGATTTCCAGCCGGTCCCACAGCTCCAGCCGGTCGATGCCCGCGATGGCGGAGGTGGTGCAGATGACGAGCCCGGCCATGGCCCAGAGGCCGACGCCGAGATGGATGTCTCCCACGGCGCCGAGCTTCAGCAGGGCGACGAGGATGCCGAAGAGGAAGACCTCCAGCATGCTCCAAGGCTCGGAAAGCTGGTACCAGCGGGTGACGACCTTCGCCCCCGGGAAGGCGATGCCAAAGCGCAGCGGCGCGGTGACGTAGAGCAGGCCGCCCACCAGCACGAGCGGCGCGACCATGGTGAAGAAGACGGTGGCGGCGGCGATGGCCGGATTCCCGTCCCGCCACATGGCCTGCGCGGCCTCCAGGATGGTCAGCTCGCGCCGCACGCTCCCCGCATTCACCGTGATGCTGGGGAAGAGGTGGACGAGCGCCATGAAGATGAGCGCGGCGGAGGAGAAGCCGGTGGCGCGGGCCAGCGAGCGCGGGCGATTCTGGTAGAGCACCTCGCCGCAGCGGCAGCAGTGGGCGGCATCCCCCTCCTTCAGCCGCGGCGCGTCCTGCAGGGCGTCGCAGAAATGGCACGCCACGCGGATGGGCCCGTCTTCGATACGGGGCCAGGAGAGTCCGGGCAGGTGGCGTTTCATGGGAGGCGGGACGGGCAGGCCGGGCGGCACCGGGACGTCCGTCCGGTGCTGCCGCCTTCGGCTGGAGTGGGTGCGCGTGGATGTGGGGCGGTGCGCGGCCTCAGAGCGGGCGCGCGTAGGTGCTACAGCGATTCAGCCAGCCCTCTTTCCACCGGCCTTCACCGCGGGCGGGCGGGGCATTGTCGATGCGGCGGCTCAGCATGCGCTTCGCGCTGGCGGAGAATTCGGCGGCGGCAGGCTGGCCCGCGGGCACGTCTTTCATGCTGCCGAGCACCTGGAGGAGCCCCCAGCCCTTGTCATTGTAGCGTTCGCTCGGCTGGGTGCCGTCGCCCTTGAAGTTCACGTAGTCGATCAGCGCGTAGGTGCCGTTCGCGGTGCTGGCCACCTTGTTGTAGTTCGCCTGCAGGCGCGCGCGGTCGCTGGCGGGTGCGGCGGCCAGGATCTTCGGCAGCGCGCCTCGGGAGCGGGCGATGATGAAGTCGGTCTGGACGGGCACGTTGTTCGCCAGCCACTGGCGGAGCTGGTCGAGCTGCGGGCCGCGGAATTCCGCCTTCGTCTTCCACGGCGAGTGGCGCTGCAAGGCCACGGCCGGCGGGGTGGCACCCTGCTGGCGGGCGAAGGCCACGAACTGCGGCCAGCTTTCCTCAAAGCGGCCGTTGAAGCCCGCAGGATACCAAATGAAGTGGCCGATGCCGAGCGACGGGAATTCCTCGCCCGCATTCCACGTGGTGAGCCCGGCGACGGTGCCGCCGCACTCGTTTTGCCAGATTTTTCGGCCGATCGCGGCCTTCTGGGCGGCGGTCAGGTTCGTGGCTGCCACGGCGGGCGCGGCAGTCGCGGTGCCGGGCAGGGAGACCGGCCCGCAGGCAGCGACAGCGAGCACGAGCGGGAGGATGAGGCGGAAAGGTTGCACGCATGCTATTTCCGCAGGTTTTCCGCCTCCCGCAAGCAGAGTATGCTGGGCGTGGATCAGGCCACCCCGAGCGCGGATAGCAGGCGCGGACGCACCTCGTCATTCCGCAGGAAGCCGGGGAAAAGATGGCTGCCCGGACCGTAGGCGCAGAATTCCACCAGATCCCCGGTGTGATTCGCGCTGGTCCACGAGATGCCGTGGCGCCGGGCGAAGAGGGCGGCGAGGCGGTCGCTCTTCAGGCCCTGCGCCTGCTTCAGCTCCTCCTTGTCCAGCTCGATGCCGGTGCGGCCGTGGATGTATTCGCCCAGCTTCGGGCCGCTGAGGCCGGAGGCGGAGTTCCCCATCCACTCGAAGGAGCGGGTGAACTTGCGGATCTTTTCGAAGGCAGCGGTGGTGCCGTTGTAGATCCCCGGGGCCATGCCCTGGTTCGGGTCGGCATTCACGCCATTGAGCTGGATGCCGCCGCAGCCGTGGTCCGTGGTGATGATGAGCAGCACGTCCTGGTGCGTGGTGGCGTAGGCGAGCATCGCGCCGATCGCGTCGTCAAAGGCGAGCTGCTCGCGGATGCTGCCCGCTGCGTCAGAGGCGTGGCCACAGTGGTCAATGCGCGCGCCTTCGATCATGAGGAACCACTGGTCGCGCGCCATCGCGTCGAGGCGCTTCACGGCCAGCTCCGACATCTCGGCCAGCGTCGGCAGGGTCTCTTGCAGGTCGGCCTTTGCCTCACGGTCGATGGCGAGTGGCACGTGGCCCGAGGAAAAGAGGCCGAGCACCGGCTTCTTCGCATCCGGCTGGGCGGCCACCAGGTCCTTGCGGCTCTTGAGGATGTCGTAGCCGCTGTCGGAGAACTTCTTCACCAGGTCATCCGGGAAGAACTTCTGGCCGCCGCCGAGGAGCACGTCCACGCCGCGCTGCTGGTACTGGATAGCGATCTGGGATTCGTCGCCGCGGCTGTTCACGTTCGCCGCGAAGCCCGCGGGAGTCGCGTGGGTGATGGTGGCGGTCGAGACCAGACCGAGCGGGATCTCCTTCTTCTTCAGCAGGGAGTGGAGCGTCTCGATGTCATTGCCGGTAGCGGCGTCCACGTTGATGGAGCCGTTGTTCACGCGGTGGCCGCCACCCCACGCACTGGCGGCAGCGGCGGAGTCGGTCACCACGCTATTCGCGGAGAAGGTCTCCACCAGCGAGCGCACCACGGGCATCTCGCGGTACATCTTCACCCAGTTCGTCACCTTGCCCTCGAAAACCGAGCGGCTGTGCTGCGCCAGCGAGAGCGCGCCGTGATTCATGCCGTCGCTCACCATGAAGATGATCTTCTTCGGCATCCCGCGGTTTTCCGTGGATTTCCGGGTTTCCTGGGCTAGCAGGGAGGCGGAGCCGGTGCCGAAGAGTGCGGATCCGATCGAGGCGGCCTTGAGGAAATCGCGGCGGGATGAAGAGGCTTTCATGGGTTGACAGGCGGATTGATACGCTTCGTAGGCGCTGATTTCCATCGCGAAGGCAACCCGGTTTGTAGTGACGGAATCGCCCCCGAGCGAGTTTCCCCGAGCGGGCGTGCATCCCGAGCTTGATGCCCGGAGCGCGATCGCGAGAGTGGCGTCATGGACAAGATCCCTTGGGACAAGGTTCTCAGCTTCGGGCCAAAGGACGCCGTGAAGCTCTTCATCACCGCCGCAGTCATCCTGCTGGTGACGAAGATCCAACTCTTCAATGAAAAGCTTTCAGCGCTGCTCATCGCGCTCCCGCTCACCTCGCTGGTGGCGATGGTCTGGATGCAGGCGGAGAAGCAGGAGAGCGAAGGAATCGCGAAGCACGCCGAGAGCACCTTCTGGTTCGTGCTGCCGACGCTGCCGATGTTCCTCATCCTGCCGTGGATGCTCCGGAAGGGCTGGAACTTCTGGGCGGCGCTCGGCGTGAATTGCCTGCTCACGGTTGGATTCTTCTGGCTGACGGTGGTCATCCTGCGCCGGTTCGGGCTGGATCTGATGGGCCCGAACTGATGTGATTTTCGTGGGATACCGATTTTGCCCTTGCCATTGTCGGGCCGATTTGGTCTCTCCCGCCTTCCGGCCGCATAGGGCCGGTGAGGAATTCACGGCCCGGCATGTCTCAAGAGAATATCGTCCCCTTCGAGCAGCCTAAGCCTCATTCCCGGTTTCCAGGAACACCCATGAAAAGCGATCTTGTCGAGAAGGCATCCGAGATTGTCAGCGATCCGCTGGTCCTTATCAACATGGTCTCGAAGCGTGTCCGCCAGTTGAACAGCGGCCGCTCGCCGTTGATCCCGACTCGCCCGAGCATGGGCGCGGCTGACATCGCGCTGACCGAAATCATCGAGGGCAAGATCAAGCTCGC
Organism: Luteolibacter flavescens; assembly: GCF_025950085.1. Taxonomy (NCBI): domain Bacteria; kingdom Pseudomonadati; phylum Verrucomicrobiota; class Verrucomicrobiia; order Verrucomicrobiales; family Verrucomicrobiaceae; genus Neoluteolibacter; species Neoluteolibacter flavescens. The sequence goes on from NZ_JAPDDS010000001.1 coordinate 94,880, forward strand.
CGACCCGGTGCAAGCCGAGTCCTGAGCGACACCTTGCCTATCCACGCCTTTGAGGTGGCGTGAAACATCGTGAGTGCGGAAATATCCAGCAATCGCAAGGCGCGCCGGGATTTCAATATCTCGGACACCTACGAGGCGGGCGTCGAGCTGAAGGGCACGGAGGTGAAATCCATCCGTGCCGGGAAGGTCAATATCTCCGACGCCTTTGCCCGCGTGGACAAGGGTCAGCTCTTTCTCTACGGCTGCGACATCCAGCCATGGGAGACCGCGTCCACGTGGTTCCAGCATGAGGCACGCCGTCCGCGGCGGCTGCTCGTCCACAAGCGCGAGATCCTGAAGCTCGACCAGGCCACCTCCATCAAGGGGGCCTCGCTTCCGTGCCTGAAGATGTATTGGAAGAACGGCAAGGTGAAGGTCGAGATCGGCGTCGGCAAGGGCAAGACCCACTCCGACCAGCGCCACGACCTGAAGGCAAAGGTTGAACTCCGCGAGGCTCAACGCGAGGTCGCGCGATTCAACCGCCAGTGATACGATCTCCTGGAGATTTTGTGACTTGTTGGTTCTCGTGAGTGCCATTGGTTGCCAGCAGAGCCCCAACGCACCTTTCGCGCGTGAAAAACCGAGCCGGAAGAGGGGAGCCCGCGCAGCGTCAGCCCGGCGGTGATCGCAGAGCTCAAGTTCGGAGTCGCCGCGGTCACTGAAGCCTTGAATACGCCCAAGGTGCAGGAAGGTCCGCATCAGGATAAGCGACGAGGCGCGCTTCGGACTCCAGATCCAAGTCACGGGGCGGCATTCGTGTAAACTCGGCGTCAAGGAGAGGGGGATTCTTGATCTTCCCCTGGACATCGATATATGCGTGCGAAATGAGAATCGTGCGTTACTGGCCAAAGGTCCTCGCGCTGTGCAGCACCGTGCTGCTCGCCAGTTGCTACGTCTGGTGGAGTCAGACGAAGTCCGAGGAGAGGCGGGCGAAGGATGAGGTCAGAGAACGGGCCACTTTGCCGGGGTCGAAGAGTAGCTTTGTGTCCGACATTGAGGGGGTGACGATTCCGGGAGTTCCCAAGGAAAGCGAAGACTCCCGCACCAATGCGGATTTCATCTCCCCACCTGCCGGGCGGAAGAGTGATCGGGCGATGTTGCCGAGCTCGAAGATCGGCATCCTGCCTCCGCCTCAGGAAGAGGACGATGAGTCTGAAAAGCGTCGACTCCTGCCCGGATCGAAGAGCATCGACAGCTTGTTGGATCGGAAGAGCGTTGATCAGATACTTGATCAGAGGCAGGAGCAGGAAAAGAAAGACGAGCCATGAACGTCCCCTCGATGCTGTTGGCCACGGCGGGAAGCTTCCTGTTCCTTGCGTTGGTCTTCTATCCCTTGGAGCGGGCGTTTCCCGCGAAGCACGGGCAGCGTTTCTTCCGCCCGGCGTGGTGGCTGGATCTTTGCTTCTTCCTCGGGCAGTATCTCCTGTGGAGCGGGATCGTGCTGTGGGTGCTGAGCCGCTTCGGCGACTGGATCGATGGCGTGGTGCCGGCTGCGTTTCGTGCGGCGGTCGCAGGTCAGCCATGGTGGCTGCAGGCGGTGGAGGTGATCTTGCTCAGCGACTTCTTCGTCTATTGGGGGCACCGCCTCCAGCATCGGGTGCCATTCCTGTGGCGCTTCCACTCGGTGCATCACAGCGCCGAGCACCTGGATTGGCTGGCGGCACACCGGGAGCATCCGCTCGATACCGTCTATACGATGGGGCTCATCAATCTGCCCGTCTTCCTGCTGGGTTTTCCGCTGGAGACGCTGGCGGGCCTCATCGCCTTCCGTGGCATCTGGGCGATCTACATTCACTCGAATGTGCGGCTGCCCATCGGTCCGTTGCGCTGGTTCGTCGGTGCGCCGGAGCTTCATCACTGGCACCACGACCGTGTGCGTGACGCCGGGAACTACGCGAACATCTCGCCGCTGATGGACCTAGCCTTCGGGACATACCGTTGTCCCGATCACGAGCCGGAATCCTTCGGCGTGAACGAGGAAATGCCGCGCAGCTACTTCGGGCAGATGCTTCATCCCTTCAGACGGAAGAAACGCAAGGCTTCCCGAGCGGCGGAGGAAATCATCGCGGATAGGACAGCGCCCGCCACAGATACTCCGCCGGACCCGAGTTGTGGCGTGAAAGCCACCAGCGGCTGAAGATCATCTGGAAGGCGAAGATGATCGCCGACAGTGCAAGGCCTTCACAGAAAGAGGCTTGGCCATAGAGGCCGAGTCCGAAGGGCATGAAGACCGCATTCGCGATGATCGACTGGAGCAGGTAGTTCGTCAGCGACATCCTGCCGACACAGCGCAGGCTCTTCATAAGATCCGAGGCCGCAATGCGGGTGTGCAGTCGTGCGAAGCCCGCCATGTATCCCCAGGCAAGCATCCAGTTCCCCACGAGGATGGCGAGATAGGCGAAGATCGAGGCGTCCCGGCTGATCGGTTCCGGGCCTCGGAAGATGATCAAGGCGATGATGGTGATGACCAGCGCGACAAGAAAGGCGATGACGAAGCCTCGGCCCACCTTGAAGCCAGGGCTCAGCCAATCCAGAAAGCGGCCTGATTTACCGGTCGCCAATCCCGTGACAAAGAAGAGGAACGCATAGGAGAAGTCGCTCAGGTAAGCCGTCACCCAGACCATTTTCCACTCCTGGATGCGGAGCTGAATGACGCCGGGCAGTGAGGCTTGCCGATATCCCTCAATCCAAAGCTCGATGGACTCCCGGTCCGCGTAAACGGCACCGCTCTCGTGGAAGGCCAACGTCAGGATGACGTGGGCGGCAATGGAGATCAGGGCGATCGCAAGGACGACGCCCGCAAGCGTGCGGGCTCTCCATCCGAGCAGGATGGGGGAGAGCAATCCGAAGATCCCGTAGACCGCGAGTATGTCACCGGGCCACAGCAGGATCCCGTGGATCACCCCGGCAGCGAGGAGCAGGACCATCCGCCAGCGAATGAACGGGCCGAAGGCGAGTCCTCGTGACGCAGCCCGTTTCTCCTGAAGCGCGAGACCGACGCCGAAGAGGAAGGCGAAGATGCTCATGAACTTCCCGGAGACGAGCCAAAGAAGCACGGTTTCCGCGACTTCATTCCAAGGCCCCGGATGATGGAAGTCCTCGGAAGGATAGAGAAAGGAGACGAGCGGGAACTTGAATCCCGACATGTTTGCAAGCAGCACGCCAAAGAGCGCGAAACCGCGGAGTGCATCTAACAGGACAATCCTGTCCTCCGTCCCGACCGGTCGGAAGGAAGCTTCGTCACTTGAAAGCGGGAAGCCCGGGGGAGGGATGGGAGAGGTTTCCACCCGGGCCGCAGCCTCCGATGGTTCTGTCACGCGTGCTGCAGGTAGCGCCGCTGGGCTTCGGCCTCCGCGTTCTGCGGGACTGCGTCGTTCTCCGGCTTGGTGTCGGCGATGAGTTCGTCGCGGAATTTCGCGATGATCGCTTCCACCGGCCAGGACGAGGCTTCACCGAAGGCGCAGATGGTGCGGCCGTCGATCTGGTAGGCCACGCTCTCCAGCGTCGCGACGTCCTTTGGCGAGGCTTCGCCGGCGACAATGCGGTCGGAGATCTTCTTCATCCACATGGAGCCCTCGCGGCACGGCGTGCACTGGCCGCAGGATTCGTGGGCGTAGAAGGTGTTGATATTGTTGAGCACCCACGAGATCTTCCGGGTGTTGTCGAGGACGATGACCCCGCCGGAGCCGGCCATGGTGCCGCAGGCGGCGAGGGAGTCGAAGTCCATCGGGATGTCCCAGAAAGAAAGCTTCAGGTCGGAACCTTCGGGGCCCTTGCCCTTGAGGGTGAATTCTTCCTCGCAGCGGAGAATCTTGGAGGAAGAACCTCCGGGGATGACGGCTTTAAATTCGCAGCCGTCTTTCGGCCCGCCACACATGTCGTAGAGCAGTTCGCGCATGGTCACCTTGCCGACTTCGACTTCGAAGTAGCCCGGCTTCTTCACGTCGCCGGAAACGCAGAGGATACGGGTGCCGGTGTTGTTCTTCACTCCGAGCTTCGCGTATTCGTCGCCGCCCATGCGGACGATGTGCTTCACGTGGCACAGCGACTCCACGTTGTTCACGATGGTCGGGCACATGTAGAGGCCCAGCGCTGCGGGGAAGTAGGGCGGCTTGATGCGCGGGTAAGCGCGCTTGCCCTCAAGCGACTCGATCAGGCCGGTCTCCTCGCCGCAGATGTAGGCGGCGGCACCGCGGTGAACGTAGATTTCCACGTCAAAGCCGGAGCCGAGGACGTTCTTGCCGACGAAGTTCTTCGCACGGGCCTCGGCGATGGCATTCTCTAGGATGATCGCAGCGCCGGGGAATTCCTCGCGGATGTAGATGTAGGCAACCTTCGCGCCGACGGCGAAGCAGGAGATCACCATGCCCTCGATGAGCTGGTGCGGGTCCTGGTGCAGGATGTAGCGGTCCTTGAAGGTGCCGGGCTCGGACTCGTCTGCATTGCAGATCAGATAGACCGGCTTCGTGTTGTTCGGCGGGATGAAGGTCCACTTCAGGCCGGTGGGGAAGCCTGCACCGCCACGACCGCGCAGGCCGGACTTCTTCACCTCCTCGGTGATCGCCTTGGGCTCCATGCCCATCGCCTTCTTCAGTTCCTCGTAGCCGCCATCGCGCAGGTAGCAGTCGATGGACGGGTCCCAGCCCTCGCGATCGACGTTCTTGAAGATGAGTCGGTATTCGCGGGAGTCGGGCTGCTTGCCGGCTTTGTAGGTGATCATGGGAAGTGCCGAGTGATCAGGGAAAGGGTATCAGTGAGAAGAGTGGCCGTCGGCGTATTGGTCGAGCAAGCCCTGGGCCTTCTCCGCGGTGACGGCCTCGTGGAAATCGTCATTCACCAGGCAGACCGGAGCAGTGCCGCAGGAAGCGAGGCACTCGGCGAACTCCACCGACCACTTGCCGCAGGGCGATACGGTCACGGGATGATGGTGGGCATCGGCGTGCGAGCGGTCGATGCCAGTCAGTTCGCAGAGTTTCTCCATCAACTCGTGCGAGCCGCCCATCGCGCAGGAAAGCGTGCGGCAGACGCGGAAGTGGACCTTGCCCGGAGCCGACTGGCGGAAGCCGGGGTAGAAGGTCACGACTTCCAGCACCTTCACAGGCTGGATCGCCAGACGCTCGGCGACCCATTCGATCGCCTCCGCGGAAATGAAGCCGTGATGGTGCTGGATGAAGTGGAGCAGCGGCAGGACTGCCGAGCGCTTCTGATCCTCGGGAAACTGGGCGAGGCGCTGGTCCGCCTCGGCTTCAAGCGCCGCCGTCGGCACGAAAGGCGGGTAGAACTTCGAGCCGGGCGTCTCCGGCGAGGCGACGTTTTCTGCGAGGATCGAGGCGGACATGTTGGAAATGGGACGTCGGGAGACTGGCTGTCACTCCTTCAGGAGCGTTTCGAGGTGGTTCATGACCACGTGGGGGCCCTTGTATTCTTTGCCCTCGTAGCTGGACTTGAGGATCTTTCCTTCCAAGTCGGTCAGCACCAGGTTCGGAATGCCGCCGCCGGGATGAGCGACCGACTTCTTGAATTTCTCGGTCTTCGAGAGCTTCAGGTGAGGCCAGCTCATCTTCTTCTCGACGGCATAGCCTTCCATGGCGTCCTCATCGGCGTCGCTGGTGACCAGCACGATTTCAAAGGTGTCGTTGCCCGGCTTGTTCTTTTCGTAGAACTCGACGAGCGATGGAGTGAACTTCTGGCACGGGCCGCACCAAGAGGCAGTGTAGTAGAAGAGATAATACTTCGTCGGCTTCGCCGTGAGTTCATACTTCTTCAGGGACTTGCCCTCCAGCTTCACCAGGTTGCCGTCGAGGTCCTTGTCAAAGACGCTCGGCTTGGCCTCTCCCGCGGGTGCAGCGGCGGGCTTCCATTCCTCCAGACGCTTCTGGTCTGCGTCGGCGAGGTCGGAGAGCTTCAGCGTCACGGACTTGCCGTTGCGCATCTTGAATTCACCGGCTTTCTCGCCACCGGTCTCGGTGACTTTCACCAAGTCAAGTTCGGCGGTCTTGCCGTCCTTGTTGGTCCACTTTTCGAATCCGGCGAAGGAAACACCGGCCATCAGGATGCTGAGGAGGATCGTCTTTTTCATAACGAATCACTTATACGTCAGCGATCACATTCGCCCATCACGAAATCGAGCGAACCGAGCACGGCCGGGACGTCAGATATCATGTGGCCGGGCAGCAGCACGGAGAGCGGGGAAAGATTGCAGAAGGAGGGGCTGCGGATTTTCAGGCGATGCGGCACGCCTCCACCCGTGGAGTGGATGTAGAAGCCCAGCTCGCCCTTCGGGTTTTCCGCGCCGAAATAGACCTCGCCTGGAGGCGCGTCGATGCCCTGCGTGGCCACGATGAAGTGGTGGATCAGCTCCTCCATCGACATCAGCACCTTCTCCTTGTTCGGCAGGATGCTTTTCGAGTCGGCCAGGTTCACCGGGCCCTCTGGCATGGTGTCGAGCACCTGGCGGCAGATCTTCACCGACTGGCGCAGCTCTTCCATCCGCACCTGGTAGCGGGCGTAGCAGTCGCCCTCGTCCGCCACGATCACGTCGAAGTCATACTTCTCGTAGCCGAGGTAGGGGCGGTCCTTGCGCAGGTCGCGGGGCACGCCGGAGGCGCGGAGATTCGGGCCGGTGAGGCCCCAGGCGATCGCGGACTCCTTCGAGATGATCCCGATGTCGCACATGCGGTCGCGGTAGATCTTGTTCTTGTCCAGGAGCTTGGAGACTTCCTCGATGGTCGCCTCGCACTCGGTCAGGAACTTGCGGACGGACTGCTCGAAGCCCGGAGGCATGTCGCGGAGCTGGCCGCCGACGCGAGTGTAGGAGGTCGTGAAACGCGCCCCGGTGAGCTGCTCGCAGAGATTGTAGATCTTCTCCCGCTCCGTGAAGGTGTAGAGGAAAACGGTCATCGCACCCACGTCCATGGCGCAGACGCCGACGCCGAGCAGGTGGGAGGAAATGCGGGCCAGCTCGCAGCACAGCACGCGCAGGGCCTGGCCACGGGGTGGCAGCTCCCAGCCCATCAGCTTCTCCACGGCGCAGGCGTAGGCGACGTTGTTCGCCAGCGGTGCGAGGTAGTCCAGCCGGTCCGTGTAGGGCACGAACTGGTTGTAGTGCATGTTTTCCGCGATCTTCTCGTCGCCGCGGTGCAGGAAGCCCACGTCCGGGTCGGCCTTGGTGATGATTTCCCCGTCCAATTCCAGGATCAGGCGCAGCACGCCGTGCGTCGCGGGGTGGGATGGTCCCATGTTCAGGACCATCTTTTCGCCCATCAAGTCCGTCGTTTCCTCGTGGTACTCGGCGGCCTTCGTGGCCACGTCGGGGGCTTGGTATTCGGTCGTGGAGCGGCTCATTGGGTTATTCCCGGCCCCGGAATCAGGCCCCAAGGAAGCCCCTCGGGCAAGGCAGTTTGTGAAATTTTTCACAAAGTCCGTGGCATGCGGCAAATGCCGACGCGCATGCTTGCCATGGCGGGCTCCCGCGGCGAGCTTCGACACCATGCAACGTCGCACCTTCTTGCGTTCCGCCGTCGTCTCGTCGCTCGCCCTGACTCCCGCCAGCCAGTTGCTCGCCGCGCTGGCCCCGGATAACAAGTACCGCAAGAACATCGGCATCCAGCTTTACACCCTGCGCGATGCGCTCGGAAAAGACACTGCCGGAACCCTGAAGGCCGTCGCGGAAGCGGGCTACAAGCAGGTCGAAGCCTACGGCTTCCCGAATTGCCAGCCATTGATCGACGGGGCGAAGTCCGCCGGTCTGGTGCTGAATTCCACCCACTTCGAGTGGACCAGCGTGACGAGCCCGAAGGATGCCTCGATGAGCGACTTCCAGAAAACCCTCGAAAAGGCCAAGGAAGTCGGGCTCAGCCACCTCGTCATCCCTTACCTGCATGACGGCGAGCGCAAGACGCTGGATGACTACAAGAAGGTCGCCGCGAACGCGAACAAGGCCGCGGAACTTGCCAAAGCCGCTGGCATCCAACTCGGTTACCACAACCACGCTTTTGAATTCCAGCCGAAGGAAGGCGGCAAGACGGGCTACGACGTCTTCATCGAGCAGTTCAGCAAGGACATGAAGTTCGAGATCGATATCTTCTGGGTGAAGGTCGCGAACCTCGATCCCGTGGAGCTGATCACTAAGCTTTCCGGTCGTGTTTCCCAGCTTCACCTGAAGGATCTCAAGGACGGGCTCAAGCTGCCGGAATTCGGTAACCTGCCTCAGGACGCCTTCAAGGAACTCGGCAACGGCATCATCCCGATGGAGCCGATCCTCGCCGCTGCGGAAAAGGCCGGTGTCGAAAATTGCCACGTCGAGCAGGACCAGTCTCCGGACGCCATGGCCAGCATCAAGCAGAGCATCGCCTATCTGGCGAAGCTCTGATACGGCTCCTCCCATGTGGAGGGCCTTCCTTATCCTCGTCACCATTTCCCTGACCGGCTGCCTGACCCGGCGTGCCGCGGACGTAATGACCGTGCCGCGGCGCGTGCTAGAGGCCGGTCATTGGGAAAAGGAGACCGCGACGAAGCCGGTGCGCTTTGACGTGGTCGCGGCGGATGGAGTGGTCATCTCTGCTTTGGAGCTACCGGCCGATCCTGCCGTGCCGAAGCTCGGCACGGCCTATCTTTTTCACGGCTTCGGGAATACGAAGGAGCAGATGCTCCCCGTCGCCAAGCGCCTGACCGCCGCAGGATTCCGCTGCGTCGCGTGGGATTCCCGTGGCCACGGCAAGAGCGGTGGTGAGCGCGCTAGCTACGGAATGCGTGAGGTGGACGACGCGCTGCGGGTGATCAAGGCGTCCCGAAAGCGGGATCAGCGGCCTCAGGGCAAGGACGTTTTCTGGGGCTACTCGATGGGGGCGGCGGTCGCGCTCCAGACCCTGCCGCGGGACTCGCGAGCCGAGGCCGCGGTGCTCCTGGCGCCTTTTGCCGATCTATCCCAGATCATGCGTCATCATGCCCGTCAGATCTACAGCGGTGCGATGGTTCCTTTTCTGCCCTGGGTGCGCTCGGATGTTCGCAGCGCCGCGGGCTTCGATCCCAAGCGGATCAAGCCAATCGAAAGCGTCCACCGCACCGATGCCCGGCTGCTTTTCATCCACGGTGGACGCGACGGCGTGATCCCGCCCGACCAGTCGGCGCAGCTCCTTTCCGCCTGCGCCGAGGGGCAGGGGAGACGGCTGCTGCTGCCGGATCTCGGTCACGGCGATGTGATGTGGAGTCTCCCGGAGCCCGCCTACCGGACTGCCGTCGATTTCCTGATGACGAAGGACTGACGTGTCACGCCGTCCACGGGTCTTGCGGAGGGCGGGCAGCCTCGCTAGAACGCCGCCGTCATGTCGATCGACCCGCTTCTCCAGCTCCTCCGCCAACAAGCCCGCTACAGCCATCAGGAACTCGCCGAGGTCCTCTCGCTGTCGGAGGAGGAAGTCCGCTCGCGCCTCGCCGAGTGGGAAAAGAACGGCACCATCCTGGGCTATCAGGCGGTCATCAATCCCGAGGCCGCAGGCGATGTCGATGTGTCCGCCTTCATCGAGGTGAAGGTCACTCCGGAACGCGGCGGTGGCTTCGACCGCCTCGCCATGCGCATCGCCCGCTTCGATCAGGTGGTGAGCTGCTACCTCGCCAGCGGCGGATACGACCTGATGGTGGTGGTGGAAGGCAGCGACCTCCGCGAAGTGGCCCGCTTCGTTTCCGAAAAGCTCAGCACCATGGACGGCGTGATTTCCACGGCCACCCATTTCCGCCTGAAGACCTACAAGGAAAACGGCTTCATCTTCGGCGAGTCCGAGGGTCCACAGCGCCTTGCGGTGTCGCCTTGAGGCGGAAGGTGGGGTGATCCAAGGCCCAAAGCCGGTTCAAGCTTCAGGTCCTTTTCCGAAAAGCGAAAACCCGCCCGGGACGGATCCCGGACGGGTGCCATGACCTTTGCGGCCAAAACCCAAGGAAGTCGGAGCCTCGAATTCTCAAGGCTGGGCGGGAACGTAGAACTCCGACTCCTTTGCAAGGACTGTACTGGGATTCAGGCTGTGGCCGTTCAGGGCATTTAGTTTCGCGGTGGTCGTGCCGTGTGCTGCGGCAAAATCACCGAAACCGATGGGCTCATTGATGACAATGAGCCGAAGCTTGGGGTTGTTGCCGACCGTTTCGGTGGTCGGCTGTGGCGCAGGAGCGGGTTCGCGGCTGGCCGTATTCGTCACCGCAGGAGCCTTGGTGGAGGCCGTGGCGGGAGCCGGGGAAGGGGAGGTCTTCGCTTTCGCGGTGGCCGTCGTCTTTTGCGCGGGCTTGCTGCCGCCGAGATTCAGCGTTTGGCCGGCACGCATTTTGTCCGCCTTGATGTGCGGATTTCCCGCCTGCAGGGCATCGGAGCTCATGCCGTAGTGGCGGGCGATGCTGTAGAATGTCTCGCCCGCCTTCACGATGTGCGTGCCTCCGCGCGGAGCGGGGGTAGGTGCGGGCGTGGAGGTGGAAGGCGCAGCCGGTGCGGTCTTCTTTGCGACAGCCGCCGGGGCCTTGTCAGGAAGGAGAAGCTTCTGGCCGGGCTGGATCAGAGAAGGATTCTTCAGCTTGTTCAGCTTCACCAAGGTCGCTGACGTGGTGCCGTTCCGCTTGGCCACTTTTTCCAAGGTGTCGCCAGGGCGGACCGTAGCGAAGGAGGAAGAGGACGGGCTGGTCGCTGCTGCCGTGGCGGTTTTCGCCGGGGCAGTGGTGGAAGTCTTTGGCTTGGTCGTGGAGACGGTGACCGGCTTTGCAGTTTCGACCACGGTCTTCGTGGAAACGGAGGCCTGCGACTTGAGCTGGCTGTTCTCGGTTTCCAATGCCCGGATCTGCCGTTCCATCTCCGCGCACCGGTTCTGGAGAAGCTCCAGCTCGGATTTGGCGTTCGCCAGAGGGGCGGTGCAGAGCAGTGCGGCGAGGAACGAGGCGGTTCTCATGACGCGTAAGGAATTTCAAAAATTCCGCTCCGCAACAAGAAAAATTTAAGAAACCTTAATTGTCAGCCGATAAGTGATTCCAGCTCAGGAACCGGATCTCATGAGCCGCTTGCCTTTGGCGCATCCGCCTTCACCGGGGTCTCCGCGGCGATGGGCCGCTCGATCACTTCCACGGGCGCGCCATTCGGTGCGTAGGGCAGGCGGGTCGTGGCGAGCCATTGGCCGGGCTCCAGGCCTTCCTTGATCACAAGAAGGTCGGCAGTGGACCACACGGGCTCGATGTTTGTCCGCAGAATAGCGGGCTCTTGGCGATCAACGAGGTAGATGCGGTTCACGCCGCGCATGGTGTAGCGGGGGATGACAAAGACGTCATCAAGGATCTTGCCGCGGACGGAGGCTCGGACCGGTTGGCCGATCCGGAGCGGAGGCTTGCCGGAAACGATGCCGAAAGGATCGTCAATACGGGCGATTGCAAAGAGTTCTCGGGACGACTCATCCAGCGCTCCCTCGGTGCGGACGATGCGCGCTTCCCACTGCACATTGTTATTTTGGGCAATGGCGTCCGTCAGAGTCACCGGCACCTCGGGATCGCCGGGGTGTGAGGGGAGATTGACGAATTCAAGCTGGCGTGGAGCGAGCGGCAGGCGGATTTCCGCGAAGTCAGTTGCAAAGATCTCACCGAGCGGAGTGGAGCCGCCGACCGATTGGCCGAGTCCCACGGCGCGCTGCTGCACGCGTCCATCGAAGGGCGCGCGGATCTTCGTGCGCTCCAGATCGCGGCGGGCCTGCTCCAGTTCAGCCATGGCCGCATCCACCGAGGCTTTCGCCTCCTTGAGCTGCGGGATACGCAGGACCAGTTCGGAGGGTTCCTCGTCGTAGCCGAGGTCCTGCCAATTCAGGCGGGCCTGCTTTGCCCGTGCCTCTTCCTGCACCAGAACGGCCTCGGCGCGGGCGACGCCGGAGTCGGCGGCTGAGACGGCGACCTGGAAATCAGCGGGATCAAGCTCGGCGAGGATCTCGTCCTTTTTGAAAAAAGCCCCGTCCTCGAAACGGTCATGCAGCTTCACGATCGTCCCGGCGACCTGCGAGGTGACGGTGGTCGTGTAGTGGGCGCGGATGGTGCCCTGGCTTTCGATATTCACCTGAAAGTCCGTGCGCTGGAGCTCCATGATCTCCGTCTTCATCACCTGCGGCGGCGCGGGATCGGGCTTCGGGGCGTCCGTGGGCTTGCCAAGACGCCAACCGGCAAAGCCGCCGGTGGCCAGGATGAGAAGGGGAATGAGCAGGCGCAGGAGCATCAGGGAAAAAGCGGCAGGAAGATGGACCGCAAAAACAGGTTTGCCAAATACGAAGCCCGACAGGGGAATTTGCTCCCGAAATTTTCAGCGGGCGTTGGTTTCGAAGTCGCCACCGAGGGCAAGGTGGAGGTCGATACGGTTTTGCAGACGCTCGTTTCGCAGCCGGATGAGGCCGGCGCGGGAGTTCGTCGCGCGGCTCTGGGATTCCAGCACACGGAGAATGTCGTCATTCACGCCGTCCGAATAGTCTCGTGCGGCTTGCTTCTGAGCGAGCGCCGCCTGCTCCACCTCCGAGACGAGGTAGGTTTCCTGCTCGGCCAGCGAGGAATCGCCGCCGAGCGCGGACTCCACCTCGCGGAAGGCCTCCAGGGCCGCCTGCGAATAGTCATGCACGGCCGCCTCGTTCGCCGCGAGCGCACCGCGGGTGTCGGCTGCCAAGGCTCCGCCTTCGTAAACCGACTGGGCGAAATTTGCCGCCACGGAACTGGCGAGATACGCCGGATTCAGGAGATTCGAGTAATTCGAGACCGGTGTGCCGGTGCTGCCGCTGAGGGCCAGGCTGGGAAGCATCGCTTTCCGGGTGGCGTCCGCGCGCTTGGCGCTGGCGAAGAGCCTTGCCCGGGCCGCTGCCAGATCCGGGCGGCGCTCAATCAAATCCGCAGGCAGCCCCGCCGGAACACCGCGTTTCATCTCCGGGAGGTCCCGCGAGGCCCAGGTTTTCCCCGAGGGATATTTGCCGGTGAGGACTTCGTAGGCACGGGCCGCATTGTCGCGGTCGAGCTGGGCTGCTTTCACTGCCCGCTGGGAGGATGCGACGTTGGTGCGGCCGAGCTGCACGTCGAGCGCGCCTTGGCCTGCGCCCCCTTTGAAAAGGCGTTCGACTGCCCGCAGCACCCGCTCGTTCGAGTCGAGGGTGCTGTGGGCGAGTTCCAGAAGCTGCTCGGAGGCGATCAGATTGCACCATGCCTTTGCCGAGCTGGCTGCGAGGGAAAGCCGTGCGCCGCGGAAATCGGCGCGTGCCGCGTCATAGCTTGCGTCATCCGCGGCATTCAAATCACGCAGCCGACCCCACAGATCCGCCTCCCACGAAGCCGAGAGTGAGAGCCCGTATCGCTCGCTTTCCGACGCGGGCGACCGGCCGTTTTCATTCACGTCGAAGCCCGCAGTGCCACCTGCCGCGATCCTCGGGCGGGTGCGGGATCTTCCCGAGATGCTGGACTCCTTCGCCTGCCTCATCCGCGCGGAAGCAGCCATGAGGTCCTGATTGTGAGCCAGTGCCTCATTCACGGCACGGGTCAGGCCGGCATCGGAAAACTCGCGCAACCACCCGCTGCTGATCTTGCCATCGGTGCCGCTGGAAGCTGCATGCCAGGTGGCAGGGGCAGAGACCTCCACCTTCTCCCTCGGAGTGTCGAAGTGCAGTCCCTTGCAGGAAACAAAAGCCGCTGCAGTCATTGCCACGACAGTGACACCACCCATTCCGGGGAGCTTGTGGGATCGGGAATTCCGTTGCATTTCCTGAAATCTGCTGCTGATAGTCGGCCCGCGTGACCCTCGAAAGAAAAGCCCTTACGTCCCTTCTGCTGGCGCTCTGTCTGGCGATGCCCGTGGAGCTTTTTGCGGCTCCGGAAACCGCCAAACCGGCTGCGCCCGAAAAAGCAGCGGAGGCACCCGCCAAGGGCAAGGAAGAAGCACCGCCAAAGCCCGCGACCAACAAGCCGGCACCGGCCCCAGCCAAACCCGCTGCTGGCAAAGAGACCGCTCCTGCCGCCAAGCCCGCCGCAGGGAAAGATGCGGCTCCCGCATCGAAGGAAGCCGCTCCGGCAAAACCTGCCGAGGAGCCCGCGATGCCCCCGGTGGCCGAGGAGGACGAAGCTGCCGCCGAGCGAAAGGAGGCGGATGCAGATGTCGCCGCTGCCGTGGCGCGGCCCGTCACATCGGACCCGGTGCAGGTTTACGGTTGGCGCGAGTGGGTGCTTGTCGGCCAGGCGCAGATGAAGCTCGCGGCGAAGCTCGATACCGGAGCCCTCACCTCATCCATCCACGCGGAGGAGAAGGAACTTTTTGAAAGGGACGGGAAGAAGTGGGTCCGCTTCATCGTGACGGATCCCAGCGAGAAGAGTTCCCAGCGCATCCGCATCGAGGCCCCGCTGGTCCGCATCGCCCACATCAAGGAGCCGGGCGGACAGTCCGAGGCCCGCGAGGTGGTTCGGCTCAATTTCACCCTCGGCGAGCGGAAGCTGCGCGCTGACTTCACCCTCAACAACCGCAGCAACATGCTCAGCCCCGTCCTCATCGGTCGCACCACGATCAAGGAGCTTGGCTGGGTCGATCCGTCCCGCGCCTATCTCGCGGACCAGAAGATCATGCGCTGATCCGAGCCCGCCACCCGCATGGCCTCGCGCGTCAAACTTCTCCTCGTCGTCCTCTTTCTCACGGCGATCGGCGGTGGCATCGCCGCCTACAAGCACGTCAGGCTCGGGCTCCCGCTGAAGGCGGGCACACTGCCGGAGCAATGGCTGGTAGAGGCGAAGATCACCTTCATGGCGTCGCCGGAGGGCGGCAAGGTTAGCGCCCGGCTTTCGCTGCCCGCGGCGGCGGTGGACGAGGGGATCGGACAGGAGTCCGGCTCCGTGGGCTACAACTACTACGTCGAGAAGGATCGCGGGGAATACGCCGCGATCTGGGCCTCGGAAAAGCAGTCCGGGAATCAAGCCATCTACTATCGGGTCAGCTTCCCGAAGCTCTTGAAGAGCGGCGGAGAGCCCATGCCTCACTCGGGCGGAGGTCTCCCTGTGGCAGAAGACCCGGGGCTGTCCGGTGCTTCCGAGAATGCGGCGAAGCGCGTGGTCCAGCGCGCGAAGTCGGTTTCTGCGGATCCCAATTCGCTCTTCGTCAGCCTTTTCACTGCGATCAATGCCATCGATGCCTCGCAAGAAGTCGGGGTGCTGCGGAAGCAGTACGAAGGAGAAGTCGGCGGACGCAGCAGCGCGATCCCCGCGCTCGGCATCGACCTGCTCAATTTGGCCGGTGTCCCGGCCCGACTCGCCTATGGCGTGAGGCTTGAGGAAGCCCGTGGCGGCCAGCAGCCGACGCGCCTGGTGGAATACTACGACGGGGCCGATTGGAAAGTCCGCGATCCCGATGAGCCGGCTTCCACGCTCGATCCGGAGAAAATCTTCGTCTGGAACCGCGGCGGTGGCGCGCTCTTCGAAGTAAATGGCGATGCGGAGGCTTCGCAGCTCACCTTCACCGTCATCCGCGACCTCGTCCCGCTCACGGAACTCACCAACCTGCGGGACTCACCGCTGCTGATTTCCACGATCTTCGGGCTGCCTGCCTCCGAGCAAGCCGTCTTCCGCTACGTGGTGCTCATCCCGCTGGGGGCCTTCGTGGTGGTCGTCATGCGGAATATCATCGGCGTCTCCACGCTCGGCACCTTCATGCCGGTGCTGCTCGCGCTGGCACTCCTCGAGATCCCGCTGGATAGCGGCCTGATCATGTTCACCGTGATCATCGCGGCGGGGCTGTGGTTCCGCTTCCTACTTTCAAGGCTTAACATGCTGGTGGTTCCACGCGTCGCCGCCTGCGTGGTCATCGTCACGCTCCTGATGATGGTGCTCAGCGTGGTGAGCTACAAGCTGGGCATCCGCGATGGCCTCCAGATCACGCTCTTCCCGATGATCATCCTTGCCTGGACGATCGAGCGCATGTCGCTGATCTGGGAGGAGGAGGGGAAGCGCAGCGCGATCATGCAGGTCGGTGGGTCGCTCTTCGTAGCCGTCATCGCCTACCTCTTCATGAGCATCCGGCAGGTGCAGTACTTGGCATTCTATTTCCCGGAGATGCTACTCGTCCTGCTGGCGGTCATCATCCTGATCGGCCGCTACACGGGCTACCGCCTCTCCGAGCTCATGCGCTTCCGCGATTTCAAGGAGGCGTGAGGACACTTGGACGTGATGACGACGGACGACAGACAGGAAGAGAAGGCATCTGAGGCGGTTTCGCCCCAGCCTGCCGGTCCTTTGTCCGTCGCCTCAAAGCCCACCGCCCCGGTGGTGCGCCGCTGGTGGCACCGGTGGATCCGCACGCCCTCCGAACTCCGGGCGATGGGCGTGGTGGGCATCAACATGCGGAACGCCCGCTTCCTGCTGCCGAACAACCCGCGCAAGCTCTACGACCTGGTCGATAACAAGCTCCGCACGAAGCAACTCGCGGTGGAGAAGGAGATGGCCGTTCCCGAGACCTACGGCGTGATCAGCAGCCCGCGCGACGCGGCGATGATCCACAGGCTCCTGGGGAATCGCGACTCCTTCGTGATCAAGCCCGCCCGCGGCTCGGGCGGGAAGGGCGTGCTCGTCATCGTGGCCCGGGAGGGGGATTGGTTCATCAAGCCCAGCGGCTCGCGCTTGTCGCTCGACGAGATCCGTCACCATTGCTCGAATATCCTCGCCGGTCTGTTTTCCCTCGGTGGAAAGCGGGACGTGGGCCTGATCGAGTATCGCGTCCATCCCGCGCGGGTGCTTACCGAGATCAGTTTCCAAGGCGCGCCGGACATCCGCGTGGTCATGCTGCACGGCTACCCGGTGATGGCCATGCTGCGCGCTGCCACCCGCGAGTCGGATGGCCGGGCGAACCTGCACCAGGGAGCCATCGGCATCGGCATTGACCTCGCCACCGGACGTACGATACGCGCCGTACATCACGGCCATCCCATCGAGCGCCATCCGGACCTGAAGGTCCCTGTCGTGGGGGTGCAGTTGCCGCATTGGGATGCCATCCTCGACATCGCTGTCACCTGCCACGAGATGACCGGCTTGGGTTATCTCGGCGTGGACGTGATGATCGATGAGGAAAAAGGCCCGCTGATGATCGAGGTCAATGCCCGCCCCGGCCTCGCCATCCAGCTTGCCAATGGCGTCGGCCTTCTCCGCCGCCTGGAGCCAGCCCTCAACCGCCACGTCAGCCACCCGCACGACAGCCGGGAGCAGAAGATCGACTTCTCGCGACGGACGTTTGCAGCAAGTTAGTGTGCTGACTTCTTTCTGAAAGGCTGACCTAAAGTTCAGCCTTCGCTGCCTCTCTTGCTTCTCGAGCGACACTTAATCCATTTTTGAACCGGGCTAATGCTGCATTACGCTCCGGCTTTGTTTTTGCTACAATAAAAGCTTCGAAGAGAACGGTATACAATTTTTTGACCGTGTCTGTGTAGGCGGAATCGATGATAACGTTGTCGTCCATAAAAAAGGGGAAGGAGAACAGAGGCGGTTTTACAGCCTTTGTAAGAAGATGATTAAATGGCCTGAACTTGTAAAGCTCCACTGCCAACTGCCGAAAATCGGCTTGGACGTCGCGCGGCTCCGGCCTAGTTTTTCCCCGCGCATGGCTTTTTTCAAGAATCTCAAGGAGAAGCGGAAATACAGCAAGTGGATCGAGGACGGTCGTCCCGACCCGCCGCCGCCGCTTGCCAAGCGCGAGATGCTGCTCGATTACAAGCAGCGCCACGGCCTGCAGGTCCTTGTCGAGACGGGCACCTTCAAGGGCGATACCGTCGAGGCGATGCGCGGTGAGTTCCGCAAGGTCTACTCCATCGAGCTGGCGGAGAAATTTTACACGGAGGCCAAGCAGCGGTTCGCCGGCGTGGCGAATGTGGAGCTGCATCAGGGCGACAGCGGCAAGGTGATGCCCCAGATCGTCGCCAAACTGGATGCCCCGACCCTCTTCTGGCTGGATGGGCACTATTCCGGTGGCGATACCGCGCAGGGCGACCTGAATTGCCCGGTGTGGGGCGAGCTGGAAGCGATTTTCTCCGCCGCGATGACGCAGCCCTTCGTGGTGCTCATCGATGACGCACGCTGCTTCCGTCATGTCGGAGCGGTCGATTATCCCGCTGTTTCCGACATCGAGACCTGGGTGAAGGAACGCCGTCCCGACCTCGGCATCGAGGTGGCGATGGACTGCATCCGCATCGCGCCGAAGTCGGCCTGATTCTCGCCGCTCGACCCTCCGGATGCGATGGCACCGGAGGGCGGGTTGTGCCAGTCGCGATCCGCGGATCAGTGCTCGAGCCGGTTCGGCACCTTCGTCCATTCCGACGCGGGTTTGAGCGGCCAGCCCGGATCATTGGGCGTCCACACGCGCTTGTCGGCGTGGCGGCGCAGGTAGGCGGCCCACCAACTGAAGGAGCTGTTCGCGATGATCGCGTGGCGACATGCGGCCATCAGGCGGAAGTCGCGCAATTCATCGCTGCTCTCGCTGGTGACGAAGGTCACCGGAGCGCCTTGGAAGTCGATGTACTGCCTCGCCCAGTCCAGGTCGTCGCCGAAGACGTGGAACTCGCAGCTCCCCAGCGTGGACATCGCCGCCTCGATACTAGAGTCGTAGTAGCCGGAGCCGAGCCGTGGCGAGTAGCGGTCGCGGCGGATGTGGAGGAAGATCGAGTTGGTCGAGGCAAGCCGAGCCTCCATGTCGGCATCCGGGCCATCGGGGAAAGCAGGCGGCTCCAGTTCCTTGCGGATGGTCGAGGCGCGTTCGAAGAAATACTTCTCGCTCTGCCAGTAGCCATTCAGCCGCACGACCAGGCGATTGCTGATGAAGCCCGTGAGCTGCGTTTCCGTGAGGTCCGTATCTTCCGCCAGGTAGGACTTCAGCACCTGCGGCAGCACCTTGTTCATGGACCGCATCGACTTGTGATGCACGCCCTTCGGATCGCCGAAGCGCCAGCGGGGAGATGCCAGGGTGGCGGCGATGGGAAACTGATCCAGCTTGTAAGCCCGGTTGTAGCCGTCGCGCTGGTAGCCGGACACATCGTCGATCCACAGCTCGCGGCGGGTGCGGATCGCGTAGGCACGGGCAGCGGCGTAGGCAAAGAGCTGGTTGCCCAGTCCTCCCTTGATCATGGCGACAACAGCGCGGGTCACTTCTCGAGTGGGGGGGATTGGAATTTTGAAAGCGACTGTCGGAGGAAGTCCAGGTCCTCCGGATATCGGGCGGCGTAGGCTTCGAGATCGGCTCGGACCTTGGCGATCCGTGCCGGGATTCCCTCCGGCGTCAGACGCTCGCCATAAGTGCCGCCGCCATCGATGCGGTCGAGCATTTCCTTGCCGATCTCGGGTGTGGCGTGGAAGAGATCGAGCCAGTTCGGCAGATGGCTCGTCGTATCACCCGCGGCAGGCAGCGGCGGGGCATTGAGGGGATGGCCGTCGAGGAAATCCCACACCTCGATCGGTGCGGCCGAGGGATTCGCGGCATTCGCTTCTGCCGCGAGGTCCGCGAGGGCGCGGCGATCCCGTTCGAAGTAGCAGTCCACATCCCCGAGTTCGCGGAAGGCGAGTTGGAACAGGACGTGATTCGGCGTGTAGAAGATTACCAGCCGGGCATCCGCCTTGCGGCACTCAGCCACGATTTCCCGCAGCATCTCCATCTTGCCCTCCGAGAGCCCGTCATGCGCGATGCGGGCCTGCGCGAGCCGATAGGTGGTGGAGAGGTAGAGCGAGGAAATGAGCTTCCTCTGGTTCTCCGGGAACTCGGCATCGCGGCGGAATCCCTGCGGCGTGTGGTCCGCGACCTCGCCACGGATGGCGCGGCCCACGGTGGTGAAGGATGCCGCGAGCGTGGAGATCCCGGCATGGTAGCGCAGCTCGCGCTCCAGCGGATTCGCCTTCGGGTCCAGCGGCGACAGGGCGAAGTCCGCCACCTTCTTCTTTTTCTTGTCCGGCAGCGGCGAGGTGAGGTCTCCGGCGTCGATGGCCAGCACGACCAGTCGCGGGTTCTGCTTCTGCATGTAGTAGCGGAACATCGCGTGGTTTTCCACCAGCAGGCCGGCATTGAGGCCGAGATTCACGCAGTGCAGGCCGTTGAAAACATGGTGGTTCGGGTCGAGCCCGATATCCACCCGCGAGGAGCCAAACATCGCGGCGTCCCACGTGCCGGATCGCACGAGGCCCGCCTTCGAGGTGCGGTTCCAGTCGTTCTCGATGTCGCGGTAGCGGTCCAGTTTCTTGGAACTCCACGGCATCGGCGTGACGCGGAAGGGATTGACCGTCGTGTTGAAGACAAAGCCCAGCACCACGATGCCGGCGAGCAGCATCAGGAAGAAGGTCTGGTAGCGTTTGAGGGCGGGCACGGGGTCAGAACTGGAAGTAGATGAATTCGCTGACCTTGTCGAATTGCAGGCCGGTCGCAATCGCCATCAGCAGCGTGGCCGCGGCGAAGGCCTTGCTCGGACGCCACTGCCACCAGCGGCGCGTGCCACCGGCAGGATAGGGTGCCCCGGCGACGCGCAGGGCGGGGCGGTAGCGGGCGAAAATCTCCTGGGTGTTTGGCAGCAGCCACACGCCGATGAGCACCGGGATCAGCTTCAGCGGCTCGGCGCTGGCGACCACGCGTGCCGCCTTGTCCGGCCATCCGCCGAAGCCGTGCAGGCCGAACATCGAGGCGAGCATGCGCCCGGCGCTTTCGAAATCGTGTGCGCGGAAGAAGACCCAGCCGATGAGCACCGCGAGGAAAGTGAGCGCCACGGCGGGCACCTTTGGCATCGCCTTCCACGCCATCTTTTTACGCGCGCCGATCCACGCGTGATTCACGCAGAGCAGCAGGCCGTGCAGGGCTCCCCACGCCACGAAGGTCCATCCGGCGCCGTGCCAGATGCCGCCGAGCAGCATGGTGAGGAAGAGATTCACATACCGGCGCTTCGGCCCCTTCCTGTTCCCGCCGAGCGGTATGTAGAGGTAGTCGCGCAGGAAGCGGGACAGCGTCATGTGCCAGCGCCGCCAGAACTCGATGATGGAGTCCGCCTTGTAAGGTGAGTGGAAATTCAGCGGGAAGCGGATGCCGAAAAACCGCGCCGCACCGAGCGCCATATCCGAGTAGCCGGAGAAGTCGAAATAGAGCTGCAGCGCGTAGGCAATCGCTCCGGCCCAAGCCTCCGCCATGGTCGGATCCCGACCATCCGCTGCCGCCAGGCCGAAGATCGGCGTGGCGATCTGGGCGAGATTGTCCGCGATGACGACCTTCTTGAAGAGGCCCATCAGGAACATGCCGAGCGCGACGGGGAAGTCACGATGCCAGCCGACACGCGCCTTTCGGAACTGCGGCATCATCTCCCGGTGATGGATCAGCGGGCCCGCGATGAGGTGCGGGAAAAAGGTGACGAAGAGCAGGTAGTCCGTGAAGTGATACTCCTCCGTTTTCCCCCGGTAGGCGTCCACGAGGTAGGCGATCTGCAGGAAGGTGAAGAAGGAGATCGCCAGTGGCAGGACGATGTCCGGGACGTTCGTCGGCCAGTCGGTCGCCTTGTTCAGGATGCCGCCGAGGAAGCCGACATACTTGTAGTATCCCAGCAGCAGGAGATTCGCCGTCACCCCCGCGGTGAGGATCAGCTTGCCCGCGCGGGGCGGCATGATGCCGCCGCCATCTTCCAAGGGCGGGGCTGAATCGGCCGCCTCCCGCCAGCGGCGCGACAAACTACGACCGAGGTAGTAGTTGAAGACGCAGGACCCCAGGATCAGCACCAGATACTTCGGGCTCCACTCGTGCTCTTCGTCCGGATTCCAGACGCCGTAGTAAACGAGCGAGACCAGCACCAGCCAGCCGAGCACCACCCGGAAGGGCGCGCGCTTCATCGCATGCCAACCGATCAGCGCGATCGGCAGGAAGACGAGCAGGAAGATGTAGGAATTGAAGAGCACGGGCGGGCTATGCGGTCGGTGTCACAGCTCCAGGACTCCCGCCTTCTGCAGTTCCTCCAGCGCCAGCGGCATCAGTTGCTGGGAGAGATGGGTGCCGTCGTGGAAGAGCTTGATGTCCGCCTTCACCGCCGGGTCGTGATATTTCCCGGCCAGCGCGACCATGGGAATGCCTGCCTTTTGACAATGCTCGCGCAGCCGCGCGGTGTAGGCGTAGGTGATGTCCCGGCGCAGTTCCCACGATCCGACGAAGGGAAAGGTGGGGCTGGAGAGGTTCTCGTCCTTCGGGATGATCTGCGGCGGTCCCCAGACGATGGGGCGGAAGCCGCGGGCTGCCAGCGACTGCGGGAGCTGGACGAATTTCGCGGCAGTCTTCTCCACGACCTCGTCGATGGCCTTCCCGGAGATCACGGCCTTCGCCATGTGGATGCGGCAGTCGATTTCGCCGAAGGACATCAGCACCTTGCTGCCCGGCTTGATGTCCCTCTTCAGCAGGATCTCGATCTTCTCGCGGGAGCGGGTCGAGGAGCCCGGGTCGCCTGCCTTCCAGGCAGTGGCGGGTCCCACGTGAAAGACGCGGAAGCAGGGCAGCAGGTCGAGCCCGCGATTGATCCAGTGGGGCTTCCAGAAGGCGCTGCGGCGGTAGCGGATGAAGCGCAGGCGCTCCGCCCCGGCGAAGAACATCGTATTGCTGTCGCCCAGGCAGGTCAGCAGCTCCACCGGGCCGCCAAGCTCGCGGCCGAGGTGCTTCTCCAGAAGCGCACGCCGCCGCGCATCGTAGGGCGTGGCCGTGGTGCGTGGCTTGCGCGTGAGAAGCGCATCCAGATCGTCGGCGAGTGAAACCACCTCCGACAGCGTGTCTTCCGGCAGCGGGGGAATCACGAGGCGCTCGGGCTGGAATCGACGATGGACCACTGCGGCGCGATCCAGTTTTCAGGCGACTGCTTGCCCACCAGCACGAGGTCCACGTGCACCCGGTTCGGGTCGCCATGGAGCTTCGGGATGTCGGCAAAGCCCTCCACCTTCTTCAGTGTCTTCGCCCGGATGCTCGCGACGCGGTAGGTGTGAAAGCGCTGCTGAAGCCAGCCGAGATACTCCATCGGCGACTGTCCGGCCCAGGTGATGTACTGCGCGTCGAACTCGATGAATCCGACCGACCGGCCGACCGATGCCAGCGTCTCCACGGATCCCCGCAGCGCCTTGCTCTCGTAGCCCTCGATGTCCATTTTGAAGAGCAGCGTCTTGCCCCGCGCGGATTCCAGCGGCACCACGGAGTCGATGGTTTTCGCGGGCAGCTTGAATTCCAGCGACTGCGGGCGGTCGTTCATCTCCCGTACCGCGGAAGAACTGCCGCTCCAGTCGGGATTCACGAAAAACGGGACATCCTCGGCCGGGGCGTCGGAGACGAGGCAATTCGTGATCGTCATCCGCTCGTGCGCCGGGTGCGCCTCGCGGCTCTTCTCGAGATGGGGAATCAGGCGTGGGTTTGCCTCGAAGCCGTAGAGCACCGCGTTTTCCTGATAGTCGGTGCCAAACATGCACTCGCCGTAGTTCAGGCCCACGTCCACGATCAGGTCCGGGTGCAGGTGGGCATTGAAGTCCCGCCAGAAGATGAGGTTGTCCGAGACTTTTCCCCGCAGGGGCTCCTCGATGACCTTTTTCCGGGCACACGGGTCATCGGCATCAATGTAGATCCAGTGATCGCTGCCACACAGCTTGGCCCGCTCCGGGCGGAGCGTCCCGTAGCGGAGCAGGGTCAGGGGCTTGAGGTAGGCGCGTTTGACGGCTTTCTCCAAACGCTTGTAGGGGCTTACTTTCATGCAGCGGCGCGCCCCGGAGCATGAGTGGCGGCGCGGTGGGGGGCAAGCACGGGAAAGCCGGGAAAAGTGATCATCGCCCGAAGCCGGGAAATCCGCCGTGATTCCGGGCTGGAAATCGAAGTGAAGCGGGGCGGAAAACGAACGGCCCTCGCTCCGGAATCGGGGCGAGGGCCATGGAAAATCAGCGACTTGCGGCAGCAGGACCGCAAACGCGGGTCACTTGCTCACGTTGAAGCGGAACTCGATGACGTCACCGTCCTTCACGACGTATTCCTTGCCTTCGATGCGAAGCTTGCCCGCTTCCTTCGCGCCGTTCTTCGTGCCCGCTGCGACGAGGTCGTCGTAGTGCACCACTTCGGCTGCGATGAAGCCGCGCTCGAAGTCCGTGTGGATCACGCCGGCGGCAGCCGGAGCCTTGTCTCCCTCATGGATGGTCCATGCGCGGGTCTCCTGAACGCCGGTGGTGAGGTAGGTGCGCAGGCCAAGCAGGTGATACGCCGCGCGGATCAGCGCGGAGACGCCGGAGTCGGCGATGCCCATGTCGGCGAGCAGTTCGGAGGCTTCCTCGGGAGAGAGGTCCACGAGTTCCTCCTCGATCTTCGCGGAGATCACGACCGCCTCGGCACCGTGCGCCTCGGCGGCGAACTTGCGGACTTTGGCCACCATTTCGTGCGAATCCGGATCGGCCTGTGCGGCAGCGAGTTCGTCCTCGGCCACGTTGCAGGCGAAGATGGTCTTCTTGTCGGAAAGCAGGAAGAAATCCTTCATCAGCTCGCGCTCGGCGTCGCTGAGTTGGAGAGTCAGGGCTGGCTTCCCGTCGTTGAGGTGCGGGAGCATCTTGTCGATCAGTTCGACTTCGGCCTTCGACTCCTTGTCGCCGCTCTTCGCCTTCTTCTCGCGGGAGACGCGGCGCTTTTCCATGGCGGCGATGTCCGCGAGGATGAGCTCGGCATTGATGATCTCGATATCGCGGATCGGGTCCACGGTGCCGAGTTCGTGAATGATGTCGTCATTCTCGAAGCAGCGGACCACCTGCACGATGGCATCGGTCTCGCGGATATTGGCCAGGAACTGGTTGCCGAGGCCTGCACCTTCCGACGCGCCCTTCACGAGACCGGCGATGTCCACGAACTCGATGGCCGTCGGCACGAGCTTCTGGGAGCCGGAGATCTTCGAAAGCACGGCGAGCCGGGGATCGGGCACCACCACGATGCCGACGTTCGGGTCGATCGTGCAGAACGGGTAGTTCGCCGCCTCCGCCTTGCGGGAGCGGGTGACGGCATTGAAGAGGGTGGATTTTCCGACGTTCGGGAGTCCAACGATTCCGGCTTTGAGCATGGCGGCGCGAGGGGTAGGGCATGCCCGGCGGCTTGCCAACGTCCGAATGCGCCGCGCTGAAAATGAAAAGCCCGGCGGGACATCCTGCCGGGCTCGTGAATTCGTGGCGGAAGTCAGTCCGCAGGAGGAGGCGGGAGCAATTCCCCGTCCATGCCACCTGCATCCACCGGCAGCATCGGCTCCTGGAAATCGACCGGGCCGCTGAACATGCTCCAGAAACGATTCCGGCGCGTGCGCTCGAAGGCGAGGGCCTGCTGCTCGCCGGACTGGACTTCCTTCAAGTCCTTCTCTCGGACTTCCACCACCGGGATCCGGGACGGCATCAGCTTTGCGAAGGAATCCTTGGTCGCGTCGCCGACCTTGGCGAATCCGCCTGCGGTGGCGGTTTTGAGCTGGCCCATTTGAGCGCAGGAGGCGAGCGAGACAGCGGCAATGGCGCAGAAGACAGGCTTCATAACACTTCGGGGGAGGACAGCCTTGGTAGGCGGCAGACGACTAGCACTCCTTGGCGGGTCTGTCCAAAGGGAATCCTGACACCCCGGAAAGCCTCTGATTCCAACGGCTCACGACGACGGGGCCGCCGAGAAGCGAAATTTCGCATAGCTGAATCAATTTCCGCACCCTGTCGTCAGCGGGGGACGAGCACGAGGAAGTTCCGCACCGGCTTGTTCCAAAAGGGTCGCTCGGAAACCGGGCCGCCGGAGACTGTGGACGAGACCCAGAGATCGGACGAGCGACCGCCATCGAGATTGAGGACGGTGCGGGCCTTCACGCCCCGGATTTCCGCCCCGGCGAGGGCATGCCCCAGTCCGGCCAGCGAACATCCGCCGGTGCGGGCGATGAACCAGCCGCTGCCGCCGTCCCACCCGAGAACGGTGCGTGCGGTGGAGCTATCCGGGCTGAGGCCGGAGACGACGCGTCCGTTTTCGACGAGGAAGGGACCGCTTTGCAGGACCTCCGGGGAGCTGGTCGCTTGTCCGCGCCGGAGCAGGGCGGGGGAGGTGCCGCCGATGAATAGCCCAGCCCCGAGCGACGAGGCGCGATTGAGCGGGCTGATCTTTTTGCCGCCGGTGACGACCAGTCCGAGCGGCTTGCCCTCCGGCGTGAAAAATCCGGCATTCACTGCAGCCACGCCGCCGAGACTCCGTGCCGCCGATGCAGCGTCCGGCCATTGCGAGCCCGGGCCACCCGCTTGATCGGCGATGGCTAGCCGGTGCGTACGGCTGTCAAAGACCACCGCTGTCACGCTGATGCCATTCAGCGTCGTGCGGATCACCTGTGGCGCGCTGGCCGGGTGGGCTGGTGCCTCCGCAACAGGCGCCGGAGCGGGTGCAGCCGACGGGGCTGCGACTTCCGGTTTTGCCGGGGCATTCGACTGCACTTCCACCGCCGCCCGGGGCATCTCCACGGGAGCCTGCGGGGCGCAGGATGCTACGAGCAGGGCGGTCAGCAGACAGGAGGGTCGGAACACGTTCCGAACCAACACCCGATCCCGCCTGCCGTCACGCGGGCTTTTTCGCCACTGCCAGCAGCGTCTGGAAGTGCGGAGGCTCCGGCTCGCGATCCACCACGGCGGTTTCGATGTCCACGAAGCCCGCCTTTTCCAGCATCGCCGCCAGCTCACCCTCGCTGAAGCCGAGCCACACGTCGGCATACAATTCGCGTGCTTGCTCGAAGGTGTGCTGGAGCAAATCCAGCACGACCAGCCGCCCGCCCGGTTTCACGATGCGGAATGCCTGCAGGAGCGCCTTTTCCGGCGTTCCCGCGTGATGCAGTGCCTGGCTGAGGAAGGCGAGATCCACCGAGGCGTCTTCGAGGGGGGGCTCCTCGATGTCGCCGAGCCGGTATTCCAGATTCGCCAGCTCATGACGGCGGGCGAGTTCGCTGCCGAATTCCACCATCTTCGGCGATAGGTCCACGGCGATCACTCGCTCGGCCTGACGCGCGAGCATCTGGGCGAGCGTTCCTTCGCCCGCGCCGAGGTCAGCGACCACGCCTTGGTTCGTCACTTTCAGCAGGGCCTCCGCCAGTCCTTTCCAAGAGCGGCCAGGCACGTAGTCGCGGCCGAAGCGCCCGGCGAGTTCGTCGAAATACGCGCGGGTCTTGTCCCGGCGCTTCCGTTGCAGGTGGCGCAGGGCGGCGAGATCCTTCTCCACCTCCGGCACTTCCTTGGCCGCCTCCTTGGCCAGCTTCAGCAGGTCCGGGCCCATTTCAGAGCGGTAGAAATTGTGCTTCCCGCTGCGCTCGTCGGTCACCAGCGCCCCCGCCTTGAGCTGGGAGAGCTGGGTCGAGATCCGGCTCTGGCCCATGCCGAGCAGCTCCTGGAGATCCGCCACGCTCAGCGCTTCCGCATCCAGCAGCAGCAGGATGCGCAGCCGGGTCGGGTCGGTGAGGAGCTTCAGGGATTTCAGCATTGACGCCATGGACGGACGGATACATCAACCCATCGCGATTTGACGATACGAAAATCATCCGCCTCATGAGTACCTACATTTTCTCTTCCGAGTCCGTCGGCGAAGGCCATCCGGACAAAGTGGCTGACACCATCTCCGACGCGATCCTCGACGCCCTCCTGGCCAAGGACCCGAAGAGCCGTGTCGCCTGCGAGACCTTCGTGAAGTCGAATATCGTCGTCGTCGGTGGCGAGATCACCTCCAGCGCCAAGATCGACTACGAAAAGGTCATCCGCGACGCCGTCCGCGGCATCGGCTACACCAACAGCGACGACATCTTCCACGCCGACACGCTGTTCATTAACAACTACCTCACCGGCCAGTCTCCCGACATCGCCCAGGGCGTGGACGCGAAGAAGGCCAAGGGCAAGAAGACCGCCGAGCAGGGCGCGGGCGACCAAGGCATCATGTTCGGCTACGCTTGCGACGAGACTCCCGAGCTCATGCCCGCCCCGGTGATGTATGCGCACCGCCTCGGCCGCGAGCTGACGAAGATCCGCAAAAGCGGCAAGGTGAAGTGGCTCCGCCCGGACGCGAAGTCGCAGGTCTCCGTGGAATACGTGGACGGCAAGCCGACCCGCATCGTCAATGTCGTCATCTCCACCCAGCACGCCGCCGGCGTGGAGCACGCTGTCATCGAGAAGTTCTGCATCGAGCAGGTCATCAAGAAGGTGCTGCCGAAGAACATGCTCACCAAGGACACCGAGTATCTCATCAATCCGACCGGCAACTTCGTGATCGGTGGCCCGCAGGGCGACTCCGGCCTCACCGGCCGCAAGATCATCGTGGACACCTACGGTGGCATGGGCCGCCACGGTGGTGGTGCCTTCTCCGGCAAGGACCCGTCGAAGGTGGACCGCTCCGCAGCCTACATGGGCCGCTGGGTTGCCAAGAACGTCGTCGCCGCCGGCCTCGCGAAGAAGGTGGAGATCCAGTTCGCCTACGCCATCGGCCACCCGCTTCCCGTCAGCGTCCACGTCGACACCTTCGGCACCGGCACCAAGCCCGACGCCGACATCCTCGCCGCCGTCCTGAAGGTCTTCTCCTTCAAGCCCGCCGACATCATCAAGCAGCTCAACCTGCTCCGCCCGATCTACGGCAAGTCCACGAACTACGGTCACTTCGGCAAGGATGACTCCGACCTGACCTGGGAACGCACCGACAAGGTCGCGGCTCTCAAGAAGGCGATTCGCTAAAGACACAAGATCGCAAGACACAAGACGCAAGACTTGAGAAAAATACAATAGATTGCCATGCCGCTGCATCACTTCGAAGAACTTGAAGTTTGGAAGCGAAGCTCGCGGCTGGCGGTCTCCGTTTTGGAGCTCATCGAACCTGTGAAGCTCTATGCATTACGGGATCAAATGGCCCGGTGCTGTATCTCGGTTCCTTCAAATATAGCCGAGGGTGCAGAGCGTGAAAGCAACCGCGA
Organism: Luteolibacter flavescens; assembly: GCF_025950085.1. Lineage (NCBI taxonomy): Bacteria > Pseudomonadati > Verrucomicrobiota > Verrucomicrobiia > Verrucomicrobiales > Verrucomicrobiaceae > Neoluteolibacter > Neoluteolibacter flavescens. The sequence continues at coordinate 123,868 of NZ_JAPDDS010000001.1, forward strand.
ATTCAGGCGCTTCCTGGCCATCGCAAAAGGTTCGGCAGGCGAGCTTCGCACACAGCTCTACATCGGGATACGTGCTGGCTGCTTCAGCAATGAAGTAGCCAATCCTCTCATCGAAGAAACCAAACAGATAGCCTCCATGATCGAAGGCCTCCGGAAAAAGCTCGGAGGTGGAGGTTTCGTCAATCTCCTATTCGGCTGGCTATTTTAGCTTCTGATCTTGGGTCTTGCGTCTTCAAGTCTTCCGTCTCTCTCCGATCTAAATTCAAACTCCACCACAGAAAATCATGTCCACTACTTTCACCGACTACAAGGTCGCCGACATCTCCCTCGCGGAGTTTGGTCGCAAGGAAATTGAAATCGCCGAGCACGAGATGCCCGGCCTCATGGCGACCCGTGCCAAGTATGGCCCGGAGAAGCCGCTGCAGGGCGTCCGCATCATGGGCTCGCTGCACATGACCATCCAGACCGCGGTGCTCATCGAGACGCTGGTCGAGCTCGGTGCCGAAGTGCGCTGGGTTTCCTGCAACATCTTCTCCACCCAGGACCACGCCGCCGCGGCGATCGCCGCTGCCGGTATCCCGGTCTTCGCCTGGAAGGGCGAGACGCTTGAGGAGTATTGGTGGTGCACTTGGGAAGCTCTCGTCAATCCGGCTGGCCTCGGCCCGGAACTCATCGTCGATGACGGTGGCGACGCGACCCTTCTCATCCACAAGGGCTACGAGCTCGAGAACGGCTCCGATTGGGTCAATACCCCATCCGGCTCGCTCGAAGAAAAGGTCATCAAGGACCTCCTCAAGAAGATCCACGCCGAGCAACCGGGCATCTTCGCGAAGATCGTGAAGGACTGGAAGGGTGTCTCCGAAGAGACCACCACCGGCGTCCATCGCCTCTATCAGATGGCAAAGGCCGGCACCCTGCTCGTGCCCGCCATCAACGTGAACGACTCCGTCACCAAGTCGAAGTTCGACAACCTCTACGGCTGCCGCGAGTCGCTGGTCGATGGCATCAAGCGCGCCACCGACGTGATGATCTCCGGCAAGGTCGGCGTAGTCTGCGGCTACGGTGACGTGGGCAAGGGCTGTGCCCAGGCCCTCCGCGGCCAAGGCGCACAGGTAGTCGTGACCGAAGTCGATCCGATCTGTGCCCTCCAGGCTGCGATGGAAGGCTTCCGTGTGCTGACCGTCGAGGACACCCTCGGCTGGGGAGACATCTACGTCACCACCACCGGCAACTTCGACATCATCCGCCTCGAGCACATGGAGAAGATGAAGGACCAGGCCATTGTTTGTAACATCGGCCACTTCGACAACGAGATCCAGATCGACAAGCTGAACAACGCCCCCGGCGTCGTTCAGAAGAACATCAAGCCACAGGTCGACAAGTACACCTTCCCGACCGGCAACAGCATCTACATGCTTGCTGAAGGCCGCCTCGTGAACCTCGGCTGCGCCACCGGCCACCCGAGCTTCGTGATGTCCAACAGCTTCACCAACCAGACGCTCGCCCAGATCGACCTCTGGAAGAACAAGGACACCTACAAGGCTGGCGAAGTGAAGGTGCTCGACAAGAAGCTCGACGAGGAAGTCGCCCGCCTCCACCTCGCCAAGGTGGGTGCCAAGCTGACCGTCCTCACCAAGGAGCAAGCCGACTACATCAGCGTCCCGGTCGAAGGCCCCTACAAGGCCGACCACTACCGCTACTGAGGACGCTCCGCTTGGGAAGTTCCAAGTGAGAAGTTCGAAGTTCCTATAGAAGAAGCCCCGCCGGTCCGTCCGGCGGGGCTTTTTGTTGTGGGAACGAAAGCTGGTCGAGAGCCGTCTCGGGCGTTGCCGTGTGAAGATGGGAATAGGCCGGTCGCGGAGTTCTCGGAGAATTCGATGATCAGGAATTTCCTCCGCGGCATGGTTCATCGTGTCCGGTTTGTCGCAGCGATCTCAGCGGTTCTCTGTGCCACATCGGCTTTGGGGAGTGATACTGCGACTGTGCCGTTGCTTGAACCGTTGGAGGAGGTCGCGAAGAAACAGCAAGGGAAGTCCGTCCTCGTGATCTTCACCGCTCGCTGGGATGCCTCCGATGTCATGTTGAGGAAGCTGATGGAGGACGAGACGGTGAAGGCGGTGCTTCATTCTCATGAAGTCGCTTTCTATATGGCCGACTGCACCGTTGGAGCGGGGGCAGGAGCGACAGAAATGAGAAGGCATGGGATCAAGGCCACCCCTATATCAGCATTGGTCCGCCGACCGGATGGAGCAATCGGCATCAAGCGCCTCGTTTTGACCTCGGTCGACACCTTTGTTGCCAGTCTCCGGTCCTTGCTGGAGAAAGGAGAGAAAGCTCTCCCTGACGCCAAAGACAAAGCTCCGAAGTGAAGGGGGGAATCCGCATCTCCATTCGCTCCCGCAATCGCCCGACAACCTCTCTCCGTCGTGGCGACGCCGAGCGTTATCGAGGAGCTTGGTGCACCCTGATGTGGCTGGGCAGGGCGGGGCCAGGAAGGGGCATTTCGTCAGAGCCGAAGGGCCAGATTTCCAGCGAACTGAAAGGCTGGCAATGGATGAGGGAGTTGTCTTTGCCTTGGAGATCGTGACCGAAATGCAGCCACGCCGCCGGGTAGAAGGTGCTGAAGCTGAGGAGCTCGATAGGTGCTGGACGGTTTGCAGTCTTTGCCATCCATAGTTTCAAGGTCCCATCTCCAGCGGTGGCGATTCGCAGGGTATCATGGCTGACAGCGATCGCAGTGATAGCTCCGTGGTGTGCTTGCCAGCCTTCCTCCGGGATTTCCTGCCAAGTTGCGGTATTGAATACCCGCACACGGCCATCCTCATTGCCACAATAAAGACGGCTGCCATCGGGATGATAGACCACCGAGGTGTCGTAGAGGCGGAAGGCTCCGACCGTTCGGGCTTCCTTGGTCAAATCCTCGATATCGTAAATTTTCGTCTGATGTGCGAAGGCCGTGGCGGCGATATGGCGTCCATCGGGCGATAGTGCGAGGCCCCAGATTCGCGAATCCCCCAACTGCCATGTCAGATCTCCGGAGACCTTCACACGCCGGGTATCAAGGTCCACCACGAAGAGCTGTCCGGGCGTGGCTCCGATGATCTTCGTCCCGTCCGGCGTCACCAGACCGCGCAGCAATTCCCGGAAATCCTGGATATAGCCCGCACCGGAGATCCTCCCGGTTTCGCGAATGCTCTCCGCATCTTCTTCCCACAAGATTATGTCGCTGGACTCGCGCTCCATGGTTGCCAGCCCTCCACCGGGCAGTACGGCCAATGGCATGTGACCTTCTGCCAGGCAGACAAATCCTGCGCCGTCGCGCCAATACCAGACGGCATGGTCAAGACTGCCATATAGCACCCGGGAGCCATCGGGCGAAGCGGAGGGTTGCAGCCAGTTCTTGTACAAATGGGCGTTGGTGAGGCGCAGGGGCGGCGCAGGCGGAGCGGGATCCCAGATCCGCACTGTACCGTCCACCGACGCGGTAAACAGGCTGGAGCCATCGGATGCAAAGCTGACTCCGGTGGCCCTGCCCTCGTGGCCCAGCAGGAACACGGCACCGCCCCCCAGCGCGCTGCGGGTGAGCAGCCGGCGTCCGGGACTATGGACTCCGTTGCCATCGAGCGGCTGGCGGATCGCCGGTGCGCTGTCGTCGTCATAAGTTGGAGGTCCTTGCGGTGCCGGCTTCAGAAAATCGAAAAGCCGGATCATGCCATCCGAGCCGGTCAGTGCCACCATCGCCTCGGAGGGATGGAACATCAGCCCGGTCATCGGCTCGCCGAAAACCTGGCGGGCGAGCGACTCACCAGTCGCAAGCTCCGATACCTCTAGTACATTGAAGGGAGCATCCATCGCTCCGCCCAAGGTCGCGAGGTATTTCCCATCGTGCGAAAGTGCGACCACACTGGCTGTACCGATCCACGGGGAATGACGTGCTAGAGACCTTGCCCCGGCCAATGGCAAGTCTCCCCGCAGGTCATCGATGCCGAATAGCACCACATCCAAGCTGCCCTGCTTCTCCGTCACCGCGACCAAACCACTTTCCCGGGCCACGGTCAAAGGAGCGGACCATTCAACCGGCAGCGGCGTAGTCTTCCGGTCTCGCACGTCGAAGATCCACGCACTTTCACCGGGGTTGAATTCGATCCTGGCATTCTCGCCGATCAGGAGCCGGTGCTGGTCGAGCCATGCGCTTTGGACATGGGTGATTTCATTCAGCTCAAAAACGACCTCCAGCGTCTCAGCCTTGAAGACGCGGAGCGTATTGCGAAAGGAACAGACAAAGTGTCGCCCGTCGGGAGCATAGTTGCAGGCCGTGGTAGTTCAGCGAGTTGGCCCTGCCGAGGTCCGGCCCGTTTTTCAGTTCGGGCAATGGACGCGGCTCCCGCAGGGGAGTGCCGTCATGCCGCAGGAGATGAAGCACACCGCCGCCGGTGACGACGGCTAGCGAGCACCCATCCGGCCCCACCGCCAGCGTCTCGGGGATCTCGCCGCCGGGAAGACGGAATAGCGCGCGCTCATCCCCCTTGCATAGCTGTTTCAGGAGCCGCCATTCCAACCCGCGATGCTCCGGCGGCGCGGCGGCGAGCAATTGACGCGCTCGGGAGAAATCGTGCCGTTCCCGGGCCGCCAGTGCTGCCGCCACGGTGGAGACGTATCCCGAGAGGCGCTCCGCAGCAGCCAGGCGGGTGGCTTCTTCCCGGTTGGCTTCCGCGACCGCGCGGCTCGCCTCCGAGCTTCTCCACAATAGCAAGCTGACGATGAAGCCGACCAGCAGGGAAAGCAGGAAGCTGGCGAACATCGTCACCCGCCATGGGTGACGCTGCGCCCAGCGCAGGGCTCGCTCGCCGGGCGTCACCCGTCGGGATAGGATCGGCTCGCCACGCTGCCACCGCTCCAACTCATCGGCCAACTCTCCGGCGCTGGACAAACGTCGTGCTGGCTCCTTCTCCAAGCACCGCAGACAGAGCGTCTCCAGATCACGCGTCGCCGCCGCCTTCCCCATGTGTGACACCGGGGCATCCTCATTCAGCACCCGGCTGAAGACCTCTGCCGGAGTATCGCCCGGAAATGGCAGCCGCCCTGTGAGCATCCGGTAGAGCATCACGCCAAGCGCCCACACGTCACTCGCCGTGGTGATGTCCCGGACGTCGCCACGTGCCTGCTCCGGTGACATGTAGTGTGGCGTGCCTACCTGGGCACTGGACAGGGTCAGGCCCTGCTCGGCATGCTCGAGCTTGGCCAGGCCGAAATCCGCCACAAATGGCTCTCCATCAAGATCGAAAAGGACATTGCCGGGCTTTAGGTCCCGGTGCAGCACGCCGTGTGCATGGGCATGCTGTACCGCCCTGGCCAGTTTCCCCATGATGAGTGCTGCCTCCGTGGCCGGAAGGGTGCCCGCTTCCAAACGCTGGGATAAATTGCCACCCCCCAGCAGCTTCATGGTGAAGAACGGCTGCTCTTCGATTTCACCGACTTCGTAAATCGGCACTATGTGAGGGTGATCCAACTGCGCAATCGCCGTCGTCTCCGTCTGGAAGCGCTGGCGTTCCGCTTCTGTGGCGAACATGAAGCCGCGGATCATTTTCAACGCCACCACGCGCCGGGTAGCGATCTCTTCCGCCTGCCAGATCACTCCCATCCCCCCGGACCCGATCTGGCACCGCAGCTTGAACTTGCCATAGGTCCCCGCCTCCAGCGGAACGAAACGCTTGAAAGCATGCTCTCCAACAGGCTCTACCGAAGTCGTTTCCCCGGCCTCCAGCGCCTCGCCAAACAGGCATGCCAGACAGACGCCATCCTCCTCCAGCGAGGAATGGCATGCCGAACAAGGCATCGTGGGTCTTTTCTCCATGTTGATCGAATAAAAGGGGACATGCGACGTCTCTCATCACGCGCGCCTGTGATGCAAGGGCATCATGAATCGAAAGAGTTTCCTAACACCGTTACATCTCTTATCACCAAGCGTCGCCACCCTTCCCCTGTAGAGAATGCCAACAATGAATGCCACGACCGGCTTCACCAACCCTGCCGACAGGCATGTGGAGGGAGCCTTCCCCGCGACCGCATGGTCGATGCTCAGGCAGATGGGCAGCGAGATACCTGAGGAAGAGCGCATCGGCTGGGAGCGTCTGGCGCGAGCTTACTGGCAGCCGCTCTACTTCTTCCTGCGCCGTCGCGGAGCAGATCATCACGCTGCGGCCGATGAGGTGCAGGGGTTTTTCGCGCATCTTCTCAGCAGGGAATTCGTGCGCCGGATCGAGAGGGGCAACGGTCTCTTTCGTTCGTTTCTGCTCACCTCCCTGCAAAACTGGCGTGCGGACCAGCGGCGCTTCGCTGTCGCACAAAAGCGAGGTGGCGGCATGGCCCCTCTTCCGTTGCACGAGCTCGAAGCCGTCTCGGCGTTGCCCGTGGCAACCGACGCCTCGCCGGAGGAAGCCTTTGACCGGCGCTGGGCGAGGGCATTGTACGACAACTCTCTCGCCGCATTGCAGGCCCGTCTAGAATCCCGCGGACGAGGACTGCTTTTCTCCGCGCTGAAAGGCTTGTTTACTGGTCAAACGACTGACCAATACCAAGAGATCGCGACCCGCCTCAACATGAGCGGAGGAGCAGTCAAACAAGCGGCCTTGGAACTACGTCGCGAGTTCAGCGGTGTTCTTCACGAGGAAATCCGCCGGACGGTGACCGACGAAGCCTTGGTCGATGAGGAACTACGCTATCTGCTGAAGCTCCTGCGCGGTTAGCCTGCAGCGGCTTTCCCGGTATGTGGTTGCCCGCCCGCTTGAACGGGCAACCCCTGACAGATCCAGTGTATCAGATGATTCCCTGGGGGTGTTGCCGCTTATTTGGAAGCGACACGAGTCATCTTTGCGGTGGTTTCCGGCGTATTGTTTTGCTGCTGACCGTCCTTCTGTCCTTTTTGCCAAAAGTGACCTTCCAGTTCATTCTCCGATTTCCACTCGAAGCGGAGATGGTCACCGTTCGGCAGGTCGAGGTTAACGCACAACGGAGCTTGGGGATTGCCGCCGGCATAGCCGATTTTTCCCTTCAGCTCGTGCCTTTGATCCATGTAAACATAGACGAAATCCGTTTCGCTTTTGATGGTCAGCTTGGAGTGGTTCTTTCCGTGGCTATCATCGTTGGCCCAGGACCAGTCGCCCTCCCAGGTGGCACCACTGGCGACGATCTTCTCCCTCAGGCCCGGCTTGAAGTCCCTGACAAAACGGACGAGCGTCTTGTTGTTCTGCGCGATCCCGGTCTCCTCTTTGCCGTTGTTGAAATGGATTCCCTTCCGATACTGGGCGGAGCTGGCATCCACCGCCTGGTAGAGCGCTTGCTGGAAGTTCCCCTTATCCTGTTTGTGCAGGTTTTGATAAACGAGGGTCAGGTCCTTCATGTAAGGAACGCCCCAACCCTTTTCGCGGGCGATGGCCCCTACTTCCGCAGGGTCGTAGGTACCGCTGTCCTTTTCTTCCACCACTTTGCCTTTCGTGCCGGATTCATCCACCGTGAAGACGATGCCGCCATCAGGATGGATGTCGCCGATCTTGTAAGTTTGAGCTTCGAGCGTGCCGACGGCTGTAAGCACGGCTGCCGCCATTGCGGAAAACAGGGACATTGGGTGGTGTGGTTTCATATGCTATTCTTATTCAATATGATGGCGAGTCGCCTTCGTTTTTGACGAACCAAGATGAGGTGCAGACAAAGTGCCTGAAATTCTGCCGCTCCGACTGATCCTCCGCTGAGTTCTCTTCCTTTCACGGAATCCGTGGGGGAAAGGTCAGAAGAAGAAGGATGTTTTTTCTGATTGCGACGTGAGCGTGGCTTGGTCCTGCTTTTGCTGGCCGTTCATGTTGTCGGGGTAGATGCTATCCTAGCCCGCAGTCATTTCTGGTGGGCGGCTGATTCACTCAATGAATACCCGGCCAAATAGTTCGGCGGATCTCACCGTTTTCTAATGAACGCTCGGGTAGGCTTTCGGTGGCCTTTGTTTTTTCCGCCGATGAGTCCGCAGATTCCCGCAAACATTACCCCCCAACGCCAGGTGGCAGCCATTCCACCTGTGGCCAGGGAGATCCTGATCAAGGCGATCTACGATCTGGATCCGGCCCACAAGGTGAGGTTGCGGCTGTTGGAGTCGGGGATCAAGAGGAGCGATCGCTCGGTGATGGACTGGCTGAAGAAGGTCCGCATCTGGTTGGACTTCCCCGGTCACTATCCGTGCACCACGAGCGAGGTTTACAAGGCCGCGGTAGTGGATTGCCGGAGTCGGAACGGAATGCCCACCGCCGCCGAAATCGCGGCGGGCTGGGAGCCGGCGGCTGCCTCACGGACCACGCAGTCTTGAAAAAGGAAAACCCCTGGATGGAGCCGGGACAGATGCGCGATCCCGGTCCACCCAGAGGTGCTTCGGCTACCAAGTTTTGTTAGAAGGTGACTTCCACGCCGCCGAAGAGCGTCTGCCCGGCATTGCCGCGCGGGCCCTGCGGGTGGCGGCTCACCAGTCCGCGTTCGTCGAAGAGATTCTGCACTCCGCCCACGAGCTTGAGATTGTCATTCACCCGGTAGTGGCCGGTGAGGTCCACGAGCACGAGCGAGTCGATCTTGCCATTTACGGCGCTCGGGATGCCGGTGGGCGTAGTGCCATTCCACCCGGTGCCCCAGGTGCTGCTCATGTAGCTGGCATCCAGATTCACGGCCCACTTCTCCCCGGTGATGCCGACGCCGACGGCGAGTCGCCATTCCGGGATGTAGGGGATCTCATTGTCATCCACCGCACCAGCGAAGAGGCCACCGGTCAGGCGCTGGCCGGCCGGCACGTCGAAGCGTGCGTGGGTGTAGGTGGCGCTGGCATAGACCGGCACGCCGAAGCCCCAGCCTGCTGCCTCACCCGCATCGTATTCCACGAGCGTTTCGAGACCGTATGAGGTGGCTTCACCCACGTTCTGGTCAGGCAGCACATTGCCTGTGGAGACACCGATCTGAGGGGTGATGAGATCGTCGAAGGCGGTGTAGAAGCCGACGACTTCCGCGCGGAAAGCCTCCTGCTGGTGACGGTAGCCGATCTCGTAGCCGAGGCTGGTCTCGGCATCTGCACCGGACATGTAGCCTGCTGTATTCGGCGGGCTGGAGCCGCGATAGATGCCCGCGAAGATCGAGTTGCAATCATCGAGCAGGTAGTTGAGGCCGACGCCACCCATGACGAGATGCTCGTCTCCGGAGCGGCTCACACCTGCGGGCGTCGTGTTCTCCCAGTCGATGAATTCGTAGCGGAAGCCGGGACGGATGGTGAGTTGGCCGAGCTTGATCTCATCCTCGATGAAGGTGGCGATGGCGGTGGTTTCTTCCAGTGCATTTGGCGTGCGACCGGCGGCACGCGAGACCTCGTAGAAGCCGCCATTCCCATTCGAGCGCAGGCGAACGTCCTGACCTTCACCCGTCACGCTGTCGTAGTGAACGCGTGCACCGAGCGCGAGGTCGTGCTCGAGGGAGCCCGTTTCGAAGCGGATGTTCGCTTGGTTTTGCCAGCCATAGGATTCGTGGAAGCGGATGTTCGACAGACGTCGGATGGTTCCGTCGCCGTAGCCCTGCAGCACCGCGAGCGCGGCGGGATTCAGCAGCGCGCTGGCGATGGGGATATTCGTGCCGCCACCGATCGCGTCGTTCGCTCCGAGACGAACGTCATTCAGACGGAAGAACGCGCGATTGAATTCGTTGTAGTAGAGTGCGCTTTCGAGGCGAAGGCTGTCGCTCGGCTCCGCGATCCACTTGAAGTACGAGCGAGTTGCGTCCGAGTCGAAGGTGTCGAAGGCATTTCCAGCATAGCGCCGGTCGTAGTTCGCACGCAGGTCCTGCTCGGTCACGCCCGGGTAGGAGTCGTCCATGTCGAAGTCAGTGTAGCCCACCTTCACTTCGAAGCGCTGCTTCAGCGCGGTATTCGGCTCCCAGAAGAACTTCAGCATCGGCTCCAGCAGATCCATGCCCGCGGTGGCACCGGAGCCATCCAGCTCGCGGAAGCCGTCGCTGGATTGGTGGTGGAGTTCCAAGAGGTAGCCGAAGCGGCCCGACTCAGTCTCCACCGTGTCTCCGCTCCACATGTGGTTGAAGAACGTGTTGTCGGTCCCGAAGGTGTTGCGGGAAAAAAATCGCGGGCCATCACCTTCCGGGATCGGCGTGGAGAGGAAATTGACGACACCGCCGGTGGTCTGCGGGCCATACTTCACCTGGCTGGAACCCTTCAGGATTTCCACGCCGGCCATGCGTCCGACCTTCGGCGAGTAGTAGGCGGAGGGATTTGAGTAAGGCGAGGGCGCGGTGAGGATTCCGTCCTCCATCAGCGTCACCTTGTTGCTCCGGTTCCCATCCACGCCGCGGATGGAGATATTCAGGAAATTGCCGTAGCTGTCCTCGTCGCGGACGTAGATGCCGGGTGTCTTTGCGACCACCTTCGAGAAGTTCGTGTAGCCGCGCTCGCGGAATTCGTCCGCGCCGATGTAGGCAGCGGAGCCGGAGAGCGTCCATGCCTGCTCCGTGCTGCCGACGACGGTCAGTGGTTCGAGCAGGGTGGGGGACGTCGTGGCGGTGGACGGGGTGACAGGCTTGTCGACGTCTTGACCGCGGCTCACATGGGCGAGGGGCAGGGTGGCTGCGCAGGCGAGCAGGCAGTATCTACGGATCATGGTGTTGTTATTGGGCATTGCTTCGGTGATTCACCGCCTCCTTCCGGAAACGGAGCCCCGCATTCCGCGAGGGGTGTCCGAGCAACCTAACAACCCGATCTTTAGAAAATCATTAGGGTGTGAGAATTGATCTCAATAGAGTGCAGTCCACGTATTATGAGTGGCTTGCGATTTGTGCTTTCACCCGGAAAGTGAAAGTTGCCAGCTTATCGCCTACTTCTAGCTCCAATGTTCCGCCGAGACGGTAGGCAATCTCCCTAGCCAGCGGAAGACCCAGCCCCGCGCCGGGAGCATTCACGGAAACCCGGCGTCCGCGCTCGAAAGGCCGGAAGATCCGCTCGGCATCGCCTGCCTCGAGATCACCGCGGCTATTCGCGACCTTCAGGGTGAAGCATGACTCCTGCATGCCGAGCGAAACAAGGATCCGTCCTCCGCGCGGCGTGTAGCGGAATGCATTCTCGACCATATTCTGGACGATGATCTGGAACATGCCACCGTCTCCATTCAATACGATCTTCTCCGCTGGATAGCTCACCTCCAAGTGCAGGCCATGATCCGGCTGCGAGGTTGCGGCTTCAAGAACCGACCTGACGATAGGTCCGGGCTCGTAGGGCAGTGCCGGCATCTCATCGATCCCGCCGCGCAGCCGCGCCAGGCTCATGAGGCTATTGATGGTGACGCGGATCTCGCGGGTGACGGCAAGCGCGGAGCCGATGCGGCGGTGAAGATCCTCGCCATCCTTCGGCTTCGAGTGTGCGACTTCCAGGATGGCATGGATGCCGGAGATGGGAGTGCGCAGTTGATGGGCGGCGCTGAAGGCAAACTCCTTCTCATGCGCTCGCGCCAGCTCGACACGTTCCAGCGTGGAATTGAACGCGGTGGCCAGGCCTATGACTTCGACCGGAAGATCATCGGGGATCTCCGGCAAGGGAGTGCCGACCTCGGTGGAGCGCTTCACGAGATTGGCGACCAGGCGGTCGATGGGCGCGAGCGTCCACCGGATGATCAGATAGATGCCCACGCAGATCGCCACCAGCGTGAGCAGCCCGGACTTCGCCAGCCGATGGCGCGTGGCCTTCAGTTCGGCGTCGAGCCCGGCGGTTTCGCGGGCGCAGACGACGACCTGCGGATAGTCCTCGATCCTGAGGATTTCTCCACGCCGTTCCATCTCGGCACGGCCGTAGTGATTCGTGAAGGGATAGTGACGCAGCCCGAGTGCGCGTCCGCTCTCTCCGTCTGCCAGCACCACGTCCCGGAAGACCGGCTCGTCCAGCGCGCCATGGAAATAGGGAAGATCATGGCCTCCCAGATCCGGCGAGCGCGTCGTGGCGGACGTCCTCTCGTCCCAGAACTGGAACAAGCCGTCGAGCCCCAGCCCGCCGCTGGATTCCAGAGCCTCCTGCCATTCATAGACGATCCCTCCCGCTTCCAGTTCCGCGGACTTGGAAAGCAGGATCGCGGATCTCATCAGTTGCTCGTCCAACTGCTCGCGAAGGGATCGCTCGACCTCGTGGTAGATGGTGAGCTTCGACCAGCCGAGCACCGCGCTCACGATGAGCACGCAGCCCAGCATGAGGCGACGGCGGATGGACGGGCGCTTCATTCCTGGGCTGCTCCGATCACGAAGCCATGGCCCCGGCGCGTGGTGATGAGGTCCGGCAACCCGTGGGCGGTCAGCTTTTTCCTCAGGTAGGTGAGACAGACGTCGATCTTGTTAGATCCGCTGTCGCCATGATCGTGGTAGATGTGCGCCTGGATGTCCGCACGCGACACCGTCTCGCCCTGACGATGGGCGAGGTATTCGAGCAGCTTGAATTCCAGTGGTGTCAGCGGGATCGGCTTGCCGGAGAAGGTGACCAGCTTCTTGGCGGAATTGATCGTGAGGTCGCCGATGGTGAACTCGGATTTTTCCAGTGCGAATTTCCGTCGCACCAGCACCCGGACACGCGCCACCAGTTCGGCGAGATCGAAGGGCTTCACCAGATAGTCGTCCGCCCCGGCATCGAGGCCCTCGATCCTCTGGGAGACCGCGTCCTTCGCGCTGATGATGATCACCGGTGTCTTGTCATGCAGGTCCCGCAGCTTCCGGAGGATGGTGAGGCCGTCGATCTCCGGCAGCATGAGATCAAGCACGATCACGTCGTAGGCGTAGTTCGACGCGTGCCAAAGGCCGACGTCTCCGGTGCCGCTTTCATCGACGACGAACCCGGCATCCCAGAGCCATTCGCGGATGCTGGTTCGCAGCGGGAGGTAGTCTTCGATCAGGAGGCAGCGCATGGCACGTCACCGGGGAAGCCCGGATAAAAGGGCGGGCTTTCGCGGCAGTGATGGGGGCGGGCACCGTCGCTTGCCAAGTCTATTTCGCCAGGAGCGCAGGTGGCGCGGTTTGGATTTCCAGCGATCCACCGTGGTTCGGGAATCCGGCGGCGACCGCTCCATGTCGGCATTTTCCCATTTCCGCACCATGCATTCTGGGCTCTCTTCTTCCCGTGCCGCCAAAAGACCATGAGACCAAGCTGGGAGTCGTAATCGTCCGCAATCCGACCGTGGATGACATCCCGGCGATCCTGGCGTTGCACAAGCGCTGCTTCCCGCGCGAGAGCGATGCCGGCGGGCCGTGGAATGAGAAGCACCTGCGCTCCCACCTCCATGTCTTCCCGGAAGGTCAGCTCATTGCGGAGAAAGATGGCAAGATCCTCGGCGCGGCTTCCTCGCTGATCGTCTCGCTCGGGCGGAATCCGCTGCGCAAGCACACCTACGACGGCGTGACGGATGCAGGCTATTTCTACAACCACGACCCGCAGGGCGACACGCTCTACGGGGCAGATGTGTACGTCGATCCGGACGCGCGGAAGTTCGGCGTGGGAGCTGCGCTCTATGCCGCGCGGCGCGACTTGTGCCGCCGCCTGAATCTCCGCCGGATCCTCGCCGGGGCACGGCTCTGGAACTACGACGAGCACGCCGCTCGCCTGACGCCGGAGGAATACGTCTGGCAGGTGCAGGACGGAAAGATCCCGGACCCGGTGCTCGGCTTCCAGATCAAGCAAGGCTTCGCCGTCCGCGGCATCATGCCGAACTACCTCCACGACCATCGCTCGCGTGACCACGCGGCGCTGATCGAGTGGATCAATCCGGAGTACCAGGCCCATGGCGAGCTTTCGACGAAGGTGCGCGTGGCATGCGTGCAGTACCAGATGCGGAAGGTCGCGGACTTCGAGGACTTCGCGAATCAGGTCCGCTACTTCGTCGAGACCGCGGGCGAGGACTACGGCGCGGAGTTCGTGCTCTTCCCGGAGTTCCTCACCGTCCAGCTACTCAGTGCGCTGGAGCCGCTCGGTTCGCGCGAGGGCATCCGCAAGCTCTCTGAATACACGGCGCAATTCATCGAGCTGATGAGCGGCCTCGCGCGTCAGCAGGGACTCTATCTCATCGCCGGCTCACACCCGGTGGCGCAGCCCGACGGCCGTCTGGAAAACACCGCGATGATCTTCAAGCCGGACGGCACCTACGCGTCCCAGCCGAAGCTGCACATCACGCCTTCCGAGAAAACATGGTGGGGCATCTCCGGTGGCGATTCGCTGATCGTGCTCCAGACGCCGAAGGCAAAGATCGGTGTGCTGATCTGCTACGATGTCGAGTTCCCGGAAGCCGCCCGCTACCTCGCGGACCGCGGCGTGGAGATCCTCTTCATCCCGTATTGCACGGACAATCGCCAGGGCTACCTCCGCGTCAGCCTGTGCGCCGCTGCGCGCGCCATCGAAAACCAGATCTACGTCGCCACGGCTGGCGTTGTCGGGAATCTGCCGGACGTGCCAGCGATGGACATCCACTACGGTCGCGCGGCGGTCTTCACGCCAAGCGACTTCGAGTTCGCACGCGACGGCATCCAGGCAGAGGCCGATGCGAATGTGGAGACGATGCTCGTGACCGATCTCGACATCACTGACCTCTATCGCTCGCGCCTCAATGGCAGCGTGACTCCGGTCACGGACCGCCGCACGGATCTCTTCGAATTCCACAACAAGCTCTCGAACGAGATCATCGCGCCGGGCGTGCAAGAGGGGCACCTGTGACAGGCGGCGTGGGCCGTGGTTACTCCTCGTCGTCCTCGAGATCGCCTTCCGACATCATCTTCTCGGTCATCTCCAGATTCACGAGCTGCATTTCCTTGAGTTGCTGGCGATAATCCTTCAGTGCGGCTAGCTGGGGTTCATCAAGGAAGGTGGCGGCCTCCTTCATGAGTGCTTGCTCCTGGGATTCCCAATGCCGCTCAAAGCTCGTCACCAGACCGCCGTCGCCTGCGGCATCCACCGCGGGCGAGGTGATGCGCGCCTGATAGAGCGCATCGACGAGCTTGCCCTCCGCGGCCTTGTCGAGGGCCGCGTTCTTTGCGCCGAAGGTCGCGCGGATGCCGTCGAGCTGCTGGCGCTCCGGGATGCGGTTCTTGTAATCGGCGAGGCGTTTCGAGTCTTCCTCGCTGTTGAGAAAGGTCGTGATGGTCTCCTCGTTTGCCTTCTTTCGCTCTTCGAGTTCCCGCGCCATCGCCTCGCGCTCTTCCGGCGTGGCGTTCGCCATCTTCATGCCCAACTCCTGCTGGTCCGCCATTTCCTGGCCAAGCAGCGTTCTGAAATAGTCCGTCTCGTCCTTGGTCAGGCCGAGGGTGTCGATGTAGTCTTCATACATCATCACCACGGCAGTCTTCACGCCCTGGTTCATCATCGCTTTGCCCGCAGGGAGGTCCCACATCTTGCGGACACTTTTTGCGATCATTTCCTCATTCACGCCTGAGGACGTCCCGGTCTGGGCTCTGCGATCACCCGCTTTCGTCGGCGCGTTCGTCTGGCCGTTCGCGGTAACTGAGGCGCTTGCCAGAGTCTTGCCGTGCGTGGTCGGGAGGTGCGTCGGGGGCTTGCGGGCCTCCTCCAATTCGCGCCGCAGCGACGAGATCCGCGATTCTTCGATCACGAGCGTTACGGCGACCGCTGCGATGACGAGGCCGAGGGTGGGGAGAGACTTCACGTCGCCATGCTGGCGGAAAACGAAGCCCGTGGGAAGCCGCCAAAAAAATCGCGCCTCCAGCAACGGAGGCGCGATTGTCAATCGGATGGATGAACTGGAACGATCAAGCGCCCCGCATCAGCGAGATCTCGGCGAGGCTCACGAGGCTCTTCCACAGGTCCTCGCGCGGCATCGTCTTGAGTTGGTCGACCGTGATGGCGCGGTCCAGCGTGAAGCGACCCGAGCGGGTCCGGCGCAGCGCGCTGAGGTGTGCCCCGCAGCCTAGCTTGCCGCCGATGTCGTGGGCGTAGGTGCGGACGTAGAAGCCCTTCGAGCAATTCACCGTGAAGTCCACCTCGGGCAGCTCGATACGATGAACCTCGTACTTCGACACCGTCACCGGGCGCGGCTCGCGGACGACTTCCTGGCCCTTGCGCGCCAGCTTGTAGAGCGGCACGCCGTCCTTCTTGATCGCGGAGACCATCGGAGGGATCTGCTCGAAGGCACCGGTGAATTCACCGAAAGCCGCATCGATCTGCCCGGCACTGAAAGCCTGGACTTCCTTTTCCTCCAGCACGTCGCCCTGGCGATCCTGCGTGGAGGTCACCTTGCCCAGCGTGAGCGTGCCCTGGTATTCCTTGTCCTCGCTCATCAGGAGGTCCTGGATCTTCGTCGCGC
Source organism: Luteolibacter flavescens (assembly GCF_025950085.1). Taxonomy (NCBI): domain Bacteria; kingdom Pseudomonadati; phylum Verrucomicrobiota; class Verrucomicrobiia; order Verrucomicrobiales; family Verrucomicrobiaceae; genus Neoluteolibacter; species Neoluteolibacter flavescens. The sequence continues at coordinate 140,226 of NZ_JAPDDS010000001.1, forward strand.
GCTCGATGACCAGCATCAGCAGGCCGGTGGCCATGGGGTCGAGCGTGCCGCAGTGGCCGATCTTCTTCGTGCCCAGCGAGCGGCGGGCGATGGCGACCACGTCGTGCGAGGTCATGTCGGGCGCCTTGTCCACCAGCAGCACGCCGCTGGGAACCATCGGGCCGGGATTCGGTCGATTCATAGGGAAAGTTATCAGGGAAGTGCGAGCTTCACGGCCTCCAGCACCCGCTCCTTCGCGGCGGAGAGCGGGCCGGTCATGCGGATGCCGGCTGCGAGCGCGTGACCGCCACCGCCGAACTGCATGCAGACATTGCACGCGTCCACCCGCGCATCCTTCGAGCGCATCGAGACGCGGATCTTGCCATCCGGCAGTTCCTCGAAAAAGAGCGCCACGATCACGCCGTCGATGCCGCGGATGATGTCGATGAGGCCCTCGCTGTCCTCGGGCTTCAGGCCGAGGTGGTCGCGGACCTCCATCGTCAGATCCCAGTGGGCGACGCGACCATCGCCGGTCAGCTCCAGCGTATTCAGCAGCGCGCGCATCAGCTCCACGCGGCGATACGGGTTGTGATCGTAGGTGAGGGAATTGATGCGTCCCACATCCAAGCCACGGCGGATCAGGTCGGCCGCCATCAGGTAGGTTTCCTCGGTCGTGGAGGGATACTGGAAGGAGCCGGTGTCGGTCGAGACGGCCACGTAGATGGCATCGCGTGATGCATCCGGGAGCGGCAGGCCGAGCGTGGTGATCAGCTTGTAGAGGATCTGGCCGGTGGCCGGGCTGCTGGAGTCGATGTGGTTCAGATCGCCGTAGCAGGGGTTCGACTTGTGGTGGTCGATGTTCACCCAGAGCTTCGCCTTCGATGCCGCATTCAGCGCGTTGTCGCCGAGGCGCGGCTTGTTCGCAGTGTCGAGCGCGATGGCCACTTCCACATCGAGCGGCTCGGCTGGCGGCAGCTCGATGCGATGGGATTCCGGGAGGAAAACGAGGTTGTCGGGAAGTCCGTCCTCATTGATCAGCCGGACCTTCTTGCCCGCCGCTTCCAGCGCGAGTCCGAGCGCGAGCTGCGAGCCGATGGCATCGCCGTCCGGGCGCACGTGGCTGATGAGCACGAACGAGTCGTGCTTCGCGAATACTTCGCCGATTTCCTGATAGCTCGCGTTCATGGTGTCCCGCGGAAGGGGGCGGGATTCTCCCGATGCGCCCCCCGCACGCAAGGACAAAGGCGACGCCTCACTTCAGCGCCGAGAAGTCCACCGGCTTGAGGAAGACCGACTTCACGCCATCCGGTACGGTGAGCGATCCTCCCGCAGCGTCCTCCGAGGCCTTCTTCGCGGCGACCCACACAGGGTCCGCACGGAATTCCGTCCAAGATTTCTCAGCGGCCGCCGCGTCCTTGTGGGCGAGGAAATAGACCAGCGTGTCATCCGCCGCGGGCTGCCCGGGGACCGGCTTGAAGTAGGCTCCGTTGGTCATGCCGTGCTTCTTGAAAAGCCCCATGGTGTGCTCGCTGAAGCGCTTGTGCAGGTTCGGCAACTTACCCGGGGTGGTCGTGTAGGTGCGCAGTTCAAAGAGACGCTCCGCTCCACCGGCATCGTTCGCGGGAAAGCCCGGCGAGAAGTCCGTCGAGGTCAGGTAGAGCTCGTCGATCTTGCTGAGGAGCTTGCCATTCACCTCGGAGGCCGCGGCGGCCTTCTTCCAGTCCTCGTCGGCGAGGAATCCCTTCCACGCCGCGTCGCGGGCCGCGCGGTCCGGATAAGACAGGACATAGACCAGCAGGTTATCCTTGTTCTCCACCGGCACCCAATATCCGACATTCGTCATGCCGTGCTTTTCGAAAAGCTTGCAGGTATGATCGCGGAAGCGCGTCAGGAGGGCATCCAGCTTTCCGGGCTCCGCGTGATAAGTACGCAGCTCATACAGCCGCGTGTCCCGTGGCTTTTCTTCGGCTTTCACGGCGAGGGATACGGCGGCGAGCAATCCGAGAACTAGGGTCCTGAGCATGAAAAAGGGTTGCCTGCCGCGAGCGGCGTGACAACCCCATCTTCAGTCACATGGCCTTGGGGACCATGGGAAATCGCTCAAGCGGCGATCTCGTAGTGCTCCGCGATCTGGCGGAAGATACGGTCGCGACGCTCGCGTGCCTGATCGACATCGCGGGTTTTCAGGGAAAAGCGGAGACGCTCGGCGGTGGCGTCCGGCTTGTGGACAGTCAGGTGACACCACCAGACACCACGATTGTTCCAGAGGTGATGGTTCGGGTTCTCCTGGTTCACGCGCAGGGCGAGCTTGGGCTTCCTTTTCATGCGTTCGGTGTCTTGGGCTAGGGTTCTGGGAAAAGTTGCTTCTTGGCTAAGCAGCATTTCCAGACACGGATTACACCGATTCAAAGGGTTTACCCGGTGTAGGCAAGGAGATTTACTAAGGTAGCACTTTTAATCACTTTAATGACCATTAAATGAATAAAAATGCTAAGGAAATCCGTTAAATCGGACTCAAGCCTCAGCCAGCGCCGTCTCAAAGCGGGAAACGAGCCCCGCAGTATCCTCCGCCCCGCATGACACACGGATCAAATGGGAGGAAACCCCACATGCTTCCGCCCAGCCGAGTTCCGTGTAATGGGCCAGCAGCGTGTAGGGGCATGCCAGCGTGAAGGGCGTGCCAAAGCTGGGTCCCTTCGACACCTCGAGTGCGTCGAATACCTTCGGAGCTTTCTTCGGATTCTTCAGGACGAAGGAAAGCAGCGGACCGTAGCCACCTCGCGGTGCGCGGATCTTGTCATAGTCCTCCTTGGTCGTGAGAGAGGGGTGCCAGACCTCCGCGACGGCGGGGTGGTCGGCGAGCATCTTGGCGATCGCGACGCCGTTGGCATTGTGCGCCGCCATCCGGGCGGGGAAGCCCTTCAGGTTGGAAAGCAGCACTTCGGCATCCCCGATGTAGAGCGGGGTACTGCGCAGGCTTTCCTCGGCGAGAGAGGATAGCAGGGAGCCGGCGTGCTCCGAGTCCGGACGGATGGAGGCCATGCCCGCCATCACATCACCGGTGCCGGAGAGCCACTTGGTGAGGCTGGTGGTCACCACGTCGGCATATTTCAGCGCCGTGACATTCGACGGTCCGACGGCGGAATCATCGATGATGAAAGGAACGCCACCCTCGGCGCAGGCGGCAGCCACGCGCGGGACATCGATGGTGCGGAGCAGGGGATTGCTCGGGCACTCGGTGAAGACCCCGGCGAACTCACCCTGGCGGATGCGCCGGAGTGCTTCGTCAAAGGACTCGCCGATAGCCTGATTGAGGAAAACGACGCCATTGCCGAATTGCTCCTGAACCTTCAGGGCATCGACGTAGGGAAATTCGATCTGGAGCGTCTTCTTTCCTTCCTTCACGCCCGGCAGCGAGCGGAGGACGGCGGTGATGGCTGCCATCCCGCTGTTGTAGATGAAGACGTGATCGGGCTCGACGGAGAGCAGCTTGCCCAGGCGGCGCTGGAGCAGGTGGGACTTGTCGCCGCTGCGGACCTTGCCCTCGAGGAAGTCTTCCGCCTGACGGCTGCTGACAAGCTCTCCGGTGAAGCGCTGGTAATCGACGGCCTCCTGGCGTGCCTTCACCGGCACGGCCAAGACGTGCATGCCGTGGAAGCCTTCCGCCCGCACGGCCATCTCGGCGCGGCGCTCGATCCAGCGTTGCGCGCGCTGGGCGGCCACCTTGTTCGGGAAAACGAATGCTTCCTCGCCCTCCTCGGCGATTTCCTCGGCGGCCATGGCCGTGAGGCGCTTGACCAGCGGATGGCGGAAGAAACGCGGGTAGCCGATGCGCATCTTGCGGACCACCTTGTCCCGGGCTTCTTCGTAGCCGATCACCGACTTCCAGGTCGGGAGGCATACGGAAACGGCATGGGAAGAATCCGGGAGAGGCATTCCCAGATCCTCTTCCTGCCAGGCAGGCTGAGCCGACAAATCACGCATGTGCGCCACCTGCTTGCCGGGACCGGGGCAGGTAGCGCAAGCCGGATTCCCGGAATTCTGGCGTGCGGTGCCACATTCGTGAAATTTCCCGCTACCCCGGGCGGCATTTCGGGGTTACCGGAGTGCATGAGAAAAGGCGGGCGACAAGCGATTCTGGCCGCGGCAGTGCTGGTTGGCGGTGCTGCCGGCTGGTGGTTCACCCGGACGGCCATCGATGAAGCGACCCCGGATCCGGTGGCCGCCGTGCAGGTGCCGAAGGCCCCGCTCTACGACCCGCCGCCGAAGGCGAGCAAGCCAGCCGCGCGCCCTGTCGGCTGGGACCGCGATGACGAGGCCGCCGAGGCCGGTGCGCTGAAAAACCAGCGCTCGATCGTCTTTTCCAGCCGCGAGGCCATGGAGAAATTTCTCGCTGCCGCTCAAGGTAAAGGGATCGCGATCCTCGGCTCCATCGACCGGTTGAATGCTCTGCACGTCGGCTTCCTCTCATTGGATGACCTGATGGCGCTGCTGGATGGCACGGAGGACACCGGCTTCATTTATCCGGTTTCGCTGCCGACCCCGACCACCGAGGGCGTGCAGGAGGGTGCCATCGGCTTTGGAAACCAGCTCCTTGCGTGGCTGGGCATCACTGGCGACAACTCCGCCTACGGGGCGGGGGTGAAGATCGCCATTCTCGACACGGGTTCCACCCTTGCCGGGGCAAAGAATTTCTTCCTCGTGGACCCGCCGGCCGATGCGTCGGGCTGGAATGGTCACGGTACCGCGGTGGCCGACCTGATCCGCCAGATCGCGCCGTCTTCCGAGCTGCTCTCGTGGCGTGTCGCCGATGACAATGGCGTCTCGAACAGCTTCCTGCTGGCCCAAGGCATCTTGGCCGCAGTCGATTCCGGAGTGGACATCATCAATATCTCGATGGGCTCCTACGGGAACTCCACGATCCTGCGGCAGGCCGTCGAGTATGCCCAATCGCAGGGCATCATCATCTACGCCTCCACCGGCAACGAGGGCTACGACCAGATCGCCTATCCGGCCGGCTACTCCGGGGTGGTGGGGGTGGGTGCCGTGGATGCGGCGGGCAATCACCTGAACTTCTCCAATACCGGCGATGTCTCGATGAGCGCTCCGGGGCTGGATCTCGTGACGGCTTGGACGGGGGACCAGAGCATCTATTTCACCGGCACCTCGGCGAGTTCGCCCATCGGTGTCGGGGTGCTGGCGGCCACGATGTCGTCCGGCGGGACGAAGATCACCTCGGCCTCGGCCTATCAGAAGGTCGTGGACAATTTGAACGAATCCGGCGCGCCGGGGACCGACGAATACTACGGCGACGGCACGGTGGACTTCGGTCGCATCCTGAACTCCAGCCAGAGCGGCATCACCGATGCGGCCATCGCTTCGAACTACATCACGACCGGCGCCAACGGCCAACCGGTGCTGCAAGTGACCGTGGAGAACCGCGGCACCGCCACGCTGATCAATGCCCCGGTCCAAGTGACCATCAATGGCTCGACCACGACCTACTACGTCACGACCCTGCAGGCCGGGGACATCAAGACCTTCACCGTGCCGGTCAGCACCCAGAACGGGCAGGCAACAATCGTGTCGGGCGTCTCCGTTTCGGGTGGCACCACGGACTCGAAGCCTGCAAATAACAAGCGGTCCGATGTTTACGTCTCGCCGCCGACGAATTGAGTTCCTTTTCCTCTCCCTGATCGCTGCTTGTTGCTGCCACGCAGCGGAATTGCGTGAGGCTCCGCGTGCGGAGGCCTCGCCAGTCAACCAGCTATCGATTTCCGGGAATGCCTGCGGCCCCGCGGCCCTTTTGGCGTCGTTTCGCAGCGGAAGCGAGAATTGGCAGCGGGCGGCGGCTTCCCTCCCGGGGACCACGGATCGGGAGCAACTCGGCCAATGGATTCGACGCTATGGACTCTTGCCATCGGCGACGCTGAAAGGGCGGAAGCGCTGGACGAATGCGGGGATCAATGTCGAGGACCTCGTCGTCGCGACCAACGAGATGACTAGGCCGCTCTACCTGCCGGCGGTGGCGCAGGACGATCTTTTCATGCGCAAGGGCGAGAAGCCCGAGGCCTTGCTGCGGCGTACCCACCAGCGGCTTGAGAAGTCATTGGCGAAGGGAGTGCCGCCGGTGCTGAGCCTGAGGCGCTTCGTCTTGCGAGGCGGAAAGTGGGAAGCACTGCAGGGCCACTTCGTCACCGTCACCGCCGTGCCGCGCAAGCTCGGTCGCGGGCAGTCAGCCTTTGCATTCACCTACCTCGATCCGTGGGGTGGGAAGCGGACGCAGGGTGAATTCCGGATCTCCCCCGGACCGATTCTGGCCGCCCCGGGGCAGGAGTCGCCCTGTCTGGAGGTCCTCGCTCCGGCGGCGAATATCGGGAAGAAGGAGGTCCGTCGTGGCGAGACCACCGTGATCATCCCGGCCGCGGTCATTGGCCGCTGGTGAGGCGATACTCTCAGGTCCAGACAGTCGATCGGTACGTGCTTTTCTCTGGATTTCGCATTTTTTCTGGATGAAAAAGTTATTCATGGTCGTTTTGTCTGCGTGAAATTGACCTTCGCTGCCTTGCTTCTCGCTTTCCCGCTTCACGCGAGCCCTCAGGAAGAGATCTCTGCCAAGGTCCCGGCAGCGAAGGCTATCCTCGACGCGTGGCAGGCGAAGGACCCGGTGAGGGCGGAGAAGAAGATCCACATCGTCTATTGGACGCCCTCCGACCGTGAGCCTGCGCCGCGCTATCGGGAACGCCTCGGGGTGATCCTGGAGGATATCCGGGATTTCTACGCGAAGGAGATGAAGCGTCTCGGCTTCGGCCCGCTGACCATTCGGCTCGACTATGCCGGTGATGGCGAAATGAAGGTTCACCTCGTGCAGGGCCGCCAACCGTATGCCAATTACGACGTGCAGTCCGGGAGCCAGATCCGCACCGAGTGCCTGACCACGCTGCGTTCCGCCGGGATCGATCCCGAGAAGGAGACCATCGTGATCTTCTGCAACATGTCGAACTGGGACGCCGGGAAGGCGACCATCTCCCAAAACAGCCCCTATTATGCAGGCGGCAGCAATCGCCAGGGCACTGCGTGGCAGGTGGATTCCCCGATCCTTGACCTCGATTCTCTCGCGAAGAAGGAACCGCGGGTAAAGGACGGCCAATACGGCGGCATTTCCATCGGCCGCTACAATTCCATCTTCATCGGCGGCATCGCCCACGAACTCGGACACGCCCTCGGCCTGCCGCATAACAAGGAGCGGCCGGACGAGGAGACGGCCTTCGGCACAGCTCTCATGGGTAGCGGCAATCGCAGCTACGGCGAGGATCTCCGCGGAGAAGGGAAGGGTTCCTTCCTCACGCTCGCGCATGGCCTGAAGCTGGCCTCGCACCCCGTTTTTAGCGGCTCGGTGAAGGGCATCGACCAGCCGGCGAATGCGGTATTGAAAGACGTCTCCATCGTCAGTCATGGCAAGGCATTCACCTTCAGCGGGACCGTCACTGCCGATCCTCCGCCGTATGCGGTGCTTGGCTACATGGACCCGGAAGGTGGCGGTGACTATGACGCCACCACCTGCACTGCCATTCCGGATGCCTCCGGGAAATTCACGCTGGAGGCCGGTGCCTTCGCTTCCGGAAAGCCCGGGGTCTTCCGGGTGGTCGTGGTGCAAGCAAATGGAGCCGCAAGCTCCTTCGCCGGTGCCAGCACGCCCTTCACGTATCCGTATCTGGTGGCAAAGGACGGCACGGTCGATCTCTCCTCGAGCCAAGCGCGCCTGCAGCTTTCGCCATTGATAGAAGCGGTTTCCAAGCGCGACGCCTCCGCCACGGCGAGTGCCTTGGCCGCGGTCGAGTCGTCGAATCCCGCTCCGTCCGTAATGGAGGCGGCAAGGGTCCGTGCCGCCACGCTGGTACCGAAGGCGGCACCGTCACCTGCCGATGAGACCGGTGAAGTCAGCCGTCTTTCAGAAGCGAAGCCCTCATCCGCGCGGGTTGGCTACGGCCGACCTGCTTACAATATCCTGCCCGGCAGCGAACTCCTCTTCTCCTGTGCCTCGCGTCTTTTCGCCCGCGGCATCTACGCCCATGCCCCGGCCAGCCATGCCTGGCAACTGGACGGAAAGTGGAAGGCCCTGCGCGGGCGCGCGGGCCTGCCCGATGGCAATGACGGGGGCTCCTGCGTCTTCGTCGTGAAAGCTGACGGCAAGGAAATCTGGCGGACGCAGAAAACCGAGTCCGGCACGCTCCGGAGCTTCGAGCTCCCGGTCGAAGGAGTGAAGGAAATCGCGCTGATCGTGGAGGATGCCGGAGACGGGAACGGTGCCGATTGGGGCTGCTGGTTTGATCCCGAGCTCAGCCGCTGAGCCTCGCCCGGGCGCGCGGTCACTTCACCGCGCGCCGCGAGGTGACCTCGAAGCCGCCACGGAGCTTCTGGCCGAGCACGAATTCCTCGCGAGTCGTCTCGTGTTTGTCATTGGCCCCGTATTCCACCCGTACCGTCAGGATTCCACCTTGGTTGAGGATGCTCACGATCCGGAAAATCGGCTCCTTTCGCAGCCGCAGGAAGCAATGCACCGGCACATCCGGGTGATTGGCATTCCATAGCCAGTGAGCCGGAAGGAAATCCGGCACGTCCGCGAGCGCGGCAAAGATCGCCCGGACCCTCCGCTCGCCATGTCGCGAGACCAGTCGCGCCGCCGTCTTCTTGGCCAGCAGGCCCTCCCACCACGCGGCCAGAGGGTTTTCACTCGCCTCGACGACTTCCTCAATGAGCGTCCGCGCGTGGAAGGACATCGCCACGTGCAATTGCTCCCGGGTCATGAGCCCGGCTTCGAAGTCCTCGAATAGCTGTGGCGGAGTGCGGAGCATGAGGTGGGGAAAGGTGCCAGGTTAGAAGTTCCAAGCGCCAAGGCATGCCGGGGCTGCCCCCGGCTGACTGGCGGTCGTCTTGGACCTAGCACCTTTTCCGCCGCTTGTCACCGGGCGGGCACTTTTTCCCGGAGTGCCGTGGCGATCTCCTGGAAGGCCGCGGCCACTGGATGCTCGGCGGCGGGGATGAGAGCCACGGGTGTGCCGGCGTCGCCGCGTTCGCGGGTCTGCGGGTCGATCGGGATCTGTGCGAGCAGCGGGACATTCATCGTGGCCGCCTCCTTCACGCCGCCGCCTTCGCCGAAGAGATAGTAACGCTGGCCGTGGTCGCACTCGAACCACGCCATGTTTTCCACGAGGCCGAGGATGGGCACGTTCACCTTCGCGAACATCGTCACCGCCTTGCGGGCATCGATCAGCGCCATCTCCTGCGGAGTGGTCACGATCACCGCGCCATCGACGGCGACGGTCTGGACGATGGTGAGCTGGATATCCCCGGTGCCGGGCGGCAGGTCGAGGATGAGGTAGTCGAGGTCGCCCCACTCCACCTGGCGGAGGAATTGCTGGGTGTAGCGCGTGGCCATGGGTCCGCGGACGATGACCGGCGAGCGGTCTTCCAGCAGGAAGCCCATCGACATGAGCTTCAGGCCGTGGGCCTCGATGGGGATGATCTCGTCGCGCTCGTTTGCCATTGGTCGCTCATGCGTGCCGAAGAGCTGGGCGACGGACGGCCCGTAGAGATCGCAATCGCAGAGGCCGACCTTTGCGCCGCCTTTCGAAAGCGAGACCGCGAGATTGGCAGCCACCGTGGACTTGCCCACACCGCCCTTGCCAGATGCCACCACGATGATGCGCTTCACGCCGGGGATGGAGGACTTGCCCTGCACGTCGCCGCTGCCGCTTGCGCCCTGCTGGCCTTGCGGGTCTTTCACCGCGATGTCGATGGTCACCGAGCCCACGTCGGGCAGGTGGTCGAGCGCGGCGTGGCAGTCCTTGAAGATCTGCTCGGGGACCTTCGGATCCTTCGTTGCCACCTCGATGCGGACGGTCAGCACGCCATCTTCATGGCGGATGTCCTTCACGAGGCCGAAGGAGACGATGTCCCGGGAGAAGCCGGGGTAGCGGACGTGGCGGAGGGCTTCCTTGATGAATTCGGGATTCACGGCGGCGGAAGCAAGGTCGCGTTCGCCCGTCCTGTCAACCCGGGGAGACGCAAAGCTCACGGGGGAAAACGCGGAGGGGCGCCGGGGTTCTTTCTCCCGGTCTTGACGCGGGAGAGGGGAGCCGGAACGCTGGACCTGTGATCGAGGCCAAGAATCTGCACCGCAGCTACCGCATCGGGAAAAAGAGCATCGAGGTGCTGCACGGCATCGATCTCCACATCGCGCGCGGCGAGCGGGTCTTCCTCTGCGGCCCGAGCGGCGCGGGGAAAACGACGCTGCTCTACACCCTCGCCGGTCTGGAGCGCCCGGAGCAGGGCTCGGTGAATATCGACGGCACCGACCTCTATTCCTTGGGGCCGAAGAAGCAGGCAGCTTTCCGCAATGCCAAGATCGGCTACATCTTCCAAAACTACCTGCTCCTCCCGGAACTGACTGCGCTGGAAAACGTGCTCGTTCCCGGGGCGATCGGCGGGAAGGACGCGACCGAGGCGGCGATGGCTGCCCTGAAACGTGTGGGTCTTGCAGACCGGGCGGACCACCTCCCGGCGGAGCTTTCCGGCGGCGAGCAGCAGCGGGTGGCCATTGCCCGCGCTCTGGTGAATCACCCGCCGGTCCTCTTCGCCGACGAACCCACCGGAAACCTCGATTCCCGCAACAGCACCGAGGTGATGGACCTCCTCATGGGCTTGGCCACCGAGAGCGACACCACCCTCGTGGTGGTGACCCATGACGAGCACCTCGCCGAGCTCGGCGACCGCAAGCTGATCATCCAGGACGGCAGCATTGCCGACGGGGCGATGCTGAAATAGCGTCCGAAATACGGAATAACCCGCGGTTTCCGGATTCCGATCCAGCGACAGGAGCCGGGAAGCCGGGCAGCGCAGAGGATCGCGCTTGCCCTCTCGTCGCCGCTTTCCTTCCCTCGCGCACCGATGTCCGACGAAGCACCTGCCGAAATCCCAGCCACTCCGGAAACCCCGGAGCCCGCGCCCGGCCTGCGCAGGGACATGATGGTGCTGACGAAGATGCGGCTGAATGTCTTCGTCCTCATCACCACCTTCTTCGGCTATCTGCTCGCCTCGCGCGGCCATGAGTTCGATTTCTGGCGGCTGGTCCACACGATCATCGGCACGGCAGCGGCGGCCTTCGGCTCCGCGGCCTTCAACCAGCTCATGGAGGTGGACCTGGATGCCCGCATGCGGCGCACGGCGGACCGTCCGCTTCCAGCCCGGCGCATGGACCCGCTGTTCGCCTTCGGGGTGGGGTGGATACTTTCCGCCGCGGGCATCATTCACCTGGCGATCAAGATCGGCCTGTGGCCCGCGATCCTCGCGGCGATCACGATCGCCGTTTACGTTTTCATCTACACGCCGCTGAAGCGCATCAGCAGCACGAACACGCTGGTCGGAGCCATCCCCGGAGCGATCCCGCCGATGATTGGCTGGACCGCGGCGGGCGGTGCCTTCGACGGCGGCGCGTGGTTCCTTTTCACGCTGCTCGCCCTCTGGCAGCTCCCGCATTTCGTGGCGATCAATTGGCTCTGCCGCGAGGAATACGAGAACGCCGGCTACAAGATGTGGTCGGACGGGGACGTCAGCGGCCGCCGCAGTGCCCTCATCGCCGCGGTCTTTTCGCTTTGCCTCGCGGCCTTGCCCGTGTGGCCGTGGCTTGCGGGCTGGACGCCGGGATGGCTTGGCTACGTTGCCCTCGGTGGCGGCATCCTCGCGGGGCTTCTCATGGCCGCGCTGGCCGGGCGCTTCATGCGGGATGGCGAGCGCACTTCTTTCCGCCGGCTTTTCCTCTTCACCCTGTTGTATCTGCCCCTTGAGCTTGGATTGCTTGCCATCGCTTGGGCCTAGTCTAGTTTCCGCCGCCCCATGAGGACGCCTGTCGAACCACTCGTCCCCGCCGAGCGCGATCCGCGCAAGCTGCGGAAGACCGCACTCTGGCTTGTTGTGATCATGATCGCCAGCGGGGTAGGCATTTACACCGCCTACATCAAGTGGGGTCACAAGAAGATGCAGGAGCAGGCGGAGCACGCCCGCCCGGGCATCGTCGGCCGCATCGACAACAAGTCGGAATTCGGAGTCGTGCGTCAGGATGCCTCCGGTGCCAAGGTCTCCGATCTCTTCGGCAAGGTGTGGGTGGTGTGTGGTGTCTCGGTGAAAGATCCGGACTCCTGGAAAGCCACCCGGGAGGTGCTGCTGCGCCTGAACGAGCGCTACGCGGGCAATGACGATTTCCGCATCGTCTGCTTCACCGTGGATCCGAACCAGGAGGAACCTGCCGTGCTGGAAGCTGCCGCGAAGGAACTCGGCGCGAATCTCCCGGAGTGGTGGTTCGTCGGAGCAGGGGAGGAATACGTCCACAAGTTCCTGAAGAACCAGCTCAAGCTCGGCATCATGCCGCACCGGGAGGACGGCAAGTGGATCTATGATTCGTCGATCACGCTGATCGACCGCGACCGCCACATCCGCCGTGCCGTGGTGCCTCAGCAGCGTGGCGGCCCGCCGTATGTGGCCCCCTTTGATTTCGCCCAAGCCGCGGAGTGGGATGCCAAGGGAGTGAAGACCGGCATCGAAAAGACCAACTCCGAACAACTCGAGCACTTGCTCGTACAGACCATCGACGGGCTGCTGGCCCAACCTGTAACGCCATGAACGACCGAGGAAAAATCTTTGCCATCTACGGCACCGTGGCCGTGCTCTCCGCGCTGATCCTGGGCACGGCGATGTATCTGGGAAACCGTGTGCCCGAGCAGGCGCAACCGGACTTCCACAACGCGGGGATGGAGAAGGTCGATACCTTCTTCCAGATCCAGAAGGACTTCACCGGCGTCAATCAGTCGGGCGAGCAGGTGAAGCTCTCCGATCTGAAGGGCAAGGTCTGGCTCGTCGCGGAGTTCTTCGCGATCTGCCCGCACTGTGCCGCGCGGAATGGCCAGGAGATCAAATCGCTCTTCGATCAATTCAAGGATCATCCCGACTTTCACGTCACCTGCATCTCCGTCGATCCCACGACGGACACGCCCGAGCGCCTGACGGAATACTCGAAGGCCCTGGAGGCAGACCCCGAACGCTGGTGGTTCATGAGCCACCCGAATGAAAAGGAGACCCACGAGTATCTGGAGCAGGAGCTGAAGTTCCTGCGCGTGCGGGAACGCCTCGACCCCGTGGATCGCGAGGCGAACGGTCGCTTCGAGCACGACATGTCCATCACGCTGGTGGACCGCGAGTGGAACATCGTTGGCAAGTGGAACCTCTACGGCGCTCGCTCCGAGGAGGGTCGCAAGCAGGACCCGGAAGCCTACGAGCGCATGAAGGCGGAACTCGTGTCCCGTCTCACCGAGGAGCTTGAGAAGAACGAGACCGCAGGGATCGAGAATCTCGCGGAAGATGACTCCACCCATGACTGACGAGCGCAGGGAGTGGCTGTCGCGACCGCCGCAGGAGGCGCTGTCGAAGAAGCTTTCGATCATCGCCTGGATACTGACCGGTGCGGTGCTGGTCCTCGTCGGCCTGATGCGCCGGCCGGAACTGCGCATCCCGCTGCCGGAGGGCTGGAGCTTCGATTTCCTGCCACCCGTCCATGCCGCCTTGAACACCGGGGTGAGCATCGCCCTGGTCATCGCCCTCGTCGCGGTGAAGCAGGGAAAGATCGCGCTGCACAAGAACGCGATCTACGCCGCGATGGCGCTCTCGGTGACCTTCCTGCTCTGCTACGTCGCGTATCACTTCACGAACATGGAAGTGCTCTTTGGCGATGCGAACAAAGACGGTCTGCTGGACGAGGCAGAGCGTGCCGCGGTGAGCGGCGTGCGCCCGGCTTACCTCCTCCTTCTGATTTCCCACATTGTGCTCGCGGGCGTCAGCCTGCCTTGCATCCTGATCACCTTCATCGCCGGATTCACGAATCGCTTCGCAGCGCACCGCCGCCTGGCCAAGTGGGTCTTCCCGCTGTGGCTTTACGTCGCCGTCACCGGCCCGATCTGCTACCTGATGCTCAAGCCCTACTACTGACGTAGTAGTTAGTTTCCCTCTCCCATGAAAATCCTCGGATATCGCGACGCCGACTACGACTCCTTCGTCAAGCGCCTGAACCGCCGCGCGTTGCCGACGCATGACGTCCGCGACCTGGTGGGCGAGATCATCGCGGAAGTCGCGGGCAAGGGCGACAAGGCGCTCGTCGCCTACGCCAAGCGTTTCGACAACGTGGAGCTGAAGGAAAAGCAGCTCTTCCTCACGCCGGACGAACTGGCCGCGGTGAAGGTGGCTCCGTCCACGCGCAAGGCCGTGGCGGCATCGCTGAAGAACATCACCGCTTTCGCGAAGAAAGGCCTGCGCAAGGATTGGTCGATGCGGAATACCGAAGGCGCGCTCGTCGGCGAGCGCTTCCAGCCCTTCGACCGCGTGGGCGTCTATGTCCCCGGTGGCAAGGCCCCGCTGGTCTCGACCGCGCTGATGACTGCCGGTTTTGCCAAGGCTGCCGGCGTTCCCGAAATCCTCGCTGCCACCCCGTGCGGGCCGGATGGCAAGGTGAATGCGGAACTTCTCTACGCGCTGAAAGCCGCGGGCGTGACCGAAATCCTGAAGATCGGCGGCGCACAGGCCATCGCCGCCATGGCGCTGGGCACGAAGACCGTGCGCCCGGTGGATCGTATCTTCGGCCCCGGCAACCGCTTCGTGGTGGAGGCAAAGCGCCAGCTCTTCGGCGCGGTGTCCATCGACCTGCTGCCGGGCCCGAGCGAGATCCTCATCATCTCCGACAAGACCGGGAACCCGGACTATATCGCCGCCGACCTGCTGGCGCAGGCTGAGCACGGCGGTGACAGCGTCATCGGCTTCATCACCGACTCGAAGGCGCTGATTGCAAAGGTGCTCAAGTCGGTGGATCGCCAGCTCGAAACGCTCACGCGTGCGCGCTATATCCGCGACGTGCTGAAGCAGGCGACCTTCCTGCTGCACGTCCGCAGCATGGCGGATGCGATCGCCATCGCGAACGACTTCGCCGCCGAGCACGTCTCCTTCATCAGCGCGGATGAGCGGAAATGGCTGCCGCAGATCCGCACCGCGGGTGCCATCTACCTCGGCAACGATTCGCCGGTGGCGGTCGGCGATTTCCTCGCTGGTCCCAGCCACACCCTGCCCACGGGCGGCAGCGGACGTTCCTTCTCCGGCCTGCGCGCGGATCAATTCCAGCGCCGCACCAGCATTGTGAAGCTCGACAAGAAGTCGGTGAGGAAGTCGCTGGCCGTGGTGGAGGAATTCGCCCGCATCGAAGGCCTCGACGCGCACGGTCGCTCGACGGCGATCCGGTGTGAATGAGGCAGTGATGCTCTTTTGAGACCTCGGATCTGGTTGATGGAGACATCGCTATATCCCGGTCGTGCCATGTGATATGAAATGCCGTCACTTGGCATTTCCACAATGGCCCGGATTTTCAAAGCGACGGAGGCGTGCGGACCTGCTCGCATGCCACCGCATGAAAGACGAATTGCTACTGCGATTGGAGTCCTTCGAACTTGATGAACCCTCCGCCCCGTTCCCGTTCAGCGCCCGCTTGGCTCGTGAGAATGGTTGGTCCCGCGAATTCTCCCGCCGGGTGATCGTGGAATACAAGCGCTTCGTATGGCTGGCCATGCGGGCGGGCCACCCGGTGACACCGTCCGAGGAGGTCGATGAGGCGTGGCATCTCCACCTCTGCTACACCCGCTCCTACTGGGACGGCATGTGCGGGGGAGTCCTCGGCAAGCCCCTCCATCATGGCCCCACCGAGGGCGGGGAGAAGGAGGATGCGATATTCGCGGACTGGTATGAGCGGACCTTGGAAAGCTACCGCCGCCTCTTCGGCGAGGAACTGCCCGCCGACATCTGGCCACCGGCGGAAATCCGATTCCGGCCTGCATCCAGCCGGAAGATTGATGCCACAACGCACTGGGCCGTCCCGAAGCGAGTGATCAAGCGCGTCCTGCTCGGTGGCTCCATCGCTGCGGTATTGCCCGTCCTTGCGGGCTGCTCCCACCTGATCGCGGCGGCGGATTTCGGTGATCTTCTCTGCTTCCTGATCCCGGTCGCTTTCGTGGTCTGGATCATCGTCCTGGCCGTGAAAAAGGGCGGTAAGGGCGGAGGGAACGGATGCGGAGGAGGTGGCTGCGGAGGCACTTCCTCCGGTATCTCAAGCTGTGGCAGCAGCGCGGGTGACAGCGGTTCCTCGGGCTGCAGCTCCTCCGGTTGCGGAGGCGGGGGCTGTGGTGGAGGCGGAGATTGATCCAGCCATTCGCTTCACTCCGTGCGCTCGAATGCCGCCGTCGCAGGCTCCAGCGACTTCAGGAAGAACTGGCAGAGGTCCGCATAGAGCGCGGTGGAGCCGGTGGCGAGCACGCGGTTGTGATCGGCTCCTTCTACCACGCGGAATTGCTTCCGGGAGTCGGGGATGGCGGCGAAGATTTCGATGCCCTGCTCGATGCCGATGTAGGGATCGCGGTCGCCGTGCGCGATCATTACCGGGAGATGCAGCTTTGCCGCGGCCTCCACCGGTCTCACATCGGCGGGCCAGTATCCGGCGCGCATTTTGGTGGCGCATCCCACGCTGAAGGCGGCGAGCGGGCAGCAGAAGCGCAGTTGCTCCGGCACGATCTCCTCCGCCGAGCGCAGCACCGGGCGATCCAGCGAGGCAAAAGTGGCCACGCTGGCGACTCCCGACCACTTCGCGGGCTCGCTTGCCGCAGCGAGCAGGGCGATCGATCCGCCTTGTGAGACGCCGAAGAGGAAGGCTGGGGTCGCTGGGAAATCGAACTTCGCGGATGCCTCGGCGAGCGCTTGGCTTGCCAATCCCGATTCCAGCAGTCCGAAGCTGCCGACCGTGCCGGGGTGGTCGCCTTGTCCGGGGATATCCACCAGCAGGCAACGGAAGCCCGCCGCGCAGAAGCGTTCGCAGATCGGGAGGTGATCCTCCTTCCGCCCGCTGTGCCCGTAGAACATCACGATGGTCCCGAGCTGTGAACCCCATGGCGGCAGCGCGATGCCCCGTCCGTTGAGTTCTTCCCGCAGAGCCCGTCCCTTCTCCGCCGGACCCGGTTCCGCGATGCCGGTGACCAGCAGGCCCGGCGTCTCATCCGTCATGACAAACGGCTGCACCTGAAGGCCGAAATCCGCGGGCTTCGCGAGGATTTCCCGGTGGTAATCCTGCAGGCCACGCCGCTGCGGCGAGATCAGTCTGCCCGATCCCCACCAACCGGCCACAGCCAGCACGACGGCGAGTAAAAGGGCAAAGATGGCCAGAAGTCTAAGGGCGAGACGGCGTAGGCGCTTCATGCAGGGCGGGCGGAGGGGAGCTCGGACGCGTGAAATACGGAAGAGGAGACCGTGAATTTCGCAAGATCGCGTTTGCCATCAAGGAATTCGGCGTCTAGGGGAAGCCCATGACTTTGCTCGCCGAGACGTCCGATGTGATGACCAAGACCCGTGAACTGTGCGCCGCCATCGCCGGTGACGCCCATTTCTCGAAGCTCCAGCAGGACGTGGAGCGCTTCTTGGGCGATGATGGCGCGCGCCTGATGTACCAGACCGTTCACCAGCGCGGTGAGGAGCTGCACCACAAGCAACACTCCGGCGTGAAGCTCGCTCCGACCGAGATCCGCGAATTTGAGGCCGCCCGTGACGCCCTCATGAGCAACGAGGTCGCTTCCGCCTTCCTTGATGCTCAGGACGAGTTGGAGTCGCTCCAGAAGACCATCGGCAAGTACATCAACATGACCCTAGAGCTGGGCCGTGTGCCGAGCGAGCAAGAGGTCGCTCAGGCCGAAAAGGGCGGCTGCTGCGGCGGTGGTGGCTGCGGCTGCTGAGCCGGGCTTCCTCTGACGAGTTTTCCAATGCATCGGGCGGCTTCTTCACGGAAGCCGCCCGTTTCTTTGCCGGGCACGGATTACTCCGCGCCGTTGGCAACTTCCTTCGGCTTGGCAAACTTCGCGCGGGCGATTTCCCAAACCATGGGCAGCACGGAGAAGCCGATGATACCGAGCACCACGAGCTCGAAGTTCTCCTTCACCACCGGGATGTTCCCGAAGAACCAGCCGGCGGGCAGGATCAGCACCACCCAGAGGATCGCGCCGGAAATGTTGAAGAACATGAAGCGCTTGTAGTCCATCTCGCCCGATCCAGCGACGAAGGGTGCGAAGGTGCGGACGATGGGCACGAAACGGGCGAGGATGATGGTCTTGCCGCCGTAGCGGACGAAAAATTCGTTGGTCTTAGCGATATGCGACGGCTTAACGATCTTCGGGAACTTCCGCATCATCCACTGGCCGCATTTACGGCCGATCCAGTAGTTCACGGTGTCACCGAGGATCGCGGCGACCAGCAGGACCGCGGCGGCGATCCAGATATTGAGTCCGGAGAGGGGATCGGCAGCGAGCGCACCCACGGCGAAGAGCAGCGAATCGCCCGGCAGGAAAGGGGTGACGACGAGACCGGTCTCGCAGAAGACGATCACAAACAGGAGCACATAGACGAGTGTCCCGTATTCTCGGGTGAAGGCGGTAAGGTGTTCCTGGATGTTCAGGATGAAGTCGATGATCTGCATCTGGCTTAGGTGTTTTCTGGGCGGGGGTCGCGGCTGAGCAGCTCGTGCATCGCGTGCGCGGCCGGTTTGCCTTGGTAGAGGATCGAGAAAACGGCGTCGATGATCGGCGTGCGGACACCTGCCTTTCCGGCGGCATCGTGGATCGAGAGGGTGTTTGGCACGCCTTCCGCGACCATGCCGAGCGAGGTGGTCGCCTCTTCCAGCGACTTGCCGTGGCCGAGCGCCAGGCCGACGCGATGATTGCGGGAGTGCTTCGAGAAGCAGGTGGCGATGAGGTCGCCGACTCCGGAAAGCCCGGCGAAGGTCTCGGCGCGGCCGCCTAAAGCGACGCCGAGGCGGGTCATTTCCGCGAGCGCGCGCGTGACCAGCGCCGCGATGGCATTGTCACCGAGGCCGAGGCCGGCGGCGATGCCCGCGGCGATCGCATAGACGTTCTTGATCGCGCCACCGAGCTCGATGCCCGCGAGATCGTCACTGGTGTAGCTGCGGAAGTGCGGTGCGGTGAAAAGCTCCTGCAGATTGCGAGCGAGTGCTTCGTCGGTAGCACCAATGACCGCGCAGGTAGCCAGATTGGCCGCGATTTCCTCGGCATGGTTGGGCCCGGAGACCACGGCGACGGGATTGTGAGGGAAGACCTCGCGGAGGATCTCGCTCATCCGTTCGCCCGTGTTCCGCTCAATGCCCTTGGCACAGGAAAGCAGCACGGTCTCCCGTGATAGGCCGACGAGGTCGTTCGCACACTGGCGGGTGGCGGCGGTCGGCACGCCAAAGAGCACCAGAGGATGGGCCGCGGCGTCGGAAAGCTTTGTCGAGGCGCGGACATGCTCCGGCAGCACGATCTCCTTCAGGTAGCGGGGATTGCGGTGGCTGGAGTTGATCGAGTCCACGACTGCCTCATCGCGGCCGATCAGCACGAGATCGGACAGCTTTGGCGCGAGCAGCACGGCCAGCGCCATGCCAAAGGAGCCGGTGCCGAGGATGGCGGCGGAAGGAAAGGCGTCAGGCATCGGACTTTTTCTTGGGCTGGAAGCGGTTTTCGGTGCCGGCCCGCAAGCGCTGGATATTCCCGCGATGCTTCCAGATCGCCAAGGCCGCGATCACGACGGAAAAGACAAACAGCGGCTTGTTCCAGGTGCCTGCAGCGATCTTCCCGTGCTGCCATGATCCGAAGATGATGATCGGCGGGAGCATCGCCGCCGCTACGATGGAGGCGACCGAGACGTATCGGCTGACCTTGAAGGTGATGAGCCAGACGAGGATCAGCACTCCTACTGCGCCCGGTGCGAGGGCGATGAGGACTCCCGCGGAAGTGGCGATGCCCTTGCCTCCCTTGAAGCCCACCCACGGCGAGTAGTTATGCCCCAGGATGGAAAGCAGGCCGGTGAGGACCTGGAGCGACTGGGCCTTCCACTGGTCTCCCGCGCTGAAGATGTAGCCGTGATCGAGCAGCCCGCGGAAGGTGAAGCCGGTTTCTTGCCCTTCGAAGCGGATCAGGGTGATGGCCAGCAGCGTGGGGATGAATCCCTTCAGCGCATCGAGGATCAGACAGGTGATCCCGTATTTTTTCCCGACCACGCGCAGCACGTTGGTGGCTCCGATGTTACCGGAACCGTGCTGACGGATGTCGATGCCCTTCATCCGGGCGATGAAGAGTCCGAAGGGGATCGACCCGAGGAGGAATGCGATGAGCGGACAGAGCCAGAGCTGCATGGGCGCGGCTTGGGTAGTCGAAAGGAGAGGGGATGTCACCCCCCGAATCGCCACCCGCCCGGCTCACTTGCCGAGGCCTCGCCGGCATATCTCGATCAGCCTTGCGTCGCGCTTCAGCCCGTGGGTGACCATCTCCCGGTCGGCCTTCGGAACGCGGGCCCGCCAGGTCTCCCAGTCGCCACAGCATATCCCGCACGACAGGAATCTTTTTGCGCGCGAAATTATTTTCAGCTCCAGATGCGGGTGACGCCGTAGGCATCCAGCTTCTGATCGCAAGACAGAATCGGCATCCCACGAATCTGCGACTCGGCTACCAACAAGCGATCGAATGGATCGCGGTGATGCATCGGAAGATAAGCCGCACGATGCATGGCCTGCCATCCGGGAGTGACCATTTCAAATCCGATCTTTGACAAGACATCCGGCAGATCGGGCCGGTCGCTCCAGTCCACCTGCAGCTTCCCGAGCGCTGACTTGATTGCGATTTCCCACAGGCTGGCCAAAGACACCAGCGAACGGGAGGCGGGATCTTCAATCCGGCGTGCGACGCTGTCGGGAAGCCGGGGACTGTCCTCAAGGAAGAAGATCAAGGTGCAGGTGTCGACCAGATGATCCATCGCTCAGAGCTTCTTTTTCGGAAAGCGGACGGGAGGTTCCTCGGCGACCTTCATGGTGGTTTCCGTGTCGTCGAAGAAGTCCTCGAATCCCGCTTCCGACTCATCGAAACGCGAGGAGATGTAGAAGTCTGCCGACTTCAGGCAGCCCCTCTTCGGTGCCACCGCGGGCCGATGGGGATGAAGCTCGGCCACGATCTTCCCGTGTCGGGTGAAAGCGATGGGTTCACCTCCACTTTCAAGCTCCGCCACCAGAGCGGACAGCCTTGTCTTGGCGTCGTAGAGACCGACCTCTTTCATGAGGTCAGACTAGTCTGGTCTGATCTCTTCTCAAGGCGAAATTGATTATCGCAGAGCCCTCAGATCGGTGTCACGTCCACCGAGACCTTCAGCGTGTGGCTGAGGCCGCCGACGGTGACGCCGCGGAGGGGGGAGACGTCGCGGTAGTCGCGGCCGGTGGCCACGGTGATGTGGCGTTCGCCGGGGCGGACATTGTTTGTGGGGTCGAAGTCCAGCCAGCCTTGGCCGGGGACGAAGACGGAGACCCAGGCGTGCGAGGCGTCCGCGCCGACGAGCTTCGGCTTGCCCGGTGGCGGCAGTGTTTCCAGATAGCCGGAGACATAGCGCGCGGGCAGGCCGAGCGAACGCAGGGCTGCGATCATGAGCTGGGCGAAGTCCTGACAGACGCCGCGGCGATTTTTCAGGACGTCGGTCACCGGTGTGGCCACCGTCGTGAAGTCCGGGTCGAACTTGAACTCATGGAAGATCCGCGCGTTTAGGGCCGACACGGCGTCGAGCACGCAGCGGCTTTTCGTGAAATCCGGACGTGCGAACTCGGCCAACTCCGGCAGCACCGGAATGAGCGGAGAGGACAGAGCAAAGGCGCGCGCATCCAGCGAGGCTGGATCCTTAGACGTGCGGAGTTGATCCAACATCTTCTCCCACGGTCCGCCGGCTTCAAGCGGGAGCTGACCGGCGGAAAGCACCTCGACCTCGCTCTCGGCAGTAATGACGAGTTCCGGATGCGGACGTTGGATCGAGAAGTAGTCGATGTGATTCCCGAAGGAATCCCGGCGGCTGCGGTGGAATTCCGGCTGCGGGTCGATGCCCAGCTTCCACTTCAGGCAGCGCTGCCCCGCCAAGTCCAGCGGCCGTAACCGCGCCTCATTGTGGCACAGGTTCGCGGGCGTGTCGTAGCGGTAGGAAGTCCGGTGGCGGATGCGATAGCGCATGAAAGAGATCGTGGATGGGAGATGGCGGACGACGGATGCCAGTCGATAACGGGCGCTTCCTATGCTTTGCCATCCCGGGCTTCAGCCATGCAGGAAATGCGGCCGGTCGGCGTGGCGGAAGTACGTCAGGGTCAGGGCCGTCGAGAGCTGGCCGAGGGAGTGCAGCATGTGATCGACGAATGCCTCCAGCTTGCGCCTGCGCCCGCCATTCGTGCTGGTGAGCGTGGCGATGTCCGTGAGGCGAAGGCGGCTGGATGTTTCCACGAGCACCCGCTGCTCGGCGGTCAGCCGTGCCCCGTGCGACTGGCGCGGCAGGCGGTCGATGTTCCCTTCCAACCGCTGGATCTGGTAGAGCAGCGAGCGGGCGTTGTTTGGCTCCAGCAAGAGCAGCTCCAGCACCAGCTCGATCCGCGGGTAGGTGCGGTAGCGCTTGCGGTAGGTGACCAGGCTGTCCGAGGCGGCGAGCACCGTTTCCATCACAAGCTGCTCTTCTTCCGGGGTGCGGGCCTCGACGAGGAAATGGCGGATCACCGCGAGCTGGAATTGCGCGCGTTCGATCCGTCGCCCCGAGTCGAGCAGGCGCCAACCGGCATCGCGCGTCATACTCTCGAGGTTCAGGCCGAGCAGCGCGGTGAGATGCAGGATGAGGCGGTTCAGTGGATCGGTGAAATCGTCAAGGTCACGGGCGACCGGGCTGGATGCCTCCACCCACTCGCGGATCACGCCTTCGATTACGCGCCATGAATCCGGCGACCACAGGTCGCGCACGGCATACGCGGCATTGCGGAAGGACCGCAAATTGTAGGCCAGCGATCCGATCCTGCCGGGCTGGCTGAGAAGGGACATCACTTCCTCCTCGTCGCTCACGGCCGCATGGTCCTCGTCCTCGTGGATGGGCATCGCATTGGTCACGCCGAGCAGGCCACCCATCAGAATCTCGCGATGTCGGCTGAGCTGGCTTTCGTCATCGCCGATGGATTCCACGAAACTCATCACGGCACGGCGAAGCAGGCGTGCGGTGCCCTCGGCGCGCTCGGCGTAGCGACCGGTCCAGAAGAGATTCTCCCCGGAACGGCTCGGCACGTTGCGGGCGTCGGCCTCGCCCGCGATCTCCGCGGTGTCATTCCACAGGCTGACGAAAGGCTCTGTATCCGTGCCCTGCACCCATGTGTCCTTCGACGTGCCGCCGAGCTGGCTGGAGACGACCAATGCTTCCGGCGAAGCCGCGATGCGGGCAAGTCCACCGGGCATGATGATGTAGCGACCATCCGCGGTGGCGGTGGCAAAGCCGCGCAGCACGCCGCGCCGGGCCTCGATCTCCGTGCCGCTGAGGCAGGGCTGGGTGGAAAAGCTGACCTGCTCCTGGCCGACGTAGCACTCCGGCGAGGCGAGGATTCGCGCGCGCAATGCTTCGCGCTCCACCTTCGTCAGGCTGCCGCCGAAGACGGTGCCAAAGGTCGGCGCGCGGTGGATCGACTTCACCACCAGCGTGTCCAGATTTGCCAGCACGTGGTCGCGCGTCTTCTTCTCCCCGCACCACCATGTCGCGGCTGCGGGCAGGATCAGCTCCTCATTCCGCAGATGGCGGGCGATGCCGGGGAGGAAGGCCATCAGGCCGGGATTCTCAAGCACACCGCTGCCGGGGTGATTCACCACCGCGACATTCCCGGCGCGCATCGACTCCAGCAGGCCGGGCACGCCGAGCTGCGAGTCTTCCTTCAGTTCCAGAGGATCGCTGAACCACGCATCGACCCGGCGGATGATCACGTCCACGGGCTCCAGGCCGCCAAGCGAGCGCAGCCATACGCGGGCATCGCGCACCGTGAGGTCGTCCCCCTGCACCAGCGAGTAGCCGAGGTAGGAAGCGAGGAAGGCGTGCTCGAAATAGGTCTCATTCTGCGGTCCCGGCGTGAGGATCACCACCCGGGGTTCTCGTGCCCCGCTGGCAGCGGGAAAGGACTCGAGCGTCTCGCGTAAGGTGCGAAAGAATCCCGCGATGCGGCGCACTCCTGTCCGATGGAAAAGCCGTGGCATCGCGCGCGTCATCACGCCGCGGTTCTCCACCACATAGCCGCTGCCGGAGGGGGCCTGCGTGCGGTCGTTGACGATCCACATGCGACCGTCCGGGCCGCGGGCGAGGTCGGCGGCGTAGAGGATAAGCTGGCGCTTCGACTCCAGCCGCATGCCGTGGCATGGGCGCAGGTAGCCTCGATGGGCGTGGATCAGCTCCGGCGGCAGCCAGCCCTCGGTGATGAGCTTCTGGTCGCCGTGAAGGTCGGTCAGGACATGGTCCAGCAGCTCGGCCCGCTGGATGAGCCCGGCCTCGACCGTCTTCCAATCCTGCTCGGAAACCACCCACGGCACGGCGTCGATCTGCCAGGCCCGATGCTCGCCGTCCGGTGCGCCGTGGACGCTGTAGGTGACGCCGTTTTCACGCAGCAGGCGGAGAATCTCACCATTCGAGGTGGCAGCCTGCTCCGGGGTCAATCCGCCGAGCCAGGAGCCAACGTGGGACCACGAGGGATTCACGCTCCCGTCGGCGGCGAGCATTTCGTCCCATACCCCGCGAGCGTAGCCCTTGGGCAGGATGTTTCTCGGGGTGACCGCAGCCGGCATGCCGGGGGATATGCCCCCATCGGCTTGATTTGGCAATGGCGGCGACTTGGGCGGCGTCATCGCGGCGGGTAAATCAGATGCCTTGCCGATCTTCCTGCAACCAGCGTTCGCGGCGGAACCAGGTCTCCTGCCGCTTCGCATACTGGCGGGTGGCGGCATTGATAAGGGCTTCGCATTCGGCCCGGTCGATCTCCCCGGCCAGATGGCGGCGGATTTCCCCGTAGCCGATGGATTTCTCCAAGCCGGGGGCCAGGTTTTCCAAGGTGGCGACCTCCTGAATCGCGCCGCCATCGAGCATTTGGCGTGTGCGCCGGGCGATGCGGTCGTGGAGGTCGGGCCGTGGACGGGAGATAAAGATGCCGCGGAGCTTCGCGGCACGGGCGGCGGTGGCTGCTTCCCAATCGTCGCGCAGGGTAGAGCAGGGGACCCCGGAGATCAGGCAGACCTCCAGTGCCCGGGAGACGTAACGGCGGTTTTTCAGGTCGGTCCGGGCGGCCTCGACGGGGTCGAGCGCCTGCAGGCGGGAGACGAGATCTTCCAATGGCGCGGCATCCAGCTCGGTGCGCAGGGTCGGCTCGCCCGGTGGCAGCGGGGAAGGGCCATGGGAGAGGAATTTCAGGTAAAGCCCGGAGCCTCCGGTGATGACCGGGGTTTTTCCACGGGCCAGAAGCTCCTCGATGACCGGCACCACCAGTCGCAGGTAGGCCATGGCGTCCACCGGCTGATCTGGAGAAAGAACGCTGTAGAGGTGATGGGGGCGCTTCCCACGGTCCTCGGCTGGAGGCGCAGCGGTCAGCAATTCGAGGCCGCGGTAAAGCTGGAAAGCGTCCGCATTGACGATCTCACCATCCAGTTCCGCGGCGATCTTCAGCGCGCGCGCGCTCTTCCCCGAAGCCGTGGGGCCACAGACGAAAAACAGGTGCTCGGGAGCCGGAAGGGTCATGGGAAAGTGGCAGCGGCATCCTGCCGCTAGCTCATGGGCGCAGGCTGGCGGTAGGATGCCGCGGCCACGATAAAAAACGACCCGCCTGGAGAAACCAAGCGGGGCGTGAAATACGGCTATTTCAGCGCGAGCCTCAGGCGGTCGGCTCTTCCGTGGTTGCAGGGGCGGCCGGAGTTGCGGGGGCAATTGCTGCGGGCTGGGCTGCGGGCGCGGCAGCCGGAGCTGCCTGAGCGGCTGGAGCTTCGGCCACCGGAGTGGTCTCTTCCTTCAGCGCTTCCTCGTGCTCCTTGGTCTTCGCACCGCTGACGACGAGCTTGCGGCCCATGAAGAACTGGTCGTGCAGGACTTCCACGGAGCGCTTGGCTTCATCGACATTGAGCATGTCCACGAATCCATAGCCCTTCGACTTGTGGGTGCGGCGGTTGTAGACGATCTCGACATTGCGGACCGTGCCCACGCCCTTGAAGAGATCCTTGAGATCTTCTTCGCTGCAGTCGTAGGACAGGTTGCCGAGGTAGATGCGGGCGCTGGCCACCTCGGACTTCTCCGGGCTGCGGCGCTGGCGATCTTCGCGGGGACCGCGGTCTTCCCTCGGACCACGATCTTCACGTGGAGGGCGGTCTCCCGACTGCTGCTTGGCGACGCGGACGTTCGACTTCGGCTCGCGGACCGGGCCTTCCTCGAAGCGGATCGGCTCGCGGCGCTCGCGCGGCGGGCGGACGGGCTCCTTGTAGAGGCCGAAGATCGAGAGGATCTTCTGCCAGAAGGTCTTCTTCGGGGCGGGCTTGTTGAACTCCTTGCGGGGTGGGCGTGGGCCACGCTCTCCGCTGTCACCACCACGCTCGCGGCGCTCGCCGCGATTGCGATCACCGCCGCCATGGTTGCCATGGGAGCGCTTTTGGCCGTGGTGTTGATTCGGGTTGTTCGGGTCTTGGTCTTGCCGGTTGCGATTCCGGCCTTTGCCTCCGCGCGAGCGACGGCGGCGACGTTCTCCGTCGCCGGTTCCGCGGGTATCAGGTGTGGCGTTCGACATGTTTTCGTTTCGGTTGGCGGGCCATTCTCGCGACGGCGGGCAGCCGCCCGCGTTCGGGCGGGGCTGCGGGCTCGACCAGCCATTTTCGGGTCGCCGGCTTTGTGGTGCCGGGGATTTTCCGCCACTCGATGCGGGACGGGCGGAAAGGGTCCATGGACCCGGGAAAAAGGCGGCTATCGCGCGTTGGACCCGGTTTGGCAGGCATCTCCGCGGCATCCGCGCGACCGCCGGAGTCCGATTGCGTCCGCCCAAGCGGAGCGCTGCTGCCAAAAGCTGCGTTTTGGCCGGAGGCGTGCAGCCGGATGGGTGTGGGGCTGCCTGACGCGCGGAGTCTACGCCGCTTGGAATCAATGGCAAGGCGCGAATCGGCGGGTTTTGGGTTGAGCGGTCGCCACACGCCGGTAGAGTCCGCGTGCCTGATGAAACGCGCGCTTTTGGTCCTCGTCGCTACCCTTTCCGCCGCCGTCTCGTATGCCCAGCAAGGTGAAGCCTTCATGGTCGTCGAGGCGCACTCGGGAAAGGTCATTTCCGCTGCCAATTCCGTGGTGAAGCGGCCCGTCGCCAGCCTGAACAAGATCGCCACGGGCGTGATCGTCGTGGACTGGGCTGATGCGACCGGCACGGATCTCAGCAAGGTGGAGGCCACCGTTCCCGCCTCTGTTCAGGGGATTGGCGGGCCCAACCAGATGGCGCTCCAGCCGGGCGACCGCATCACCCTGCGCGACGCACTCTACGCCGCCCTGCTCGGTTCCGACAATTACGCCGCGATGACCGTGGCCGATCACGTGGGCCGCCAGATGCTGCGTGCCCGCGGGCGGAGCGGCGATGGCATCGGGGCCTTCGTCACCGAGATGAACGAGTTGGGCAAGGCCATCCACCTGACCAAGACCCGCTTCGCCAGTCCCCATGGTCTCGACACTCAGAAGAACGGTGGATTTTCTACCGCCGCGGACGTGGCGAAGCTGTCCATCTACGCGATGCGGAAGCCGGGATTCACCTTCATTACACGCCAGAAAGACCGCCAGGTGACCGTCCACGGCCCATCCGGTCCACGTACCTTCAATGTGAAGAACACCAACGAGTTGATCGGCGAGCCGGGCATTCTTGGTGTGAAGACCGGCACGACGAATGCCGCGGGGCCCTGCGTCAGCGTCGCGTCGGATCGTGATCCGCTGGTCCGCCAGAAGCCGGATGGTGAAAAGGCTGTGACGCCGCGCCGCCTCATCGTGGTGGTGCTGAACAACCCCGACCGCTTCAACCGCGCGCGCGGGCTGCTGCGCCAAGGCTGGAGTTCCTACGACCGCTGGGTGGCTGCCGGTGCGCCGGTGCAGGACCGCGAGAAGGAAATCCTGCACGTGCCGAATCCGCGCTGAAGAATGGCACTCTTTTGACTTATCGAACCTGTCTCTAACCACCAAACCCACCTGCGATGCGTATCGGTATTCTGAACAGCGGCGGCGACTGCCCGGGCCTCAATGCAGTGATCCATGGCGTCGTCGGCGCGGCGACCCAGCTCGGCTGGGAGGTCATCGGATTCAAGGACGGCTTTGAAGGCCTGCTCCCCCCCGGCGACTACAAGGTGCTGAAGCCGCAGGACACCCAGGGCATCCTCAAGCTGGGTGGCACGATCCTGGGCACCACCAACAAGGGTCACTTCGCCGCGAAGGTCGGCAAGGGCGACATCGCTGAGGTGCCCGCCGACATCGTGGCGAAGGCCAAGCGGACAATGGACCAGCTCGAGATCCGCGCGCTGATCATCGTGGGCGGCGACGGCTCGCTCACCACCGGCCTGCAACTCTATCGTGAAGGCTGGCCGGTGATCGGCGTGCCGAAGACCATCGACAACGACCTGCGCGCGACTGCCATGACCTTCGGCTTCGACAGCGCGGTCAGCACCGTGGTCGATGCGCTGGATCGCCTGCACACGACGGCCGAGAGCCACAAGCGCATCATGGTGCTGGAAGTGATGGGTCGCCACGCCGGCTGGATCGCCCTGTGGGGCGGCATCGCCGGTGGTGCGGATGCCATCCTTCTGCCTGAGATTCCTTTCGATACGGAGAAGGTCGCCGAGCACGTGCGCCAACGCGATGCGCAGGGCCACCACAGCACGCTGGTGGTGGTGGCGGAAGGCGCGCACCTGCCGGATGGCGAACTCGCGACCATCGCGGAAAATGCCGGCGGTGAAGTCCGCCTCGGCGGTATCGGCGATATCATTGCGCGCCGTCTCGAACACCTCACCGGCAAGGAAACCCGCTCCTGCACGCTGGGCCACCTCCAGCGCGGCGGTGCCCCGACGGCGCTCGACCGCATCCTCGGCACGCGCTTCGGCGTGATGGCCGTGAAGCTCGCCGAAGAAGGCCGCTTTGGCCGGATGGTGAGCTATCAGGCCTATCACGTGGACTCCGTGCCGATCGAGGAAGCGGTGAACCAACTCCGCCTCGTCGAGCCCGAGGGCGAAATGGTCAAGGCCGCGAAGGCCGTGGGCATTTGCTTGGGGGATTGATCGACGATTGCCGGATTGATGTTTTCAAAGAAGCGGGCAATCCTTGGGGTGCCCGCTTCTTTTTTAGGCAAGAGCTATGAGTGAAAACCATGGACCGTTTCATCGCCTCGGCGAGCCGGGAGGTCCCGGCTGCCCTGTCGGAATCCTCCCAATCGCCGTTAGCGACGCTCAGGGCGGGCAGGTTTCCGGGAGTTTGTTAGACGCTGGAACCGAATCTACAGAGATCGAACTGCTCCGCACAATCGCCGCGCGTTTCGGCGTGAAATGGGGCCGCGACGATCTCGGATGGTGGGCCGTGGTGAAGGAAGTTGAAACTCCAACATGGTCAGTGTGGCGTCAGGACGACCACGGCAATTCGTTCCTTGTCGAAGCCAATCTAACGAAATCCCAAGCCGAGAGGCTCCAAGTCGAGTTTGAGGAGAGGGGGCACAAACAAACTTATTGGGCTGTCGATGAAGTTTCCTCCGGTGTCGCGCAGGGAGTCTCTTGATTTACTTCACCGTGCTGCGGATCACGCCGTCCTTCATCTTCGTCTGAATTTCGTCTCCCGGGGCAACGTCCGCGGTGGAGCGGATGATCCGACCGGTCGAGTCCAGCGCGATGGAAAAACCGCGCTCGAAGGCCGACTCAGGTCCGAGCGTCCGCAGCAGCGAACGCAGCCGGTGCAGGCGCTGGGAGGATTCGTCTAGGCTGCGGTTCGCCGCGCGTTCGAATTGCCCGCGCAGACGCACGAGGTGATCCCGCCGGAGCTGGAGTTGCCGAGCGGGGTGGTGCGCAGCAAGGGTGCGGCCGAGTTCCTTGATCCTCTGCTGGCGATCGCGGAACTCGCTTTCCATGGCGGAAGAAAGCCTGCCTCGCACGGAATCCAGCCGCATCACGGGCTCGCGCAACAAGCGCTCGCCGCCACGTGAAAGCACGCCGCGGCGCAGGTTCTCCAGCATCATCGCGAGACGCTCGGTGCGGTCATGCACGCGGCGGGTGAGCCGACGTTTCAGGATGCCCAGCCTCGCCCGCAGTTCCTCGCCATCCGGCACCGCGAGCTCGGCTGCGGCGCTCGGGGTCGGGGCGCGGAGGTCCGCAACGAAGTCGGCGATGGTAAAGTCGATCTCGTGTCCCACCGCGGAGATCACCGGGATGGTGGAGGCGGCGATGGCGCGGGCTACGACCTCCTCATTGAAATTCCACAGGTCCTCGATGGAGCCGCCGCCGCGGCCGACGATCAGGACGTCGCTACGAGGAATGTCGTACTTCTCGGGCTGCGACATCCGCCCGATGGCGCGGGCGATCTCCAGCTCGGCACCCTTTCCCTGGACTCGCACGGGGTAGAGCACCGGCTGCACCCATGGGGCGCGACGTTCGAGGATATTCAGGATATCGCGGATCGCCGCCCCAGTGTCCGAGGTGATGATGCCGACGACTTTCGGAAAAGCGGGGATGCGCTGCTTCCGCTCCGCATCGAAAAGCCCCTCTCCCTGGAGCTTGCGCTTCAGTGCCTCGAAGCGCGCCTGTAGCTCGCCGACCCCGGCACGCTCGACACGTTGGACGATGATCTGGAGCTGGCCGCGGGCCTCATAGACACTGGGCTCGGCGAAGGCGCGGACCTTCACTCCATCCGCCATCACCTCGGAGCCCGGGCGCTTCCTCGCGCCAAACATCGCGCACTGGATCTGCGCGCCATCGTCCTTCAGCGAGAAATACCAGTGGCCGCTGGCCTGCTTCTTCAGGTTCGACACCTCGCCTTCCACCCAGACTTCGCCGAGTTCGACTTCCAGCAGGTTCTTCATCCGTCGCACGAGCTGCGTGACGGAGAGCGCCTTCGGGGCAGGCGAAGGCTTCGGGGCGAAGAGGTCGTCCATCATGGCGGTTGATCAGCGTTTCTCCTGCACGGCATTGAGCAGGATCCGCAGCGCGCCGCCCGAGATCCAGACCTCGTAGCAAAGGCATGTGAGCGAGCATCCCATGAGGACCAGCGCGATGACGAACGACGTCATGCCAAGCTCCTGCCACTCCGCCACCACGGCGACCATGGAGATGACGCAGAGGAGCAGACTGAAGGCGCCGAAGAGCTGCATCAGCCGGATGAGCGTCAGCCTCCGTCGCAGGTTGCTGATCTGTGCGTGGAGCAGATCCTCACCTCTCTCCAGCCAGTCCTTGTGAAGCTGGCGGATGAGGGCCGCGAGGTGGAGGAAGCGATTCGTGAAGGACAGGAAGAGCAGGCTGATCGCGGGGAACAGCAGGGCGGGCGTGGAGACTTCCAAGGTCACGCCACGGGTCTATAGCCCCAGGCGTCCCGTGGCAATCGCGGTCGCCTTTCGGAAACAAAGAAGCCATCTCCGGAATGGAGATGGCTTCGTGCAATTCTGGCGGACTGCTTCAGAAGTTGAAGCGGATGCCGGCACCGACGCCGACGTCGTCGAGGTCATCGACATTCGCGCCGAAGAGGCTGACGTCATCCAGCCACATGTAGCGTGCGCCGGCATAGACCTCGAAGGTCTCGGACACGTTGTAAACCACACCGGCGAAGCCCTGGAGCGTCAGCACCCAGTCGTCGTCGCTCAGCGGGCCGGCATTTACGTCAACGTAGGAAGCACCTGCACCAGCGCCGACATAGAAGCCGAACTTCTCGGTGAACTTGTACTCATACTTGTAGTTCAGCGTGACCGGCACCACGTCCACGTCGGTCGAGAACGGGAAGAAGAAAGAAGGGCTCTCGTCCTGACCGATCCAACCGGACTCAAGGAAGAGGGACGAGCCATTGCCAAAGTCATAGCCGACGTGGCCGTTGTAGAAGGCTTCCTCCGCATCGGTCAGGTAGTCCACACCGGCACCGAGATACCATCCGATGTGATCGGGATTGGTCATCGGCGAGGAATAGGTCTGCGGACTGGTGGCGACGGCATCACCCGCGTGGGCGGCGGTGATGGAGAGCGCGAGTGCCGATGCGAGCAGGGTAGTGTATTTCATGGATGGTTTCGGTTGATTGATGCGCCTCACCTTGGGAGCGAGGTTTGCCGACTATCGCAATCGCCGTGCCGTGCATCGGCAGGGCCGATGAGGTGCGGGCGGTAATGGTTCATTCCACTGTAAACCAAGCTTCTGCAAGCGCTCCGCCCGGGAAACCAGGGTCTAACAGGCAGGCCGCAGGCAGAATGGAGATTGCTTAACCGATCCAAATTGCAACGCTCCGATTGCAATGTGAACGACGTGGGTCGAAGAGCCATCTAACAGAAATATCGATCAGTTAGACCATCGGTGTGATCCAAAGGAACGCGAGAGAAACAGGCTGTGGTCGATACGGCAGGAGCCTTGAATCAGCTCCAGCGATCCGGCTTCTTCTCCCAATGCTTGGGTGCCAACTTCGCCAGAAACTTCTCGGGGAAGCGCTGGTCGTTCAAGATCTCATCCATCTGTTCCTGGCGGCATTGGACGGCCATCAGGACGAGACGTCGTGCATCGTCATCGCGCCCGCGCTTGCAGGCTTCCGCTGCCACCGCCTGGAAGGCACGGGCAGCCTCCGCGCGATCGGACTCGTTGCCATTGCGAAGGATTTTCGCTTCCTCCAGCGCGACTTGCCATTTGCCGAGGCTGGCAGCAGCACGCGCGCGGACACGCCGGGCTGCGGCGGCCCATCTCAGTTCGTCGGGGAGCGCGTCGAGCATGTCCAGTGCTTCCCGGTGCATGCCGAGTTCCATGAGATCATCCGCTCGCTGGATGCTTGGCCTCGGGAGTTCGACGGTGGAGGAGGGCGAAATCACTTTCATGAGAATTTCCCTCCCTAGCACCGCATGGCGCGTTCGCAACAAACGGCGGGAAAAAATTTCTTCCGTCCTTCACCGCGGGATGGGCGAGCTCCGGCGCTTACTTTGTGGCGCGCACTCCGTTCTCATCCACCGCTCCACCGTGGGCGAGGATCGCCGAGCGAATCTTCGCCAGGCTCACCGGCTTCGCGAGGACTTCGTCGGCTCCCAGGTCGCGGACCTGCTGCACGCGCTCCAGCCTGGCATCGCCCGTGATGACGATCTTGCGTGGAATGACCTGTCCGGATTTCTGGATGTGCTTCAGCACTTCGCTGCCGTCGATGTCCGGCAGATTGAGATCGAGAAGCAGCACGTCGAAGCTGCCACCGGCCAGATGGGCGAGCGCGGAGTTTCCATCGGCTGCGGCGGTGACGGTCGCGCCCTCATTTGTGAGCAGCTCTCCCACGGCGGCCTTCGCGACCTCGTTGTCCTCCACCAGCAGGACTTTCAGGCCTCGCATCGGATTCTCGCCGCTAGGCATGACGGGCCCCTCGTCTTGAACGACGGCTTCAGGCGGAGCCATCAGTCCCGCGGGAATGATCAGGGTGAAAGTGGAGCCTGCGCCCACCGTGCTGTCCACGGACAAGGTGCAGCCGAGCGTCGATACCAGACGGCGGCAGATCGCGAGACCGAGTCCCGCGCCCTTTTCGCGATTCCGCTCCGGATTGCGAAGCTGGAAGAACTCGTCGAAGACCTTGTTCACCGCATCTCCCGGAATACCCACACCGGTATCCGCGATTGAGATCCTCACGTCATCGCTCACGATGCATTCGACGCGGACGCTGCCCTTCTCCGTGAATTTCACGGCGTTGCTCATCAGGTTAGCGATCACCCGCTTCATCTTCGTCCGGTCCGTCTTCAGTCGCACCGGTTCCGCAGGCATCACCTTGGCAATCGTCAGCCCCTTGCCATTCGCGGCGGTCTCTGCCTGGAAGACCTCGGCATCGATGATCTCATGCAGTGCGAATTCCGAGAGGTGGAGATCAGCCGGGCCGGAATCGAGACGCGTGAGGTCGAGAACGTCGCTCACCAGATCGACGAGCGAGCGCGCGTTCGCCCACATGCTTCGGGCGAGTTCCGGCACCCGATGCGATTGCGCCGAGTCGGACGAGGCCCGTTCGATGAGTTCCGCTAGCAGCGAGATCGCATTCGCGGGAGTGCGGACATCGTGCGACACGGCAGCAAGGAACTGGCTCTTCTGGATCGTCGCCTCTTCCGCATCGCGACGGCGCGTCTCCAGTTCTTTCTGGATGCGGATCGATTGCAACGCGAGCGCCCCTTGTGAGGCGAGCCATTCGCAGATGCTGAAGTCATGCTCGGTCCATTCGCGGGGCTCCACGCCGTAGATGCAGAGTGCGGCCACCACCTTGCCCTCGTACCAGATGGGCGACGCGATGACCGAGACCAAGGGGCGGCCGGCTCGCAGCGATGGCAGGCGCAGGTCCTCGCGTTGGCGGATGTCATTCAGGCCGGCGGTGCGCTCGGTCTCCGCCACCATGCGGGCAAAGGTGTGGTCATAGCGGATACCATCGTCCATGCGTCCTTGCAGGCCGAAGCCGCAGTCGCCCCACACGTCGTAGGCCTCGCTTGTCGCGCCGATCACCTCGGCAGTGGTGACGTCGTTGATGATCTGCAGCGCGGCTTGGCAGACGCCGCTCATCACGTAGGACTCGCTCATGTCGCCGCGCATCCAGCGGCCCGAGTGAAGGAGGGTCTCCAGGCCCTTCTCGCGTCGCATCAGCTCGCGATTCAGCTCTTGCAGGTCGGAGCCTTGTTGCTCCAGCTCTTCCGCTTGCTGGCGCAGTTCTTCCGACTGCTGTTCCAGCTCCTCGGTCTGGCTCTGGAGTTCTTCGTTCTGCCGCGCGATTTCTTCCTCACGTGCCGCCAGCTCCTGATTGCTCTTCTCAAGGTCGTCATTGAGCAAGGCCAGCCTGTGACGTTTGTTCGCGAGACGCTCGCGCACCCCGAGGAACCAGTGGATGGCGAAGGTGACAACCCAGATATTCACCAGCTCTGAGCAAAGCCAGAACCACTTGTCCGTGGCGTGCGGGAATGACTTCGCGGGAAGCATCACGAGGATCTTCATCGACGAGACAGCCGAGAGGACCAGCGCCGAGAGATGGAGGATGGATTTCCAGCGGCCCCACAGGCAGACCAGCAGCGGGAGCACCACCGAGATCGGGAAGACACGATGACCGAAGACATCGAGCCGCAGCCACGCGAAGACCGCCACGATGAACGTGCTGACGAGTGCCGCGGTCCAGAAGGGAGGCTTCGTGTCGTATTGGGGGGACGAAGTCATGGGCTCGTTCGATGACTGCTGGAGCATTTGTGATAAATCGAAGGGGCGACGCGATGCAGGCCGGGCAGGTTCGGCTTCTCCGCCCTGCCGACGACGAGGAATCCGCCGGGTGCGAGGGCATCCGACAATCGCGACCAGAGGGCGTCGGCCGAGGCGGGCTCGAGGTAGATGGCGAGATTCCGGCAGAGGATGAGATCCCACGTGCCGGTGGGGCCGGAGGCGAGCAGGTCGGACTGCTCCCAGCGCATGGCCTTGCGAAGCTCGTGCGACATGGCGATGCGGCCGTCGGAGAGTCTTTGCCATTGGCCGCCGTTCACAGGCAGACTGCGATCACCGGGGAGATAGACGCCTTGCCTTGCCCGGGCAAGTGCACCGGGTCGGCAGTCGCTTCCCAACAGGACGCACTCGTCGAGGGCACCCAGCTTTGCCAGCAGCAGGCCGACGGAGTAGAGCTCGGCACCCTCCGAGCAGCCCGCGCTCCAGATGCGGGGACGGGCAGGGCGGCGCAGCAACAGCGGCATGACCTCCTGCTCCAGATGGATGAAAACCGCGGGATCCCGGAACAGCTCCGTGGTGCCGATCAGGAGGGCCTCAAGCGCCTTCGAGGTCAGCTCCGGCCTCGCGCTCAAAAGCCGCCGCGCTTCATGAAGGCTGTCCACCCGCAGGGCGCGCAGGCAGGAAGGGAGCCGCCGGAGCAATGGCGTGCCGCGATAGTGTGAGGGATTCAGCCCCGCCGCCGCGAGAATGCCGCGAAGGAAGAGCGTGCCGGTGTCTTCGATCATCGGCACGGCAGCCCGCACGGGAGGAGGGGGAACCGCGGCGCGAGATGTGGTGTGGCGTTGCTTTGAGGCCAGTCCGCCGAAGCACGGCAATGCGCCGCGGAATGAGACATGGAGATAGCGGCTCTCCCGGTCCTGATGAAAGGGGGCATGGCGGGACGCACCGGCGCTCTCGTCGGTATCGGGGCTGCACTTTCGCGGGGCAGGCAACTGGGAAACGGGGGGGATGCCTGTCGCTGCAATTTCCATGGTTCACAAATACTGTGGGGCAGATGATCCGAGGTCCAGCGTTTCGGTCGGGCCGGATGTATTCGCCGACCCGTTAGAGGAAGGGGAAATGATAGGCTTCCGGATGAGGCGTTTTCGGCACAACCGGGCAATCCACAATGTCTTCCCATGAATCCGGCTCAGAAAATGTGTGTCTGCACATGCCTCCAAGTGGACTTTGGCGCAGCTTCGGCATACAGGATGCAATGCGCAGCATCACTGCGACATGCCGTCTGCCATGAAAATCGCCATGCTGTCTTGGGAGAGCCTCCACTCGATACCGGTGGGGGGAGGGGCCGTCCACGTGACGGAGCTGGCCGCAGCGCTGGAGCGCCGGGGGCATGAGGTCCACGTCTTCACCCGGCTGGGGCAGGGGCAGACGACTTCCGCGCTCATCGATGGCGTGCACTACCACCGCTGTCCCATCGAGCTGCACCCCGACTTCATCACCGAGACGAATAACATGGGCAACGCGCTCATGTATTTCCTGGCCGCCCACGAGGTAGAGTCGGGCAAGCCCTTCGACATCGTCCACGGCCACGACTGGCTGTGCTCGAAGGCCGTCGCGCAGGCGAAGAACGACCACGGGCGAAAGGCGGTCTTCACCATCCACTCCACCCAATTCGGCCGCACGGGCAACAACCTGCACACCGGCGTGTGCGATCGCATCCGGGCAATCGAGCGGGAGGGCACGTATGTGGCGGACCGGGTGATCGCCGTGTCGGGTTACTTGGCGGACGAGGTGAAGTGGCAGTATGAGGTGCCGGATTGGAAGCTGCGCGTGGTTTACAATGGTATCGACTGCACGCGCTTCGACGATCCCATCGACCCGGCGATCTGCCGGGCCAGCTACGGCGTCGCGCCGATGGACCCGATGATCTTGTTCGTGGGGCGGATCAGTACCCAGAAGGGCCCGGATCTCTTGCTGGAAGCGATGCCTTCCATCCTTCACTACAAGCCGAATGCAAAGGCAGTCTTCGTGGGCGGCGGCGACATGCTGGGCCACCTGAAGCATCGGGCGAAGGAGCTGGGAGTGGATTTTGCCGTGCGCTTCCCCGGTGCGATGAGCCCGGACGGGGACGTGATGAATCTCTTCAAGAGCGCGGACGTGGTCTGCGTGCCAAGCCGCAATGAGCCCTTCGGCATCGTGGTGCTGGAGGCATGGGCTGCGTCAAAGCCGGTGGTGGTGACGCGTAATGGCGGACCGCGCGACTTCGTCTCGCATGGCGAGGACGGCTACATCGTGGACGCGACTGCCTGGGGCATCGCCGACGGGGTGAAAGCGGCATTCTCGAACTTTGAGCACGCACGCTGGATGGGCAGCCGTGGCCGGGTAAAGGCAGCGTATGGCTTCAGTTGGGATACGATCGCCGAGCAGACTGAGGCGGTCTATCGGGAGATCCTTCCTGTGAGTGCGGTCGTAGAAGGGAAGAAGACGGAGGTCTCAGAGACTGCTGAACCTGTCGCAAAGAATGCTCCGGTGACGGAGATTGATTCTCCTGACAAAGCCGTCGCAAAGAAGCCAGAGGTGCCAGCGGTGAAGAAGACGCCGGAACTGAAAATTCCAGAGAGCGCTAAGGATGACGTCATGACGCGTGACCGCTGAAAGCGGCTCGCTGGGAGCGCGTGCCACCGGCTCGCTTGGACAGAAGGCGCACCCAGTGTGGAAGCCGTCTGCCGAAATCCCCCGGGAAGCGGTCTTATTCAGTCACTTCACCGGCCCATCCAAGCGAGCCGGTGGCACGCGCTCCCAGCGGGCTGACGACTCCCGGCTCGGACCATACGGGGATGGCCGCCCGGCTGTAGACTTCACACCGCCTTCACCTGATCCCGCGGGACGCCGCGCATTTCGAAGATCCGGAAAATGGTGTCTTCGATCAGGTTGTTCGGGCAACTCGCGCCGGCGGTGATGCCGATGACCACGGGCTGCTCGCCGAGGAGGGCACCGGGGTAGCCGCTCGTGACCTCGGCCTTTTCATGCAGGTCGAAGTGGACGATCTGCTCCAGAGACTGGAGGCACTGGGCATTCCGGATGAAGAAGGTCGGCAGGGATTGCTCGCCGATTTCCACGAGGTGCGTCGTGTTCGAGCTGTTGTAGCCACCGACGACGAAGAGCATGTCCATCTTCCGGCGCAGCATCTCGAAAAGCGCGTCCTGCCGCTCCTGGGTCGCTCCGCAAATGGTGTCGAAGAAGATGAAATTCTCCGCCGATCCGTCGCGCGCCTCCACGGCAGCGCGGACCCGGCGTTGGATTTCTTCCGTCTCGCTTTTCAGCATCGTGGTCTGGTTGGCCACGCCGACTTTCTGCAGGTGCAGATCGGGGTCGAAATCCTCCGAGACCGCATGCGCGAAACGCTTGAGGAAAGCATCCTTGTCGCCACCTTCGCGGATGTATTGGCAGACCGCGTCGGTCTCATCGAGCGTCAGGACGATGAGATAGTGACCCTTTCCATCCTCGCCCATGGCGCGGGAGGCAGTGGCCTGGGTTTCCTCGTGACCGGCCTTGCCGTGGATGATGGAGGTGATGCCGTCCTTCGCGTAGCCGCGGACCCGGCGCCAGACCTTCATCACGTCGCCGCAGGTGGTATCCACCACGTAGCAGCCGCGCTCCTCGATCTTGCCCATGAAATTCGTCGGCGCGCCGAAGGCCGGGACGATCACCACGTCCTCCGTGGTGAGCTGGTCGTAGTCATCGGTGAGCTGCTTCCAAGGCAGGGAGACGATGCCCATGTCCACGAGCTGGCGGTTCACCTCGGGATTGTGGATGATCTCGCCGATCAGGAAGATGCGGTTCTCCGGGAAGACCCGGCGCGCGGCGTAGGCGAGGTCGATCGCCCGCTCCACGCCGTAGCAAAAGCCGAATTGCTGGGCCAGCCGCACGGTGGTATTGCCCAGCGTGATCTCGCCGCCGCTCGTGCGGATGCGCTCCACGATGGACGAGCGGTAGTGGCGCTCCACCTCGGCATTGACCTGGGTCATCACGTCCGGGCGGCGGACGTTCACTCGGGGGCGCTTCTGTGCGGCTTCGCTCATGCGAGGGCGATATAGCGCCGGGACGGCTGGGAACAAATCATTTCCCGGCAGGAATGGGACACCGGCGGGAGATCTGGAATGGATGAGATCGCGGGGTTGGCAGCGGGAGAAAATGTTGTAAAAGACCGGAAATCAGGCTTTTTCCGGCCCGATGGCGGGGGATTCAGCGTTCTTTTTCCCCAGCACGGGCAAGGCCAGCAGGGAAAACAGGACGACGGCCAAGGCCTGCATGCCGATGAGATAGTAGGGCCAGTCGCCCATGTGGTCGAGCAGGCTGGGATTGACCGGCTTGCGGGCGGTGAAGCCGAAATTCGTGCCGAGCCAGGCATTCACGGCCATGGAGAGGATCAGATAGACATTCGCCCAAAGCAACGCCGTCAGCGGCCCGCGCCACCACGGACGCCCGGAGCGCCAGCCGCGGACGATGGGCAGGTAGAGCGCCGCGCCGACGATGGCGAAATGGTGCACGAAGAAGGCGACGAAAGCCGGGTGGGGGAAGCCCACGGTGATCGCCGGGGTCAGCAGTGCCTGGATGGTGGCAGCCAGCCCCCAGAAATAGGTCAGCACGCACAGCAGGCGCTTCCCGGTCAGCAGGGCGAAGCCGGCGACAAAGGCCGCCAGATCGCACAGGTGCAGCGGCAGCGTGCTATCGAGATCCGGAGTCCGCACATCGCTCATCCACGCTGCCTGCGTGTATCCGAATGCCGCCAAGCAAAGGAACGCGAGAATGGAGCGGGGGATGCGTTCGTTTTTCCCGGCCTTCTTTCCCCAGATGACCAGCATGGCGATGCCGGTGAAGCCGATGACCATCGCCCAGCCGTGCATGGCGGTGAAGGGATGAAAGACTGGCGGCATGGGGCAGAAGGAAACGCCTTCGCAAGGCCCCGGCAAGCGGGAAGGGGATCAAGTCGGGTCATGATGCGAAAGAATCCCTCGCCTCCGTCCGTTCGGGGCGCGTAATTTGCATCCGTCATGAAACGCCGCTCTCTCTTTGCCATGGTCCCCGCCGCGTCCGCCCTGCTTGCGCTCCGCTCGCACGGCAAGCCGATCGCTCCTGAAGCGCTGACGGAGGCCGGATTCACGATCTCCGTGCAGTGCTGGTCGCTGAAGGAATTCACCCTGTGGGAGGCCATCGAGAAGTCTGCCGCTGCCGGTGCGGGCGCGGTGGAAGTTTTCCCCGGCCAGAAGATCGGCGGCGACCTCGGCGATGCGAAACTGGGTCCCGATCTCTCCGATGACCAGATCGCCAAGCTGCTGGAGCATGCGAAGAAGAATGGCATCACCCCGGTGAACTTCGGCGTCACCGGCATCTCCAAGGATGAGGCCGAGGCGCGGAAGACCTTCGAATTTGCCAAGAAGATGGGCCTCTACGGCGTGACCACCGAGTCGCTGGACGCCCTCGACACGCTGGAGAAGCTGGCGAAGGAATACGACATCAAGGTCTGCTTCCACAACCATCCGAAGCCGACCCACCTGTGGGACCCGAACAAGATCTGGGACGCGATCAAGGACCGCCACGAGAACATCGGCTACTGCGCCGACGTGGGTCACTGGGCGACCTCGGGCCTCGATCCGCTGGAGGTGATCAAGAAGGTGGCACCGCGTGTCCATTCCTTCCACATGAAGGATCGCGAGGCCGTGGGCAAGTGGACGCACGACCGCCCCTTCGGCACCGGCGTCATCGACAATGCCGCGATCCTCGATGAGGTGCGCAAGCACGGCTTCGCCGGAAACGTGACCATCGAGTACGAACACAACTGGAAGACGAACGTGCCGGAGATCGCGCAATGCGTGGGTTATCTCCGCGCCTACTCAAAGCTGCGGAAGGCCTGATGCCTCTTTGAAAACGGGCGGGGAATTGGAATGGCAATTCCTTTTCCCGCCCGGATTTCCGTGTTAGACGATCCACTGCCATGAATGATCCTTACTCGCCGCCGTCCGCGTCAGCCGCTTCGCAGCCGTCCGCACTTTCCAGTGAGGATCGCACCTGGGCACTGGCCGCGCACTTGTCCGCACTCACTGCCTACTTCACCGGGGTCGGCATGGTCGTGGGGCCACTGGTGGTATGGCTCATCAACAAGGACTCCAGGCCCTATGCCGCGGCGGAGGCAAAGGAAGCGCTCAATTTCAATATCTCCTGGCTGCTGTGGGGCATCCTCTGGGGTATCGCTTCCTTCATCCTCACGTTCGTTTTCATCGGCATCTTGATGTTCTTTGCGCTCGGCCTTTTCTACATCATCTGGACCGTCCTCTGCATCATCGCCGCGGTGAAGGCGAACGAGGGCAAGCCGTATCGCTATCCGCTGACGGTGCGCTTCATTTCGTGAAGGCCTGCCACGTGGTCACAGGTCCGGCGGGCGCGGGGAAGTCTTCCCATGCCCGCCGTCTTGCTGCGGAGCTGGGTGCCTGCCTGATCGACAGTGACACCGCCACCGAGCGGCTCGTCCGTGCCGGTCTCACGCTTGCGGGGCTGAATTCGGATGACCGGGATTCGCCCAGCTACAAGCGCGCCTATCGCGATGCGGTGTATGAGGCTATGTTTGATCTCGCGGTGGCGAACTTGCCGCAGGTGCCGGTGGTGCTCGCCGGGCCATTCACCCGAGAAGGCGGTGAGGCAGATTGGCCGGATCGCTTGGAAAGGAGGCTCGGCGTAAAGCCCGTGCTGCATTTCGTCTGGTGCGAGATCGAGGTGCGTCGGCAGCGGATGATTGCCCGCGGGGAAGAACGCGACCTGCCGAAGCTCCGTGACTGGCAAACCTACGCCGCCTCCTGCCGCGAGGAGAGTCCAGTGTGGGAGCATGTTTTCGTGGAGACGTAACGAGGCTGCGATTAACGCATCAGTCTCCGCAGGGGGAAGATGTCCACGTCCACACGCTCCGACCACAGGGCCGACTCGGGCTTTCCGTGAGGCTCGGGCAGGCCGTCCCATTTCATCGGCAGCGTGGACCAGCGGTCGCATTTCGCCTGTGCCCAGCGGTAGGGCGGGTGATGCACCTTTCCACTGAAGAGCTGCCCATTCCTCCCGCTGGAGAATAGCACGTATCGCTCTAACAGAAAGAACTCAAGCGACCCCGGCTCCGCCTCCTGTGCTTCGCCATCCGGCCCATACTCATAGATGGCCTCCTCGGTCTCGCCGCTTCGCAAGCAGTGGTAGCGCGTTGCCTTCAGATCGCCGCCGCAACGCATCCGCGCGTGTTGGTAGGGCAGAAGGAAAAGCCTCCGCGCCAGCTCCACGGCCACCGGCTGGTTGCAATCGAGCGAGAGGAACCACACGCCCGGCTGGCCCGAGTCATCGTGGCAATAGATCCGCACGTTCAGCTCCAGAAACCAGGAGAGCCCCGGCACCGCGGGCAGCATCACCGGGCGCACCCGCTCCATGAGAAAGGGGACCACCCCGAGCCATGCCTCGCCCTCGTGCAGGTCGAGGTGCAATCCCGGCGGAAGGAGCGGTCGCAAGAGTTCGGGATCGACCCGCCAGTGGAGAAACAGCAGCCGTGACCAGCGCTGTTTCATCACCGGCCGACCCGTGGGACGCTCGCGTGCGGCGAGGCGTTGCGCGAGCTCCACGGGATTCATTCGGCCACCTTAGAGTGCCGCGATGACCTTTTCCATTCTCTTTCCGTAGTCCACGTAGCTGTCGTAGCATTGCTGCCAATCCACTTGGGATTGGTCCTTCACGTGGAAGACAGTGGCGACGTGAGGCTCGATCGCGATCCAGCCATCGTAGCCACGCGACTTCGCATCGGCGAGGATCTCCGGGATCTTCGCATCGCCCTCGCCGGGCATGGTGTAGACGGGCTCCACGCCATCGACGGCAGGGCTGATGCAGTCCTTGATGTGGATGTGGACGACGTGGTCGCGCACCTTCGTCCAGAATTCCCAAGGGTCCTGCCATGGTGACGGCTCGCCCTTCGAGCGGTCCCGCTGGAAGAGTGGATTGCCCGTGTCGAAGACGAGCTTCAGGCCCGGGATTTCCTCGATCAGACGCAGCGTGTGCTCCGCGGAGAAGCCACCCCAGTTCATGCAGTTCTCATGGATCGCGGTGAGACCGGCATCATCGAAGCGCTTCACGATCTCCCGCAACCGGTTGAATCGTTCCTGCTCCTGCTGGTCCTCTCCCCATGGCTCCTGCGCGTAGGACATCACGCGGATCATCTGTGTGCCGAGACGCTTCATCCGCGGGATGGCGCGCTCGATCTCCGCGAGCGTGACGGCGAAGTCCGTGGTGATCTTCTTGCCCCAGTTCCCGATCAGCGAGCCGAATTCCGGGATGTGGATGCTCGCTTCATCGAGTCGGTCGGCCACGCGGTCGAAGTCGTCCTGCGGCAGCTCATGAATGTTCGAGCCATTCACCCCGCGGGCGGAAATGGCGGACCATCCGAGTTCCTTGGTGGCCTTGATCTGGGTTTCGAGATCGCGCGCTGCCTCGTCGGCAAATCCGGTGAGTTTGAAAGAGGTGGACATGTGTTAGAAAGTGAGACGCTCGTAGAGCTCGGCGAGCGGGAGCTGGGCTTCGATTTCCGGGAGTTCGATCACCGCATCGAGGCCGACGTGCTCGCCGGTCTCGAAATCGCCGGTCTCGCGGCGGCGATACACGATCACGCGCGCTTCGTCGGGCTCGACGAAGATGAGATGCCTGACCGAAGCAATGGTGAGGTAGGCGTCGCGCTTCTCCGTGAGATCGATCCGTCGCGTGGAGTCGCTGAGAACTTCCACGATCACCGATGGCTGATCTTGGTAGAGAGAATGGTCGGGCTTGCCTTCGCACACGACCATCGCATCCGGGTAGTAGAAGCGGGTCTGGTCCGCAAGTTCCACCCGTAGCTTCATGTCGCTGTTGAAAGGCTGGCATGGCTTACCCCTGAGACGGGCGACCAAGGCTCCCAGAATGTTCGAAGAAATGGCATTGTGTCGGGCTGTGCCGCCCGCCATCGCATGCACCACACCGCCCAGATACTCATGCTTGGCATCGCCGTCCTCCTCGGCGGCGAGGTAGTCGGCGACGCTGACAAGCAAGGGTTTTCTGAGCGCGGTCATGACGACATGCTAGCGGGCGAAGCGGCGCGCGGCAACTTCGGGCTTAAAGCTCCACGCGCTTGCCGCCGTTCTGCGCGCTCTCGTAGATCGCGCGGATCACGGCCACG
The DNA here is from genome assembly GCF_025950085.1 of Luteolibacter flavescens. Lineage (NCBI taxonomy): Bacteria > Pseudomonadati > Verrucomicrobiota > Verrucomicrobiia > Verrucomicrobiales > Verrucomicrobiaceae > Neoluteolibacter > Neoluteolibacter flavescens. The sequence goes on from NZ_JAPDDS010000001.1 coordinate 184,776, forward strand.
GGCTTGCGGGCCTCCGCGGCGGAGACGGTGGTTTCGCGGCCTTCCTGGATCGCGCTGACCACTTCCTCGAAGTTGCGCTGGTGCTGGTAGAAATTGATCGCCTTCGGGTCATTCGCCCCGAGACCGGCGGATTGGCCTTTCATCAGCGTGGAGCGGATTTCGTTGTCCTCCGGCTTCTCATTCATGAAGTCCCAGATTTCGAAGGCCTCGTCGGCGAGGAAGACGGAGCCCTCCGTGCCGCAGAGTTGTACGCGGGCCGGGTGACCGTCCTTCGACCATGTGCAGGTGGATCCCTCGATCACGCCGCGGGCACCGCTTTCGAACTCGATGATGGCCACGGCGATGTCTTCCACCTCGATGCGCTCGTGCGCGAGGCATGCCATGCTCGCCTGCACCGCCTTCACCGGACCGGCGAGGTAGATGAGGGCGTCGATGGTGTGGATGGATTGGTTCATCAGTGCACCACCGCCGTCCAGAGCCCAGGTGCCGCGCCAGCCTGCCGAATCGTAGTAGGCCTGGTCGCGATACCACTTCACGTAGGCGGAGGCCGAGGTCAGCTTGCCGAAGCGGCCTTCGTCGGCAGCCTTCTTGAAGGCCTCCATGCCGGGGTGGAAGCGACGGTTCAGCACGGCTGCGAGCGTCTTGCCATTCGCCTTAGCGGCGGCCATGAGCTGGTCGATGCGCTCGACGGTCACCTCCAGCGGCTTCTCGCAGATCACGTGCTTGCCGGCATTCAGCGCGGCCAGCGAGGGATCGAGATGAGCACCGGACGGCGTGCCCACCGTGACGATCTCAAGCTCGGGGTCCGCCAGGAAAGCGGCCATGTCCGAGTAGGCCTTCGCCCCGTATTCGGAAGCCAGTTTCTCCGCCGCCTCGGCGCGCAGGTCGAAGACCGAGTGAAGCTCGCCACCGGTCATCGCGGTGATCGCCTTGGCGTGGAAATGGCCGATCATGCCGGCACCGATGATTCCGAATTTCATGGGATTGGATTGAAAGATTCGAAGGGTTTGCTGCGGGTTAGAGCTGTATGACAAGATGCCACGGAAGCTTGCTGCGATCAGAAAAGCGCCCGATGACAAACTTGTCGAGAAAAGGCTTCCCCCGCGTCGCTTTCAGGCTTGCCGGATCGTCCCCGGCACTCTGGAGTCCACAAAACTCAAGAACGGTTCCGTATGGCAAACTTGTCTGACAACCCTGCTCCGTCCGCCAACGGTTGGTGGTCCCAATTGAACAAATACCAGCGTCTCGTCTTCGTCGTGGCGACGCTCGCGTGGTTGTTCGACTGCCTCGATCAGCAACTCTTTAACCTGGCGCGAAGCCCCGCGATGAAGTCGCTGATGGGGGCGAATCAGGAGATCAAGCTCTTCGGTGATGTCTCCATTGCCGCGGGTGCGCTTTCCACTTCGATCTTCGTTTTGGGATGGGCCACGGGCGGCATGATCTTCGGCTCTCTCGGCGACCGCTTCGGCCGTGCGAAGATGCTTTCGGTCACGGTACTGCTTTACTCGATTGCCACGGGGCTCTCCGCGCTTTCGCAGAGTTTCACGGATTTCGCGGTCTATCGTTTTATCACTGGCCTCGGTGTGGGTGGTGTCTTCGGCCTCGCGGTGGCACTGGTGGCAGACACGGTTCCCGGTCACATCCGGCCGCGTGCTCTCGGGGTATTGCAATCGTTCTCGGCTGTCGGCAACTGCGCTGCAGGTTTCATTGGCCTGGCGATCGCCATGACGGCCATCGGGGAGAATACGAACTATTGGAAATGGTTGTTCGTGATCGGTGCGTTGCCCGCATTCCTCGTCGCCACCATCCAGCTTCGCATGAAGGAGCCGGAATCATGGCGCATTTCCCGCGACAAGGCATTGGCAGAAGGCAAGCGCGCAGGCTCTTACCGCGATCTCTTCGGTGACAAGCGCTGGCTGAAGCACGCGGTGCTCGGCATGATCCTCTCCTGCGCGGGCGTCATCGGCCTGTGGGGCATCGGGGTCTTCTCGTCCGACCTGGTCGGCGACATCATCACCCACAATTTCACGGAGGCGAATGCGTCCGCTGAGGAGATCAACAAGGGCAAGCAGCTCTGGATGTCCCTGAACCTGCTCGCCTTCAATGTCGGAGCCTTCATCGGCATGCTGGTCTTCACCCGGGTAGCCGTGAACATGGGCCGCAAGAAGGCATTCGGGATCTTCTTCGCCGGATCGCTGCTGATCACGGTCTTTGTGTTCCAGATGATCGGCAAGATCAATGGACGCTGGGACATCCTGTGGATGGCTCCGCTGATGGGCTTTTTCCACCTCTCGGTCTTCGCGGGCTTCTCGATTTATCTGCCCGAGCTCTTCCCGACGCGCCTGCGGGCCACCGGTGTTTCCTTCTGCTACAATGTCGGTCGCTACCTCGCTGCGCTCGGTCCGTTTACGCTGGGAGCTCTGGCCGCGACATTCGGCAAGAAGGCCCAGGAGGCCGCCGTTGCCGCTGCTCCACCGGAAGCCACCGAGGCTTTCCTGGCATCGCTGCGGACCGCGGCGAAGATCGATGCCTTCCGCGACGCGGCTTCATGGATGTGTCTGATCTTCCTGCTCGGAATCATCGTCCTGCCGTTCCTTCCTGAGACGAAGGACCAGCCGCTGCCGGAGGATTGACGATGTATTGAGAGATCCGCCTCGTCTGGGAACGGACGAGGCGTCGGTCCTGCGGATAGTTGGGAAGCGGGCTTGTTTGGTTACTTCGCCTTCCGTCCAAGCCGGCTGAAGCCAGCGCTCCCGGCTTCGCAGATACTTGTGCTCGCTGGGAGCGCGTGCCACCGGCTCGCTTGGACGGTCACGTGTGTTAGACCCTTTACTCGCCAGCACCATCCCGCTCATCCCGGGCGCGGGTTTCGAAGCGCATCAGCTCCGCGATGAAGGTCAGCGGGACGTGGCCGGTTTCACCGTTACGGTTCTTGGCGAGCAGCAGTTCGGCGCGACCTGCTTCGGCTTCCTTCTCTTCCTCGGTCTCGGCGTAGTAGGCGGTCCGGTAGAGCAGGCCGATCATGTCGGCGTCCTGCTCGATGGTGCCGGACTCACGAAGGTCGGACATGCGGGGCACACCGAGCGACTTGCCGGTTCGTCCTTCCGGACCACGGTTGAGCTGGGCGAGCACCAAGATGGGCAGGCTGAGCTCCTTGGCGAGGGCCTTGATGCCGGCGGAAATTTCACCGATTTCACGCTCGCGGGAGTTCTGCGCCTGCTTCGACCCGGACTTGAGGAGCTGGAGGTAGTCGATCGCGATGAAGCCGATATTATCCTCGCGCTTCCGCCGCCGTGCCTTTGCCCGCAGCGTGTCGATCAGGATGCCCGCGGTATCGTCCACGAAGAGCTTCGACGAAGCGATCTCCTCGGCGGCGCGCTTGATCCGCAGCAGGTCTTCCTTCTTCGGCTTGAAGCCCCGGCCGAGCTGCGCCATCGGGAATCGCGCGCGGGCGAAGAGAAGACGCTGGACGATCTGGAAAGCCGTCATTTCGCAGGAGAAGACCATGCTGGGCACCTTCAGATCCACGCAGATGTGCTCCGCGACGTTCATCATGAAGGAGGTCTTGCCCATCGACGGACGCGCCGCGACGACGAACATTTCACCGGGCTTCAGGCCCTTGCACATGCGGTCGAGATCGGTATAGCCGGTCGCCGTTCCCTGCACCTCTAGTTCGCCATGAAGCAGCGACTCGAAGTGGCTCAGCACTTCGCCGACAGACTGCTTGATGTGGAATCCACGCGACGTCTCCGTTCCCTGGCGGATGCCGAGCACGCTGGTCTCCACGCGGTCGAGCAGGGAGACGGTCTCCTCCGGATTGTCGTAGGCCTCCGTCGATGCCTCGGTGCAGGTGCGGATGATGGAACGCAGCACGTGCTTGTCCTTCACCAGCGTGAGGTGATGCGCGAAGTGCGCGGCATTCGGTGCGTAGGTGAAGATGTCCGTGATCGCTGCCGGGCCGCCGACGCTGTCCAGATTGCCGCGGTCGTGGAGAAGCTGGACCAGCGAGACGAGTTCGATGGTCTTGCTTGCGGCATTCAGCTCGCGCAGCGTTTCGAAAAGCAGGCCATGTCCCGGCAGGTAGAAGTGGTCCCGCGTCAGGCCTTCCTCAAGCGCCTGTCCGATCCACTGCTCCGGGTCCTTCAGCATCGAGGACAGGATGCTCTTCTCCGGTCCCAGCGCGTGAGGCATCTGCCGCAAAACGTCCGGCCCGAGCGCGGCCGCATCGGCATTGTGAAGGGAAGGGGACTCGGGGCGAGCGGGCTTGGTATCGACGGCCATTTCGGAAAGGAGGCCGGTATGGCGTCCGACCGCCTCGATACCAAGCGTCGAAATTTTCCGCAACGCCCCAGTAGAACAACCGTAGGAATCGCGGGTCTGCTCAGTTCCGACGCCGCGATTTTGAGACCTTTGCTGGATAGGAGGCCTTGAGGTAGGTTAAGAATGACTTACTGAAAAATTTCCCAATCTCGACACGGCGAGCGAGAGAAATTTCTCGTGCAAGAGAAATCAGAGGCTCGGGGAGAGCCGCGACTCTACAAGTCACAACGCTCTCAGGAAAAGGGAAGTAGTCCTTGGTGAGATTGGGCTGGTGACGCTGGAGAATGATCGAGAGCAGATTGTCGAGTGTGTAGCAGTCTCCCGGCTCACGGGGATATCGAGAGCCATCACAGAACTCATCTAAAAATCCGCTAATTGCAGGGCACTTGATTGCTGAGATGTGTGAATGGAGAACCGGAGCCATGGATCAAAGCATGGCATGAAGATAGTGAGTTAGTCAATTTTAGGAGCTGTTTGCAACGTGTGAGCAACTTCCCGTGAATCGATATAACCGACTCACCAAACTACACGAACAGCGGTGAACAACGTGTGAATAACTTTTCACCACGTTCACTTCCCGTCACGTAGGGAGATGTAGAGCGCCTTCAATTCCTCGGCCTTCGCGCGAAGTGCCTGAGCTGCGGGCTGGGCTTCATCGGCCTTCTTCTTTGCTTCGGCCAACGATGCGGTTGCAGCAGCATGCTTGGCCTCCAGCTCACGAACCTTGGCCTGCACTCCTTCCAAGGCCTTGGTCGAGTCTTCCAGGATCTTCGCATCCGCAGGCGACTTTGCCTTCTGCCGGGCGTTGTGGTGTGCTTCGGCATCGCTGGCTTCTTTCCGCGCGACATCAAGCGCTGCCGACAGATCGTTCAGCGCTTTGGCCTCCACTTCGAAATCTGCCGCCAAGCCTTCGGCCTCGGCTCCTTGCCGGTCTGCCTCCATGCGTGCCTGCAAGGCCTGCGTGTTCAAGGCGGCGGCTCTCCAGTGACGCTCGCGGCCTTGCAACCACGGCAGGTGCTGCCGCGTTTGCTCCAGCTTGGCAGCGGCTTCTTGCGAAGTCTTTTCGACGGGCGCGATTGCGTCGCGGGCTGGTGCGATGGCCGCCTCACGCTCCTTGATCTTACTCTCGGCGTCCGTGATCGCCTGCGCAGCACCAGTGATGACGGAGGGCAAGGTCTCGGTCTCCTTCACCATTGCCGCGAACTCTCCATCTTGCTTCGCCACTTCGTCCGTGGTCGCTTTCAGGCGCATCTCGATCTCGGTGAGCGCGCCTTCCTCCCGAGCACGTTCGGAGCGAACTTGCTCCAGATTGACTGCGGCAGCCTCGGCCTTCGACTGCTGCGTGGTCACTGCTGTTTCCAAGCTGGCGACGTCGGCGCTGCGGTTTTCCGTGCGGGCTTTTGCTAGCTCATCCTCCAGTCGCTTCAGCTCTGCTGATGCCGACTGGCTCTCCTGACCCGCAGTCGCGATGCTCTGGTCCACTGCAGCGATGGCGGCCTTCCTTGCTTCCGCTTCCTTCGACACGGCATCCAGTTGGGCGCGCGCGTTGCCGGCTTGTTCCCGCTTCGGCGGAAGTTGCTGATTGGTCGAGGCGAGCTTCTGCTCGGCCTCTTGCTTGCCTTTCACCGCGGCAGCATGTGCATCGCGGGATTGCTGAAGAGCGCCCTCGGCCTCGGTGAGACGCTTTCGGGCCTCGGCGAGCTTTCGCTGTGCATCATTCGCGGCAGCTTCCGCGGCGGCGACCATTTCGGGCTGCTTGCGGATCTCGTCACCGATGGATACCAGACGCTGCTCCACCGACGGCGGATTCGCATCGAAGCTTCCAACCGGATTGCCGCTGGCCACGTCCCACGCGGTGAGTTGTCCGCGATAGTCCGCGGCGAAGGCGCGCTTGCCCTCGCTGTCGAAGGCCACCGATACCGGCAGGTCCGGCTGATCCTTGAACTCGCGCAAGAGGTTGAAGTCCGGCTTCCACAGCTTCACCACGCGGTCGCGACCTGAAGTGATAAAGGAGCCATCGCGCGTCCATGCGAACGCGAGCACGCCGCCCGGATGAGCATCAAGCTTTTTCACCTCGGTGCCTCCGTTCATCTCCCAGAAGCGCACGGAGCCGTCCTCGGACGCGGTCGCAAGCAAGTTTGAGTCCGCGCGGAATGCCGCCGCCGTGATGCCTGCCTGATGGGCGCGCAGCGTGTGGAATTCATTTCCGCTGTCAGCCTCCCACACCCACACGCCGCCATTGCGGTCGCCGGTCGCCAGCAGGATGCCATCGGGCGAGAAATCGAGCGCGGTGACCCAGTCGGTGTGTTTCTTGATCGAGTGGAGTTGGCTGCCGTCCTCCGCTTTCCAGATCTTGATCAGGCGGGAAGGGGAGCCCGTGGCGACGAGCGACAGATCCGGCTTCAGGTCGCTCGCGAGCACGCTGTCGAATTCCTTAGCGGCGACCAGCATACGCTCTCCGGTGACCACGTCGAAGGTAACGGTCACGCCGGATTTCCCCGGCACGCCTCCACCGACGATGAGATAGCGGGCATTCGGCGTGAAAGCGAGCGACACCGGATCGCCCTCGGGGAAGGGCAGCACGCCGGCGAGTTCCAGCGAGTTCGTGTCAAAGAGCAGCACCTGCTTCTGTCCCGTCACCGCGAGCAGCGGCGCCCATGGCGAGCTGGAGATGGCATTCACCGAGGATGCACGGGGCGCGACCACGGGAGGATCTAATAGGACGTCCACCGGCATCGGCGGCGGGCCTTCCGGCTTCTGGTCGGCGGATGACTGGAGCGCGGTGTCGAATTTCGGCTTCGTCGGCTTGCGCGCGGAGGAGCTTTTGTTCTCCAGCAGACCACCTTCGATCCATGCCTTCAGCAGGCCGATCTGGTCGCCGCCAAGCTTCTCGCCTTCGGGCGGCATCTTCGGCTCGGCGGTGTGCATCACCACGGCGATGAGCTTCGCGCCGGTGTCTCCGGGCTCGGCGATCTTGCCGCCCGAGCCGCCCTTCATCGCGCCGGAGAAGGTCGAGAGATCGAGCCCGCCCTTCGCCTTGTCCGGGTTGTGGCAGTTCAGGCAGCTCTGCTGGAAGATGGGCAGGACGTGGTCGTCGAAAGTCACCTTGTCCGCGGCGGACGCGATGCCGCTGGCGGGAAGCAGTAGGGCGAGGATGGGGATGCGATTTGCCAAAACGATCCCACGTTTACGGCAAACGGGTTTGTCGATCTTGCGGGAAAATCATCATCGCCCGGAAAAGAAGAGGCCCGGCATGTCGATGCCGGGCCTCAACCAGAAGCCGTTTCTTCGTTCGTGGCGGTGCTCAGGATCCGTGGGGGAAGCGGAAACCAAGCAGGGTGCAAAGCGCGCCGACCGCGATGGGGATCAGCGGCGCATGCTCGTCCCTCAGGACTTGGCCGAAGTGATAGAAGGCATTCTGCTCCGGGGAATTGAAAAGGCGGGCGGGCACGGTAATGAACGCCAAGCCGGGAAATGCGGCTGCTGCTACGTCAAACACCTGTGAATCGGCCGGGGAGACCTCGGCGTCTTCGGGGTGGTGTTTGGCCGGGTAGGACAGCATGTGCGACGCGGATTACACGCGATCGCGTAAGATGACAAATTCTAAAAATAAAATCTGAACATTTTAGAAACTTGGCAGTCATCTCCGAGTTCGCCTATCAGCCGGAAACAAGTGTGGACCTAGTGATTGAAGATGAACTCCTTCGAGTTCAGCAGCGCCCAGAAGACATCATTCAGGATCTGCTGCTTCTCGCCGTTGTTCTTTCCTTCGTTCACGGCGGCCATGAGCTTCTCCATCTCGGCCGGGGTGGGTTCGCGGTTCACCGTTCTGAGGTAAAGGTGACGGATCACGTCTTCCGGGGACTTCTTCTCGGCCAGCAGCGATTGCACGATCTTGCCCTGGTTGATGCGATTGTGGGTGGCATCGCCATTCAGCAGGTGCAGCGCTTGGGAGAGGTTCGGCTCCATCTTCACCTCGCAGGAGCACACCGTGGCGCGGGTGGCGCGGCCAAAGGTGGTGAGGAAGTAGTTCGTCGTATTGCCATCGGCGATCTGCACCGCATTCGACCCGACCGGCAGGCCCTTGAATTTGTTAGGCGTCTGCGTCGCCTGCGAGATGCAGTCCAGCAGGACCTCCGCACGGATGCGGCGGACCATCGCGCGGGAGAAGTTGCGCGTGTCGGTCTCGTTTGTTTCGTTGGTGGCGCTGGAGAGTTGATAAGTGCGGGAGTTGCAGATGTCTCGCACCAGCTTCCGCAGGTCGTAGTCATACTCGACGAACTTGTCGGAGAGCGCCGCGAGAAGCTCGGGGTTTGCCGGCGGATTCGAGATCCGCACGTCGTCCACGGGATCGGTGATACCCACGCCGAAGAAGTGAGCCCAAGTCACGTTCGCGACGTTGCGGGAGAACCACGGGTTCTCGGTCGAGGTCAGCCACTCCGCCATCGCCTCGCGTCGCGATTGCTTGCCGAAGTTGTCGGGCGTCTTCGTCCCGAGGAAGCGCGGCTTCACCGGCTGCTTCGTCACCAGGTGAGGCACCTCGCCGCCGCCATCGAAGACGATACGCTCGCGCGGGTCCTCGGCGGGCTTGCGTTTCACCTGCGCGAAGAAGGAGGCGAAACCATAGTAATCATCCATTGTCCAGCGGTCGAAGGGATGATTGTGGCACTGCGCGCACTGGATGCGCGTGCCCATGAAGACCTGCGCGACATTCTCCGTGAGCTTCAGGACATCCTGCTCGATCTGGAAGAAATTCGTCGCCGGGCTGGAGAAGGTGCCGCCCTCCGAGGAGAGAAGCTCGCGCACGATGTCGTTGAACGGCTGGTTGCCCGAGATTCGGTCGCGCAGCCAGTTGTAGTAGCCCAGTGCGGCCTTGTAGGAGACCTGTTGCGGGCCGTTGTTGAAGGTGCGGATCTGCAGCAGCTCCGCCCACTTCATCACCCACATTTCGGAGAATTCCTTCCGGCCGATCAACTCGTCCACGAGCGCTTCCCGCTTCTTCGGATTCGTGTCCGCCAGGAATCTCTCGCGCTCGGATGGCTCGGGCAGCTTGCCGACCACGTCGATGAAGACGCGGCGCAGGAAGGTCTCGTCGTCGCAAAGCGGGGCGGGGATGATGCGCAGCTTGTGCAGCTTCTCGTGGACGTGCTTGTCGATGTAGTTGAACTCCGCCAGCTCTGGTCGCGTGTAGTCGAGATTCTTCGGGATCACGATCGCCTGCGCGACTTCGGTGAAGATCATGAAGCGGCCTAACAGGAATGCCTCGCCCCGGTTCTTCGACGTGGAGAGCCCGGTGCGGCCATTGATCGAGACCGAGTTGTCATTCGACGTGGAGAAGGACGATAGGGTGGTCACGTCGCGGTCGGTGCCATCGGAGAAAGTCGCCTTCACCGTGAATGGCGTCTCCAGTTCACCGCCTTTCAGGACGAGCTGCGGCGGCTCGATGGTGATGCCGGTAGGCTGGGGGATCTCGCCTTGATCGTAGTTCGCCCCGTCCCGTATCCACGCGACGAGCGTGTCGTAGGGTGCGCTGCCTTTGTCGAAGAGCTTCCCGCCGGTGTGGGGGACGTCGCCCACGGCCTTCGTGACCAGAAGTGATTCCTCTGGCAGCGCCTGATTGATGCGGCGGCCGGGACTCTCGCGAGTCAGGCGGAAGTGATCTCCCTGCGGATCGAAGCCATAGAGGGTGAGGTGAAAGCCATCCTTCCCGCGCGCGGAGCCGTGGCAGGAGCCGGTATTACAGCCCGCGGATGTCAGCACGGGCATCACGTCGAGCTGGAAGGAGACCGGTCTTGGCTTCGCCGCGTCCTTCACGGTGACGGTCACCTCGGACTTCAGCCCGCGATACTCGAGGTGCATCGTGGTGGTGCCGTCCTTCAGCGGCTTGAGCGTGGTGCCGTCCAGCTTCGCGATCGAAGGGTCGGCGACGCTCGCCTTGATCTGGCGCGTGATGTCCTGGGTTGCCGCGTCCTTGAAGCGCGCGATGACGAGCACCTTGTGAAAATCCGCGGCGGTCTCCAGCGAGACATTCTTCGGGAAGGGCTCGATGGAGGCGATCTCGGGGTCCGCCGGCGCGTTCCAATCCGGCAGTGCAGTCTTCGGCCTCGGAGCCAGCACCACGCCCTCCGGCCATGGTGCGCCTTCTTTCATCCAGGTCTCCAAGGCACCAATCTCCTCCGGGGTGAGCGGGCCGCCCTTCGGAGGCATGATCTCGTCGTCATCCTCATCCAGCTTCACGCGGACGAGCAGTTCGGACTTCTCCAGATGCTCCAGCACCATCGCAGGGCCGGTGCCGCCGCCTTTGAGGAATTCCTCACGGGTGGTCAGCAGCAGGTCGCCCTTCGTCTTGTCCGGATAGTGGCAGGAGACGCATTTCTTCTCCAGGATCAGCCGGACTTTTTCAAATGACTCCGAAGCTCCCGCTAGCGTGGGGACGGCAAATGCAAGAAGCACCGCAGGCGTCGGAAATCCGGATGGCATCTCCCGATTACGACGCCTCCGCGAAGTTTCTCACAGAAGAAATGCTTTTCCGCGAGGTGTCGGGCCGTGTGCCCGGCGGTTCACTTCATGTCCGCCGGCTTCACGCCCTTCCGGTAGCCCTTGAAGCCGAAGTTCGTGGGCTTGTAATCGCCCACGGGTTCCACATCGAGCTTCTCCGGGACGGGCAATCCGCAGGCCCAGTAGGTGGAATTGACCACGAAACGGGTCAGGCCGGGCTCCAGGAAATCGGTCGCCGCGCCCATGGTGGAGCAGATCACCTTCTGGCTCTTGCCATTGTCGAGCTTGCGGTCGCGCACCCAGGCCACGGGCATCATCGGCTTGTTCTTGTCGCCATCCACGGCGGCGTCCTCGGGCTTCATTCCCGCCAGCACCGCACCGCGCAGCAGCACCGTGGCATCCTCGGGCAAGCCCCGGATGCCATAGACATCGGTGGGTCCCCAGACGTCGGTCACTCCGGTAAGAAGAGGGTGGCTCTTGTTTGCCTCCTCGATGATTCCGCGGGTGCTCTGGCTGCCGTGGTCGCCGTGGTGATTCACCCAGGTCTCGCCAAGGATCTTCTTCCCGAAGCCGCCATCGGAATCAAACGACCACGAGGCATACTTGCTCTCCTTGTTGCGGCTATAGTTGAAGGCGTGGGTGGACGTGCGCAGGCCCAGCAGCGGCTTGCCCGCCTCCACGTGATCCACGATGTGCTTCATTTTGTCGTCCGGCAGCTCGCGGAAGCGCAGGCCGAGGACGAGGAAATCGGCGGAGTCGATCGACTCAATGCCGGGGATATTCGTCTGCTCATCCGGATTGATATCGCCGGTCTTCGTGTCGATGGAGAAGAGGACGGTGCACTTGAAGCCATGCTTCTCTGCCAGCAGCTTGCCGAGCATCGGGAAGGCTTCCTCGGAGCGATACTCCTCATCGCCGCTCACGAAGACCACGTGCTTGCCCTTGCCGGGGCCGGACTTGCCCTCGAAGACAATCCAAGAATCGTCAGCCATGGCGGAGGAGGCGAGGACGAGTGGCACGAGCAGGGAAACGGTGGGCTTCATGGTTGGATTACCAGCCAACCAAGCGGCTTCTTGCGGGAGCGCAAGAATCATCCCGTGAATGTGCCTTTTTTCGGGATAAAAGTGCCTGTCCGCGACGGATTGGAATATCCATCCATCTCGTGGCTCATGGCCATCTAACCCTGGCCCAGACCGGGAAGTGGTCGGACGGCTCTTCTTCCCTCGCTTGCTCCACTCGGATGCCCGAGGCCTCCACCTTCGCGCCGCGGCTGACGAAGATGTGATCCACCTTTGCCAAGCCGTCTCGGTGGCCTTGCCAGAAGTGCAGCGTGCGCCGGTTTTTCACGCCCGCGTGCAGTGTCTGGTAGGTGTCGATCAACGATGTGTCCCACGCCGGCTTCCTGGAGCCAGCGAGGGTCACGGATTTGCCGGTGAAGTACTGCACCGCCGGATTTCCCTCGGTCGCATTGAAGTCGCCCAGCAGCACCACGGGTTCATCCGGATGGGGGCGTGAGTCGATCCGCTGGGCGATCAGTGGTGCCGCCCGTTCGCGCGAGGGCTGGTTCCGGTGGTCCCAGTGGGTATTGAAGACGCAGAAGCCGCGCCCGGTGCTGCGGTCCACGAGACGGACCCACGCGACGGTGCGCGGGTAGGTGTTTCCCCAATTCATCGATCCCGGCGTTTCCGGCTGATCCGAGAGCCAGAAAGTCCCGCCGTGGGTCTTCTCAAAGCGATCCCGGCGGAAAAAGATCGCGGCATACTCGCCACCCCGCTTGCCATCCTCGCGGCCCACGCCGTGGAAATCATAGTCCGGCAGCGAGGCCCGCAGATCAGCGGCCTGGCCATGGAGGCACTCCTGCACGCCGAAGACGTCGGGATTCATGGTCCGCAGGGACCGCACGAGGCGGCCCACCCGCTTCGACCACGCACGCCAGTCCTGCTCGCTCGGGTTTTCGTAGCGGATGTTGAAGGTGGCCAGCGTCAGCGACAGCGCTCCGTCTTCCGAGACCGCGACGGCCTTCGGCGCTTCGCGTTCGCAGGTGGAGATGGTGGCAAACAGGCCGCAGCAGAGGAGCCACTTCATTCGTCAGGCAGGTCGTCGGGCCCCTCGATGGAGCCGCTTCGTGCCGTGCGCAAGGCCTTCCGGACCTCACGCATGGCATCGTCGTCCCTAGAGCGGCAGCAATGCGGGCTTTTGCCTCGCTGTCAGCGGATCTCCACGGTCGCCCCCGGACGGATCAGCGTCGGGATGCGGATGGCGTCCCAGTTTGCCAGGCGGATGCATCCGGCGCTGCGGGCACGGCCGATGGTTTCCGGATCGGAGGTGCCGTGCAGGCCGATTCCCGGCTTGCTGAGGCCGTTCCAGATGATGCCTACCGGGCTGTTCGGGCCGGGCGGGATGTTAAGCGCGTTGTTTGAGCGCTTGCCGGTATCGAGCAGCGATTGGTCATAGCGCCAGACTGGCAGCTCCACGCTGTTGTTCATCTTCCACACGCCTTTGTGGATGAACTGTGGCTTGCCCGGAGTGATAGGGAAGGATGCCACCAGCGCGCGGTTCGCGACCGGGGCCGACTTCGGCTTCACCAGCACGGGCTGGTTGGAGACGGGCTCATCTTCCTCGATCAGCAGGGCAGGGGGAGCTCCCTCGAAAATGCGGACCTGATTCTTGACGGTATCCACCACGGCGTGGCGCTCGGACATCGTCGGATCGGCCTCGTAGCGCTTGCCATTGACGTTCTCGATCAGGAAGGGCTTCACGTTCGGCACGATGAGGGTGCCGCCGGTCTTCACGCCCCATGTGTTCTTCGAGCCATTCAGCTCGAGGATGAAATCGACGTCCGTGTGGTAGCGCTCCGCCATGAACTCAGCGATGCTGCGGTAGCTCATGCGCTTCGCCTTTGCCTGCGCGGCTCGGTTGTGGGAAAGCCCGCTGTTCACCCACTTCGTGGCGACATCCGGCACGATCGCCATGCCAAAGGCATTCGGCACCGCCTTGCGCGCCGCTGCCATCACGGGGCCCATGTCGTGGGCCTCGTGGCCATGCACTTCGTTCCAGGAAGCAACCGCCTGAATGGTGAAGCGGCCCGGCTTCCCGTCGATGATGCCGGGGCCGAAATTCGATTGATCGAGGAAAACCTGGAGGCGGATCGCATCCTCTCCCGTCGGCAGATTCGCCACCTCGGGGGCATCGGTTTTGATATTCTTCTTCTGCTCCGGCATCTTCACCACGCCGGGCGCGATAGGGGTGCACTGCTGCACCACCGCTGCCGGGGCAGGGGCGGGAGGAGTGGCAGCCTTTTCCTCAGGAGTGATTTCCGATGGATCGACAGGCAGAGCCCGCAGGGGATCGGCATCAGCGGTGAAAACGGTGGCAAGAACGGCGGCGGCGACGGATTTCCGGAACATCTTCGAATAGTTTGAAGGTCGGGACGCAGGGAGTATTTCAGAAATCCGCGCCATGTCACGCGATGAAGCCTAACGGTTCGCGACGCTTTTGCGAAATCGGGTCAAATTCCGCATTGCCAAAACAAAAAGGTCCGCCTAGCTTGCGCGCCCCGACGCCGAAGAGCCCCTTGGTGTAATGGTAACACTACGGATTTTGATTCCGTCTTTCCAGGTTCGAGTCCTGGGGGGGCTGCTCTTCGAGATAAGTCTATTTTCAGCGAGCTAAGGTATCCTCCTTTGGAAACCGCCCTGAAAAGCCTCCCGCTTGGTCAAAGCGACATTCCTCGTTTTGCTCACCTTGAGCGCTCGCGAACTTCACCAGTTTCAGGCTTTCGGCGGGATCTGCCTCAAGGTCCGGTTTGGGTGACAACAATGGGCCAATCACTCATTTTCCTGTTGCCAATTCGGCCTGCTTTCCTAGCTTCGCCGCGCAGGAAAAGAGCCCCTTGGTGTAATGGTAACACTACGGATTCTGATTCCGTCTTTCCAGGTTCGAGTCCTGGGGGGGCTGCTCTTTTTCCTCCAATGTATCGCTAACTGATGCATGCGGTATGCGGCTGGCACTCTGCTGGCCCACGGCTTCCCGCAGCATCTCAAGCTGCGGCACTGGACGAGCAAGACCGGGATCTGCGTGATTAGGCGCCGCTGTAAAGCCTCACACCATCGAGTGCATCCAGAACATCACGGAGTCCTCCACGTTCGCGATCATGCGGACTTGGCTGTCCTGTGAGATGACGAAGCCGATAACGCCGGGCTCCACGGAGCAGAGGCGATAGACCGCGCGGTGCCGGGTGCCGTCGGATTGGACATTCCAGTCGGTGAGCACGGTGCCGTCGAGGTCGTGCGCCTGGAAGACGCGGAAGACGTTGTGCGAGACCTGGATCTCGCCGCCGAAGCCGAGGACGCGCACGCCCTGGTCGAGCACCATCGCGCCATCCACCAGCATGAGGTCGGAGAAGAAGCGGGCCAGTTCGAAGAAAGCTTCCTCAAGCCGGTCGAGCTCCGCGTCCTTGCTGGTGCGGAAGACCTGCCACGCATCCTCGATTGTCGAGCCTTCCGGGCAAAGCTGCCCCACCCGCCGGATGATCTTTTTCATCAGGTGCGGGAAGCGGCGGCCGGCCTCATCCGACTCCGAGGTGTATTTGCAGTCGATCCAGCGGAAGGGATCACCGTCCACGCCGGTCGAGGGCAGGAAGACGACGGTGCCGCCATGGCCGCTGGTGCGGACGAGATTGATCACCCGCTTCACGAATTGCAGCGAGACGAGGTGACAGAGCTCCGAGTAGTCCTCCTGGCTCAGGGTCTGCGGCAGGCACTTGTCGCCGAGTTCCTGAACGAGGTGCAGCCGCAGGTGGGCGAAGCGCTCGCGCAGCAGGCGCGACTGGAAGACATCCAGCCGCGGGCCATAGAACTCCCGCCCGCGCCATTCCCCGATGAGCTGGTAGTCGTGGTAAAACAGCAGCCATCCCGGGTCGCGGACGTGGATGATGGGGTGGAGGATCGAGTGGCTGGCGGGCTTGCGGCCGCCGGCGACGAGATTCATCCAGCGCGGGCCGGTATTCAGGATGCCCCAGATGCGCAGGCCACGGTCGCGGTCCGGCCACACCGCCACGGCGGAGTGGAAGAAGCTGGCGGCGGGGCTGAGACGCTTGATCTCATTCGACGAAAACGCGTGCGGCGTGGTGAAGCGGATCGCATGCACGCCATCCGGCGGTCCATCCGAGAGGGGAAAGGCATCCGGCGGCGCGAGGATGACGCGGGCACGGACCGGCCGGCCTTCCTCCTTCAGCAGGCTCGACGAGAAAAGGATGTCGCAGGCGCGGCGGATCTCCTCCTGAGACGGGCAGTCCGGGCGGTCATTCAGCAGCCGGTAGAGCTGGGCGACCATCCCGGCGAGGTCGATCGGTGAAGGAGCGGTGGCGACCATCTCGGACATGACATGAGTAAAGGGGATGTGTGCGCTGCCGTCCAGAGTCAGGCTTGAAACATTGTGTGTCACCGTGTCGTTTTCGCGGGGATGAAAGCCCTCCTTCTCACGGCGCTCGCCGTCTCCCTCATCGGCTCCGCTCACGCCCGCCCGAAGGTGGTCGCCTACGTGCCGAACTGGATCAATCTGGAGGAATTCGCGAAGACCATCGACTACTCCAAGGTCACGCACCTCAAGATTGCCTTCGAGAACCCTACCGACGACAGCGGAGAGCTGTCCTTCAACCGTCGGAACAAGGCGCTGCTGGAAATGGCGAAGGCGGCGAAGGTCAAGGTGCTGGTCTCCATCGGCGGTGGATCCGCCTCTAGCGATGCGGTGCTGAAGGACCGCTACTTCAAGCTGCTGGCGGATGACCGGCGCGCGGACTTCGTGAAGAAGATCGCTGCTTATCTGGAGAAGCACGGCTTCGACGGGCTGGACGTGGACATCGAGGGCCCGTCGATCAACGAGGACTATGGGGACTTCATCGCTGACCTCGCCGCCGCTTTGAAGCCGAAGGGCAAGCTCCTCACCGCTGCGCTGTCGAAGGGCTACGGTGGCGACCGCGTGCCGGATGCGGCGCTGGGCCACTTCGATTTCCTGAACATCATGGCCTACGACGCGAAGGGCTCATGGAATCCCGATGCTCCGGGCCAGCATTCATCGCTGGAGTTCGCGAAGGAGGCCGCGAATTACTGGCTGAAGCGGGGTCTGCCGAAGGACAAGGCGATCCTCGGCGTGCCCTTCTACGGCTATGGTTTCGGAAAGGATTTCCGGAATGGCGGCTTCGGCTACGACGATATCCTCGCCCGCCACCCGGAGGCCCACGAGCAGGACGAGGTGGGCGAAACGATCTGGCACAATGGCCAGCCGACGATCCGTGCGAAGGCGAAGCACGTGCTGGCCGAGGGCCTCGGCGGCGTGATGATCTGGTCGCTGGACAACGACGTGAAGGGGGATAAGTCACTGCTGGACGCCCTCCACTCGGAGCTGGTGCCCGCGCCGAAGAAGTGACCGCCGGTAAACGAAGAAGGGGGACGTCGCCGTCCCCCTTCCTGCATGAAATCAAATCAAACGGGCCGCCGGATCAGCGGACGCGGTAGTATTGGTCCGGATTGTACATGAAGTACACATCCTTCGGGGTCAGGCGCGGGAGGTAGGAGAAGGGGCGGCCATTGGCATCCACTTCTTCCTTCATCTCGGCGACGGGCTGCGGAGCGGCCGGGGCACCGGACTTGAGATCCGGATTCTTCGTGAAGGAAGTCTCCTCGATGCCGCTGACGATGTGGTTCACCCACTTCAGTTTCTGGGCGTCTTCGCCGAATTCGCTCCAGTCGCCGCTGCTCGAGTGCTCATACATGCGCTTGATGAATTCGTCGGTGCTCACGCCCATCTTCGCCGCGACGGGCGAGGCGAGGCGGGTCCACCAGCGCTGGCTTTCCTTCACGACTTCGCCCTGCTCGGTCAGGTTCATCTGGCCGAAGAGCGTGGAGCTGATCTGGTGGTGCAGGATGATGGCATTCGGGTAGCAGTAGCTCTCCTTGGCCAGCGTGGTGATGCCGGCGGCCATCGAGGCGGCGAAGGACTTCACCACCACGTGCACGGGGGCGTCGCTGGACTCCATGGCCTTCAGGATGCGATAGCCCGCCATCACGGAGCCGCCGGGCGACTGGTCGATGACGATGAAGATCGGCATCTTCTTGTCGGAGTTGTTGTAGAAATCGATGCGGTCGGTGATGTGATCCGCGGTGGCCATCGTGATCGGACCGTTCAGGGCGATGCGGCGGTCGGAAATGACCAGCGTGCCGTCGTCACGGAGCGGGTTTTCGAGATAGACCGGCTTGGAGTCGGCATACGCCTTCCGCTTGGTCTCCATCTCCATGGAGGCGATCTGGTTCTGGAGCTTGCTGATCTCGATGCCGGACTGGCTCTGGGTAGCCTTCAGCTCGTTGGTGAGGTATTCGGCGCGGGCCTTGGCGAGCTCGTTGTCGCGGACGATCTGGGCCTTCTCGGCCTCGATCTTGGTCATGGCCTCTTCCTGGGCCACCTGGCGCTTCATCGCGGCGAGGCTCAGGCGCTCGGCGAGGAGATCCTTCTCCATCTTCAGGCGCGTGATCTCGGACCGCATCGCATTGGTCTCGGCGGTGAGCTTGGCGGCGGCGAGGTTGTTCTCGGCGGTAAGCTTCTCCTGCTCTTCCTTCACCGGGTCCTTCTTCTCTTCTTTCTTCTCGGCGGACTCCGGCTTGTCAGCGGGCTTCTCGGCGATCGAGATCGGCGCGGTGGCGGCGGTCGCTTTGGCGGCGGGATCCTGGGCAAAGGCTGCGGTGGCCAGACCGAGCAGGACGAGTGCGGAACGGGTGGTAGTTTTCATGAAACAGCGTGAGTTTACGGGCAGACGCTACGCGGCTCCCGGAGGCACGGTTTTCAAGCGCCGCAAACTTGCGGGCTTGTCTTGAGGAAAAACGTAGCAGGAAGGGT
Source organism: Luteolibacter flavescens (assembly GCF_025950085.1). NCBI lineage: Bacteria > Pseudomonadati > Verrucomicrobiota > Verrucomicrobiia > Verrucomicrobiales > Verrucomicrobiaceae > Neoluteolibacter > Neoluteolibacter flavescens. The sequence continues at coordinate 203,484 of NZ_JAPDDS010000001.1, forward strand.
GCCCTGATGTCATCTCCCTTCGCCGGGGGAGCCACCTTCCCTCTCCAAGCGCTTCTGACGCTTGATGCTCTGATAAATCATGGTCGCGGCGAAGGCGAGGAAGAGGCACGCGGCGATGCCGAGATACATGAAAAAGCGCTGGCTGCCCTGCTTGAAATTCGCGTCCGTGACCACTTCGGGCGGATTTTCGCCGGGGACCCGGGCGAGGATCATCTTACCGTCTTGGATTTCCGCGCGGGTCATCTTCGCCATCGCCGGTCCGAGGATGGGGTCCTTCAGATACATCTCGAAGAGGCGGAGCGTGGAGAAGTGGTCGAGGAATCCCTGCGGGACCGTGGAGCCGGGGACGTCCAGCGAATCCACCCGCAGTGCGAGCTCGCGGCGGGCGAGCTCCGGGCGACCCTTGATCGTGCCGATCAGGTAAAAGGGATCGGCGGCCATGAAGCCCTCTTCGCCGTCCTTCGCCAGACGCGGGCGGCCATTGAGCTGGTAGCAGATGTCGATGATCAGGTGCTCGCCGGTGATCTCGCGGACGCGGAAGCTCTTGCGAAGCTGCTCGACCTGCGGGAAGGCGGCGATCGCGAGATTCAGGTCCTCGGCGGTCAGCTCGATCCGGGCGGAGCCGGACTCGTCATTGAGATCGCTGCGGAAGGCCTCCAGCCGCTCCACCAGGGCGCTGACCTTGGCTTCGTTGCCCTCGATGACATCGACCTCGACCGGGGCCGGGGCGCTTTTGGTGAATTTCTCGATCTCCTCAGCCTGTCGGAAAGGCATCCACGCGGTGAAACCGATCAAGCCGACCAGCATCAGCAGGGCCAGAACGAGGATCAGGCACCCGGCGAGGGGCGAGCGAGGGGTGGCATCTTGCTGCGGAGGCATGGGCGGCGGTTCTTAGTCGCGGATTTCCGGAAAGTCGAAGGCTGAAATGCAGCCGATGCACGCGCCAGGCCGGAGGGGCGGGGGAGTTCAGCCCGCCACCTTCAGCCACAGCCACATGCTGACATACGCCACGCCACCGGCGGCGGGGAGCGTCAGCACCCAGGCACCGAGGATCTTTTTCACGATCTTCATGTCGATCGCGCTGAAGCGCTTCGTCGCGCCCACGCCCATGATCGCCGTGGTGATCGAGTGGGTGGTGGACACCGTCATGCCGAATTTCCCGGTGACGGCGAGCAAGGTGGCGGCGGTGGTTTCCGCCGCGAAGCCGTGGACGGGCTGCAGCTTCACCATCTTGTGGCCCATCGTCTTGATGATGCGCCAGCCGCCGGCGGAGGTGCCCGCGGCCATCACGAGGGCGCAGACGACCTTGATCCACGGCGGGACGTCCGGAGCGAGTTCGCGGACCTTGGAAGCCATTTCCGCAAGAGGCACCTTGCCGTCCGTCTCGGCCTTCGCCCGCACGTCGTTCAGGGTCTTGATCCAGTCGGTGTATTTCACCGCGACCATGGAACCGAGGATGGGGATCTTCGGAAGGAAACGCTCGCCCTCGGCGGCGACATTCGCGTCGTAGTCCTTGCGCACGTCATCACGCGAGCGGGCGGCACCTTCGGGGTCGCCATGCGCATCGTGGACCTCGGCGGCGAGCGCTAGGAAAGCCTCGCGGAATTCACCCGAGCGCATCTTGAAGCCCTCCGTTTCCAGGCGGGCTGCGGTTTCCAGCGAGTGCTTGCCGTCGATCACCTCCAGCAACAGGACCTCGGCTTCCGGAGTCTTCTCCATTTTCAGGAAATTGAAGGCCTTCGGGAGATCTTCGAAGGAGCCCGCGGTGGTGGCAGTGACCAGAGCGAGGGTGATGATGCCCATGGTCTTCTGGGCATCGGCCAGGCCGTGGGCAAAGCCCATGTAGCTGGCACTGAAAATCTGGGCGCGGCCGAAGAAGCGGTTCACCCACATCGGGCGGGCATTCCGCAGCAGCGCGTAAAGCAGCGTCATCACGATGAAGCCGCCCACCAGGCCGACGACCGGCGAGCCCAGCATCGGCCAGATCACCTTGTGGAGCACGCCTTCCATCACCACCTTGCCGTCCTTCAGCTTCTCCTGCGACCAGATGATGGCGTCCCAGTTGTTCTGGGCATTTGCCAGGGTCGCACCGCAGAGGCCCCCGACCATCGCGTGTGTCGAGGACGAGGGGAGGCCGAACCACCAGGTCAGCAGGTTCCACACGATGCCGCCGAAAAGGGCGCAAATGATGGTCTGCGACGTGACGAACTGGGAATCGACCAGCCCGGAGGACACCGTCTTCGCCACGGCGTGGCCGACCAGCGCACCGATCAGGTTTGTGACCGCGGCGAGCATGATCGCCTGCCGCGGGGTGAGGACTTTCGTCGAGACGACCGTGGCGATGGAGTTCGCCGTGTCGTGGAAGCCATTGATGAACTCGAAGGCCAGCGCGACGAGGATGACGACGATGATGAGCGTCATGGGAGGCGCTTCAGGAGTTCTTGTAGACGATCTGTTTCGCCACGTTGCCGACGTCGCGGCAGCGGTCGAAGACCTTCTCGAGCAGGTCGTAGAGATTCGACACGATCACCACGAGCAGGGCGTCGTATTTGCCGCTGTAGAGGTCCTTCAGGCACTCGATCATCAGCTTGTCCGCATCGCCCTCGATCTTTTGCATGCGGTCGTTGAGTTCCTTCATCTTCACGATATCCATGCCCTTGCGGAGGGCCTGGATCATCTGGACCACCAGGCCGGTCGCCTCATCGAGCATGGCGGCATGGCGGTTGAAGTCCGTGGTGGCCACCCGGTCCTGGGAGATGAGGTAGCGCTCGACGAATTTCTCGATGGTCTTCGGGATCTTGTAGAGCGCGGTGGACAGGGCCTCGATGTCCTCGCGCTCCAGCGCGGTGACGAAGCTCTTCACCAGCAAGTCGCTGATTTCCTGGGTGATGGCCTTGTCCTTCTTCCGGACTTCGGCGAATTCACCGAGCGACGGGGCTTTCTCGTGGCGCAGAATGTGGGTCAGGCCCACGATGCTCTGGCGTGCTTCTTCCGCACTGGCGACCAGCAGGTCGAAGAAGCGGTCCTCTTTGCCAAACAGGCGTTGGATCGAGATCATTGGGAAAGTTCGGGCGGGATTTGTGTCAAAAACGTCACACGTGGCAAGCCGCGCGAAGAATTTTCCCTGACACAGTGACCTGCGACGCCGCGCCGGGCAGACGGCGAGACCTTTACAAGACACCATGTCACTGGTAACCGAAGCCCCGCCGCGGAGACGGCAAGATGCCCCGACGATGACGTCTGAAAACCCCGTGATGCCTGCTTCCGCCGAGAAAACCGAGGCCGGAGTGCCTGCAATCCAGGTCCAAGGCGTGGACTTTTACTACGGCGACAAGCACGTCCTCAAGGACGTGACCCTCGACGTGCCGAACAACGAGGTGGTCGCCTTCATCGGCCCCTCGGGCTGCGGCAAGACGACGCTGCTGCGCTGCTTCAACCGGATGAACGACCTCGTCCCGGGTGCCCGGGTGACGAAAGGGCAGATCATCATCGAGGGCGCGAACATCGCCGACCGCTCGATCGATCCCGTGCAGCTCCGCCGACACGTCGGGATGGTTTTCCAGAAGTACAACCCCTTTCCCCGCAGCATCTACGACAACGTCGCCTACGGTCCGCGAACCCTCGGCGAGAAAAAGAAGTCCGCGCTGGATGAGGTGGTCGAGAAGTCCCTGCGCCGCGCCGCGCTATGGGACGAGGTGAAGGATCGCCTCGACGACATCGCCACTGGCCTCTCCGGCGGCCAGCAGCAGCGCCTCTGCATCGCCCGCACGATGGCCGTGGACCCTGAAATCATCCTGATGGACGAGCCCTGCTCGGCACTGGACCCCATCGCCACCGGCCACGTGGAGGACCTCATCCTCGGCCTGAAGGAGCACTACACCATCGTCATCGTCACCCACAACATGCAGCAGGCGACGCGCGTCTCGGACCGCACCGCCTTCTTCTACCTCGGCGAAATGGTGGAATATGACTCCACCCGGAAAATTTTCGAAAATCCCGCGAACAAGCGCACCTTGGACTACATCAGCGGCCGCTTCGGCTAAGTTTCCCCTCCATGCACTCGGACACTCCACACATTCTCCGTGAATTCGACCAAGCGTTCGCATCGCTGCGCAACGAGGTCATCTCGATGGCCGGCCAGGCCCGCCTCAATCTGGAACGCGCCATGCAGGGCCTGCTGGAGCGGGACCTGGAAAAGTGCAAGGCCGTGGTGGCCGACGACGACGAGGTGGACGAGGCGGAAAAGCGCATCGACCGCATCGGCATGGAGACGCTCATGCGCTTCCATCCCGTGGCGGGCGATCTCCGGCTGGTGATCACCTCGATGAAGGTCGCCTCGAATCTGGAGCGCATCTCCGACCACGCGGTGAACATCGCCAAGCGCGCGCGCAAGATGGTCAGCCGCCCGGCCTGCGCCGAGGTCCCCTTCATCGAGCCGCTCTACGCCATGGCCGAGCAGATCCTGCGCGACGCGCTTTCGGCCTACTCCGATCGCAATGCGGAGCTGGGCGAGTCGCTGAAAGCCCGCGACAAGGAGCTCGACAAGCTTCACAAGCGCCTCATCGCCACCTTTAGCGCCCGGCTGGAAGAGGGCGGCACCGGCACCGAGGATTTCCTGCACCTCATCTTCGTCGCCCGCTCGCTGGAGCGCATCGGCGATCTGGCGGTCAATATCGGCGAGGACGCCGTCTATCTCGACTCCGCCCGCGACATCCGCCACGACAAGAACCGGACTGCCGCCGCAGACAGGCAGCCTGAGTAAAAGAAAAGATTTGCTTTGAAAAAAGGCGGCCCGGGATGATCCGGGCCGCTTTTTTCGTGTGATACCAGTTACTTTCCGGCCAGCGGCTTCACCTTGAGTTCGCCGAAGCTCACATGGGTATCCACCACGCGGAGGCCCACCGTGCCAGAGGTGTAGGTGCTGTCACTGGCGGTCAGCACTTCCTTGCCGCCGAGCGTCACCTTGATCTCCGGGCCGCGGGCGGTCACGCCGAGTTCGTGAGTCGCATTCGCGGGGATATCGGCTTTTGCGCGAGCAATTTCCTTCCAGTTGCTTCCATCCATTTTTCCGAGAACCACGGAACCGTCCCGCGGGATGATTCCGGCGAAGTATCCACGCTGCGCATCAAAGCCGACCGACGGTGCGGTGACCCGGAAGAGGATGCCGGCGTCGCGGTCGCCCTTCACGTAGCGGACGGTGGTGGTCGCTTCGATGTCAGTGAAGTCCCCGCCATCCAGCACCAGCTTTTCGCCGCTGCGGTAGTCATTCACGGGGTGGGCCGGGACGGTGCCGAGGTGCATGCCGTCCTTCTCGAAATTGAGGAACTGCAGATGGCCATAGTAGGAGAAGCCCTTCGGGTGGCCCTTCGTGAAGTCCGCCGTCACCGGCAGCTCCGGGGTCGGAAGGGATTCGCCGGACGGGAATGGCAGCGCGGCACCGGGAGAGACGGGCTTGCCGAAATCAGGCAGGCCGTCCGCTCCGAAGGTGAAGGGCTGCACGAAGATCGCGCGGCGCCATCCGCCCTGGCGATCCCGCTTGGCGTGGAAGACGTGCCACCACTCCTTCTCATCGAGGCTCTTCACGAAGCAGCTATGGCCGGTGCCGTAGGTCAGCTCCGTGCTCTGGAAAACCGGCTGCGGGCTCTTCGTCCAGGACTTCGGGTCCAGCGGGTCCTTGCCGGTCAGCTCCAGCAGGCCGAGCTTGTAAGTCGGCAGCCAGGAGGCGGCGGTCGAGTAGGTGACGAAGGTGCGGCCGCCCTGTTGCAGGATTTGGGGACCCTCGGCCAGGCCGCGGGATTCCAGCTTCTCCTCGGTGCGCTCCCAGAGGTGCTCGTCGTTCTTCGCCAGCAGCACGCGCGGGCCGGAGAGTTCCGTGGGGGACTTCATCGGCGCGATGTAAAGGAATTGCTGGTCCGTGCCCGGGGCATCCCAACCGGACCAGAGGGCGTAGCGCTTGCCACCGACCTCCAGCACGGTCATGTCGATCGCCCAGATATTCGGTGACTTTCCGTCCGCACCGTCACCGGTGTTGAAGGGGCCGTGCAAGGTGTAGGGGCTCAGCGGGTCCGAGTCCCGGGACTGGAGCACGTAGGCGAGGTGGTTCGCATTGTTGCCATCCGATGCGGCGAAATAGACGTGCCAGCGGCCGTCGAGCAGGTGGACCTCCGGCGCCCACACTTCTTTCGCGTAGGGGCCGCTCTCCGGGGCGGTCCAGATCACGTGCTTCTGGCCCAGAGAGGTGAGGCGGTCGGAGACCCACAGCGAAATGCCACGGTTTCCCTCTGAGGCACACCACACGTACTGATTGCCGTATTTCGTCACCCAAGGGTCGGCACCTTCCGCGATCGGATTGACGAAGGTCGTCTCCACGGCGGAGACGGGGGACAACAAGGTGAGAGAAAGGGCAAGTGGACGAAACATGTTCTACGGGTGATACGACCGGCCTGCCAGCAGTGCAAGGAATCCAGTTGTCATACAGGTTTGGTAGGCGCCGGACGCCCTGCATGGCTTGCCTGTATTTATAACCGTCTCGGAATGGCCATTCGCCGAGTCTCTACGCGATTGCGTAATGGCCTGAAGGTCGGGAAACCTTAGTGATGCGGGTGTCTTGAAGATCTTCCCACGGACTTCAATGGCTCCCCGTGCTCTCACCCCTTCACCCCGATGCCCAATCACGCCTCGAGTCCGCCGCTCCCGTTTTTTCCCAGGGTCGCCTTCCATCAGGAAGCCCGCGTGCTTCTCGGTGGGCGAGGGGGTGTCGGAGGCCACAATCGCCTGCGACCGGGAGCCCGGCCCCCGCTGGTGCTGGCCCTCTGCGGCCTCCTGATGTCGGTCGGGGCGGTGTATGTAACCTCACCAACCGGCGAGCGCTCGCTCGCTAGCGTCTTTGGAGCCTTCCACGAAGGGCTCGGTGATTCGTCGGTGACCGCGGTTGGAATGCCGGTCCAATGATGCTGCGCTGACTATCTAGAGGAAGGTCACTCCTCTTCGTCATCAAATCGCTCCGACGCATCGATTCCGTCGAGCTTCTCCCGGTAGCTTTTTTCGTCGAAGCCCTTCTTGCTCCGCCACATGGCATCCGTCTCCTCGCCGAGACAGGCGGCGATGCGGGCCTTGGCGTCGTCCTCGCTCATGCCCTTCGCGGTCAGGCGTTCCAAGGTCTTCGCCACGTAGCGGGTCTGGGGCGCGGCGAGTTGCTGCTCCACGGCATGGAGCAGGTCTTGGAAAAATGCGTCTTCGTCCATCGGCAGGCCCGATCCTGTCACGGGGTCCCGGCGCTTGTCAGCGTGTTTTCCGGTTTCGTCGGAAGACGACTCCACCGAGCAACAGCAGGGGCAGTCCCACTGCCGCAGCACTGGTCGGCTCCGGCACGGCCATGCCCTGGGTCACGGTGATACCCCAACTCACGACTCTGGCCTGATCCATGGCTGCCATGTCGGCCACGAAGAGCGTCCATTGGCCGTTCGGATCGAGGCCGTTGAAGCTGGAGAGGAACTCGGTCCGGGGACTCAGGTTGGTCACCGTCTCCGGGTTCGAGATCCGGGCATCCGGCATGAAGTTCCCGGAGAAAATGCCACCGCTGTAGGTGTGGATGTCGCGGCTCGCGGAGTCTGAAAAGGTCACATCGAATCCGGATTGGTTCGATCCCGCACCGTTTTCGTCGGTGGTTCCCACCCGGTTCAGCAGCACGGAGAAGCCGTCACCGTGTCGGATGTAGGCGAAGAGGTCGCCGTTCCAGCCGCCTTCGATTTCGAGGTGGACCTGCAGGGAGTCTATCCGGGTGATGTCCAGATTGACGTTGCGCAGGTCCTTCCATCCCGCGGGATCATTGTCCGGGACGTAGCCGCTCACGACGTCCCATTGCAGGGAAGTCGTAACCGTCGCCGCCCGGGAGGTGACGGTCAGGCAAGGCAAAGCCATGGCCATGGCGAGGACTTTCATGGAGTACGGAGTCTATAGTAGGATGAGCCTTGGAGCGGGCTGTTGTCGTTCCAGCGGAGCCGCCCGACTTCGTTGGCAGCGGCAACGGTCACCGGCGTCCAGTCGGTGAGATTCGAGGATCGCTCGATTTCATAGCTACGCAGGGGGATGACCTGCCAGGTGAGGGTGATCTGCGTGATCTGGCCGCCACTCGTGTCCGTGGAAATCGAGGGTTGATTCTGCCCCGTGCCAAGCGGCCCGCCGACCTCGACCTGGATGGTGGACTGGGAGTCCGCGCCGCGCGCGTCGGTGAGCGTGATGACAAATTGATCCGTGCCGGTGAATCCGGCGGGCGGGTAATACACCACCGAGTCCCCGCGGACCTGGACCGTGCCACCGTGTTGCGACGGCGTGGCCATGGTCACGGTGAAGCTGTCTCCCTCGGGATCGGTGGTGCTACGGAAGAGCTTCGCGTGGTAGAGAACCAGCGGCGTCTCATTGAAGGTGCTCGCCGATGCGCCTGCGAATACCGGCGGCGTATTGCCGGAACCGGTGAGGGCGACGTCGATGTCTCCGATGTGCAGCGTGGCGTTTTTCGCTCCGCTGCCCGTGGGGGCGAAGGCGACGGTCACGGTGCCGACTCCATCGCTGTCCGGTGCGGTGGCCCCGATGATGGTGAACAGCCCCGCATCAGACCCGTCAATGGTCACGGCAGGTGCAGCGAAGTTCGGTCCGGTAGCTGCCTGATACTTCAGCACCAGTGTGGTGCTCGACCCGGATGCCACGGTGCCGAGTGCTCGGACGTCTCCATCCGTTACCATCTGCTCGATGGGGTCCATCAAGATGATGCGGTTGCTGCTCGGCATGCCGGTGACCAGCCGTCCTGCACTCAGTTGGAATGGCCGCAGATGCCCGCTGACCAGCGGGCCCACCAGGCTGTTCGCAGGTCCGATGACGCCCGCGCTGCCTTGGGCATTGCCGATGGTGACGGCTCCGGTGTCCGGGATCGCGCCACGGTCGAAGCTTCCGCTCCTGACGAGATAGCGCCCGCCAGGCAAGGCGGAGGTGCCGGAGGACCCGACCCCATCATTGGCCGAGGCTCCGACCAACGAATTGCCGGGCGAGATGGTGCCCCTGACCCCGGTGCCCGCCTTTCCCCAGGTCACGGCTCCTCGGTCGTCGGAGCCCCACCGTCCGCTATTCACCACATAGGCCCCGTTGGTCAGGGCGGTGATACCGGAAATGCCTGCCAAGTCGTTTTCCGCGGAGCCTACGAGTGCATTCGACTCATCCATCGTGCCGGTGGTGGCGGTACCGCCGGGGCAGAGCATTACGGCTCCCGCATCGGCGATGGAGCCCCGATCCCAATATGGCGCGCTCACCACGTAGTTGCCATCGGCGAGGATTCGGACCGCCACGTCTCCCACCCGGTCATTGGCGGATGAACCGACCAAGGAATTTCCCGCGGAAAGGCTTCCGACGATGCCAGCGCCGCCATCGGCCCAGGTGAGGGCTCCTGCTCCGCCCTGCCAGTCCGGGCTGCGCACCAGATAGTGCCCGCTTGGCAATGGAGTGATACCTGCCGAGCCCGCACGGTCGCCGGTAGCGCTCCCGATGAGGGAGTTCATGCTGCTGATCGCTCCCGTTGCTCCTGTGGAAGGGAGCCAAGTCACGGCTCCGGTACCCGCGCTCCACCCCGGGCTGGATAGCACGGCATTGCCATTGGCGAGCACGGTGATGCCGCCGGCCCCGATGGCGTCCCCAGCAGTTGATCCGGTGAGGGAATTCTGCGCGGTGACATTGCCGGTCATGCCCGTGGTCCCGTTCACCCATGTGACGGCACCGATATCTGTCTGCGTGGCCGAGTCCCATGTCGAGCTGACCACGAAGAAGTTTCCCTGCGGCAAGACGACGATGCCTTCGTTTCCGACGCGGCATTGGGCGGTGGCTCCGGTCAGCGAATTGGCCGCGGACACAGGACCGGTGAGCCCGGTGCTACCGGAACACCACGTGGCAGCGCCGGGATTTGGCAGAGAGCTGCTGGGTCCCCAGTAGGGACTGGTGACCACGTAGTTCCAGACATTCCCGGGGCAGGGCAGGAGCTTGACCCCGGTCGATCCCACCTGATCCAGCGCGCGGCTGCCGACCAGCGAATTTGCGGCACTCACCGCCCCGGCGATGCCGCTGGTGCCATTTACCCAAGTCACCGCACCCACGTCCGAGACACTGGAGGAGAGGTTCCACTCCGGGCTCGCTACGATGAAGTGCCCGTTGGGGATCGCGATGATGCCCGCGGAGCCGATGCGATCGCCGCTCGTGGTGCCGACCAGGGAGTTGGCCGCGGTGATCGGCCCCGTCGACGCGGTGCTGCCCTCGCACCAGCGGACGGCTCCGGCATTCGCCACGCTGCCATTCGTCCAGCTTGGATTGGCGATGACGAGGTTGCCATTCGCCAGCACCGTGATCGAAGACGATCCGAGCGCTTCGTTCGCGTAGGAGCCAACCATCGAGTTGGTGGCCGACACCACGCCGGAGAGCGGCGTCCCGCCCGGGCACCACGTGATCGATCCCGCGTCGGAGATCGGGCCGTTGTTCCAGGTCGAGCTGCGGATCAGGAAGCGTCCTCCAGACAGTGGGAGGACATCGTCGCTGCCGATACGGTCATTGTCGCTGGAGCCGATGATGCTGGACGTTTCCTGCAGGATGCCGATGGGGCGGGAGGACGCGGTGAACCACGCGACGGCACCGACGTCCACCAGCGGCGGGCTGTCCCATCCGCTGCACCGGACGATCATCGAGCCGTCGCTGAGGAAAGTGAGGCGACTTTCGCCGAGCAGGTCTCCAGCGGCGCGGCCGGTCAGGGAATTGGTGGCGGAAACGACGCCGTTGACGCCGGTCGAAGCCGGGCACCAGGTGATCGCTCCGGCATCGGCGATGGCGTCCCGGTCCCAATTCGGGCTGTGAACGGCGTAGCTTCCATCCGCGAGGATCGTGACGCCGCCGGAGCCGACATGATCGTAGGGCCGCGAGCCTCGCAGCGTGGCCAGTCGCGTCCACGAGGCATCGTAATGATGCACCGCTCCGGCGTCAGTGATCGCACCGGGGGCATCGTAGAGCGGGTCGATCACCACGTGATGTCCGTTCGGCAGTCGTGTGATCGCCATGCCGAATTGGCCGCTGCCGGATGGGCCGGAGATGATCGTGTCTCCGGTTGCCGGAATCGCCGCAGATAAGAAGACCGCTGCCAGCAGACAGACACGCGGGTACGGAGCTTGGAATGGGGGAACCAAGGGGGAGGGGGCAGGTGGGGGTGGATCCGGCCTCTGGCTAGCAGGAGGTTATCCTACGGTTTGGGGGTGCCCCGAAAAAAGCAGTTGAGACGCCAATGTGAAGCCTCAGATGCAAAAATCTAACCTTTTGCCACCTTGGACCGAGCTCCCGCTACCTATCTCCCGAGAGCGGGCTCTCCAGCATCTGCAGCCACGGCGTGTATTCCGGGGGGATGGGGGCCTTGAATTTCATCCGCTCCTTGGTCACCGGATGATCAAATTCCAAGCGCCATGCGTGCAGCATCAGCCGGCCCGGCTTTGCCCTTTGGCGCTCGGGCTTTGCGTAGATCGGATCGCCGACCAGCGGGCAGCCGAGGTGAAGCAGATGCACGCGGATCTGATGGGTGCGCCCCGTGTGCAGGTGGCAGAGCACAAGCGAGGAATCGGTGGAGCGGTCGATGGAAAGGACTTCGTAGTCCGTGATCGAGGCCTTACCGCCGGGGGGATTCACCACGGCCATCTTCTGGCGGTTCACCGGATGGCGACCGATGTGGGTGAAGACGGTGCCCTGCGGCGGATTCGGAATTCCCTGTGCCACGGCGAGGTAGAGCTTCTCCATCGTCCGGCCGGAGAATTGCTCGGTAAGGGAATGGTGGGCTTGGTCGGTCTTCGCCACCACCAGGCAACCCGAGGTGTCCTTGTCGAGGCGATGGACGATGCCGGGCCGCTCGACGCCGCCGATGCCGGAGAGTTGGCCGCGGCAGTGGTGGAGCAGGGCATTGACCAGCGTGCCGTCGGGATTGCCCGCCGCCGGGTGGACCACGATGCCGCTTTCCTTGTCGAGGACCACTAGGTGCTCGTCCTCAAAGAGGATGCTCAGCGGAATGTCCTGCGGCAGGGCCTCGGCGGGCACGGCCTCCGGGATGGCGATGCTGAGGTGATCGCCGATGGCCACCGAGTCGCGCGGCTTTGCAGGCTGGCCATTCCGCAGGATGAAGTGCTCGCGAATCAGCTCCTGGATGCGTGAGCGCGACAGCTCCGGCACCCGCGCCGCCAAGAAGGCATCGAGGCGTGTCCCGGCATCGCTTTCCACCCGGATTTCCATGGGCGCGCAGCGTCATGGCGGGTGGCCGGGGCTGTCAATCTCGGTCGATGCTTCAAGAAATTGAAGTTTTCATTACCTGATCACGTAGGATACCCTCAGCCATGCCGGAGGGGGAAATCGAAATCGCATACTGCCACGCTTGCGGGACCTCGATGGACGTGGGGCAGGTGGCCCCTTTCTCGAATGTGGAATGCCCTTCCTGCGGGAAGCACACGCGGGTGAAGCGGGAGTTCGGCCCCTACACCTTGCTCCGCCGTCACGCCATCGGCGGCATGAGTGTCGTCTTCGTCGCACAGGACAATACGCTCGACCGCGAGGTGATCGTGAAGATCCTCAATGAGGAATATGGCAACGACGAGAAGCGGATCGCGGCCTTCGAGGAAGAGGCGCGGATCACCGCCTCCTTCAGCCATCCGCACGTGGTGCGCGTCTTCACGACGGGCCGGGCATTCGGTCACTTTTACATCGCGATGGAATTGGTGCCTGGAGGGCACTTCGAGCACCACATTCGCGAGCGCGGGTCGATCCCGGAAGCGGAGTTGCTTCCGCTCGCGATCCAGGTTGCTGCGGGGCTGAAGGCCGCACAGGCAGCCGGCCTGATCCACCGCGACATGAAGCCAGGCAATATCCTCCTGGATGCAACGGGCAATGCGAAGATCGTGGACTTCGGCCTCGCCCTCGTGACGAAGGGCGGCAAGGCGCAGGCCACGGAAATCTGGGCCACTCCCTACTACGTCCCGCCGGAGACCATTGAAGGACTGCCGGAGGACTTCCGCTCCGACATGTATGCCTTCGGGGCTACCCTCTACCACGCGCTGGCGGGCAAGCCGCCGTGCGACGAGGAGTCGATGGACACCAACAAGCTGCGCGAGGTGAAGCGGAAGATCCTGCCGCTGGCGAAATGCGCAGCGTCGGTGAGTCCTGAGACCTGCGCCGCGGTGGATCGTGCCATGGCGCACGATCCCGCGCTGCGATTCCGCTCCTACGATGACCTGCTGGGTGCCTTGGAAGCGGCGCGGCAGAGACTCGCCGCGGGTGCTGCCATGTCCCCGGCGAAGGCGGGCAACGGCTCCAAGCGCGGAGGACACGGCAGTGAGAAACTCGCCCTCGCGGCGGCGGCTGTCCTGATCTTCGGAGCCGTGGGCTTCGCCGGTTGGTGGATCATGCGGGAAGAGCCGAAGCCGGTGATCTCGCAGGGAAATACAAGCCCGATACCCGTCGCAGTCGATCCGTCTGGAGGCGAAAGCAGCGCCCAAGTTGGCTCGGTCTATCGCTCGGCCGGAGAGGCATTGAGGGCGGGCGACTACGCGAAGGCGCGCAATCTTTTCTCCGAAGTCCGCGATCTGCCGGGTGTGCTCCAGCCCACCGGCTCATGGGCCGCCTGTGAAGTCGTCATCGCTGCCTATCTGGATGGCAAGAGCGACGAGGCCCGTCAGGAAGCAGAGACCGCGGCGGATCACATCCGGGGGGCTGCCGGTCTCCCGGAGGTCACGCGGAGCCTGCTGATGGATGGACTGGAGGGAATCGAGGGCTTCCGGCCGATCGTGTGGAGTTCGGAGGATCCCGCGCCCAACGGTGCAGCCTTGCTCGTCTCGCTCATCGCGGGTCTTAAGAATTGGGAACATGGCATGATTGATCTCGCCATGCCGCACTTCGATGCGGTCCTCGCCGCGGAGGCAAAGGGTTCGGACGCCTGGGTCGCGCCCTATCAGGAAATCCTCAGAGGCTACTCGAGCGACGCCAAGGCACTCGGCTCAGCGATTCCCGGAACGCTCCCCGGCACCGCGACCGCCTGCCGTGCCCTCGCCGATGAACTCCATGCAGTGCATGCCTCGCTGAAGACGAAGGGCCGCGCGAAATTCAACCTGCGGGCCTTACAGCTCGATCTGGAGAAGCATGCGCGTTCGCTCGGGGAAGATGAGGTCGCGCCCTCCGATCCCGTGCCGGTTTCAGCCGATCCGCTGGCGGACGTTCGCAAGACCGCTGCCGCCTGCCGGTTCACGGAAGCTGCTGCCGCGATCAAATCGCCCGGCTTCCCCTTGAAGGACACCGAGCCCCGGGTCTCGGCGCTGCTTCTCCTCGCGGAGGCGGCGGCGTCATTCCTGGCGGATCTGGAGGACAAGCTGTCCACGCCGCCGGAGGATGTGACCCTCGAGCTGAAGGACAGTACGAAGCTGGACCAGATCACCGGCACCCGCAGCGGTGGCATCAAGATCCTCGACGCCACTGGCTCGACGCGCGATGTCGAGTGGTCGGAGGTGTCTCCGGACAGCGTGATCGAGCTGCACCGTCATCTGGTGAAGGCGGAGACCAGCGAGATCGAGCGGCTGCGCCGCCACGAGCAGGCCATTGCCTTCGATCTGCTCGCCGGCGATCCCGCGCGCGGTAAAAAAGCGGGAGAGAGCCTCGCCTTGAGTTCCCCGGCCTTCAAGCGTCGCTGGGACCTCGTGCAGGCGGCACTGGAGTGAGAAAAGGAGATCCGGGCACTCGGAGCCAATGATTTCCGCAGGCCGACCCGGCACTTGCCAGCGGGGCGGCGTGTCCTCAGGATTCCCGAAAGATCGCCATGGCCGAATACACCGAAGCTGACATCAAATCCCTCGATTGGCGCGAACACATCCGGCTCCGCCCCGGCATGTACATCGGCAAGCTGGGCGACGGATCTTCGGCGGACGACGGCATCTACATCCTGCTCAAGGAGGTCATCGACAACTCGATCGACGAGCACATCATGGGTCACGGCAAGGAGATCCGCGTCGAGATCGGCGAGGAAGGCCGTGTCGAGGTCCGCGACTTCGGCCGCGGCATCCCGCTCGGCAAGCTCTACGATTGTGCCGCCCAGATCAACACGGGCGCCAAGTACGACAGCGAGGCTTTCAAGAAGTCCGTCGGTCTGAATGGTGTCGGCATCAAGGCGGTCAACGCGCTCTCCGGCTTCTTCGAGATCCAGGCGTGGCGCGAGGGGCAGACGAAGGTGATCGAGTTCTCCAAGGGCCAGGTGACCCAGGACATGAAGACGCCGCGCCGGGAGGAAGCCCAGTCCGGCACGCGGCTTGCCTTCGACATCGACCGCACGATCTTCCCGGCCAAGACGAAGTTCAAGGACGCGTACGTCGAGAAGATGTGCCGCTACTACAGCTACCTGAATCCGGGGCTGACGATCGTTTTCAACGGCAAGAAATTCAAATCGAAGGACGGCCTGCTCGACCTGCTGCGCGAGGAGATGGAGAACGAGGCGCTCTACCCGCCGATCCATCTTTCCGGCAAGGACATCGAGATCGCCTTCACCCACACCGCCGAGAGCGGGGAGGAATACTATACCTTCGTCAACGGCCAGAATACCACGCAGGGCGGCACGCACCTGCAGGCCTTCCGCGAGGGTCTCGTGAATGCGGTCCGCGGCTTTTACAAAAAGCAGTATGACCCCGCAGACATCCGCGCGGGCATCGAGGCGGCCATCGTCGTGCGCGTGGAGGAGCCGGTCTTCGAATCGCAGACGAAGACGAAGCTGGGCTCGACCTCGATGACTCCGAATGGCGAATCGATCCGGACCTTCGTCGGCAACTTCCTCAAACAGCACCTCGACAACTACCTGCACAAGAACCCGAAGGTGGCCGAGGCGATCCAGAAGCGCATCGTGGCCGCAGAGCGCGAGCGCAAGGATCTGAAGGGCATCCAGAAGATCGCCCGCGAGCGAGCCAAGCAGGCGAAGGTCCACAACAAGAAACTCCGCGATTGCCGCGCGCACCTCGCCTCGAAGCACAAGCAGCGCCTGGAGAGCACGCTCTTCATTACCGAGGGTGACTCCGCTTCCGGCTCCATCACGAAGAGCCGCGATGTGGAAACGCAGGCTGTCTTCTCGCTGCGCGGCAAGCCGCTCAATACCTTCGGCCTCGCCAAGAAGATCGTCTATGAGAACGAGGAATTCGCCCTGCTCCAGGCGGCACTCGGCATCGAGGACGGCATCGAGGAGTTGCGCTACAACAAGGTGGTCATCGCAACCGATGCCGACGTGGACGGCATGCACATCCGCTTGCTGCTGCTGACCTTCTTCCTGCAATTCTTCCCCGAGGTCATCCGCGAGGGTCACCTCTACATCCTCCAAACGCCGCTCTTCCGCGTGCGGAACAAGAAGGAGACGATCTACTGCTACGATGAGGAAGCCCGCGTGAAGGCTCTCGCGAAGCTGGGCAAGAACGCCGAGATCACCCGCTTCAAGGGCCTCGGTGAAATCTCGCCGGACGAGTTCAAGTTCATGATCGGTGACGACATGCGCCTCGATCACGTCGAGTTCGAGGAAGGGAAGGGGACGAAGGAACTGCTCACCTTCTACATGGGCAAGAACACTCCCGACCGTCAGGAATACATCATCGACCGCCTCCGCGTGGACGTGGATCGCCAGGTGGCGGTAGCGTGACCTCGGGCCTTCCTCCTTGCCGGATGAAAACCATCCGGTGAGGTTGTCAGGATGAGAAGGATTGTAGCGATCGTCGCCGGAGTCATCGCCATCGGCTGCATGGTGGCGTCGAACGTCAATTCCAGCGATTCGAACGCCCGGCTTCATTCGCTGGGAGATGCGGGTATATCATTAGGTCGAGCGGAGCACGCGCTCGATCAATTGCCGGAGAACGCCCCGGAGCGGGAAAGAGCTGTCATGGGAACCCAGCACATGAAGGCGTTGGATGCCTACAAGGCGGCATTCCTGTCGGCCAGCATGCGGATAGGTGGAGCGGAGTTGCTCGGGCGTGTGTCCCTGATCTTCCTCGCTGTCGCCGTTTGTGTGGCAGTTTGGAAGTGAGCTTCGGAACCACTACCTCAGCGCTGCCATGAGCTGGGTGCGGCTCTGCACGCGGAACTTCCTGAAGACGCCGCTGAGCTGCACCTTGATGGTGCCTTCGGTCTTGTGGAGCTGCCCGGCGATCTCCTTGTTCGAGAAGCCTTCGCACACCAATTCGACGAGCGTGCGCTCAGCCGGGGTGAGCGCGTCGTAAGTGCCTCCGGCGGGCAAAGCGATGCGAGGTGCTGCGGCGATGGTTTCCGCTTCCATCTTCCTCATCCTCACTTCCAGTGCTGGCTTGGTCAGCGTGCCATGACGCTCGGGACGGATGATCACCTCGGCATCGATCCCGGCTACAGGGAAGGATAGCTGCTTCGCCAATCTCGGATGCTTCCCGGCATCGTGGGACTGGATCACGTGGTCATGCCACTCGCCGCGCAGAGTCTCACAAGCATCGGCGAGGCTGGGCGGCATCTTGAAATTCGAATGGGGATTCAGCCCGCGTGAGACCTCGGTGCCGAAGTTCAACTCGGAGCACAGGCCGAGCGCATCATGGCTGGAATAGACCGGCTCCATCTTCCAATTGAGGTAGAGAACCGCACCGGGCCGGCGGGAATAATAGCTCTCCAGCAGTCGCCGCTTCTGTCGCTCCTCCTCGAAGCGGCGGATCCTGTCGAGCGACACTTCCAGATGGGCGTGCAGCGTGTGAAGGATCTCCATTTCACGGTTGCTGAAGTCGCCCTGGTCCGGGCGCCTGCGCAGGGCCAGCGAGGTGTCCACCATGCCATCCTGCCAGTAGAGGAGGTGGGCGGAGTGGGCCCAGTTGTTAGGCCGCATGTAGCGACGGTAGAGCTCGGTCTCCTGCCTGCGCAGAGAGTCGGAGATGATCTCGCTGTGGCGGTAGGCCTTGAGACCCGGACGGGCATCGAGGTAGGGCTGGAAGAAGGAGCGGCCGCCTTCGATGAGCGCGCGATTGCGATCCTCGTCGTGGGGTAGGGGGGACTTCTCCGAGGAGAGCCGGCACTTCGACGACTCGTTCCGCCAGTCCAGGTAGTTCACCGACATGGTGAGGTTGTCGTGCGGGACCACGATCTCGCACAGACGCTGGAGCGAGGTCCACAGGTCACGGAACCGGAGCGTGCGGTGGAGATCCAGCAACGCAGCCTGCCCGGCACCTCCATCCAGAGCCGTGGGTGAATCGTGGCGGATCTGGCTCATGACGGCCTCGGACATGCGCTCGATTCTCTACCAAAAAGAAGGAGAATCAAGTCCCTCCGTTCGTCCGATGATGCTGGTGGCTCGATTGCTAACTTTCGTTTGCTCGTCATCGCTTTCAATTCTCCTACCAAAGCGGATGCATTGTCCGTGGCCGCGGCCTCCGGACCTGCCTCATCGAATGCATCGCAAGCAACCTATGAACCGAAACGGACACTTTATGACTTCACGGCGGAATTTTTTGGGAGGGCTTGGCCCGCGGACCAGGGCTCTCATCGGATTCGGCTGCTTCCTTCCGATGGTGGCGAACGCCGACTTCTCGTTTGAATCGTTCGCGGAGAGTGAGCCGGAGCTTACCTATGGCGGCTGGGCGGAGGCTGTGAATGGCATCCTGCGTCTGACCCCCATGGAGCGACTCGTCTCGGGCGATGCCTGGCATGTGGAGAAGCAGACGACGGCGGGAGGATTCGACACCTCGTTCTCCTTCAAACTCCACCGTCCCGACGACAACTATTACTACGGCACGGACGGGGTGGTATTCGTCGTCCACAATCACCAATACGGGCTGGGGGCCAGCCCGACATCGGCATCGAACGGCATCACGCAGAATGCCCTCAACATCAAGTTCGACTCATGGGTGACCGCGCCTTCGGATGGCAGCGCGTCCTCCGTGCAGGTCCGCAATGGAACCACGATACTGGCCACCGTCAATCTGTCCACGGTGCCGGGCGTGACGCTGGACACGCCTCCGCCGGAAGGTCCTCCGGGCGGCGGTCCGGCGGGCGGCTTCCCGTCTGCCACGATCACCGTGCGGAGTTCAAAGGCTCCCTACGATGTCCGGGTTGTCTATCGGCCGGGAGCGCTGGATGTCTATTTCCAGGGCATCAAGGTGATCAACGAACTCGCGGTGGATCTGGGCGCGATCGGAGCCGCCGATGAAGAGGGGAAATCGTACATTGGATTCAGCGCCACCACCGCGGCCTTTCAAAACGCCGTGGGTGAGATCGATCCGTCGCGGGTTTTCACGGACCTGACCCAATTCACGGACATCTCGCGCTGGTCATTCACCAGCGGCGCGCCACAGGTAGAGACCCCGCTGACGCTGGTCTCCCATGCCTTCAATCTCGCTGAATCGAAGGTGACCCTTGATTGGACATCGGTGGCCGGGAAGACCTACCGGGTCACAACTTCCGACAACCTCCAGACGTGGGTGCCGGTTGTGGGAGCCGAGACCATCCCGGCCACCGGAGCCAGCACGAGCGTCACCGTGGACATTCCCGCGGGAGCGAAGAACTTCTTCCGGGTGGAGGAAAACTAACAGGTCTCAGGATTCCTGTCGGGCGGGCCCATCCCATCGGGCTCGCTCGGCAGCTACCTTGAGCGATGGCGCATACCTTTCGCTCAGGGAGTCGGGGTCGCCACGATGCGGAAGAAGCGCTTCGCCGATCCGGGGCCGGGCGCTGCGAGGCTCTTCGTCACGATTTCTCCGGTGCCAGGCACGCTCTCGATCTCGATCCAGGTGCTGAGATCGTCGCTCATGAAGATGCCGTAGGTTTGGCCGCTGGTGGTGGTGAAGGAGAAGCTGCTGCTGCCACCGGGATTGAGCGTGTAGGCGGTGAGCTGGATATCGGGAATCGCTTGGAAGGTGACCGAGCCGGCGACATAGGTCGTGTAGCCTGCAGGGGCAGGAGTGACAGCGGAGGAAGCCTGCTGCGGCACGTAGGTCCCGATGGGTGCGGGGATCGTTTCTGATGCACCGGACAGAGGCACGTAGGAACCCGGTGCTGCGGCCGATGCGGAGGCTGAACCGGTGGCGGGCACGTAGTAGCCCGGATCCGCCCGCTTGAAGGAGCTGGCTTGCGTTTTGTCCACGTAGTGGCCCAAGGGGGCGGGGAGCTGTGAATTCATCCCGGTGATCGGCACGTAGTGGCCTATCGCAGCGGGTGTGTGGGTCGCTGCGCCGGTGCTGGCCACGAAGCTGCCCGCAGGGGCTGGTATTTGTGAGGATGAGCCAGAAGCGGGGACGTAGTAACCCGGAGAGGCGGGGATCGCGGCCTGCATGCCGCCGACCGGGGCATAGCTGCCGGCCGGGGCGGCGGTGCCATTGGCCAAGCCCGGTGAAGAGGAAATCCTCCCGGGCAGGACGGCATACTGCGATGAGGCACTGGGCTCAGGGACGCAGTATCCGGGACTGGCGAGGATGGATGCCTGCATGCCGACTGAAGGCGTGTAGCTGCCGGGACTGCAGGCGGTGGAAGTGCTCGCTCCGGCTGTGCTCACGAACCGGCCTGCCGGGGCCGGGGTCTGCGATGAAGCTCCTGCCGATGATACGAAGTAACCGGGACTCGCGGCGATGGGGGCGCTCATGCCCGCGACCGGAGTGTAATAGCCGGGATTGCATGGCGTGGCAGTGGTGGAGGCCGTACCACTGGCATAGCTCCCGGCAGGGGCTGGTGTCTGCGAAGGCGAGCCCGTGACGGAGACGAAGTAGCCGGGGCTGGCTGCGATGGGGGCGCTCATGCCTGCCGCAGGAGTGTAATAGCCGGGACTACATGGCGTGGCGGCGGTCGCATTGGCGGTCGGCACATAGCTGCCCGCCGGGGCGGGAAGCACGCTTGATCCATCAATGTAGTAACCCGGTGGCGACTCGATGGCCCAGGCCGATGAAAAGAGAACGAAGGGGAGGAGTGGGAGATATGCTTTCATTCGAAGGGAGGGGCGGCGTCAGAAGTCAGGAAACCGGCAGCCCTTTACCAAAAGGCCCCGGTCCTATCAATCCGGCAGATGTCGCCCCCTCCGCTGATCAAGCGTAGCCCAGCCAGGGGCCGAGCCACTTCTCGGCTTCCTCGACCTTCATGCCTTTGCGGTGCGCGTAGTCTTCTACCTGATCCTTCTGGATCTCCGAGATGGCAAAGTAGTGGCTCTCCGGATGGCTGAAGTAGAGTCCGCAGACCGCCGCGCCGGGATGCATCGCGCAGCTCTCCGTGAGCATGACCCCGGTCGGCTCCGATGCTTGTAGTAGATCGAAGAGGATGGGCTTCTCGGTGTGGTCCGGCTGGGCTGGATAACCCGGTGCCGGGCGGATGCCGCGGTAGAGTTCCTTGATGAGTTCGTTGTGGCCGAATTCATTCGGACGCTCGTAGCCCCATGATACACGGGCGCGGTGGTGGAGCAGTTCCGCGAAAGCCTCCGCGAGACGGTCGGCCAGTGCCTTGGCCATGATCGCATTGTAGGGATCGTGGGCGGCTTCCAGTTCCGCGGCCCATTCGTCCGCGCCGTGAATGCCGACGACGAAGCCGCCGATGAAGTCCTTCCCAGCTCCTTGCGGCGCGACGTAGTCGGAGAGCGCTTCATTCGGCTTGCCCGAGTCCTTCTTGATCTGCTGGCGCAGGGTGTGGAAGCGGGTGCGCTCGGAGATCCGGGAGTCGTCGCTCCAGACGATGACGTCATCGCCATCGGAGTTCGCGGGGAAAAATCCATAGATGCCGCGAGCGGTGAAGCGCTTCTCGGCGATGACCCGCTCGAGCAATTCAAGTGCCTCCACGTGAAGCTTGGCTGCCTCCTTCGCTCCTTCCTCGTTTCTGGTCTTCAGGACTCCAGCTTCGCGGTCCCACACACCGCGGAGTTCCCAGGCATGGAAGAACGGCGTCCAGTCGATGTAGTCCACCAGCTCGCGCAGCGATTGATTCGGGATCGCGCGTGTGCCGGTGAATTCCGGCACCGGTGGGGTGTAGCCCGACCAATCGGTGTGACGCGCGAGAGCGCGAGCCTCGACGATGCCCACGGTCTCCTTCTTCAGTCCGCCGGTGAATGCCTCGCGTGCCTTGCGGTGACGCTCGTTGTTATCGGCGATGAAGGACTCTTTCTGATCTGGGGAAAGCAGCGAGGTGGTCACCGGAACCGAGCGCGAGGCATCGAGCACGTGGACCACTGGTCCTGAATAATGCTGCGCGATCTTCACCGCGGTGTGGGTCGAGGAGGTCGTCGCTCCGCCGATGAGCAGGGGAACCTTGAAGCCGCCTTTCTCCATTTCCTTCGCCACGTGGATCATCTCGTCGAGAGACGGGGTGATGAGTCCGGAAAGTCCGATGACGTCCGCGCCAATCTCCTTCGCCTTTGCGAGGATCTTGTCGCACGGGACCATTACGCCCATGTCGGTCACTTCGAAGCCATTGCAAGCGAGCACGACGCCGACGATGTTCTTGCCGATGTCATGCACGTCGCCTTTCACGGTGGCGATGAGGAAACGTCCCGCCGAGCGGCGGCGGCCCGCGAGGGCGATTGCCTCATCACGGCTGATCGATGGATCTCCGGCCATGATCTCGGCGATGTCGCCTGCGAGGAACTCGGCTTTCTCGGTCTCCATGAAGGGAGTCAGCCATGCGACGGACTTCTTCATCACGCGGGCGCTCTTCACGACCTGCGGCAGGAACATCTTGCCCGCGCCGAAGAGGTCGCCAACCACGCCCATGCCGTCCATGAGAGGGCCTTCGATTACCTTCAGGGGACGGCCGTATTTGAGGCGGGCTTCCTCGGTGTCCTCGTCGATGAATTTGTCGATGCCCTTGAGCAGCGCGTATTCGAGGCGCTTCTCGACGGTGGCTTCGCGCCACGAGAGATCTTCCTCGATCTTCTTGCCGCCCTGTCCCTTGAAGCGCTCGGCGAATTCAAGCATGCGCTCGGTTGCGTCGGGCCGGCGGTTGAGCAGCACGTCTTCCACGTGCTCGAGCATTTCCTTCGGGATCTCGTCATAGACCTCGAGCATGCCGGCATTGACGATGCCCATGTCCATGCCCGCCTTGGTCGCGTGATAGAGGAAGGCCGAGTGCATGGCCTCGCGCACCACGTTATTGCCGCGGAAGGAGAACGAGATATTCGAGACCCCGCCCGAGACCTTTGCGTGAGGGAGGTTGGTCTTGATCCAGCGTGTCGCGTTGATGAAATCGAGAGCGTAGTTGTTGTGCTCATCGATGCCGGTCGCGACGGTCAGGATGTTCGGGTCGAAAATGATGTCCTCCGGCGGGAAGCCGACCTTGTCCACCAGCACGCGATAGGCGCGTTCGCAGATGCGGATCTTCTCGTCGTAGGTGGCAGCCTGGCCGTTCTCGTCGAATGCCATGACCACGGTCGCAGCGCCGAAGCGGCGGATGTACTTGGCCTGTTGGATGAACTTCTCCTCGCCTTCCTTCAGCGAGATGGAATTCACGATGCCCTTGCCCTGGAGGTATTTCAGGCCTTCCTCGATGATCTCCCACTTCGAGGAGTCCACCATCAGCGGCACCTTCGAGATCGCGGGCTCGCTCTGTACGAGCTGGAGGAAGCGCGCCATCATCGCCTTGCCGTCGATCAGTCCGTCGTCGAAGCAGATGTCGATGACGTTGGCACCGCTCTCCACCTGCTGGCGGGCGATCTCAAGCGCGTCATCGAGCTTTCCCTCACGCACCAGCTTCGCGAACTTCGGCGACCCGGCGACATTCGTGCGCTCGCCGATCATGAGGAAATTCTTGTCCGGCGTGTGATTGTAGGCTTCGGAGCCTGACAGGCGGAGGACTCGTGGAATGGAGGGCATGGGAAAGTGAAGAAATGGAACCGCCGGGGTGCTGAGAGACTGATTGAAAAGGTCGGGATTGAATGGATTCAATCTTCAAGAAGCGGCACCTCGCGGGGTGCGATGCCCTTCACTCCTTCGGCGATTGCGGCGACGTGTTCCGGTGTGTTTCCGCAGCATCCGCCGGCGAGATTGAGCAGGCCGTCGAGGGCGAACTCCTTCATGTAGGCATTCATGTGCGGGGGCTCGAGGTCGAAGCCGGTGGGCGCGAGGGGGTTCGGCAGGCCAGCATTCGGGTAGCAGGAGATGTGCGTGGCGGAAACCTTCGCCAGTTCCTCGAGGTGTGGCTTCATCAGGTCCGGGCCAAGCGAGCAATTAAGGCCCACTGCCAGCGGATTGACGTGCGCGACGGCATTCCACATGGCCTCCACCTTCTGCGCGGAGATCATCGTTTCACCTCCGCGACCAACCGCTGCGCTCACGATGATCGGCAGTTTTAGGGCGTCTGCTTCGAAGACTTCCTGAATCGCGACCAGCGCAGCCTTCGCGTTTAGCGCGTCGAAGATCGTCTCCACCATTAGGATGTCGCAGCCGCCTGCGATCAAGGCGCGCACCTGGCGGATGTAGTCCTCCTTCACCTGGTCAAAGGTCACCGTGCGGAAGCCCGCGTCATTCGCATCCGGCGAGGTGCTCAGCGAGACGGTGAGCGGCCCGATGGCCCCGGCCACGTAGCGTTTGATGCCAGTGTCGCTGCCGACATTGTCAGCCCACTTCCGGCACAGTCGTGAGGACTCCACATTCAGCTCCCACGCGAGATCGCGGAGCATCGGATCGTCGATGATCTTCTGGAAGAACTCCGGGTCCTTGATGCCGCCGTGCTCGCGCGGGTCGTCCACGAAGAATTCGCTCTGCGCGATCGAGGTCGCCGAGAAGGTGTTCGTTTCGCAGATGTCCGAGCCGGCCTCGTAGAAGCGCTTGTGGATATCACCGATCACGTCCGGACGCGTGATCGATAGGATGTCACCGTTGTTCAGCAGGTCCTTCTGCGAGTCCGCAAACCGGCTGCCCCGAGCCTCTTTTTCCACCAGCCCATACGAACGGATGGTGGTGCCCATCGCCCCGTCGAGGACGAGGATGCGCTGGCGGAGAGCCTTCTGGAGTTCGGCGGTCGGATCGGGGCGAGCCATGCCCGCGAGGGTATGACCGCCCGGCGCTTTCGCAAGAGTCAAATCGTCGTATCAGGATGCGTTGATGGATAGTTGGGGGCGCTTGCCACGGGGGCCCACGACCGGGTCTCTCCAGAGAAGCCGCGAAAGGACGAAAAAATTTGTCACAATCCGACCGACGATTCCGCCTCTAGCGTGAATGACCACGCGGACTGTCACGGTGAAACCGGGTGCTGCAGCCAGTCACCAACCATCATCAGCCTTCATTTCCATGATTCGAAATCCGTCATCCATCGCTCACGATCCGGTTTTCATCCGATACGTGCAGGCGGGAGACGGCGAAGCTTTCCGCGGGCTTGTCGACCGTCATCTGCCTGCCGTTCGCGGTACGGCGTCGCGGGTCCTAGGGACGGGTTCCCCATGGATCGATGACGTTGCCCAAGAAGTCTTCCTCTCGCTTGCCCGGAAGGCAGGCGTGCTTCCCGGAAATCTGATCCTCTCCGCATGGCTCCACCGTCAAACCGTACGCCGGGCGACCGATGTCCAGCGTTCGGAAGCAGCCCGTCACCGACGCGAACTCACCACCGATCTCCGCCCCGAGCCTGGATGCCTGACCGGGGAGCAGATGATCCGGGACCTAGACCGAGAGTTACTACGGTTGCCGGAGCGTGATCGCGAGATCCTGATCCTGCGCTTCATGGATAATTTCAGCTCGGAGGAGATCGGGCGTCGGCTCGGAATGAGCGCGGCGGGGGTCCGCAAGAAGATCGAGCGCAGCACGGCCAAGCTGAGAGAGCGTCTTCGCCTCACGTCGCAGCCTGCGGGCTTCACCAGCGCCGCACTGGGCACCTGCCTCGGGATCACTTCCTCAAGCGCGGGCACTACCCATCTCGCCGCGACGATCTGTGCCCGCTGCATGGCGATCCCGGTTTCAAAGAGCCTTTTCGGCACACTCATCACCACACTTATCATGAACAAGACACGAGCAATCGTCATTGCGGCACTTCTCTGTGCAGGCGCTGGAGCCTATCTCGCAGGCAACAGCAAACCTGCCGCCCCTCCGACCCTCGCGAAGTCCACCCCGCCTGCGCCGAGCCTTCCTGTGCCTGCTCCTGCCCCCGCGGCGCCAGCAAAGCCGACTCTGCCGGTTGCAAAGGCTGATCGTATCGCCAGATTGAAGTCGATCCTTTCCCTGGGAGACGACACCAAGCGCGTTCAAGCTTTGGCCAATTTCCTGGCGCTGCTCGCCCCGGTTGAGTTCGAGGAAATGATCGACGTTGCCCAGGAATTCCCTCATGCGGATGCGAACGGCGAAATCCGGAAGATGATGTATCTGGCATGGGCCCGTCACGACCGGGCTGCCGTTTTTGCGAAGCTGAAGAAGGATCTGCCCGCAGATCAGTTCGATCCGGTTAATGATCTCAATGTCACCTTGGCGGTGGCCATCATGCGTGAGTATGCGGCCGAGGATCCCGAGTCGGCCGTGGAATTCGGGCGGGAGCAACTCGTCACCAAAGATCCTCGGAAGTGGCCGGCTTATCAGAGCAAGTCGATTACCGCTCTCTTTGACGCCTTGGCCGCCAAGGATCTGCCGCTGGCCACATCCTCAGTCTCTCGATTCGAGGGCTACTACGGTGTCAATGAAGCCGTTGCCGCCGTGGTTGCCCATGTCCGTTCGCAGGGCGACGACGCTCTGGAGAAATGGGTTGGTTCGCTTCCTCCTGAGACTCGCGGAAACACGATCCGGGGCAGGGCCATCCTGCACATCGCCCAAGACATGCTCAAAGATGATGGAGGCAAAGCGATGGACTTCACTCTCCGGTATGAACCTTCCGTGACCGCCGGTGACACCTCATGGGAGGTGATGACGATGTGGTATAAGAAGGACGCTGAGGCTGCCACCGGCTATGTCGAGAAGATGCCGGCCGGAGCGTCGCTGGATCAGATGATGAAGGCCATCGAGTTCTCCAAGAAGATGCAGTCACCTTCCGTGAAGTAGACGGTCGGACCGCCGGGACGACGATTTTTGACCCCTTCCATTACAAAGCAACATGAGCAGAAATCTCGCCATAGGCATCCTCGGCATCCTTGTCCTCGCTATCGCGATCTGGCCTAGAGGACCGGTCGATGACAATGCCCGAACGGGCGATCCGCAGCCTGGCAGCGTCAGCCGACCTTCCGGCGTTAGCCGGTCGACTCAGGACAGGACGCTCCGAGAGGATGGAGTGAACTCGCTGACCCCGAGGTCCACTCGTCCGTCGGGCGATCCACTGGAAGGACTCGCGAACATCATGTCCACCGCCGGGGAGGCCGACCGGGTGATGAAGCTCGCAAACTACATTGGTTCCGTTGACGAAGCCGGACTCGAGGCCATCATCAATGAATTGCATCGGGATCCTGGCCTCGATCCGGGTGACTCCTTGCGGCGAATTGTATTCCTAGCCTGGGCGAAGAAGAATCCGAGGGCCGCCTTGGACAAGCTTGAGGAACCCCGTGACTTTCCTGACAAGACGTCGATTTATGACCAAAGACGGAGGGATCTTTCGATAGCTAGGGCGATCGGCAGCGACTGGGCGGGGCGGGATCCGAAGGCAGCCGTGAAGTTCGTGAATGCCTTCTTCACGCCGGACATGACGAATGTCGATATCCTCTCACGTCAGACGATGGGCTATCAACTCGCCGCGGGCATGCTGGCAGCCACCGCGGCTCGCGATATCACCGCGGCAGGTTGGATGATGAGGGACTTGGGACGGCGCACCCCTGGCAACAATTTATCGGAGGTCAAACAGCGGGTCGTTTCCCAAGGCGTCCTGGAGATGCAGCAGTGGCTGGAGATTTTTCCCGGCAGAGGTGAAGGGCCGGAGGCTGGATTGGATCGCTTCAGCCTCGCCTACGAGCTGGGATTTGAATACTCGAAACGAGACATGAAGGCTGGCGCGGACTTCATTTTTGATAACGCCCGTCACGACCCTTTGCTTGCAAGCGATCAGGGCATTCCGATCAATTTCCTCAATTCACTCCACTTCCTGTTAACGGCTTGGAAAGCGAAGGATCCCGCCGGAGCAGCAGCTTATGTGGAAGCGCTACCAGAGCGTCACCGGGCCGAGCAGCTCGCGAAGACCACGGCCCGGGAGATTCTCGCGAAGTGAAGCGCACAAGGTCGTGGCCGGAGCCTCTCCGGCATCCGGCCACGGATGAAGCCTCAGTCGGGAATCTTGTTCACCGTGTAGAAGGCGAGGTTGTTTTGGAGGGGCGAGCCGTCGGGGGAGTCCACCTTGGGGAAGCCGATGCGGAAGACGCGCCGCTCGGCGAGGCCATCCACTTTCAGCGTCACGGACTTCGCGTCGCTGGAGACGACGGACACGTTGTGGCTTTTCTTGTCCTCCGGGTCGCTGCCGTAGGTCCACTTGGATTGGTAGGTGAAGGAGGATAGCTCCCATACCTTCGCGTCCTTGTATTGGGACGGAATCTCCTTCGTGAAGCTCACGGTGAAGCCGTCCTTGGTGATCTTCACCCGGTCGATGTCAAAGGGCACCGGGCCGAGGAAGTTGACCCGCTGCAAGCCTTCCGCGGGTGCGCCCCATCCGCGGACCGTCTGCCCGAGGTAGAGCTGCTTGCCATCCGCGGTGAAGCGCGCGCGATGGTTCCCGGAGTGCAGGCCCCGGCCATCGATGAAGTGAGTGCAGGCACCCTGCCAGGTGTCACCCACCTTCTCGACCATCACGCGGGTGACGCGCTCGCCGTTGTTGTCAGGCAGTAGCAATTGACCGGCGAAATGATTGCCCTTCGGAAACTCCATCGGCTCACCTGCTGAGCGGTTCATTTCCATGTGCGGGATCTCTACCGCGGCCCAAGTGCGGTCCTTGTTATACTCATCCAGATTCTCCCGATAGTAAGCGAGGGGATCGGTGCTTTTGGTGAATTCCGGGTCCCAGACGAGGCTGTTCGGATGGCCGTAGAAGCGACCCTTCTCCACATGATAAAGCGGGGTCGTGGCCTTCCAGTCGCCTTGGTTGTCCCCGGCCCAGAGCTCGCCGCCGGAGTCCTGATAGATCCCATTGGCCATGCGGAAGCCGGATGCCCACGGCGTGATGTTGCCCTTGGCGTCGCTATGGAGCACCCAGCCCTTCCACTTCACCGCGGAGTAGTTCCGGCCGCGCCGACCGGCATCCGAGTAGGTGCCGAGCGTGTGCTCGAAGGTAGGGCCGGAGAAGGATGCGGTGCCTACGGCGATGAAGTAGCCGCCCTTGCCGTCGCGGGTCAGCGCGTTCGTCTCGTGGTAGTTTCCGCTCAGGCCCCAGCCGCGGGCGAATGGCGTGAACTTGTCCGCCTCTCCGTCCCCGTCGGTATCCTCGGCCTCGGTCATCTCGGCCATCTGCGTCACGCGGATCTTCGTCGGGCTGATGACATCGAGACCGCAGCCATTGTCGAAGCCGGTGGCAAAGAGCTTCCAGGCAAAGGCCTTCGGATCCTTGGTCGGCTTTGCCGTCAAAACGTCACCACGCCGCAGGACGACGAATAGCGTGCCGTCTTCCGCGAAGTCGATGGCACCCACTTCCGGGGGCACCCCGGAGGGAAGGTCGATGGTCTCGACCTTGTAGCAGTCGGCGAACTTCACCGCATGGAGGGGCTGGGCGGCCAGGAGACCGAGGACGCCTGCTTTGATGAAAAGGGTAGGTTTCATGGCGTGGCGGGTCATTCGGGTTTGGCCAGGGATTCGATGTAGAGGGCAAGGGAATCGTATTCCACGTCTGGCAGGCCAAAGGGTGGCATGTAGTTCGGCGGGTAGCCCTTCACGACTTTCGCGTTCGGCGCCTTGATCGACTCGATGAGATACTCGCGATCCGCCATCACCGGCTTGTCGAGTCCCTCGATCTCCACCTCGTGTCCGAAGAGCAGGCCGACGGATGGCCCGTGGTTCTTCGAGCCGTCCGTGCTGTGGCAGGCGGAGCAGCCATACTGCAGGAAGAGCTTTTCTCCGGCCTCAGCGCTCGCCTTCGTGATCTTGTTGTCAGGCTGGTAGCCTTGGAATTGCCCGAGATCGCTGCCGGCGAGGGTCAGGCTCAGTGTGCCTTTGCCCTTCGCTCCCTCGACTCCCTTCCATGAAAGCTCGCCGTCGCCTGCCGTCGTCACCGTCACCGTGCAAGCCAGCGGCTTGTCAGAGGGAGTGACCGTCAGGGTAAATGGCGTCTCGCCCGCCTTGAATTCGTAAGTCGGCACGCCTTTCACGAGCCGGTGCCCGGTGTAAACCCGCGGGCCGAGGTCGGTGATCGACTTGCCATCCAGCTCGATGGGGTCCTTCCCGGTGGTCTTCCAGAAAAGCGTGCCCACCAGCCGCGGGACATAGCCAAAGGAGACCCGCGAGCCCTTCGACTGATCGCCCCAGTAGGGCGTCATGTCCACGAAGCCGCCCTGCCATGTGTAGAGGAGCCGGCACTCGGTGGTGTCGAAAACGTAAGACAGCGAGGGCCCGAAATTCACTCCGATGGCCGCGGCGAGGCCTGCCATCGGCACCACTTCTCCCTTCACGTCCGAGCCGATCTGCGGATTGTATTTCGAGACCTTTCGTCCCGTGTCGTGCTGGGAAAAGACCGCGTCATCGATGTCCGGGTCGGGCAGGTAGCTGCGCAGCACCAGGGGCCTCTCCACCGACCCCATCGGCCGGTTTTCGTAGGTGATCAGGGGCTCCGCGGCATGCGCGGACAGGCCGAGAGTGAGAAGGAGAAGGGTTTTCCTCATGGATGAATTCATTCGGAGACGTGCCAGTGTGGCAAAATCTGTCGGACAAATCACTCACCCGATTGAGTCAGCCTGTCATGCGTGCCGAGGATTTGCCCTTGGCCCGCGGCGGTTGTTGGAGAAAGTGGCGGCAGCATGCGCGGTGCCGGAGGGCGATGGAAATGGGACGAACTGATCGACTTCGAAGTCGCCTTGGCGGCTTGGGACGGGGAATCGCGTCCGGACGAGGTCGCATCGGAGGGCTCGCGGCCCGCCGTGATGAAGTCTTGGAAACTGGCCGCCGGAGTTCCGGAGGTTGGCAGGACCTGGGTGAGGGCCATTGCCTGGGCCGGGGCGATCGCGAGCGGCCTCGCATTCCTCGCCGGTGTCGGTGCGGCCTGGGGCTGCTATGATCGGGATCGCGAGGGCGTTGATGTCATCATTTTGCTCGTTTTCACGCTCCTGATACCTTGGCTCACGCTGGTTGTGGGGCTCACCGTCTGGATTTTCCGCCCGCGATGGGGTGGGCTCATCGGGCCGGTGCTGCGGAAGCTGGTCGCAAAATTCGCCGGGAAGGACGGCGGCAAGGTGCTTTCGGTGATCGAGGGTAGCCCGGAGCTTGCGAAGTCCTTTGGCTGGAAGCTTGCCGCACGCGCGCAGTCCGCCGCGCTGAATTTCCACCTCGGGGCCATCATCGGGCTGACCCTGTTGTTCGTTTTCCGGCGGGTGGGCTTCTACTGGGAAACGACCACGGAGCGAGCCATGGAGCGCACGCTTGAGAGCGTGGTTCAGTTTCTCTCGATGCCATGGCGCGACGTGCTGCCACGGATGGTGCCGGAAATCGCAACCAGCCGCCGTGGTGCGGATTGGGAGGGCGGGGGAGCGAGTTGGATGGCGTTCCTGATACTGGCCCTGCTGGTGTGGGGAGTGGCTCCGCGATTCCTGCTGGAGGCATTTGCCCACACCCGGTCGTGGCTGGCGGTGCGCACTCCGGCATTCCAGTCGCCACGTCATCGCCGCCTCTGGCGCGTGCTCACCGGCGTGAAGCGCGGCGAGGAGCCCGCGGGCCCGGCGGATGGCGCGCTGGTGCTCGATCTCGGCGGCATCTCGCCGGACCGCGATTCGCTGCGGCCATTCTTCCTCCGCCACCTGCGGCTGAATCCCGTGGCGTGGGAAACGCTGGAGGTGCTGGACGAGGGGCGCGAGGCTGCCGCCCGGACCGCGCTCGGGAAAGCACCGGCCGGGATCATTGTGCTCGCCGAGGGCTGGTCGCTGGCCCCGCGGCAGATGGAGGAGACGCTGAAACGCGTGCTCGCCGCGGCAGGTGGCCGCCGTTCCTCGGTGGTGGTCGCGGACTTCGACCGCGAGGGGCGTCCGCGTCCGCCGAAGGCCGACGACAGGGCGGCGTGGGAAGCGTATTTCGACGGTCAAAAGGGCCTCGATGTGGAAGTGAGCTTTTATGAGGAGGATCGTACATGGGCACCTGGCTGAACGCTGATATCCCGGCCTTCGCCATCGTCGGGCGCGTCAATGCCGGCAAGACGTCCACCCTGGCGACACTGCTGGAGATCGATGACGACGAGTTGCTGCGGATCAGCGCGACGCCCGGGGAAACCACCGGCGTGCTTCCGCTGCCGGTGCGCTACAACGAAGAGGAGCTGCTGCTCTTCCTCGATACTCCCGGCTTCCAACAACCCATCGAGGCGATGAAGGAGATCCAGCGCCTGGCTGCCGGACGCTCTCCCGGCCCGGCGGAGATCGCAAGATTCGTGAAGGAATGCCGCGAACGTTTCCCCGACGAGGCGCGTTTGTTAGAGCCACTGTCGGAAGGCGCCGGCGTCATCTACATTGTCGATCCCGGCAAGCCGCTGCGTGACTCCTTCCTCGCGGAAATCGAGATCCTCCGGTGGACGGGACGCCCGCGTCTGGCGCTGCTGAATCCCCAGTCGGAGCCCGCTCCCGAGCAGGAACGCGAATGGCGCGACCGCCTCGGCACGGCCTTCAATCTGGTCCGCACCTTTGACGCCCACGAGGCTCGATTCGACGAGCGGCGGCGGCTGTTGGAAGCGCTGCTCCAGATCGAGGAGCATCACGCGGGACACATCCGCAGGGTCATCTCGGCGATGGAGAACGAGATGTCCGACCGTCGGGAAGAGGCAGCCGAGGCGATCCTGGATTTCCTCGAGAAGTCGCTCACGCTGCGCGTCAGCGATCCCATCGATGTCCGCGACCGCGGCATCCCGGCGCGCATGGAGAAGAAGCGGGCCGATCTGGAGGTGCGCTATTTCAAGAAGCTCGCCGACCTCGAGCAGGATTGCCTGAAGCGACTGCTCAAGACCTATCGCCATCACCTGATCAAGCCGGACATCGATCCCTCCCGCCATGCCGGGCTCAATCTCGCCGTCGCGGAGACGTGGCGGAAGTGGGGCCTGAATCGCTGGCAGCTCACCGCTGCTGGCGCGGTGGCTGGCGGCGCGGCGGGTGCTGTCTTCGACCTCGGAGTCGGCGTGCACAGCCTCGGTGCGGGCACGGTGATCGGTGCGATCGGTGGCGGAACGGCCGCGTTCTTCAAGGGCGGTGCCCTGCCCGAACTGCGCTTCAAGGGCGTGAGCCTCGGCAAGGTCCAGAGCGACGGACAGGCGCTGGAGGCCGGGCCGCCGCAGAGCCCGAATTTCGCGTGGGTGCTGCTCGATTCCATGCTGATCCGCCATGCGGGCATCCTCGACCGTGCGCATGGCCGTCGTGATTCCGGAGTGATCGAAGTGAGCGAGCAGGAGAGCCTCGTCCGGAACTTCCCATCGTCACGCCGCAGCCTGCTGCAGAAGTGGTTCACCAGTTGCCTGAAGGGATCGCCGGATCGCGGCAAGGAGCCGGAGGTCTTTGCCGAACTCGTGGCGGCACTCGACGAACGACAGGAAAGCGCTGAGCCGGAGGATTGAAAGAGCGGCGGGAGTGGTGCCGTTGTGCCGTTTTGGTCACCGTTTCCTCGTCGATAGCGTTGGCGGGTGAAGATCGGGTGTCCATTTTCCGATCATGGCTTTCTCATCGCTAAGACCGCTCGCTCTCTTGTTCCTCCTGTTAGGTCCTGCGTCCGGGGAGGAAGGTGCAGTCGGTTTCGTTGCTCTAGCAGGTTCTTCCCCGCCGGAGTGGAAGCCGCTTTTCCAAGGCGTGGAATATCGCCTGAGCGAGCTGGAGAAACCGCGGCGGATCCGCATTCATGAAGTACGGATCGACACCAAAGCGGAGGGCATTTCGTTTTTCACCACGCCTGACAATGGCGATGTACCGCAGGAAGTGGACGGTCGGCGGACGACGACTTTCCTGAAGGAGTTTGATCTCGAGATCGCGATCAATGGCACCGGCTTCAAGCCGATCGCCAAGGAGGGCGCGCCGGTGGACGTGCTGGGCCTGTCGGTTTCGGACGGCCGCAAGGTCAGTGCGCTGGATGCGAAGTCCCGCAACCCGGTCTTCCTCGCGACCGCGGACCAGAAGGTTCAGATCGTGCGAGCGCCCTTTCCGGAGGAAGGATTCCCGCAGGCCCACAATGCGCTGCAAGGATGGTATGGCGCGAACGGGATGCTCGTCGATGACGGCGAGGTTGTGACCGCGACGGTGGATATTCATCCCCGCACCGCGGTCGGGGTCTCGAAGGACGGGCGTCATGCCTATTTCGTCGTGGCGGATGGTCGTCAGCCGGGGAGAAGCGAGGGGATGACCCTCATCGAGCTCGCGGAGTGGATGAAAGCGAGCGGCTGCTGGGACGCCGCGAATCTCGATGGAGGCGGCTCCAGCACCATGGTGACGAAAGATGAGAAGGGTGCCGCGAAGATCCTGAACTCACCCTCCGGCGGCATCCAGCGGAGCGTGGGCAATCACCTCGGCGTGCACGCCCTGCCGCTCGCCCGTTGAGCCGCGACGTGTCGGAATCGTTGCAAGTCACCCCGTGGCTGGCAGCCGCGAATCGGAGACACCACGCCCCACAAATGAACCTTGGTTTCTTCCCCGCGCTGAAGTCCGCGGCTTTCCTTTCCCTCGTGCTCGCGGGCACCGCCATGGCGGACATCGCCCCGGTGCTGGCGTCCTACCGGAACTCGGAGGACAAGCGCGTGCTCGTCGCCTGCCACCGCGCCGGGTACCTGGTGAAGGGCGGCAAGGATCTGCCGGAGAACTCGCTGCTCGCGATCCGTGACTCGATCCGCGCGGGAGCCGAGATCCTGGAGATCGACTTGATGATGACCTCTGATGGCGAACTGGTGCTGATGCACGACACGACGCTGGACCGCACGACGAGCGGGAAGGGGAAGGTGCGGGACAAAACGCTGGCAGAGATCAAGGAACTGCACCTGCTGCTCCCGGATCGCAAGCCGACCGAGGAACGAGTTCCCACCTTCCGCGAGACGATGGAAGCCGTGAAGGGCAAGGTGCTGGTGAATCTCGACAAGCTGCCGGTGACGGACCGGAAGAAGATGGACGCGGCGATGAAGGTGCTGCGCGAGACCGGCACGGTGGATCACGCGATCTTCAAGCAAGGCGTGAAGGACGTGCCTGCGGAGAAGATCCGCAAGGCGCTGGAACGCTATCCGGAGAAGCTCGACTTCATGCCTGTGATCGCGAATGCCACCTCGCAGGAAGTGGTGGCCGTGCTGGACACCTACCGGCCCGAGGCGATCGAGATCGTTTTCAAGGATGAGCCCGTGGGGATGCTTTCACCCGAGGTGCTGGCCGCCGCGAAGCGCCACGGGACGCGCCTCTGGATCAATACACTGTGGGCCAGCCTGAATGCAGGCCGCGATGACGCGCGTGCCCTTGCCGGAGATCCCGCCGGATCGTGGGGCTGGGTCGTTGAACGTGGCGCGGCCATCATCCAGACAGACCATCGCGATCCACTGCTCCGCTATCTGGAGGGACTCGGCAAGCGCCAGGCGGCGAAGTGAGTCGATTTCCGGCGCTGCATCCCCGACAAGGCGGCAGGAGGCCTTGCCGAAGGAATAAACGCGTGTTACCCCCTGCTTCAGATGGGTGCATCCGACCGGGACTACTTTCGTGATGAAGAGCGGCGCTACTCCAGAGGGGGTGGCATGGCACTGCCCGGGCTGACGCCGGTCAGCAAGTGGCTGCTGGTCGCCAATCTGGTCATCTTCCTGATCGATTTCTTTTCACGCAAGGGAGGATCGCCCTTCGGCATCATCAACGAACGGCTGTTTTTCTCGGTCCAGTCTGCATTTCTGGAGGGGAAGATCTGGGAAGTTTTCACCTTCCAGTTCCTCCACGCCAATCCATGGCACCTGATCGGGAACAGCGTCGGGCTCTATTTCTTCGGCCCGTGGGCGGAGCGGTGGTGGGGTAGCCAGCGATTCCTCGTCTTTTACCTGCTCTGCGGCATCGCGGGCGCTCTTTTCTTCAGCCTCCTCATGATCGGCGGGGTGCTTCCTTCCAGCGGTATCTCTTCTCGTTTGATCGGTGCCTCTGCCGGCATCTACGGGATCCTGATCTCGGTGGCGGTCATCAATCCGAAGGAGCGGCTCATGCTGCTCTTTCCGCGCATCGAGATGACGATGAAGAAGCTGGCGCTGATCTTTTTGGGCATCGCGGTGGTCGTCATCATCGGTGACAATCTGGTTGGCGGTCGTCCCTTCGAAAACAGCGGGGGCGAAGCAGGTCATCTCGGCGGGGCCATCCTCGCTTATTTTCTCACGCG
Source organism: Luteolibacter flavescens (assembly GCF_025950085.1). Classification (NCBI taxonomy): domain Bacteria; kingdom Pseudomonadati; phylum Verrucomicrobiota; class Verrucomicrobiia; order Verrucomicrobiales; family Verrucomicrobiaceae; genus Neoluteolibacter; species Neoluteolibacter flavescens. The sequence continues at coordinate 239,900 of NZ_JAPDDS010000001.1, forward strand.
CTTTCCTCACTTGCTCCGGAAAAAGGGCAAGGACGCGGAAAGCAAGATCATCCGCCCGAAGGAATTCCGGAAGCGCCGGGGGCCGGCCAAGCTCAGACCCCGCTCATCGGTGGATGTCGCGACGGCGTCCGACGTGGACCGCATCCTCGACAAGATCAGCCGCGACGGCATCCAGAGCCTGACCGACGAAGAACGCGAGATACTCCAGAAAGCCAGCAAACCGACCAAGGAACGATGACCGACGCCGAAATGATCGACTGCCCGGAAAAGGGCCGCCAAGTGGAACGGCTGCGCGCCATCATGCACCGGCTGCGCGCTCCCGGCGGTTGCCCCTGGGATGCCGAGCAGACCCACGGCAGCCTCGTTTCGAATCTCATCGAGGAAGCCTACGAGACGGTCGATGCGATCCAGCGGAACGATCTGCCGCATCTGCAGGAGGAGCTGGGAGACCTACTGCTCCAGGTCGTCTTCCATAGCGAACTGGCTGAGGAGAGCGGAAACTTCGACATGGACGACGTGGCACGCGGCATCTCCGACAAGCTGGTGCGCCGTCATCCGCATGTCTTCGCCACCTCGCAGGCCGCGACTTCGGACGCCGTGCTCCAGCAGTGGGACGAGATCAAGCGCTCCGAAAAGGGGACCGAGGCGGAGGCCTACCTGCACGGCACCGGCAAGGGCCTGCCCGCGCTCCTCCGTGCCTCGAAGCTCCAGAAAAAGGCGGCCAAGATCGGCTTTGACTGGCCCACCCAGACCGGCGTGCTGGCCAAGATCCGCGAGGAAGTCCTGGAGGTGGAGGCCGCGGTGGATGCGCAAGATCTCCCGGCGGTGGACGAGGAGATCGGCGATCTCTTGTTCTCCGTGGTGAATCTGCTGCGTTTCCGCAAGATGGATCCTGAGGTGGTCCTGGCCGCCGCGAATGACAAGTTCGAGCGCCGCTTTGGCGAAATGGAAAAGCGCCTGAAGGCGGCGGGGATCTCGCTGGAAGACGCCACCGCCGACCAGATGGATGATGCCTGGGAAGAGGCGAAGAAGTCGAAGATCTGCGTGTGATGCGAGGTCGTGCAGGTCGGTCGCGTAGTGTCCGGATGCGCTTCCTTCCGCTGGCATTGCTTGCTTCACCGCTGCTGGCGGCGACCCATGAGGTGGATTCGCCGGAGGGCCTTTCCGCGGCTCTCCGGAATCTGAAAGCCGGGGACGTAGTCAGGATCGCTCCGGGCGATTATCCGGCGGGTCACTTCGTCACCGGCATCGCGGATCTCACCATTGAAGCGAGCGACGCGGCGAAGCCTCCGCACTTCAAGGGTGGCAAGGAGGCCTGGCACTTCACCCGATGTCCGGGGCTGACGCTGCGGAACCTCAAGGTAAGCGGGCAGAGCGCGAATGGCATCAACCTCGACGATGGCGGCGAGCGCGGGAAGCCGGTGGCCAAGACGCTCATCGAAGGCGTGACGGTGAGCGACATCGGACCGACCGGAAACTTCGACGGGATCAAGTGCTCCGGGCTGACCGATCTGGTCATCCGGGATTGCGAGATTTCCGGATGGGGCGGACAGGCGATCGACTTCGTCGGGTGCAGCAAGGCGCTCATCACCGGCTGTGTTTTTACAGGCAAGCCCGGATATTCCCAGCACACCGGACCGCAATTCAAAGGCGGCAGCGAGGACATCGTCATCGAGAAATGCCGCTTCAAGGATGCGGGGCAGCGCCCCGTCCAGGCCGGTGGCTCCACGGGGCTGGACTTCTTCCGTCCTCCGGGCGCGAAGTACGAGGCACGTCGTATTACGATCCGCGACAATGTCATCGAGGGCGGCATGTGCGCCGCCGCATTCACCGGGGTGGACGGGGCGGAGTTCACCGGCAACACCGTGAAGAACCCGGAGAAGTGGATCTTCCGCATTCTTCAGGAGACCAAGGAAGAGGGCTTCACCCCGTGTCGCAACGTGCTCGTGAAGGATAACTCCTTCGTCTTCCAGCGCGCCAAGGTGAGGGATGAGACCAACATCGGCCCCGACACCTCGCCGGAGACCTTCCGCTTTGAGAACAACCGCTGGCTTGCAGAGGACAAGCCGTCTGCTTCCACACCCAAGCTTCCCGTGGAGGAGGCCGGAGGCACTTACGGCAAGCCGTAGCGAGTGACCGGAAAAGCAAAACGCCAAGTCCGGAGATCCCGGAGCCTGGCGTTGGAAAAAACGAGGAACGTTGGGCTTACTTGCCTGCGGCCTTGAGCTTGGTGTCCCACTCTTCGATCTTGGCCTTCTGTGCGGCGAAAAGCGCGTCGGTGGAGTCGATGATCTCGATCTTCTCGATCTTGTCGCCCTTGCCGGCGGGATCGACTTTCCCACCTTGCTCGCCGGTATCCATCTTGCCGAGGATCTTGTTCACGACTTCCTGACCCTTGGTCACTTCGCCGAAGACGGAGTGGCGGTTGTCGAGGAAAGGCGTCGGGGCCATCGTGATGAAGAACTGCGAGCCGTTGGTGCCCGGGCCGGCATTGGCCATCGAGAAGATGCCCGCCTTGTTGTGCTTCAGGCTGGCGTGGAACTCGTCCGCGAACTTGTAGCCCGGACCGCCACGGCCGGACTCGGTCGGGTCGCCACCTTGGACCATGAAGTTGTCGATGACGCGGTGGAAGGCGATGCCGTTGTAGTAGCCACGCTTGGCGAGGCTCAGGAAGTTCGCGGCGGTCACCGGCACCTTGGAGGCGAAGATGGTGGCCTCGATGTCACCCTTCGTGGTGACCATCTTGATCTTGATGTCCTTGATCTCCTCGGTCTTGGCGGCTTCGGCAGGCTTCGCCTCTTCCTTCTTGGCTTCCTCCTGCGCGAAGGCGAAGGGAGCGAAGAGGGCAAGGGCCAGAATCAGTCGTCGTTTCATGCGTATCGTGTGGGTTGGAGAGTGCGGGGTGGATCAGGCGTTGTTGTCGCCGCCTTTTCCGGTGCGGAGCTTCGGTGGCTCAGGACTGGTTTCGGGCACAAGAGGCCGGATGTCAACGAGCGGCACCCATCCGCGGCTATCATTGGCAAAGGCAACATAGGCCCATTCGCCCGAGCGGCTCACCAATTTGCAGAGGGATCCGGCCGGAGCCTCGATCACCGTGGGTGCCGTGCGGGCGGCATCGGTGCGGACGGTGGAGGTGTCCGCCACGATCACGGCCTGCTCCTTCACCGGGGAAAATGCGGCGTCATTCGGATAGTAATACCAGCCAAGAGCACCGCACGCGGCGATGAGCGGCGCGCTGACAAATGCGGCGATGGAGGCCATGCGGACACCGGCACCGGGGCGGGTGGCCGGGAAGACCAGCAGGCCGATCACCACGGCCCAACCGGACGCGATGATAAGACCCTGCCAAAAACCGAGAGGCATCCGGGCGATCTGATACTGGTGATCCGGGCGCTGGATGGTGATTGAGCCGAACTTCCGCTCCAGGAAGCGGAGATTCTGACGCGACTCGGCATGTGAGGAGTCGCGCAGCAGGGCGCGGCGGTAGTAGAGCGCGGCCTCGCCCGGCGAGCCGAGACGGTAGGCGGCATTGCCGATGTTGTAGAGCGTGTCGGCGGAGAGTTGATCGTAGGGGCCGCTGTCCAGCCAAGCCTTCGCGGCTTCGCTGTAACGACCGTCTTCGAAAAGTTTTCCGGCATCCTCGGCGGCATGGGTTCTCTCGCCGGAGAGGGTCAGGAAGATCGCCACCAGCGGCAGGGCAAGTTTGCGGAGTTGCTTCAGCATGCGGCTTCGTTCGGTTCGCTCCATCTTGTTCTCACCGCGGTCTTGGCGGAAGCTCACCTCGTCGCGGCGCTTCAGCACCTCCACGATGAGCGGGTCCTGACGATCCCCGAGCCAGCGCTCGATGAAGTGCCCGGCCTTGCGGTAGAAAGTCTGGTCCGGAGCGTTCTCGACCTCGCGCCATTCCTTGTGACGGGCGATCACATCGGGGTCCTTGTGCAGGCGCGGAGCCAGATGGCGGGAGACGATCTTCACGATCAGGAAGACTACGACCAGTGCGGGCAGGATCTGCCACAACCATGCCGGTAAATTCATCTTGTTGGAAACCAAGGCGGAACCGGTATTCACCACGCCCAGAATATCGGACATCTGCTCCAGCGGCATTGCCAGCGCCGCGGGCGGGGCCGCCGTGATGCTGGGAGCCGTGGACGGCAGGATATTGATCGGGATCGGGTCGGATTGCACCGACTCATAGCTTCCCTTCGCCGGGTCGAAATAGACGAGCTTGAAGGGCGGGACCGACTTTTGCACCCGCAGCGGACGCATGTATTGGCGGAAAATGACTTCGCCGCTCAGTTCGCGACGCTCCTCGCCGCGCTCTTGGGCGGAGGCGTCGTAGAGTTTCCAGCCGTCGGGATCCAGTGGCTTCGGCGACTTGAGGGCATCGAGATTGCCGCTGCCGGAGATAGCTATTTCCACCGTGACGGGATCACCCTCGCGAAGGTCGGTTTCCCCGGTCGTCACCTTCATCTCGAATTGGCCGACGGCATTCTCAAAGCCCTCGGGAGCGCCGTCCGGGAGAGGCTTTGACTCCAAGGTGAGCGCTGGAGCCTCAAGCTTGACCGGCTGGGCATAGGAGCGTCCGAAATTCTGTACGGAGGCGATCTGGAGCTGGAGCGTCAGCGTCGCAGGGCCCAGCGTGGCGGCTCCGGCGGCATTCGTGGAGGCGGTGCTGGGGTAGGGGATGGCGAAATAGGTCCGGCCGAGCAGTTGGGTGCGGGTGATCTGCGGCTGCGGCTGGAAGCGCCAGGCTGACAGACCTTGGCGCTCGAAGTCAGGGATGCCCCAGTCGATCACCGGCTGATCGTCCGGGAAATAGATCTTGAGCTCCACCGGCTGCTTCTCCCCGAGGTAGGGCTGATCTTTCAGCGCATGGAAGCCGGCGGCGTAGCGGATCCGCTGGTTGCCGACCTGAGCGGTGGACCAGTTCAGGCTCGTCTCTTCGATCACGCGGAACTCGACCGGCTTCGTGCGATGCACCTCACCATTCACCGTCACTTCCAAGGCGGGAATGACGTGGGTTCCCGCATCGTAGCTTGAAAGGGTGAAGGAGATGAACTGCTCGAGCCGGCGATTTTCGGACGAGCGGCGCTGCACGAAGTTGCTGTTCAGCCGCATATCCACGCCCTTGATCTGCGGGATATTCGGCATCCGGATATCGTCATTGAACTCGCCCTCACGGAGGACGATCTCAAATCTGGCCTGCTCTCCCTGCACCAGGAAGCGACTGGACATCAGTGCGTCCACGCGTGGGGCGGCATGAGCCACACCGGCGAGCAGCAGGAAGAGGAAGAATTTACGGATATGGTTCACGTCGGGAAATTCAGGTTTTACCAGTCTTTTTCAGGCTGACGGTATTCCGTGCGACCCGGATTCAGGGCGCCCTTTTCGAAATCTGCATTCTCGCGAAGGATGCGGCTGGCGGCTTCTTCCGGGGTCTCACCGGCCTTCGGCTGCTTGCCGCCGTCCTTGTCGCCTTCCCGGTCACCCTTGCCATCGCGGTCATCGGGACGATCGCCACCTTCGCCATCGTTCTCCTGCTCGTCGCCCTCACCGCCTTGGCCTTCACGGTCTTCCTGACCTTGGCCCTCGCCCTCCTGGTCGCCCTCGCCACCTTCGCCGGGCTGGGGTGGGCCTTGGCCTTCGCCCTCGCCGGGTGCAGGCATCGGCTGGAGTTGCTCGGCGTTTTCCTCCACTTCCTCGAGGATCTCGCGGAGGCGCTTGAGATACTTCACGGTGAGCTTCCGGTTGTGGCGCGCATTCTCAAGCGACGGATCATACTGCAGCGCGGAGTCGAAGTGATGGACGCTGTCCATCCAGTCGCTGAGCAAGTCCAGGAATTTGTTCAGTCCGGCACTGGTCCCGCTTTCGGGGGCCTGGCTCTGCATCCACTCCGAGAGCGATTCGCGGACGATGGTGTCGAAGGTCTCCATCGGATCCGGTTGCTCGCCATCTTCCGTTTTTGGAGCCTCCTTCGATAGGCCGAGGACGGAGTCCGAGATCCGGCCGAAGGCATTAGGACGACCTTGCTCCTCCTTCGGATTCACATTCGGGTAGGCGGCATCGCGGGAAAGCCGCTTCCAGCCGGCCCCGAAAAGCACACTGCCCATGCCATGGTGTGCGGCGGCACGGACGTTGCGGTCTTTGGACGTCAGCGCGCTGCTGAATGCGGCACGAGCGCTTTCGAGGTCGCCGTCCAGATAGGCGGCATTTCCTTCGGCCAGACGGTAGCGGGCGATCTTTTCGGGATCTTGCTCCGCGAGCGCGAGGCCCTTGAAATAGGTGGCAGCATCCTTGTGCCTGCCTTCTACGAGGGCACGGCGGGCATCGGCTTCCACACCGGCCTCGGCCGGCCGGGGCAGCAGCATCAGGAATGCCGCGGTGACAGCGGTGCTCGCCGGGCCGAGTCCACGCCAGCGGGTGCCGGCGATGACCGAGGCGATCAGCATCAGGATGCCGGGCAGCACGAACCATTGATAATACTCGATGGGAACAAAGCGCTCCCGGCCCGCGATTTCGAACTGCTTCATGTCGGAAATCGCCAGCTTCACCATTTCAGGGATGCTGGTTGCGGACGTCGCGGCGGCAAAGCGTCCGCCGGTCTCCATGGCCATCCGCTTGAGTGGCTCGGCATTCAGGGCGCTGCGCACCACGGCACCGGAGCGATCGCGGTGGCGGCCATCGGGATAGTCGCTGTCCGGGACGAAGTCGCCGAGTTCCGTGCCCATGCCGATGGTAAAAACGTAGATGCCCGCGGTTTTGGCATCTTGCGCGAGCTTCATCATGCGGCCGGTGGTCTCGTCACCGTCCGTCATGATGATCAGGGCATTTTCCTTCTGCCCGGTCTCCTTCAGGATCTTGATCGCCATCTCCAGCATGTCTTCCAGATTCGTCCCGCCGAGGGGGATGAAATTGGTGTCGAGCTGGTCGATGGTTTCGCGAACGGCGGCATGGTCCGGCGTGAGCGGTGCGACCAGATAGGGGCTGCCTGCAAAGCCGATCACGCCGATCCGGTCGCCCGGCAGCGCTTCCATGAGATCGTAGCAGAGGGTCTTCGACTGCGTCAGCCGGTCAGGCTTGAGGTCCTTCGCCAACATGCTGCGGGAGAGATCGATCGCGAAGAGGACATTCCGGCCCTTCGTGGTCTCCGCTTCGAGGCCCTTCGTGGTCTGCGGGCGAGCAAGGCCGATCGCCAGCAGGGACATGCCTCCCATCAGGAATGAGAAGGCAAGCCAGCGGGGCAGGGTGCTGCCACGGCGAAGGAGCTTCGGGCGCAGGCGAGCCGCGGAGAATGCCGCCCACTGCTTGCGCCGGAGACGGCCGGTGAGCACCGCGCCGATAACGAACAGCGGGATCAGCAAGAGCAGCAGGAGCCAGGCTGGTTCGGCGAGCTTCATGGCGAGGGCGGTGGATTGAGGGCCAGGACGAAGGCTGCGGACAGCGCAGTAACAATCGATGCGACCAGGAACCACGGGAAGAGCTCCGTGTCTTCAATGACGGTGCGGGAGACGGTGGTGGATTTCTCCAGGTCGTCGATGCTCTTGAAGGTGTTCTCAAGCTCCTCGACATTCTGAGCCCAGTAGTGCTCGCCGCCGGTCAAGGTCGCGATTTTCTGGAGGGTCGGCAGGTCGAATTCCTGGCGGGCGAAGCGCTGGATATGTCGCTCCACGCGACCTTCCTTCGTGCCGATGGCGATGGTGTAGATCTTGATGCCGAGCTTCTTGGCATTCTCCGCAGCTTCGATCGGGGCGATCTTGCCGGAATTCGACGCTCCGTCGGTAAGCAGCACGATGATCTTGCTCTTCGCATCGCGGGATTCGAGGCGGGTCGAAGCGGCGGCAATCGCCGAGCCGATGGCGGTGCCCTGTTCGTTAAGGATATTCAGATCCACCCGGCGGAAGCTCTGGAGAAGCCAGTCGTGATCCAGGGTGATGGGGCTGACGGAGTAGGGACGCCCGGAGAAGATGACCATGCCGATGCGGTCGTCATTGCGGCCCTCGATGAACTTGTGGACCACGGCCTTCGCCGCATCCAGGCGCTGCAGCGGCCTCCCGTCGGGCGTGCGGAAGTCGTCGATGCTCATCGACAGCGAGACGTCGAAGGCGATGGCGATGTCGATGCCGCTGGCGGTCTTGCTCTGATACTCATTCCGCCACACGGGGCGGGCCATCGCGAGGATCGCCGGAACCAGCGCGAGAATCGCGAGCGGCATGCCGAAGGAGAAGGCCGTGCGACGGACCTTTGCTCCCAGGCTGACGAGGACGGAGAGGGTGGAAAAGGTGAGTGCGGCCTCAGCCCCGCGCCCACGGCGCAGGATGAAGAGCAGCAGGCAGGGGATCAGCAGCAGCAGCCACTGCCACTGGGCGAAGCGGAAATGTTGGAAGAATTCCGTCATGCGAGCTGATGCTGGTGAAGTCGGTCAAGCAATTGGCGGGCCGCTCCTGCAAGCGCTGCGGGATCTCCCTCCGCGTCCCGACCATACTTCAATCGGGCGAGGTGGGAAAATCCTTCCGCGGTCACATTCCGGACCTCCTCGGGATAGGCGGAGAGAGCCGCGTGGCGGGAAACGAACTCCTCGTGCGTTTCGAAAAGCGCGGGATCACCGCACACGGTGGCCAGGTAACGCCGCAGGATGAGGGAGACCCTCGTTGCGGCGGCCTGCATTCCTCCCTCCGGCAGATTTTGCAGCTCTTTCTGGGCTCGATTGTAGGCTTCGTTCTTCAGATGGCGCGGGTCTGCTTTCACCGACTTGACGCGGCGGATGAAGAAGATGGTGCCGACGATCGCCACGATCGCCACGGCGATGGCGACCCATGCCCACGGCGGCATGCCGGGCTCGGGGAGCAGCGGGTCCGCCGGGACGAGTTCCCGCAGCACCAGTGCGTCATCGGATTCCTTTGCCATGGGATGAGATCAGCGGGAGCGCCTGCGGGCGCGTTTCTTGAGGAGACGGTGGAGATCGCCGAGGCGGTCGCGATCGGTGGAGATCTGCGCGTGGTCGATGCCGTTTTTCTTGCAGGTGTCGCGGACGCCCTCCATCTGGCGGCGCATCAGCTTTTCGTAGCCCATGCGCAGATTGGCGTTGTTCGTGTTGATCTGCGCTTCCCAGCCGGTTTCAGGGTCGGTGAAGACCACTTTACCAGCCTTCGGCAGCGTCATTTCGAGGGGGTCCGTCACCTGCAGGGCGATGGTCTCGTGCTTGCGGGAGAGCTTCCCGAGGGGCTTGTCGAGCGGGTCGTCGAAGAAATCAGAGATCAGGACGACGAAGGCCTTTTTGCGGAGCGAGGTGATCAGGAAATCACAAGCCGAGCGGATGGAGGTGCCCGGCTTGTCCGGCTGGGCCATCAGGATCTCGCGGACGATCCGCAGCACATGACGGGTGCCCTTTGCCGCCGGAACGAAGAGGATGGGCTCGTGGGCGAAGAGCAGCAGGCCGACCTTGTCGCCATTGCCCGCCGCGCTGAAGCCGAGGATGGCGGCAGCCTCCGCAGCGGCCTCGCGCTTCGAGAAATGCACGCTGCCGAAGTCCCCGGAGCCGGAGATGTCCACCGCGAGGATCACCGAGAGCTCACGCTCCTCCCGGAATTTCCGGATAAAGGGAGACCCCATCCGGGCGGTGACATTCCAGTCGATGAAACGGATTTCATCGCCGTGCGCGTATTCGCGGAAGTCGTCGAAATCGAGGCCCTGGCCGCGGAAGGACGACTGGTATTCGCCGGCAAAGGTTTCCTTCACCAGACGCCGGGCCTTCAGCTCCAGCTTCCGGACCCGGTTCATCACCTCCTCGATGTGCTCGTCGTGAGTCATGGGAAAGAGACGCAAGACCGGGAGACACAAGACGCAAGACTGGAGGATATCCAGTGAGCCGTGCTGGTCCCGTCGTTCGCGCGCCGCATCATGGTTTGAGATCTTGCGTCTTGGGTCTCGAAGTCTTGCGTCTTCAAGGCACCGGCACCTTCGAGAGGATGCGATCCAGCACTTGGTCGGTGGTCACTTCCTCGGCCTCGGCCTCGTAGCTGAGCAGGATACGGTGGCGGAGGACGTCGTGCGCCATGTCCTTCACGTCCTGGGGGGTCACGTAGGCGCGGCCGACGCAGAAGGCGCGGGCGCGGGCTGTGAGGGCGAGATTGATCGTGCCGCGGGGAGAGGCACCGGTGCGGAGAAGATGCTTCAGGCCGCTGTCGATCTTCGCCGGGAAGCGCGTCGCGCGGATCAGATCGACGATATATTCACGGACCGCAGGATCGATGTAGATCTGGTTCACATGCGTCCGGGACTCGGCGACCTGCGCGGGGCTAGCCACCGTCTTCGTCTGATAGGGCGCAGCGGAGGTGGCCATGCGGTCGAGCACCTGGAGTTCCTCGTCCTTGGTCGGGTAGCCGACGCTCACCTTGAGCAGGAAGCGGTCGAGCTGAGCTTCAGGGAGTTGGTAGGTGCCCTCCTGGTCGATCGGGTTCTGCGTGGCGAGCACGAGGAAGGGCTCGGGCAGGCGGTAAGTCGTATCGGCCAGCGTGACCTGCTTTTCCTGCATGGCCTCAAGCAGCGCCGACTGCACCTTGGCGGGCGAGCGGTTGATTTCGTCCGCGAGGATGAGGTTGTTAAAGATCGGTCCCAGTTTTGGCGTGAATTTTGCCTCCTGGGGATTGTAAACCATGGTGCCAAGCAGGTCAGCGGGCAGCAGGTCGGGGGTGAACTGGAAGCGCGCGAAGCTGGCATCCAGAGCGCCGGAGAGGGCCTTCACGGCGAGGGTCTTGGCGAGGCCGGGCACACCTTCCAGCAAGATGTGGCCATTGCAGAGCAGGCCGACGATCAGGCGGTCCACCAGTCGCTCCTGGCCGACCAGCACGCGGCCCATCTCCTCTTTCACGGCGGCGATCCAGCCGCTGCTAGCGGCGATCCGGTCCTGCAGTTCTTCAGTCGTCATTGTTCGGCTTTCGAAAATAATGAGCACCCGGTGGCGGCACGGCCAGCGCGAATCCACGCCAGCAACGGGCAAAGCGCCTTGGAAACCCTTGCGTGTCTTTAAAAACACCAGCTTCAGCCAAACCTCTCGCGAAGTCGCGACAGGACCCCGCCCGCCATCCGGGCCGTCGCCATCAATTCCGCTGAAATCCGCTGCTCCCCCGCCACCCGGCTCTAAAATTCACAAGGCCGGATCCAGCATCCCGCGCAATGCCTTCGCCGTTGGTTCACTGCTAGTTTTGCAGCGAAAATATATTCACTCAACGATTGGGAAGTGACTCGTGAAGAGCCACTTCCCAAGAGCTACGACGCGGTTTTGCATCGAAAGCGCAGCGAATCAAGACTTCAGCCAAGCCAGCACCTTGCTGTCGTCGCCGTCCGCCGCCCATACTTGGCGAAGGAAGTCGGCGGGATGGCGGTCGCCATTGCGCTGCAGGAAGGCCCGGTCGCCGCCGCAGCCGTACATCAGGTCCGGATCGAGTTCACCACGCAGCTTTGCCTTCGCCTTCACGAGGATGCGGGGCAGATAGGCGATGCCATCGAGTTCGTCGCCGAAGGTGGGGATGTCGTCCCTCGTCAGTTCCTTCTCGCCGGGCTGACCCTTCATGACCACTTCGAAGTAGTCCTTGCGGGCCGCGGCGATCAGCAGGGCGGTCGAGGGGGAAGGTGTGGCTTCCTCGCAGAAGTCCTCCACGAAGTCGAAGAACTCACGGGGCTTGTAGCCGATCTCGGCAAGCAGCGCGGAATCGCTGGCATCATAGTAGCCGGTGAAGTCCTTGTCGCCGGATTGGTAGCGCTTCACGCTGCGGTCGAAGAGATCGAGAAAACGGTCGTTCCAAGTCATGCGCCGCTACCGTGACGCACGATTGCCGGGTTGCAAGTGCTGGCACCCCGGCAATCGTTAGAATGACAACCTTGCCTCAAGGGCAGCAGGTCGATTGCTCCTTCAAGCGCTCGACTTCCAGCGACGGGATCGTGGTCGGCTCCGGATACTCGAAGATCTCGCCTTCATAGTTCCGCAGCACGGTTTTCTCGCGGTCGCGATGGACGACATAGTTCGGGTTGAGCGGGATCTTGCCGCCGCCGCCGGGGCCATCGATCACGAATTGCGGGATGGCATAGCCGGTGGTGTGGCCGCGCAGACCCTCGATGAGTTCAAGGCCCTTCGACACGGACGTCCGCAGGTGGGACGATCCGCGGATCAGGTCGCACTGATAGAGGTAGTAGGGGCGCACACGGCACATCAGCAGCTTGTGAACGAGCGCCTTCTGGACCTCCACGGAGTCGTTGACGCCCTTCAGCAGCACGCTCTGGTTGCCGAGCGGGACACCCGCATCGGCCAGACGGCCGAGCGCTTCCTTCACCTCCAGCGTCAGTTCGCGGGGGTGATTCGTGTGCACGGAAATGAAGAGCGGATGATACTTCTTCAGCATCTCGCAGAGCTGCGGCGTGATCCGCTGCGGCAGGAAGATCGGGATGCGCGAGCCGATGCGCAGGAACTGAATGTGCGGGATCGCGCGGATGCGGCTGAGGATCTTTTCCAACTTCGCATCCGAGAAGAGCAGGGGATCTCCGCCGGAAAGCAGCACGTCGCGGACTTCCGTGTGCTCCTCCAGATACTTGAAGGCGGCTTCCCACTGTGTTTCCAGATGCTGGTCGCCCACGCCGGAGACCACCCGTGAGCGGGTGCAGTAGCGGCAGTAGGAAGCGCAGCGGTCCGTCACGAGGAAGAGGACGCGATCCGGGTAGCGGTGGACGAGGCCCGGCACTGGCATGTGCGAGTCCTCGCCGCACGGGTCGGCCATTTCCTCCGGAGCATCCCAGCCCTCTTCAAGGCGCGGAATCACCTGGCGGCGGATCGGACAGTCCGGGTCATTCGGATCGATCAGGTTGAAGAAATGCGGCGTGATCGACATCGCCAGCTTGGTGCCTGCGAGCAGGACGCCGGCGCGTTCCTCGTCGGTCAGCTTGATGCGTGCTTCCAGCGCGGACAGCGAGGAAACGCGGTTCTTGAGCTGCCAAGTGTGGTCATGCCATTCGGTCATCGCCTCCGCGGGCCAGTATCCTGGCGCATGGGAACGGAAGGCGGGGTCAAGGTCGGAGATGTGGCCCATCGGGGTTCCGCGAAAATAGGGGGCATCCGTTAGCTGTCAAACGGCAGCTTGAGGTGGTGACACGAGTCGATGCCTGTGGAGTGCATTCCATCGGACTCCGCAGGGCACCCATCGTTTCTTGCCCGTTAGAGAGTTCCGGCATTCGCAGTGCGGGCGAATCGATTGGATTGGCAAGATGGAAATAGGGTGGCAAATTGCTCCTTCCGCGGAATTTCCCCTTGCACGCGGGGTGGGGCACGTGAATGCTCCGCCCGAAACCATATAAACCTGAGCAAGTAACTAAGGTAATGCTTCCCGAGCACGCTCCCTTCTCTCCCGACCAACGCCGCGCCGTCGATCTGGCGCTGGCTGGCCTTGATGCGTCCCAGCGCTTCTGGCTGGCAGGATTCCTCTCCGCCGCGCCGGTGTCTGCCGCGGCCCCGATATCCGCACCCGCAAGCTCGCTGAAGCTGACCGTGCTCTACGGCTCCGAATCCGGGAATTCCGAAAAGCTGGCAGATCTGTCAGCAAAGGAAGCGAAGAAGAAGGGCTTCCAAGCCACCGTGAAGAACATGTCGGACATTTCCCCGGCCGATCTCGCCAAGGTGGAAAACCTGCTGGTGATCGTCAGCACCTGGGGTGACGGCGAACCGCCGGAAAGCGCGACGTCCTTCTACAAGGAATTCATGAATGGCTCGGCAGTCCATCTGCCTGCGGTCCGCTTCTCGGTCTGCGCGCTCGGCGACACGGCCTATGAGAAGTTTTGCCAGATCGGGAAGGACGTCGATGCACGCCTCGAAGCGCTCGGCGCGACCCGCATTGCCCCGCGTCAGGATTGCGACGTGGAGTATGAGCAACCGCATGCCGAGTGGCTTGCCGCCGCGCTGAAGTCTTTCGGCCCGGCTGCCCCGGCCGCCGCCGTAGTGGCCGCTCCCGCTGCGACGCACGTTGCCGAGGAGTATGGGAAGAAGAATCCTTTCCCCTCGGAGCTTCTGGAAAAAGTGCTGCTGAATGGCAAGGGCACGACCAAGGAAACGTGGCACTACGAGCTCTCCCTGGAAGGCTCCGGCCTCACCTACGACGCAGGCGATGCGCTTGCCGTCGTGCCGGTGAATGCGCCGGACATCGTCGAAGGCATCCTCAAGGCTGCGAAGCTCTCCGGCAGCGAGTCCGTGGAGGTGAAGGGCGTGGGGCAAAAGATCCTCGCCGATGCCCTCCGCGAGGACCTCGACATCACCGCTCTTTCCCGCGCGGTGCTGACCAAGCTGCAGGCGATCTCCGGATCGGACAAGCTGGCCGCGCTCCTCGCCGATGACGCGAAGGACCAGCTCAAGGATTACCAATGGGGCCGCTGGATCGCCGACGCGATCACCGACTTCGCCTCCGGTGGCGTCGGTGCCGCGGAGCTGGTGACGATTTTCCGGAAGCTGCCGCCGCGTCTTTACTCGATCGCCTCCAGTCCGCTGGCGCATCCGGGTGAGGTGCACCTGACCATTGCCTCCGTGCGCTATCAGGCCCATGGCCAGCCGAAGAAGGGCGTGGCCTCGACCTATCTCGCCGACCTCGTGGCGAAGGGTGGCAAGGTCCCGGTCTACACGCACCAGAACAAGAACTTCCGCCTGCCCGCATCGTCGGACACGCCGGTGATCATGGTCGGACCGGGCACCGGTGTCGCGCCATTCCGTGCCTTCGTCGAACAGCGTGGTGCAACCGGCAAACCGGGCAAGAACTGGCTGTTCTTCGGCGACCAGCACTATACCTACGACTTCCTCTACCAGACCGAATGGCAGGATCACCTCAAGGAGGGGAACCTGACCAAGCTCGATGTGGCCTTCTCCCGCGACCAACCGGAGAAGGTGTATGTCCAGCACCGCATGCTGGACCGCGCGAAGGAGCTCTACGGCTGGCTCCAGGAAGGCGCGCACTTCTACGTCTGCGGCGATGCCTCGCGCATGGCCAGCGACGTCCACGAGGCCCTCATCTCCGTTGTGGAGAAGGAGGGCGGCTTCTCCCGCGAGGTCGCCGAGGCCTACGTCGAGGACCTGAAGAAATCGAAGCGCTACCAACGCGACGTCTACTGACCAAGCATCGAGTCAGATACCCAAGATCCAATTTTCAGACGCTATGAGCGAAAAGAAACTCTCCGCCAACGAAGGCATCAAGACGCGCTCGAACTACCTGCGCGGCACCATCAAGGAAGGTCTCGCCGACCAGTCCACCGGCTCGATGTCGGAGGATGACCAGCAGTTGTTGAAGTTCCACGGCACCTACCAGCAGGATGACCGGGATACCCGCAACGAGCGGCGCAAGCACCGCCTCGAGAAGGCCTACTCCTTCATGATCCGCATCCGCGTGCCCGGTGGCGTGGCCACCCCGCACCAGTGGATCGAGACGGATCGCCTCGCGACCCAATTCGCGAATGGCACCATCAAGCTGACGACGCGCCAGGCCTTCCAGTTCCACGGTATCATCAAGACGAACCTGAAGCGCACGATCAAGGAGATCAATCAGGCGGCGATGGACACCGTCGCGGCATGCGGTGACGTGAACCGCAACGTGATGTGCAATCCGAACCCGTATCTCTCGTCGGTGCATGCCGAGGTGCTAAAGGCGGCGCAGGACATCTCCACGCACCTCACCCCGGCAACGCGTGCCTACCACGAGATCTGGCTGGACGGTGAGAAGATCGAGACTTCCGAGGAGGAAGAGCAGGAGCCCATCTACGGCAAAACCTACCTGCCCCGGAAGTTCAAGATCACCATCGCCGTGCCACCGAGCAACGACGTGGACATCTTCGCGAACTGCCTCTCCTTCATCGCGATCGTCGAGAACGACAAGCTGGTCGGCTACAACGTGGCCGTCGGTGGTGGCATGGGTTCGACCCACGGCAACGAGGCGACGTACCCGCGCCTCGCCGACGTGATCGGCTTCTGCTCCGCAGACCAGATCGTGGACGTGGCCGAGAAGGTGGTGCTGGTGCAGCGCGACTTCGGCGACCGCACGGACCGCAAGCATTCGCGCTTCAAGTACACGGTGGATGACCGCGGCCCGGAGTGGATCCTGGCAAAGCTCAACGAGTATCTCGGCTACGAGCTCGGCCCGGTGCGACCTTACGAATTCACCGACAACGGTGACCGCTTCGGCTGGGTCGAGGATGAGAATGGCAACTTCCACTACACGCTTTTCATCGAGGGTGGCCGCGTGCTCGACACGCCCGCCTACCCGATGCGCACGGGCTTGCTGGAGATCGCGAAGATCCATGATGGCGACTTCCGCCTGACCGCGAACCAGAACCTCATCATCGCGAACATCTCCGCGAAGAAGCGATCGGAGATCGAGGCGCTGCTGGAGAAATACGGCATGCATCACAGCCACGAGCGCAGCGCGCTGCGACTGGCCTCGATCGCCTGTGTTGCCCTGCCAACCTGCGGCCTGGCACTCGCAGAGGCCGAACGCTACCTGCCGGAAGTGGTGACCGAGCTGGAAGAAGAGCTGGAAAACGCCGGCCTTCGCCACGACTCTATCACGATCCGCATGACGGGTTGCCCGAACGGTTGCGGCCGTCCCTTCATCTCCGAGATCGGCTTCGTCGGTCGCGGTCCGGACCGCTACAATCTCTACCTCGGCGGCGGGCACGCGGGCCAGCGGCTCAGCAAGCTCTACCGCCAAGACATCCACTCGAACGAGATCCGCGGGCTCCTGTCTCCCATCATCCAGCGATTTGCCAAGGAGCGGAATGCAGGCGAACACTTCGGTGACTACGTCATCCGCGCCGGCATCGTCGCCGAAACCAAGCAGGGCTCCGACTTCCACAAGAACATCAAGGAAGAGGCCCTCAAGAACTGAACCGACCATGAACCACAGGGAATGTGAAACCGGATACCAGCGGTGTCGTCCTTAGGCCGACCCACCGCTCCGTCTTTCCGTTTTTCGATTTCAATTCATTCCCTCGCGTTCATCGCGGTTTATCAAAATGTCCACCATCACTCGCATCGCCACCCCGACCGAAGCCGAAGCGCTCTCGGACGAACTCGCCCGCCTGAAGGCCGGCGAGCGGCTCAAGCTCCTGCACCAGCACTACGGCAGCCGGTTGGTTGCCTCGACCAGCTTCGGCCTGCAGGCGGCCGTCATGCTGAAGCTCATCGCTGACAATGCACCGGAGATCCCGGTCATCTTCATCGATACCGGGTATCACTTCCCGGAGACCTACCGCTATGCCGACCAGCTCGTGAAGGAGCTGGGCACGGATCTCCGCATCTATCATCCCACCCATTCTTCCGCCCGCATGGAAGCCCTCTACGGAAAGCTGTGGGAGCAGGGGAAGGAGGGCCTTGCCAAGTATGGCGTCTTCACGAAGGTCGAACCGATGGACCGGGCGCTGAAGGAACTCGGAGCCGACGTCTGGATCAGCGGGGTGCGCCGCAGCCAGTCCAGCACGCGTGCCGCGCGGGCCTTCGCCGAGCAGCAGAAGAAGACGCTGAAGGTTTACCCGATCCTCGATTGGGCAGACGCGCAGGTCTCGGTTTTCATGAACCAGCATGACCTGCCGCATCACCCGCTGGAGGCGGAGGGCTACGTCACCATGGGCGATTGGCACAGCACCGTTCCCGCGGTGAACGGACTCTCCGCTGAGGAGACCCGCTTCAATGGCGAGAAGTATGAGTGCGGTCTCCACCTGGACTCCGGCAACTCGGACTTCCAGATCTAAAGCCAGCCTCCGTTCGTCGCTCTTTCCATGAAATCCCCGCGCAGGCGATCACATGTTAGAGTAGGCGGAGGGATCCATACCGGCATGTCTCGCCCGGATGGCGGGGCTGCCGGACGGCGATCCGTCGTGACCGGCCGTGACGTAATTTGCCCTGTTTTTCCGTCGCATTCCGCGGCCAGCCCCCCTCAGACTCTCATCCAACATACCGCCCCATAAAGCTATGCCAATCGCAGACTCCATGGTTGCCACCGTTGGCAACACCCCGCTCATCCGCCTGAACAAGCTGACCCAGGGCCTCGGTGCCGAGGTGCTGCTGAAGGCCGAGTTCTTCAACCCGCTCTTCAGTGTGAAGGACCGTATCGGCAAGGCGATGATCGAGACCGCCGAAAAGGAAGGCTCTCTCAAGCCCGGCGGGCTGATCATCGAGCCCACCTCCGGCAACACCGGCATCGCGCTCGCCTTCGTGGCCCGCGCGAAAGGCTACCGCTGCATCCTCACGATGCCCGAGAGCATGTCGATCGAGCGCCGCGTGCTGCTGCGCCTGCTGGGTGCCGAGATCGTGCTGACGCCACGTGCGCGCGGCATGGGCGGTGCGATCGCGAAGGCGAAGCAGCTCCTTGAGGAAAACCCGGGCTCATTCGGTCCCGGCCAGTTCGAGAATCCCGCGAACCCGCAGATCCACCGCGAGACGACCGCCGAGGAAATCTGGCGCGACACCGATGGCAAGATCGACGCTTTCGTCGCAGGCATCGGCACCGGTGGCACCATCACCGGTGTCTCCGAGGTCATCAAGGGACGCACGGACCTGAAGACCTTCGCCGTGGAGCCGGTGGCCAGCCCGGTCATCACGCAATTCCGCAACGGCGAGGAGCTGAAGCCGGGTCCGCACATGATCCAGGGGATTGGTGCCGGCTTCATCCCGAAGAACCTCAATGTGGACATCATCGACGATGTGATCCAGGTGACCAACGAGGACGCCTTTGCCACCGCGCAGGCTCTCAACACCGAGGAAGGCATCCCGGCTGGCATCTCCACGGGAGCGAACGTCTGGGCCGCCATCCAGCTCGCGAAACGCCCGGAATTCGCAGGCAAACGCATCGTCACCATCGGTGCCTCCTCGACCGAGCGCTACCTCTCGACGCTTCTCGCCGAGAAGGTCCGCGAGGAAGTGTCGAGCCTCCCGGTCGCGGAGATCTGAGCCGTTGCCGACAGACTGATTCAAACGAGCGCCCCGTCCGGAAGGTCGGGGCGTTTTCATGTCCGGGATGTGTGAGACACCCTGAGCCAAGGGCTTGTCACGGGCGGGAGGGCAGCTAGCGTGAGGCATGCGTTTCCCACTCCTCGTCGCGTCGGTCCTCGTGGCCGGCAGCCTTTCCGCCCACGCCGGGACACCCCAGCAGGCGGACGGCATCCGTCGTTCCTACGAGGCGGATATCAAGGCATGGGTGCTGAAACTGCACGTGGCAGGCAGCGACGCGGAGCGCAAAAAGGTCGCCGAGGAACGCCCGGACGCAGCCGCGGCAGCGAAGCGGATGTGGGCGGCGATCCAGCCGAATCTGGCCGAGGCGTGGGTTGTGGAACCCGCCGCATGGCTGCTGAAAATTTCCGCAGGTCAGGTGACCGTGGGTGAGAACGGCATGGCCAAGCCCCTGCTGGGCGATGCTGGTGTGGCAATCCGTGCGGCGGTGGAAAAGCATCACTTGGCCAGCAAGAATCTCTCGCCGATGTGTCTCGCGCTGGTGGCCTCGCCCGATCCCTCGTCGCTCGCCTTGCTGGAAAAGATTGAGCGGGGAAACCCGGACAAGAAGGTTCAAGGCGTGGCCGCGCTCGGCATCGCCATGCTGCTGAAGGACCTCAGCGACGAACCGGAGGTGATGCGCCGCCGCCTGACCATGCTGAAGAAGGCCATCATTGAAAGCAGCGACGTAGAGGTGAATGGCGTGAGCGTCGCGAAGCTGGCGGAGGACGAGCTCTACATCATCCGCTTCCTCAGCAAGGGCCGCGAGGCACCGGATCTGACCGGCACCGACTCCGGCGGACGTCCGATGAAGCTCTCCGACTACCGGGGCAAGACGGTGGTGCTGCTCTTCTGGCGCTCCGAGGAAATCGGCACGGAGGAGCTTTGCGACATGGTGAAGAAGATCCGCGCGCGTTTTTCGGGACAGCCATTCGAGATCGTCGGCGTGAACCGCGATCCGCAGGCTACCCTGCGTCAGCTCCAGGCTTCCGGGCTGGTGGACTGGCCCAATTTCTCCGATCCGGATGGCAAGCTGACCGGCGAATACCGCGTGGGTATCTGGCCGCTCGCCTACGTCCTCGATGGTACGCGGAGGATCCACTACACGGGCGCGATGGGCTCCTTCGTGGAGCTGACCGCTGCCGCGGTGATGGCCGAGAAAAAGTGATCTTGGCGGGCCGGCTCAAGCTCCCGGATGAAAGACGTGAGCCGCCCACGGGGCTGACTTCCAGGCTTCGTCAGCCAGCGTGAGATCCACGATGAAGCGTGCGATCTCTGTGCCGCTGTAGTCGCGGTGATTCCGCTCCCAGCCTTTGCGCGCCATGGCGAGGCGCTGGCCGTCGTTCTCCGAGAAGTATCGTACTTTCTCAGCGAGGTCATCGATGCCGTCGAAATACGCGATCTCGTCTTCCGCATAAAGCCCCTCGAGTCCCGCACCGCTGGGTGTGAGGGTGAGGATGCCATTGCCCATGAGCTCGGCGATGCGGGACGACGAGTAGAGAGCCACATCGGTGCGGCGGGAAAGGTTCAGCGCCATCTTCGAGCGGCGGATGACCTGCTCCTTTTCCCAGCCGAAGATGCCGGGTTGGTCCAGGCAACCATAGTAGCCGACCCGCAGGTCCGGCAGCTTTGCCTTCAGCTCTTGTAGGAAGGCGCGGCGTCCAGGCTCGCCCTTGTCGCGACCGAAGAAGAGCAGGTCGTGAAGGATTTCCGCATCCGGTGTTTCGTAAGCGCGATGGCATTCAATGCCCGCATCGACGGCGCTCGGGATGAAAGCAGCCGGGCAATTTGGCCGGGCGAGCGCTTCCAACAACTCTCCGCCGGTGGAGCAAAAAAGCGCGTCTAGAACCTCCAAGCGGTCGCGCAGGTGCTTCGTCTCATCAGCGTCCCAGAGGGGATCGACATACCAAAGGCCGATCCGTATCGCGGGCAGGATGCGACGGATTTCCCGAAGCGTCTCCGCGGTGATGTATTGCGCGTGGCCGAGGATGAGCAGGTCCGGATGGACGTTCCGGCAGGTCTCGATCAGCGCCTTGTTTGCCCGGCCCTTGCCAAAGGTCTTGCTTTTCGTCGGCGAGAGCATGCGCGCCCGGTCATTGATCGAGAAGGGATAGACGAAGTGACCCAGCCGGACGAGGCCGTGGTGGATCTTCTGGTCCTGGTTCCACAGGTGCGCGCCATCCTTGTCGAGCTGGAGGTTGGCGGCGTGAACGATGCGCATGGGCGGAGCGTGAAGGCCCGGGCGGGTGGTGCCAAGGGGCAAAGCTGTGGTCGGCCGACGGGCGAGGGGTGCCCTATGTCACTCAGAGCTGCAGGTTCCCGAGCAGCTTCTTCAGGTCCGGATTCGCCATCACGTGGTCGAGCCGGGGATCGCGGAGAATGTCGGCGTAGCGCTTCGATTTGGCGAGCTCGCGCAACTTGGGATCGTGGAGGATGAGCGAGCGGATCTCCGGGTCTTCCATCACGGGGATGGCCTTCGGCGGGGGCTTGCTGTCGCCGCGGGCGATCAGCTTCGCGAGATTCACCCGGGCATCTTCCGTCAGCGGATCGATGTTGCGGAACCAGTCTTCCGGCAGCACGCGGTTGATGACCTCCTTCACCTCGGCGAGGAAAGCCGAGCTGCCGGAGTTCGCCTTTTCACCATCAACGAAACGCTGGATGTCCGCGACCGCCCCCACGTTCTTCAGGGCGGTCACGCCTGTGAAGGACAGCAGCGAAGCGGGGACCAGGCTCGTCAGTAGCGTGAGCGCCCAGCGCAGGGGTGAGCGTTTCTTCGGCTCGCCGTCGTCATCGCCGGACTTGCTGAAGGGACTGGCCACGAACCGCAGCACGGCGCGCAGGACGAAAAGCGACAGCAGACCCGCCGTGATCGGGGCGATCCACGGGCCGCCCGGGATGGGAATCACCGGCGCATGACGCCACGCCAGATAGGCCGCGACGCCGCTGAGGCAAAGCACCAGCGAACCCGTGATCATCTTCACCAATCCTCGCAAGATGGCGAAGACCGCGCAGGCCGCGAAGACCAGCAGCGCCGCGGTGCCGAGGCTGAGCTGTGGCATCGACTCCAGATTCAGTGCGGCAAGCATGTTCTTCGTTTGCTGGAATCAAGCTTCCGGAGCCGCGAAGCCGCCCACCTGGCCGCGCTGGCGCAGCAGGTGATCGCATAGGACGAGGATGGCCATCGCCTCCACCATCGGAACGGCGCGTGGGAGAACGCAGGCATCGTGGCGGCCGCGACCGGCCAGCTCCGTATTCTCGCCCGCACTGGTCACGGTCTCCTGCGAGGTCATGATCGTGGCGGTCGGCTTGAAGGCGACGCGGAAGACGATGTTTTCACCGTTGGAAATCCCGCCCTGGATGCCGCCTGAGCGGTTGCTGGTGGTGCGTACCTTGCCGTCCACCATCCGGAAGGGGTCATTGTGCTCGCGGCCGGTGAGCAGGGTGCCCGCGAATCCGGAGCCGACCTCGAAGCCCTTCGTGGCGGGCAGGGAAAGCATGGCCTTGGCGAGGTCCGCTTCCAGCTTGTCGAAGACAGGCTCACCGAGTCCGGGCGGGCAGCCGCGGATGACACACTCCACCACGCCGCCCACCGAGTTCCCCTCGGCGCGGACCGCCTTGATTCGCTCGATCATCGGCTCGACCATCGCGAGGTCGCCCGTGCGGACGATATTGCCCTCGATGTCCGCGCTCGTGACGGAGAGGGGATCGACGTCGGCATTCAGGTCGTGGATGGACTTCACCCAGGCCAGCACCTCGATGCCGGGGCAGAGGTGCTCAAGCACCTTCTTCGCCACGGCGGCACCGGCCACGCGGCCGATGGTCTCGCGGGCGGAGGCGCGTCCGCCGCCGGAAAGCGCGCGGATGCCATACTTCGCGTCGTAGGTGTAGTCGGCGTGGGAGGGGCGATACTTCACCGCCATCTCATCGTAGGCACCGGGGCGCTGGTCCTCATTCCGGACAAAAATGCCGATGGAGGTGCCGAGCGTCTGGCCATCGATGAGGCCGGAAAGGATCTCCGCCTTGTCCGCTTCCTTGCGCGGCGTGACGATCTCGCTCTGGCCGGGACGGCGGCGATCCAGCTCATGCTGGATGTCTTCCAGGCTCAGCGGCACGCGGGGCGGGACGCCATCGATGACCACGCCCACGCCGCCGCCGTGCGATTCGCCGAAGGTGTGGATGCGGAAAGAGTGGCCGAAAGTCGATGACATGGGCGGGACTGTAGGCAGACCGGGGCGCTCGCCAAGAGCGGTTTCACGGCTTCATTTCCTCGATCAGATCGCAGGTCCGATTCATCCAGCCCGAAGGATCGAACCTAGCGGAAATGTCCAGCGCCCGTTGTTTCAGCGAGGGATCCGCGAGCATGCCTTCCAGCACGGACGCGATCTTGCGGGCCTTGAACTGCCTTGGGTGCAATCCCCCGCCGACCCCGAGATCCTCGACGCGGCTCAGATTGTCGAGTTGGTCGTGGGCCATGGGCATCAGCAGTTGCGGGACGCCCGCGCGAAGCGCTTGCGCACAGGTGCCGACCCCGCCGTGATAGACCAGCGCCGCAGCACGGGGGAGGACCTGGCTGAAGGGCACGTAGGGGAAATGCCTCACGGTGCTAGGCAGGTTCGGCGGGATGGTGTCGGAAAAGCGGCTGATGAGAATGCCGCGCCTGCCGATGGACGTGAGCGCCTTCACCGCCTCGGAGAAGAACGAGTGCCCGCGGTCCATCGCGCTTCCCGGGGTGAAGACCACCGGCGGATCGCCGTCGTTGAGGAAGTCTTCGAGTTCCTGCGGCACCTCGCGCTGGCCGCTCTCATCGAAGAGCGGGAAACCGGTCTGGATCACGTTTTTCGGCCAGTCCGGCTGTGCCGGGCCGAACCACTCGGGAAACAACGCGATGACACGATCCGGCGAGTGCCAGCCGTGGAGGATGCCGCTTGTGGCAGGCAGCCCATGACGAGCGCGGAAGCGATTCAACTCCGGCAGGACGTGATGATCCACGACTTTCCCTGCGACCCACCACTGGAAGCGTTTCAGGAAATGCGGTGCCGACTGCGGCACCGGCGCGCCATGCATCACGGGCTGCCGGTAGCTGCTGGCGAACAGTGACGGGGCAAGGTGGACGCTCACCACGGGGATCTCTAACAGCTCGCGCACGGACATGGTTGCCCATGCCAGCGAGCTCGCGAGGATCACCGTCTCTCCGGGAATGTGGAGCTCGCGGGCGACTTCGAGAATCGGCTCGTAGCTTGGATTCACCGCGTGGCGGATGATCGACGGGAGCGCTTTCGTGGGATGCCACAAGTGAGGATCGCCTTGGACCCGCTCGAAGTCCGCCACCGTGCCCATCGCGCGGAAGCCCAGCCCGGCACGGCGCACCACGTCCTCGAAGAATGCACTGGTGGCGACGATCACCTCATGGCCACGGGCCTGCAGTGCCCTGCCGACTCCGACGAAGGGATGCACATCCCCGGCACTGCCCATGGCGTAGATGAGGATGCGCATGCCGGAGCGTTGTCGTCGGGCCGTGCCTGCTTGGCAAGGCCGGGTGGATACAGCTCTACTTGCGATCCTTTGCCCGCTGGTAGCGGGAGCGGCGTTCGGAGCTGTCTTCCGGCGGGGCGGCAGCGGTGATGGCGGGCTTTTCTTCCTCTTTCGCGAAAACGGGTGCGGGCTTGGCTTCCTTCACCTTCTTCGGCTTGGCGACCTTTTCCCGCGGCGCGAAGTTCGGCATGGCAGGCAGCGGCATTTTCCATCCGGTGCGGGTGAGGAGAGCCTCGGTCACCAGCAAGAGCAGCATGGAGAGGGCGATCCACATGCGCAGGGAGACGTCCTGGCGATTCGGCGGACGCAGCCACGCATCCTCGAGATTGAGCAATTCACGTCCGCCGGTCTGTGCGGCCACCGTGCGAAGCTCGGCCAAGCGCTCCGGCTCCAGCGACCACTCGACAGAAGAACCGACGGTGACCGGACCGAAAGGGAGCGCATGCTCACCGACCTGAATCGCGCCGCGGACGATCGCGCCTTCATCGAGGTCCTTCGTCACGGAGAAGTGTCCCGGTGCGATGCGCTTCCACGGGACATCATAAGGAGCCGAGCCGGGTCCGCTTTCCAGCAGGCGCAGCTTTGGCGGCATGGCGGAGAGCTTCTGTGCCCACTGCTCGGGATCGTAGAGGAGATCCAGCGTCAGGCGCGTGCCGTCCAGGCGGTGCTTCAGGCCGATGCCCGGCGGCAGGTCCATGCCCATCAGCCAGCGGGTCATCGTCTGGACGAAGTCGCCATAGCCCTGCCAGTCCCGGATGCGCTGTGAAAACTCGCCGCCGAGCGGGAATGACACGGCAGCGCTGCGGCCCAGCCCGCGGCGCGCGTGCGCGACGAGCGGTGCCACATATTCGTCCCGGCTGACCAACGACGTGGTGGCGTCCTCGCGGGCGTAGGAAAGATTGTAGCCATCCACTTCCGGCAGCCACTCGAGCAACTTCGGCGAGATTTCCGCCCACCGCCCGGTCGGTTGTGCGGCCACCGGATCCTCGATGAATGCGGAGCGGGCGATGGTCACGGTCTCCTGCGCGAAGATCTTCGGGATGTCCATCGGCTGGTCGGCGAAGAAGATCCGGCCATCGCCGAGCTTGGCGATTTCTTCCAGCAGCTTCGCATCCGAGTCCGCCTTCGTGCCCATGCCGATGACGGAGACGGTGCAGCCTTCCTTCTTCATTTCGGCCAGCAGCCGCTTGTAATCGCCGGGCTCTTCCGTGTCGTTCGCGTCGGAAAAGAGGATCACGTGGCGGGTGCCCACGGTGGTGTCCTTCAGCTCGTCCCATGCGGCTTTCAGGCCCTCATAGACGTAGATGCCACCGCCCATCGACTTCACGCTGCGTGCGGTTTGTTGCAGCTTGGCCTGGTTGTTCTTCACCTCCGTGAGCGGGATGACGATCTCCGGTGCGCTGTCCACGGCGATGACGCTGACCTGATCCATGGGACCGAGCAGGCCGATGGCGTCGGCTGCACCGTTGTTGGCGAGGTCCATCTTCACCATGCCGCCGGCGACACCGACGGACATCGAGCCGGAGCGGTCGAGCACGATCGCGAGCGCCACGGCCAACTTGCGGTGCTCCGTTTTCAACTCCATCGACACGGGCAGGAGAGCATCGAGGGATGATTGGAAATAGCCACCAGAGCCAAAGGACTGCTTGCCGCCAGCCATCAGGAACCCGCCCGCCTGCTCGCGCACGAAGAAGTCGAGTGCGTCCATGAAATCCCCCGGCACCTCGAAGGCGGGGATATTGTTGAATATCACCGCACGCGCCCCGGTCAGGCGGCCGGGACGCAAGTCGGAGGGATCCGTCACGACATCGACGGTGAAGTTGAGCGACGAGAGGACCTTTGCCACCGGGTCATCCGTGTATTTCGTTGCGAGCAGCACACGCGGACCGCCGGCAATCTCGATCCAGCGCGAGATCTTGTTGTTCCCGGGATGCGCGTCCTTGAAGGGGGAGTCGCTGCCAACCACCACCTCGGCCTCGTAGTGATAGGCCCCGGCGCGCGGGATGCGGTCCGTGAATTCGGCGCGTCCCACGCCATTGACGAGCTTCACCTTGGTCTCCGTCAGCGTCTGGTCGCCGCGGCGGATGATCAGGTTGACGTCCGTGTCGGACGAGCCGCGGACGGTGGCCGCGATCAGGAAGGGCTCACCCGCCTGCACTCGCTCCGGGATGTCCAGACGCGACATGCGGAAGTCATCGAGCGTCTCCTCGCGGATCAGGCGGAAATCGACGGGGATGCCCTGCGTCTGGAGCTGCGCCGCGGCTTCGTGCAGCGGTTCGGTGGCGAAGCCGTCGGTGAAAAGCAGCACGCGCGAGGGACGGTTCTTTTCCGTCAGCGCGGTGATGTGTGACAGCGCCAGTCCGGTGCGGGTCAGCTTGCGGGAGCCAGTGAAGGTCACGTCGTCCTTGCTGGCGTCCGCGATCTCGGCGCCGTAATTGAAGTAGTGGACCTCGTCGCGGTGGCTGGGCTTTGCGTTTTCGATTAGCTGCTTCCACTCGGTGAGATTCTTGTCCACCAGGTTCTCGGTGGAGTCCGAGCGGTCTAGCAGAACGAAGAGATCCAGCGCATCCTCCTGCACGTTCATCTTCGGATCGGAGAGCCCGAAGGCCGCGAGCAGGACGAGCACGAGCCGCAGCGGCGACCACAGGCGCAGGGACTTCCAGAACCACCCGATGAACAGGAAGGCCGGAATCAAAAGGAACCACTCTGGAGAACCGAAGGTCATGACGCGTTGAATGCCAGGGAAAAGGAAGGTCGGATCCGAATCAAGATTCCGGGCCGGATGATTCTTCGATCAGTCGGTGTGTGCCGTTGTAATAGAACGTTTTCCATCGTCCTGCCCATTGTTCTTCGATGGCTAACTGGATGAGGACTGTGCCATCCTTCGTGCGATCAATGAAGCCTTCGCATTTGATCGGCCTGTAGCCGAGGACCTTGATGTTTTCGCGTGAGCCCAGTTTGATTTTTGAAGCTGGAGTGACCGTGCCGGGATCTGTCGGGGAAATCCAGTGGTCCCATGAAGTGAACGCATTGCGAGAGCTGATCGTGATGCTCTGGTCAGGGTGCAAATAGGTCTTGGTCGAGCTGCACGAAACGCACAGCAGGGTAGCCAGGGCGCAGGCGTATTTCGTCATGGGATCAGCCAATGATAGAAGGGCTTGGGCGCGTTTTCATCGATCACCTTGTAGCGGCCGTTGACCCAGGGTTGCGAGAGGGTGCCGCCTTGTTTCTCGACCAGGCGGATCTCCACCTTCTTGCGCGTGGCGTCCACGAAGCCGTCGCATTTCAGCGGCACGGCGGGCGCGGACTTGTGGGTGAACTTGCGGAAGACCGTGAGATCGCCCGCGGTGGTGATGCGTCCGGCACCTGCGCCATTGACCCAATAGGTGGACGGGGCGGCCTTCAGCCCGCGCTGGGAAATCGTCAGCGAGCCGTTCGTGTGGCGGTAGACGGTGGTCGTGGTGCAGGAGGCGGCGAGCAGGGGCAGGACCGTCAGCGGGAGGCAGCGGAGTTTCATGTCGGTCAGGCAGGTTGGGGTTCGGCGCGCTTCCTGGCGGCTTCGCGCTCCCGGGTGAAATGCCACGAAACGAGCAGCGCGGCGAGCAGCAAGAGGAACCACGCGCGCCACCAGTGGTCTTCATCGGTGTGGCGCTCCACGGCGACCGCACTGCCCTGATCAATCGTGTCTGCTGGCTTGCATTCGCTGAAGTCCGCCTCGCGCGTGTCCGCGAAATGAACGCTGGCCGTGAGCAGGGCGGTCTCGCCCTGATGGACGCTGAGGAAGCCGGCCTCCAGCGGTGCCTCCAGCCTGACCTGTGCGGACGCGGGGAGAGTGTCGGTCTTCACCTCCTTGCCCTCCAGGTTCCGGGTTTCCACGGTCAGCCCGGCCACCTCGGCACCGGTATTCGCCGCGAGGGTCAGGGGCTGGCCGCTTTCCAGCAGCTCGGTGGTCGGCGCGATCTTCGCCTCCCGCAATTCTTCCGCGAAGCGATGCAGCATCACGATGAAGGCGGGCTGCGTGGAGGCATTCGAAAGCCGCAGGTCGAAATTGAAGCAGAGCTGACGTGATGCGGGCGTGTCCGCGGTGGCATCGGTCTCGCGCAGGAAGATCAGCGGGCGCTCGCCCTGCCACAGCAGCACGTCGTCGCTCTCGCGGCGCTGGAGTTGGATGGTCTCGCGGACGAGCAGGGACTGCCAGTTGAGCGCGTCAATGAGCGGGTGCTTTTCCGCCACGATGCCGCCCTTGAGATAGGCCCCGCCTTGGGTCTCGTCCTTCACGAAGACGATGGCATGGCCACCCGGAAGCACCGGGTCGAGCGGATCGTAGGACAGGATCGTCAGGTCCGCAGTCGCTGTGTCATTGACGGACTCGGTGGCTTCCAGCGAGCGCAGGAGCTTCTTCGACAGATCCTCGTAGGCACCGCCGGTGGCGGCGAAGATCGCGAGCTTCTTCGGCTGCGGGACCACGATCGGTAGCACGTCATCCAACGTGAAGGTGTCGGGCGAAAGCAGCAGCTTCATCCGCTCCGCCTGTGCGGGGAAGGCAGCCTGCAGGGTCACGATGGCATTCGGCTCCAGGTCGATGCTGCGTGGTTCGGTGCGGGTGCCGTCCGGCAATTCGACCTGCCAGGTGCGCGTGGCACGGGACGCAGAGTAGTTCCGCACGAGTGCTTGGAAGACCTTCGCGCCTTCCTTCTCCGCGATGCCGACACCGGTGAAGCCGACATTGTCGATGGGTTCGCCGAGCGAAAGGAGACGCGCGTCGAAGGGCGGCTGCTCCACCGGGGTATCGGTCACGTAAACGACGATGCCCTCGCGTGCGACGAGAGAGCGTGCGAGCCGCAGCGCTTGCGAGGGATCGGTCAGGCCGGAGCGGGGCTGCCATGCATCGAGCGCTTTCGCGAAGTCCTCCGGATTGTCCCCGGAGTAGAGCTTCGGCTTGCCGGGCGTGCTCTCCAGCACGGTGAGTTCCAGAGCGGTCGCGGGGCCTTGGAGATCGGGCAGGGAAGCGACGAGCTTTTCCTTCAGCTTGTCCCTGGTGACTGCCATGGATGCCGACGAGTCGAGGACGATCGCCACGCGCTGCGTGCTCCGTGCCTTCTGGTAACGGGGCTCCGCGAGCAGCCAGGTGAGCAGCAGCACGCCGAGGAGCTGCATCCACAGCGGCACGGAATTCATCAGCCGGTCGAAGCGGCGACCGCTTGCGGATTCACGCTGGGTCTTCTCTAACAGGAAGAGCGTGGAGATCGGGATGATGACCGCCTGGCGCTGGAGGAAATGGATCGCCAGCACCGCGGGAATCCCGAGGAGCGCCCAGAGGCCGGCAGGGTTGGAGAGAGTGAGCAAGGGCGGAGAGCTGTTAGAAAAATGGGGGCGTCACATTGCCGTTTCCAGCGCACCGCTCGGCAGTGCCTCGGCGAAGAGGGCGGTCTGGAGGTCCGGTTCGCAGGCAATGCGCGCCATGCGGCATTGGTGGCGGCGGCAGGCGGTTTTCCACATGGTGAAGTGGTTCGTGTAGCTCTCCTTGTAACGTTTCAGCACGGAGGGCTCGATGCGGTGCGGGTGGCGTGATTTCCGCTCGGCATCGACGAACTCGTAGTTGCCCGCCCAATCCGGCGCGGCCTCGCTCTGCAGGAAGGGAACGAGGAAGATCGGGCTGCCTTGGCGGGCGGCCAGCATTCGCACCGCGTGCTCGGGATCGCCGGGGAAAAGCAGGTCGGACACCAGCACGCGGATGGCATTGCCATGGAAAGGGATGCGAGAGAGGTCTGGCGGGAGGGAGGCATCGGAGGACTTCATTGCCCGGGCCTCGTCCAGCCAGCGATGCGTGGCGATGCTCTCCGGTGCGACCGGTCGCATGGCATCTCCACGAACGAGAAAAACCGCGGTACTCGCACCGGAGCGGCGGGCGGACTCGACGACGAAGCAGAATAGCTCCGCGACGCGCTCCGCCTTCTGAGGGTCGAAGAACATCGACTCCGAGGCATCCAGCAGGACATCCACCACGGGGCGCACTTCCTCGCGGTAGAGCTTCATCGTGTATTGGCCGGTCCGCGCGTAGGCCTGCCAGTTGATGTGGCGCGGATCATCGCCCGGCACGTAGGTGCGGTGGTCTTGGAAATCGAGCGACGAGCCCACGCCCGCGCCCTGGAATTCCCCGGCCTGGCCCTTCCAGACGCGCGAACGCAACGGCAGCCGCAGTCGTCCTGCCGCGGCGAGCGCGCGGGCATGACAGCGGGTGAGTTCCTCGGTCGTCATGGCTTGGTGGTGGCGGCGTAGTTCTCGGCCTCTTGCTCGACCTCACGGATGGTGGAGAAATTCCGCAGCGCGAGCATCAGCAGCAGCACGAAATACACTGAGGAGGTGACGATGCCGGTGAGCAGCACGGGCTGGAAGTCCGGTGATCCGCTGCCTGAGAAGCCAGCGCTGCCCATGGAATTGTAATGAATACTCTGGAGGTGATCGATCAGGTTCATCTGCACCGGCGGCACCCATGAGAAAAGCCAGACATACTCGTCGTTCTTCGTCTCCGACATGATCATGCCGAGGGCGATGGCGATGACGCAGAGGATGACCCCGACGAGGATATAAACGCCGAGTGGATTTTTCGCCTGGCGAACGAATGCCCGCATGATCAAGGCCGGGAGCAGCAGGGTGCCGAGGCAGGTCATCAGAATGATGGTCCCGACGATGTCAAAACCACCCATGTGCCCGCCGAAGCCACCCGGTCTGGAGAAGAACACACCGAGCACACCCGCGATGAAGAGGCCTGTGAAAAGCACGCCGGACGGCCAACCCGGGTAGAGGAAGCGTCCCGCGAGCTTTCCAAGTCCGCCGAACTTCAGGAAAGGACGGCAGATCGGCGGTAGCAATTGAAGCGGCTCGGTCAGGGCAATCACGATCGCGGGCACGGCCACCAGCATGAGCACCACTGCCAGCGGTTCCCGGGAGAAGTCGCCCGCCCAGGCGAACAGGACGAGGAGAGGCAACATGCCAAGGGCAATGAGCCTGCGCGAGGTGCTGTGATTCTCCGCCATGGGCGCGATCATCGAGGCGCCCAGCGCCAGGGCCATCCATCCCAGATAGCCACCCACCAGCAGGAACGTCAGCACGCCCCAGCCGGAGCCATCGCGCTGCAAGGAGCAGATCTCGATCACATCATCGAGGTCATTGCCGAAGGTGATGCCCATGATGCCAGCACCGACGTAGATCGCCGCGGCCAGCGGCAGCAGTCCGCGGACAAGCACGGAGCCGATGGCGGAGAGTCCGACCGTTACGGCGGTGAAAATCGCAGAGCCCGCGAAGATGAGTGCCAGCAGCAGGAGCTCGGCGAAGAGATCCATGCGCCCGAAGAAGTAGCGGAGAATCAGGTAGGGGATGATCGCCGTGAGCAGCAGCGCCGTCTGGCTGACGATGGCCACCCACTTGCCAAGCACGATGCGCCATGAGCCGAGGCGGGTGAGCACCATCAGGTCGATGGTGTTTCCCTTGATCTCATTGTGCAGCGAGCCGACCCCTCGCAGCGGTTGGGCGACGAGCGCGGCCAGCGAGAAGAAAAAGAAGATCACCTTGCTGACGCTCATGCCTGCGTCGCCATCGGAGCTCGCGCCAACGGCCGCGAGCATCACCACGGCCAGCAGGCCCTGGAGGGCGAGGAAGAGGATGACGAAGGTCTTTGCCCGGAGTCCCTGGCGAAGCTCCTTCACCAGCATGGGCGAGAGCTTGTCGCTGAATTCATCGAGCTTGCCCGACACGGGAGGTGGCGTGACGGCGGGGGCGGCAGCACTCATCAGTTGTTCGATGGTTCGGGAGGCGTGAAGGCGGGGATCTCGGACTTCGGCGCGGACGGCAGCGCTCCCTCGCCGCGGTCGATGCGGCCGAGCATGTCGATGAAGGCGTCCTCCAGATTGCGCTGTTCCTTGTGGAATTCCGTCACCTTCAGGCCGTCCTTGATCATGCGGGCGAGGATCTCTGCCGCGCGCTCGGCCTCGCCGGACTCGATGCGGATTCGTCCGCCGGCCTTGCGGCTCTCAAGGAACTCCACATGGGGATTCACCACGCACCAGTCGGAGACCGCCTGCGGGTCGCCGATGACCTGCACGTCGTAGAGCATGCCGCCCTTCGAGTCCGTGCCGTGTTTCAGCGACTCGGAGTCGCCGTGGTGAACGATGCGGCCGCCATTCACGAAGAGCAGCGAGTCGCACATCTCGCCCAGCTCCGAGAGGATGTGGGAGGAGATGAAGATGGTCTTGCCCTCCTGTGCGAGCACCCGGATGAGGTGCTTCAATTCGACGCGGGCCTTGGGGTCGAGACCCGCGGCAGGCTCGTCCATGATGAGCACCTGAGGATCGTGCAGCAGTGCGCGACCGAGGCAGAGGCGCTGGGTCATGCCCTTCGAGAGCTTGTTAGAGAAGCGGTCGGCGAGCGGCACCAGGTCCGTGAATTCCATCACCTCTTGCACCCGCGTCTTGCGCTCCTTGTCCTTGTAGCCGAAGGCGCGTGCGTAGAAGTCGAGGTACTCGACCACGGTCATGTGCTCGTAGTTGCCGAAATGATCCGGCATCCAGCCGATCAACTTCCGGACTTCGTCCGGATGGTGGACCACATTGATCCCGCAGATCTCGGCGGTCCCCATAGTCGGGTAGTCGAGAGAAGCGAGGATGCGCATGGTTGTCGTCTTGCCGGCGCCATTCGCCCCGACGAATCCGCAGACGGAGCCATGGGGAATTTCGAAGGAAATGCCATTCACCGCCTTCAGTTGCCCGAAGTAACGGTAGAGGTTGTTGACGCTGATCGCAGGGGCGGTGTCGGACATGGAAGGAAGTGCCAAGTAAGAAGTGCCAGCAGCCTCAGGGTTTGAAAACCGGACCGGTGATGAACGTGCGCGTTCTGGTCCAATCGATGCCCTTGAGCGTTTCGATGGCCGGGGCGCTTTCGGTGACGGCGATGAAATGACCGGGGCGGTTGTGCAGGGATGCGACATCCTTTTGGATCGTCAGCACGCGGCGGCTGCGCTCGGCGAGCTTGAGGGACGCTTCGTTTGCGAAGGCCAATACTTCTTCCGGAGATGCGGTTGTGCAGGTGAATCCCTTGCCCGGGACGACCTTCTCGGCCTTCCACCATCCGTTCGAGTTGTCCAAGTAGTAGAGCTTCTCGATTTCGAAATCGAAGGTGGACAGGAAGGATGGAGCGCCGCTCTCGCTGCGGGCCTCGATGCGTCCACGTGTGGGGACGATCGCTTTCACGAAGTGTCCTTGCTCGGAGCGGCTCTGGAACCAGTCGCCCTCCACCTCCAGCTTGCCGTCGGTGAATTTCTCCTCGTAGCGCATGCCGCCGCCTTCATTCACGTTGGTCAGGCGCGACCACTGGCCGGAGGCGAGAGGGACGCTGGTGATGACGGCGGGTTCGTTCAGGGTGAAGCCACCGCCGAGCAGCACGCCGGTACGGCTGACTTGCTCCTGCAGGATGTAGGCGGAATTTTCCCCGTCATCCGGGCGCACCTCCATCAGCACCGTGCGCATGCCGCGGCCACCGAAGCCGTCGATGAGGATGATCAGGGCGATGAGCAGCACGCTGGTGCCGAGCGCGATGAGAGGCGTGGTGATGAAGAGCCGGTGGCGGCGTCCGGACTTCGCGAAGACGAAGAGGTTCACCGGGCCGACGAGCACGCCGAAGCCGACAAGGATCACGATGAAAAGTCCGTAATTGTAGCGCTGCTCGCCGAACTCGCTCTTGGTGATCCAGTGTCCGCTGAAGTCGCTCCGGATGGACGCATTTTGCGAGGTCATCCGGGCCTTGTCGTGAAAAAGCTCGATCGTCTCTGCTGGATCCAGCGTCACCTTCCCGCTTGAGACGGTGGCAGGCACGAGCGACACCCGGCCAAAGCTACGATCAGCACTCCGCAAGCCCTTGCCGCCATCCGGTGCAACTCCAAGCGTCGCCAGATCCGAGGTGGCAGACAGCGTGTAGATCAGGAGTTCTCCGCCAAGGCGATTCCATCGCAGGATCGCCGTTCGCGCACCCGGTGTGGCATTGCCCCAATCGGTGTCGGTCATGGCGATGCCGTCATATCCAGAATAGGCACGCCAATCTTCCGGCAGGGAGCGGGCATCGAATTTCCCGGCGAAGGTCTCGGAGCCACCATAGTGCCTGCCGCCTCGGCTGGTCATCTGGCTGTCGAGAGCGGAGGCATTCGGCGTATAGAGCGGCTCGCTCAGGAGGATCGCCGGCTGGTCGTCGCGATAGCCTGTCCGCAGGCTGCCGGACGCTGCGCCGAAGGAGCCGGACATGCGCACGCTCACATTCATGTTCCCGCCGTAGCGGTAGTTCAGCAGCGTGGTGCACGGCACCAGGATGTCATGAACGCTGGTGCGCTTCTCGGGGATCGTCAGATTGAAGGACGAGGTGAGTTCACTCCCTTGCCCGCTGTAGCTGGCGTCGGACGATTCCGTGGAGATCGTGATGCTGCCTTGTTGCTCGGACGTGTTGTTCACGGTCAGGCGCACGGGCAGGAATCCGCCGGGTGCCGGGCGATTGAACAACGCCACCGCCTCGACCCGCGTCTTCGTCTTCGGATCGGGTATGTGATTGAAGAGCACCTCCTGTGCTCCCAGCGGAGCGACGAGGGAGGCGAGTAGGAGAAGAAGGCGGAAGCGCATGGAGGGGAACAGGTGGATGGGGAGTTCCGGCTGCTAGGGAACTTGGGATCGGCTGGAAAAATGGAATCTCGCGCGTCTCACGCGGTCTTGAGCGTCTTCGGCGTGGCACCGCCTTGGAAGGGGATTTCCTCGATCAGCGCGCGGACGATGTCGTTGTTCGTCAGGCCTTCCACGCGGGCATTGTACTCCAGCACGATGCGGTGGCGGAGGACGGCGGGAGCGACAAAGCGGACATCCTCGAAGGAAGCGTGAGGCCGCTCGTTCATCAGCGCGCGGGCCTTCGCCGCGGATGCCAGAGAGAGCGCCGCACGCGGGCTGGCACCGTAGCGGATGCCTCGCGCGGCAGAGCTCTGTCCCGGATGCGTGCCATCCACGAGCCGGGCGATGTAGTTTGCCACCACGTCCGGCAGGTAAATGCGGCGGACAAGGTTTAGCACCTCATCCAGCGTTGAGGCATCCATGATCGCCTCGACCACCGGCTCGGTGCCGAGTTCGCGCTGCGTCACGATCCGCTCCAGCGTGCTGACGTTGTTCCGGGTGACCTCGAGCTTGAAAAGGAAGCGGTCGAGCTGAGCCTCCGGCAGCGGGTAGGTGCCTTCCAGCTCGATCGGGTTCTGCGTGGCGAGGACGAAGAAAGGGCGGGGGAGATCGTGCGTCTCACCGAGCACGGTCACGCGGCGCTCCTGCATCGCCTCGAGCAGAGCGGACTGCGTCTTCGGCGACGCGCGGTTGATTTCGTCCGCGAGCACGATGTTCGTGAAGAGCGGTCCCGGCTGGAAGACGAAGGCACGGCGTCCGTCCGTCTCCTGCAGCACCGGGTTGCCCGTGATGTCGCCCGGCAGCAGGTCCGGCGTGAACTGCACGCGCTTCGTGCCGAGGCGCAGGGTCTTCGAAAGGCCCTTCACCAGCTCCGTCTTTCCGAGACCCGGCAGGCCTTCCAGCAGGATGTGGCCTCGCGCCAGCACGCCGGTGAGCACCAGATCGATGAGTTCCTCCTGACCGTAGAGCACCTGGTTCAGCGCCGCAGAGAGCGAGCGCACGTGCTTTCCGGCATTGGTCACTTCGGTTTCGGAGGCGTATTCCATGGGATAAGATCGGTCTAACGATGCGTATGCTTGATGGTGTATCGGAATTTACCGTGAAGGCGCGATGAAAATTCCGGCCGGATGTTCCAACAGCAAAGTCCGGAAAGCGCGGAATCTGCCGGTGAAATCCGCCCGTGCGTCCTCGTTCCTCTCTTTTAGAAAGGGCAGGAAATCAGGCTAAATCGCTCGATTCCAGCGATGGACACCCTGCTCAGGACGCCTCGGCCACCCTTGGCGATGTGACCTTTTCCATCGGATCGGGCAGGGCCGCCACCGGCCGGATGAACATTGTCTCCGCCTCCATCTTCATCCACAACTTCATGCCGCCCAGCAGGTGCCTCACGGCCTTCATGTTCGGCTCGAAGGGCATGCGGATCAGATGACGGTGCTTCAGGTTGTTCTTTCCGTAGGTCCCGGCCATCAGGCGCTTGCGGGCGATCGTCTCCAGGCGCCTGTTGTAGAATCGCATCAGCCTCGCGAAAATCGCCCCGCCGGTGCCGTTGTAGGGCATCGTGGAGTATTCGCGGTCGGCATCGGCATAGACCGCACGGACCGGGCCGATGAAGTAGGCCGCGATGTCCATGAGGAAGGCGGCGTGCATCAGGTCCGCATCGCCGAGATACTGGTATTTGTTCCGGTAGAGGCCGTGGTACCAGCGCTGGTAGGACTGCGGGTAGATCTCGTTGTGGGTGGCCAGCGCCATCTTCACGCACTCACCGCGCAGGCCCTTCAGGATGATCTTGTGGGCACAGTAGGTTGCGTGCGCGCAGTAGTCGAGACCCTGCGAATATAGAGGATCCATGAAACCCGCCGCATCCCCTGCGAGCACCCAACCGTCCCCGCACACCTCGGTCGAGTAGTAGGGGAGGTGCTTGTAGATCCGGGAGTCATTCTCCGCCGGGACTGCATCGGCAAACATCAGCTTGCCGATCGGGTGCGCCACCAGGTGCTGCTTTACTCGATCACCGATGGGACCCGCGGATGGCGGGGTGAAAATCCGTTCGTCCCACGTCACGCCCGCGGA
This sequence comes from Luteolibacter flavescens, assembly GCF_025950085.1. Taxonomy (NCBI): domain Bacteria; kingdom Pseudomonadati; phylum Verrucomicrobiota; class Verrucomicrobiia; order Verrucomicrobiales; family Verrucomicrobiaceae; genus Neoluteolibacter; species Neoluteolibacter flavescens. The sequence continues at coordinate 277,199 of NZ_JAPDDS010000001.1, forward strand.
GAAGTCGCCATTCGAAAGCGGGATGATCCACGACCACCAGCCATGGCCCATCAGGTGATTCGTCGCGCTGGCACGACCCACGGACGGGCCGCCTTTCAGGCACTCGGCCTTGGTCCGGGCCTCATGGGAATCCAGAGTGAGCACATTGGAAAAACGCACCCACATCGAGTGGACCGGGTGATCCTCCAGCTTCCGCCACAGCCCGCGCTGGCGGGCGACCAGCGCTGCCTTGCCCGAGCAGTCGGCCACCCATCCGGCGGTGATGGTCCGGGTCTCGCCGTTGTGTTTCACCACCACGGAATTCTTGCCGGCTCCAGCCAGCTCGAAGGATTTGATCGAAGCGGGCCGCAGGAGTTCACAGCCCTCCTTCTGCGCCTGCTCCAGCATGTGCTCGTCCAGCTTCGAGCGGTCGAGCTGGTAGGTGGGAAAGCGCGCCTGCGAATTCGGCCCGATCTCGGAGCAGGAATTCGGGCAGTCGTTCTCCGGCGTGGTGAACCACATGCGCAGCCCGTGCTTCTGGAAGTGCTCGCAGGAGAGGTAATGCGTCAGCCCCAGCACCCGCGTGATGAAGCATCCGGCGACTTCCGAGGTCGACTCGCCGACCTTCCGGTCAAAGGCCTCGGATTTCTCCACGATCAGCACCCGCGTTTCCGGGCGGGCTCGCTTCAGCAGGAGCGCCAGCGCCGATCCGGAGAATGCTCCGCCAAAGATCACAACGTCGTAGTCGGTCGCGGAGGGGGTAGCATTCATGTGGCGAAGTCCTGCGAGCTTAGCCACATGAGCAGTCCACGCAAGGGACAAGCGAAGGGTGTCATTCTGCATGATCGCCGGAATCATCGTCCGATCGGCAGGGGATAGATGCGAAAAGATGAACTTTTCTGAAAATCCGCATTGACCGGTCGGTGTGAGATGCATATCTACCTGCAACTTCATTCCACGCCGATGCTTCGCCACCGATCCAAACCCGAAAGCCGCGAGGCCCTCGTTTCAGAGGTCTCCTCCGCTTGGCGCCGGGTCCTCGGTTCCGCGATGTCAGGTCTGAATACGCTGACGATTCAAGGAATGACCTTCGCCGATTATCCGGCACCCACTCGAAGCAGGAACAGGCCGCTCTCGGCCTGACAAGCCGCCTAAATCCTAGGATTTTCCGCCGCCCTGCTTCCATTGGAAGCGGGGCTTTTTGTTTCCCGGCATCACGCCCCCGATTTTAATCCCTACCATTTTCCCGATTTGACCACCTCGACCTCGTGTCCCGACTAGCGCGGTTCCTCTGAACCCCTCCGTCCTGCCCGACGGCAACTTTCTTTTCCGGTCCGGAAGCCGACTTTCCAGCCCGTGCAGGTGCACGTTTGCTTGGAAAAGGCATATCTTGGTTCGTTGGTGAATTGTTGTCTTTTTTCTGGCGATCCACGCTGGAAATCCGGGTGGAGGATGATGGGTCCCGGCCGTCCTCAAACTCCTCTCCCAATCGACCATGACCTTCCCCGACATCCATCGCTCGACCGTCCTGGTATTGAACCGCTTCTGGCAGGCCATCGACACCGTCACACCCGTCGAAGCCTTCGGCCACCTCGCCTCCGGAACCGCCCGCGCCCTGCGCATTGAAGGCGATTCCATGCAGCCCTTTGACTGGGCGGACTGGCGGGGATTGCCGGTGGCGGAGGGGCATGCGGGCATCGGCACGCCTCGCGGCCCGGTGCTCATTCCCACGGTCATCGTGCTCAGTCGCTTCGACCGGGTGCCGATGCACCGGCCGAAATTCGGCTTCCGTGCACTGTGGGAGAGGGACGGCGGACGGTGCCAGTACACCGGCCGGAAGCTCACCCCGGCGGAAGCGAATATCGACCACGTCCTGCCACGGTCCCGGGGCGGGACCGACGATTGGGGGAACTGCGTCCTTTCCGACAAGGCGATCAACAGCCGAAAGGGCGCACGGACGCCCTCCGAAGCGGGCCTGCGCCTGCTATCCCAACCTCGTATCCCGCGCGCCGTGCCCGTCACGCAGCGGATCCGCAACCTCTGGAACATCCCTGACTGGGATCACTTCCTGCCACTCGCGGAGTAACAGACCACGCGGCCATGAAGGGTCTTCCCGGAATGGTCCCGCACATCGGTCCGCCAGGCCGCACCAGCCATGGGCAAGCGCCCGTGGTCGCACGATCGATTGAAGCTCGATTGCTCCAAACAACACTGAAGCTCCCGCTCCAGCCCCGCTCGCGAGGCAACCGGGACCGGACCCTGCGAGGGCTGCCTCCCGTCCCGACTCCGCTCATGATGCGGGACGATGCAGACCTTCCCGTCCGGAACCGGCGGAGCGGGGCTTGAGAATGGACCCACCCAATCTAACAGAAAATTTCCTCCATGAATCCCATCATCATCGTCTCGCTCTTCGTGACCGCTTGCGTCGCGTTGATCGCTTGGAATGTCTGGGTGACCACCGTGGTCGTCCGTCAGCACGAGGCCGCCTTGCTCTTCCAGCATGGCAAGCTCGTCAGGACGCTCGCTGCCGGTCGTCACTGGTTTCTTGGCACGGGTTACGAGGTGAAACGCTTCGACATCCGTCGATCGGATCTCCAGGTCGCCGGTCAGGAGTTCCTCACCGCCGACAAGGCCGGACTGAAGGTCAGCGCCGTGGTCGAATACCACATCGCCGATCCGGTGGCTTTCTCGGGCGTGGCGGAAAATCCGCTGGGCTCGCTCTACCATGCGGCCCAGATCGCCTTGCGCGACGTGATCGGCAGCCAGGACCTGGAAGCCATCATTGATCGCAAGACCGACCTCTCGGCCGCCCTCGTCGTCCGGGTGAAATCCCACGCGGAAGACCTCGGCCTCGCGCTCGATGGCATCCACGTGAAGGACATCATCATCGCCGGTGATCTCCGGAAGGTCTTCACCGAAGCGCTCACCGCCCGGCAGCAGTCGCTCGTGGTCTTGGAAAAGGCCCGCGCGGAAGCCGCCGCCATCCGGACGCTTGCGAATGCGGCGCGGGTCTTCGAGGCCCATCCGGCATTGCTCCAGCTCAAGTTCCTCCAGGCCATCGAAAAGGCCCCGGGAGGAATTGCCCAACCTCTGGCACTCGGCACGGCCGGCCACTGGTTGGACTTCCTCAAGAAGTAGCGATGGGGGTGAGGGGACGAAAGTTCCTTCACCCCTTTCCCATCCATCGATTCATCCATCCGACCCCTCACCACCATGGACGTCGCCACCCTCATCCTCGCCTCCCTGGCGCTCGCCTTCGCGGCGCGGTTCGCCTGGCTCGAACTGCGCGGAAACTGAAGCCGCGCGCTCCTTTCCACCCCACCCAACTTTCAAAATCATGAAGACTCTCAATACTGTAGCAGCCCACGTCATCGAAACCGAACGCCTGCAACTCCGCGCACCGAACCGCGGTGATCTGGAAACCTACCTCCGCCTCGCCGGGGACCCGCGTGTCGCACTGAAGACCACGGGCATCCCGCATCCGCTCCGTGAAGCCGACGCCAACGAATGGCTGGCACGCGCGAACTACGGCACACGTCGTACATTCGTCATCGCCCGCAAGGAGGACGCCGGCATGATCGGGGCCGTCCACCTGGAGACTCGCCCGGACCGCGTGAGTGCGGAGGCCGGGCTCTGGATCGGCGTCCCGTATTGGCGGCGCGGCTATGCGACCGAGGCCCTCCGCGGCATCCTCCGCGATGCCTTCGGGGAGCGGGGCCTGCTCTACATCACCACCGGCATCCCGACAGGGAATCCCGCCGCCGAGCGCGTGCTGCGCAAGGCGGGCCTGAAATTCGAAAGCCTCGTCGAGGGCGGATTCCGCCGCGAGGGCATCATCCAGGACCGGGTGAACCACGGACTCTTTGCGGACGAGTGGGAAGCCCTCCATTGTTGAAACAACCAGACGTATTCTTGTGAAATTTGAGACCGACAGACTGATCCTGAAGCCGCCCGCCGCGGAAGACATCGGCGCCATCGTCGCGGTGGCGAATGATCCGTGGATCGCGGAGATGACCCTGATGCCGCACCCCTACCTGCAACGCGACGCCCTCGCGTGGATCGCGAAGGCGAAGGAGGACTGGGAGAGTCATGGACATGGCGGGCTGGCGATTTTCACCCGGACGGGCATGGCATTCGCCGGCGCGATCGGGCTGAAGGCCACGGAAGCGCCCGGGGTCTGCAGCGTCGGCTACTGGCTCAGCCCCGCCGTCTGGGGACGTGGCTTTGCGACCGAGGCGCTGCGGGAGATGCTGCGGTATGGCTTCGAGGTCGTCGGACTCCAGAAAATCGAGGCGTGCCATGTCATCGAGAATCCGGCCTCGGGGAAGGTGATGGAAAAGGCGGGCCTGATCCACGCCACCCCCGAGGACCTCCCGGCCCGCGACGGCCAGGGGATGGTGCCGGGCATCGTCCGCCACATCACCGCCGACGAATGGCGGGCCACCCAATTCGCATCCACGCCATGAACGGACCCATTCTCAAAACGAACCGTCTCATCCTGCGACCACCTGTGCCGGAGGATGAGACGGCCATCCAGCATCATGTCAGCGACCGCCGCATCGCGGAGACCACGGCGCTGATCCCGCATCCCTATCCCGCCGGCGGGGCACTCGAGTGGATCCGCCGCTCGGAGGTCACGCTGCGCGAGGGCAGGGGTGTGGACTTCTCCATCCTGCTCCGGGACAGCGGTGAATTCGTCGGCGTGGTCGGCTTGATCGATCGCGGCGAGGAGTCCTCGCTCGGCTACTGGATCGGGGTTCCTCATTGGGGGCGGGGCTACGCGACGGAGGCGGTGCACCGGGTGATCCGGCACGCCTTCAATGCACGCCGTCTCCCTGCGCTGCACGCCTATCACTTCGCCCACAATCCCGCCTCCGGCCGCGTGATGCAAAAGGCCGGGCTGCTCTACCAGGGCGTGGAGCCGCTTGGCGCGTCACGCAATGGCATCCGCCATGACCGCGTCTGCTACGGCGTCACTGCCGCACAGTGGCGCGACAATCTCAAAACCTTCTCTCTCGTATGAAACTACTCTGCTCCCAGGACCTGATCGACGCCGGCTATGAGCCGGGACTCCAGATGAAAGCGCTGCTCGACAAGGTGGCGGAATACGAATCCCGCGGCATCGCGGATCCGAAGTATGCCCTCAAGCTGCTGAAGCGCGATGTCGCTCCTCCACCGCCGAAGGGCGTGATGCGTGAGAATCCCGCGCCGCTCGCCCAGGCGATCGTGCCCGAGACGAAGGAGGAAAAGGAGAACGTCGAGGCGGTGAAGCGGCAGATGCACCAGCTTCTCAAGACCCCGGTCATCGCCCGCGGGGTGATCCTCCCGGACGCTTGTCCTTCGGGAAAGGAGCAGGCCGTCATTCCGGTCGGCGGGGCGATCGCGGTGGAGAATGCGATCATTCCCTCCGCACACTCCGCTGACATCTGCTGCTCGATGTTCGCCACCTTCTACGATGAACGCAGTAGCGTGGCGAAGGAGCTGGACGCGCTGATGTCGTCCACCCGCTTCGGCCCGGAGCATCGCCATCTCGATGACCTCGTCCGCGATCCGGTCAATGACGAGAACGTGTGGCAGAACCGCTTCCTGACCGGCCTGCGGGACCGAGCCCGCACGCAGATCGCGGATCAGGGCGACGGCAATCACTTCGCTTATCTCGGCGAGGTGGATGTCGATGAGCCGTTCCTCGCGATGCTTCGCCTCACCGGCCACGGCGACCTTGCCGACCGCTTCACCCCGCGCCGCTATCGGGTGCTGGTGACGCACCACGGCTCGCGGAGCCTCGGGGCGCACGTCTTCAAGCGCGGGCAGATCGCCGCGGAAAAACACGTCGCCCGGACCGCCCAGCACATCCCGCCCGCAGCGGCGTGGATCGATGCGAATTCCGACACCGGACGAGACTACTGGCATGCGCTGCAATACGTCGCGCGCTGGACGAAGGCGAACCACCGCGCCATCCACCAGCGGTTCCTGGAACGCATCGGCAGCGCGTCGGTCGCGGAGATCGGGAACGAGCACAACTTCGTCTGGCAGCGCGGCGACACCTTCTACCATGGCAAGGGCGCGACGCCCGCGTGGAAGGATGAGCAGGGACGCCCGCAGCTCGGGCTGATCCCGCTGAACATGGCCGAGCCCATCCTGCTGGTGCTGGGCGGCGACCGCGACGAGTTCCTGTCCTTCGCGCCCCATGGTGCAGGCCGGAATCTCTCCCGCACGGCCATGCGGAAGAAGTTCCCCGACCAGGCATCGCGACGGCATGCGATCGAGCGCAGCACGAAGGACATCGACGTCCGGTGGTACTGCGGCAAGCCCGACCTCAGCGAGACTCCGCTTGCTTACAAGAACGCCGCCCAGGTGCGGGCGCAGATCGGCGAGTTCGGCCTTGCGGAGATCATCGCGGAGATCCGTCCGCTTGGCTGCATCATGGCCGGCGACAGCGGTCGCTCATGGCGCGACCGAGAAGAAGAACTCACTCCGAAACAGAAGCGCCAGATCCAGCACCGCGCCGAGCGGCGACGAGTGAAGCAGGACCTGATGGATGACTTCTGAACTTTCTCCCGGGAGCGCCGGTCATTAGACCGGCCCGAGCAATCCCTCGAAGCTGCCAGCCCACAAAGGACACGAAACAGGCCTCTTCCTTTTCGCCAATTTCGCAAGTTTCGTTGTCCACCATTTCACAGCACCAAGCCCCACCTAGCGGCTCATCCCCGCCATCAGCTTCGCCACATGCTTTGCGAGCAGGTCGGCTTCCAGATTCACCCGGGCTCCCACTTTTAGCCCCGGCAAATGCGTCACCGCGAAGGTGTGCGGCGTGATCCAGAAACGCGCGCGATCCTCGCCGAGTTCCGCGATAGTCAGGGAAATCCCGTCCACGCACAGCGATCCCTTGTTGATGCACAACTTCGCGATTTCCGGCGGCAGGGAGACGTCGAAGATGTGATCCTGACCGCGTTCCTCAAGCGCGAGCACGCTGCCGGTCGAATCGACGTGGCCTTGGACGAAGTGCCCTCCGAAGCGGTCGCCTGCACGCAGGGCGCGCTCAAGATTGACGATGGCTCCGTCCGTCAGGTCGCCCAGCGAGGTGATCGCGAGCGTCTGGCCGAGCAGGTCGAAGCTCGCGCCACCTTGATCGATGTCCGCGACGGTCAGGCAGCATCCATTCACCGCGACGGACTCGCCCATTTCGAGTTCGGCGGCGAATGGGATTTCCAGCGAAAGGCGGGCTTGTTCACCGCGGCGCTCGAACGAGCGGACGCGGCCGATGGCTTCTACGAGTCCGGTAAACATGAGAGTGGTCAGTTGGCAGGGGATTCCGCGGCGGCTTCCTGAGGTGGCAGGGCGAACATTTCATCGATGCCCCGGTCAGGCAGCAGCATCATGCAGCAGGCGACGATGAACGTGGGGACCAAAGCGGCGGTGGCCAGTTTCGCGGGCGAAACTCCGTCGCCGAAGAACCGGGAAAGCAGGGCCTGTCCCGCGGGGTTCGGAGCATTCGCGATGACGGTGAGGCCGCCACCGGTCACGGCACCGGCGAGCACGGCGTATTTCAGTTGCGGGCCGAGTCCGTCCACCTGGCTCGCAAGGAAGGTGATCGCCGCGTTGTCATTGAAGGATGTGAGAATGGTCGCACCGATGAATAGTGGCCATTCGCTCAAACTCGTGATGATCGGAGCCAGCCACCACCCCTGCAGCCCTCCATGGACCACCAGGCCGGCGAGGAAAAAGCCGACAAGAATCGGTCCGCGCAGTACCACCGGCGATTGGTGATGTGCTGTTGCCTGCGAGAAGGCGAGGAAGACTAGAAAGCCACCGATAAAGAGTGGGGGGTAGTGGGCGAAGGCCACCGTGAATGCCATGAAGCCCAGATGAGTCAGTGTCACGAAAAGCGGGACAGAGCTATCCTTCTCGATCAGGTCGCCCTTGCCATCGCCATCATGATCGCCCGCTCGCAAGGCCATTTCGGCGAGTTCGTTCCTGAAAAATGCGAAGTAGAGCAAGGTGGAGATCACGATGGCAACGACCGCCTTGTCGCCGTAGTGCATCAGCATCTCCATCGTGGTCAGGCCCCATTTGGTGGCCACCATTAGCACCGGTGGAGCTGCGAAATTCGTCAGCACGCCGCCCACCGAGACATTCACGAAAAGCAAGCCGAGCGTCGCGTAGGCGAAGCGCGGCGAGGGCTTCAGCTTGTAGAATTTCTTCGCCAGCAGCATCGCGGCGATGGTCATGGCGCCCGGCTCGGTGATGAAGGAGCCGAGGATGGGGCCGATGATCATGATGGATAGCCACCATGCCGCCGGGCTCTCCTTTCCGAAGCGAGCGAAGAACCGCAGGCAACCCTCGGCGAACCGCAGCACCGGGCGCGTCGAGGCGAGCGCCATGATGATCACCACGAAGAGCGGTTCGGTGAAATTCACCCCGCTCATGTAGCTGGTCACCGTTCCGAGGTCGTAGAACCACAGCATCGCACCCAGCAGAACGATGACCCAGATGCCGAAGATCGCCTCAACCTCGCCGAGGAAGTGAAGCATCGTCGCCTTGAAGCTGACCGTTTCGCCGGGCTGCCCGGAGGATCTTTCCTCGTGTTCGTGCTGGGCCTTGTGGGCCAGCTTCGTGATCGGGATCGCAACGAAGGTTTGTAGGATGGCCAGGACGAAGATGACTGTGGCAACGATCAGGAACGGCTGCTCCTTCGCGCGAAAGGCGAGCTTTGCCCCGATGCCTTCGATTCCCCGCGCAGCTTCCTTCGCCGGGAACTCCGCCATCATCGTGACAAACTCGGGAGTCTCCATTTCATGCCCCGCCGCGGCTTGGGCAGAGTCGGGCATCGCCAGCGCGAAAAGGAAGGCGATGAGGAAAAGGAGGGCTTTCATGACGGAGGAGGCGGGTCGGGGCGGGGGATTTTCCTCGGGGAGATTCCCGCCGCAAGGGAAACCGGACGCATTGCATCCGATTCAAAGACCCTCTACGGTGACGCGCATGCGTTGGTCCCGTGCCTTTCCCGTCCTGTCGGCTTTCCTTCTCCTGCCCGGTTGCGGCCTCATCGGCGAGAAGCAAGGCAAGCCGGAGATGGTGGGCAGTCCCTTCGGTCCCACGGGCGTCCCGCCACAGTTACGCGGCAATCAGGACGGCACGGCGGTGAAGCCGGGCGGGAATGTTTCCGACGAAGCAGCAAGGGCCTTGGCGACCCACGACCCCGACACATTGGTGTGGACCGACCCCGACGATGCGGACGCGCCGTTGCCGGTGCTGGACACCCTGCTGACCGCGCCGAAGCAGAAGGGTCCGTGGTGGGATAGCGAGAGCGAGGCACTCCGCGAGTCGAAGCGCTCCGGCAAGCCGCTGCTGATCTGGTTCACCGACAGCGTCCGGAGCACCGCCTGCTCGAGCCTGAGCGAGAAACTCCTGGCGCGTCCTGAGTTCGAAGCCTGGGCCTCCGAGAACACCGTCCGCCTGGTGGTGGACCAGTCGGTGAAAGGGAAGAACATCGACGACACTACCGCGAAGGTCCTGCACTCCCGCGATCTGAAGAAGAAGTACAAGGCGAGCGGCTACCCGTCCCTGCACGTCCTCGCACCCTCTGGAGAGGTCATCGGACGCTACAAGGGCTACCGCTCCGGTCAGGAGGACTTCATCTGGGGTCAGCTCAAGCAGGCGGTCGCGCTCGCCAAGGAACGGCAGGAATCATGGAAGGAATCCCTGGCGAAGAAGGGCTACCGGGACTGGTCGAATGACAGCGGGAAGGTGATCTTCGCCAAGCTGAGCGCCTACCGCGACGGGAAGATGATCCTCGTCGAGCCGGATGGCCAGCGGGTCCGGACCAATGAAAAGAGCCTCTCGGCGGGCGACCGGGTATGGATCCAGCAGCAGAAGGAACGCCGGGGTATCCAGTGATGCCGGGCCGGGGACGATTCCCGGGTTCCCGCAGTTGACGCCGGGACTTTCCGCCCCGAATACTCCGCGGCCCCGAATCAGGACCATGGAAAACGTCATCATCATCGGCACCGGCTGCGCCGGATACACTGCCGCCATCTACACCGGCCGCGCGAATCTCACCCCCCTCATGCTCACCGGCACCCAGCCCGGGGGCCAGCTCACGACCACCACCGAGGTGGAGAATTTCCCCGGATTCCCCGAGGGAATCATGGGCCCTGAGCTGATGATGAACATGCAGAAGCAAGCCGAGAAATTCGGAGCACGCATCGAATATGCGAACGTCGAGAGCGTGGCAAAGAATGCCGACGGCTCCTTCACCGTGAAAACTTCCGCAGGCGAGCACCACTCGAAGACGGTGATCATCGCCACCGGCGCGGCCCCGAAACATCTGGGTCTGCCGAACGAGCAGTCGCTGATCGGCCGCGGCCTCACGTCCTGCGCCACCTGCGACGGTGCTTTCTACCGCGATGTGCCGGTGGCCGTCATCGGTGGTGGCGACAGCGCCGCGGAGGAGGCCACCTTCCTCACGCGCTTTGCCAGCAAGGTTTACCTGATCCACCGCCGCGACGAACTGCGCGCATCGAAGATCATGGCCGACCGCGCCTTGGAAAATCCGAAGATCGAGCCGGTCTGGAATTCCACCGTCACCGAATACCTCACGGACGACGCCGGCGAAGTCCGGGCCGTCACACTGAAGAACTTGGTGACCGGCGAGGAGAGCGAACTGGAACTGAAGTGCGTCTTCGTCGCCATCGGCCACGTGCCGAACAGCGCCTTCCTCGGCGACCTGGTGGACAAGGACGAGAACGGCTACATCATCCAGAATGCCGGACGCACCTCGACGAAGACCGAGGGTCTTTTCGCCGCGGGCGACGTGGCGGACCACTACTATCGCCAGGCCGTGACCGCTGCCGGCCAAGGCTGCGCCGCAGCGCTCGAAGCCGAGCGCTACCTCGCCGATCACGAGTGAGATACGTAACTTCCGGAATCCAGGCTGGACGCCTGATTTCCGGAAGCTATCGTTTTTATCTCATGCGTTTCAAATCCGTCGTCGCCGCGTGTGGCCTCCTTCTGGCAGGCATCCCAGCGGCGTCGGCGCAAGGCGACTACCTCGAGTGGGCGGGTGCGAACGGCTTGATGGGTCCTCTCGCCGAGCCGGATGCCGATCTGGATACGGACGGCATCACGAATCTGATGGCATACGCCTTTGACCTCGCCCCGGCGAACGACCCGGACGCATGGGAAAAGCTGCCTTCACTGGCTTTCCTCGGTGATCCGCCGGAGCCGGTGATGACCTTTGTGCTGCCCCGGGAAATCCCGCGCGACGTCAGCTACGTGGTCGAACTCGTCCGCGAGGACGGCAAGCGCGTCGAAATCGCCCGCAAGAACGGCCGTGGCCCGTGGAAGGGCACCGGCGAAATTTTCCGCCGCAAGCTGGACGATGGGTGCACCGAGATCACGGTGGAGACCCCGCTGGACATGCCGATCCCTGAGGGCGATCGCCCGCTCCGGTTGCGAGTCGAGTTCCTGCCGTGAGATTTACTAAGGGGCGGCAAGTCCTTTTGAATCAATCGATTTTAGCTCAATAGCTGTCGATCATCTGGCGTCAATTCGCGCCATGTTCCGTGCTCCACGCTGGTGAGCGGGAGTCGCCCGATCTTGGCGCGGATCAGTCTCAGCGTCGGGAAACCGACGGCTGCGGTCATCCGGCGGACCTGCCGGTTTTTCCCTTCCGTCAGCACGAGTTCGATCCAACGGTCCGGCACGCTTTTGCGGAAGCGTACGGGTGGATCACGCGGTGGATAGCCCGGATCAGGGAGCAACCGGGCTTGGCACGGCAGGGTGCGGTGACCCTTCAGATCGATCCCGCCAGCCGCGAGCTTTCGCATGACCGCCTCGTCCGGATCGCCCTCCACCTGCACGTGATAGGTGCGCGGGTGGCCGTGGCGTGGATCGAGGAAGCGCTCGACGAGGCGCGGCTCGTTTCCGAGCAGGATCAGGCCCTCCGAGTCCTGATCGAGCCGCCCGATGGGAAAGATCCCTTTTGGAAATCCGAACTCCGCGAGCGTGCGCTGCCCGGGTTGATCGGGCGTGAATTGGCTCAGGACCCCGTAGGGTTTGTGGAAGGCGACCAGCATCAGGAAAGCTCCGGGATTGAAAGTGAATGGCCCCGCCAATCACGAGGACTGACGGGGCCATCTTTTCCCCCCCCAGGGAAAGCTTTTGATTCGGGGGTGATGCGGCTCGCGTCAACCCTGAACTTGCGAATGTAATGCCATACTACACCTCTTTCAACAATGCGTGTTGATACTTACGGAGGACTACGTATCGTTGCTCAGGCATTCACTCTCTCAATCGTGCTCGGAACTTCCTACTTCGAACTGGCTCAGGCAATCTATAAGGCGACGAATTTCGATGATGTCGTCGATCTTCTCGTCGCGAAATTGCCGAGCCTCATCGGCACCGAAGAAGCGGTGATCAGCGGCACCTCGCCGATCGCGGGTGTCTGCTCGGTCTTCGGCCACGGGCCGATGAAGAAGCTGGTGCAGGAGCGAACCGAGGTGATGAACCGCCTGATCGGCAGCCACCCGATCATGAACCGGGTGGACTTCAACAACCCCGGCGACCTCGGCTTCGCGATGAGCGACTACGTCTCGCCCGAGGAATATCGGAATGCCGAATTCACGCGCCAGGTGTATGGCGACAAGGTCTCGGCCGATGTGATGTTCGGCCTGCTGGTCGCGGGTGTGCGGAGGAAGGCCTACCTGACCTGCTACTTTTCCACGGAAGGACTCAGCGTGCAGGCCCGCGAGCGATTCGATGCGATCCTGCTCACCGTGCGCGGCGTGCTCGACCGGCTTGAAGCCTACAATGTCGAGCGTGCGGTCCGGCAGCGGGTCTTCGGCGCCAGCGCACCCTTGGCTATATTCTTTCTCAATCAGTCCTCGGAGGTCTGCCCGCTCAATCACGCGGCGGTGACCTTTGCGGAATCCCACTGGCTTCCTGACGAAGCCGTGCGCCAACTCACCCCGGACCAGACTTCGAAAATCGATCTGGTCGTGGACGGTGCATGGATCAATCCGGTGACCGCCGACTGGCGCGATGTCACCTTGGATCTCGGTGCTGGTGCATCCACGATCCATGCCCTGCCCAAACTCAGCGGCGAGGTCATCCTGATGATTCCCATCGCCGGAAAGGACCCAAATGCCGAGGAGGCCGTGACCATTCTGACTCGCCGCCAGCGCGAGATCATGGACTGGATCGCGGAAGGAAAGACGAGTGCCGAGGCAGCCATCATCCTGGGCATCAGCCCGCGCACAGTGGAGAAGCACCTCGAAGCCGTCTTCCAGCGCCTCGGCGTGGAAAACCGGATCGCAGCAATGCGCCGCTACCTGGATCTCAAGCGCGGGATCTGAGCCGCTCGAGGGCGGCGCGGAATGCGGCGTCCTCGAAGTCCGCTTCCAGCCACCCCGGCAAGCGCGGGTGGCGGAAGGGCTCGTAGAGGCAGACATTCCCGCCAATCACCCCGCCGAGATAGCTGAAGGTGCTCTTCGCCACGAAGAGCACATCACTGCGGACGAAGTGGTGGAAGCTTTCGAAAACATCGTCGTCGAGGTGAAGCCGCACGCCGAGATCGGTGAAGGCCCGGAAGTCCTCCGGCTGACCCTGTGAAAAAAGCCGCACCATGGCGCGGTCCGGACCGATGGCTGCCAGCACCCGCTTCAGCCGGGCAAGCACCAGATCGTCAGCGGTGAAGCGTTCGGAGAAGCGGCCAGTCGAGCCCACGTCGCCGCGCCGCATGTGAACGGCCACCTGCACCTTGCCATCATCGTAGCCGGATAGCTCCGGCTTGGCGGACAGGGAATACTTCGCACGGATCACTGGAGCGATTTCCGCCCACGCCTCGGGATGCTTGTCGGTGAGCTTGTGGCAGTGCGCGACGACATGCAGTCGCCGCGAACGGGCGAGGAAACGGTGCGGCTTCGGCACTGCAACGAGCGGATAGCCGCGCTGCTCGATCTCTGCGGCCGTCACTTCTCCAGCGCCCAGATTGAAGAAGTCCTCCCACGCCTGCGACCATGCAACAGGGCCTGTCCCGGCTGGGACATGGGCCACGTCGGCCACCGGGCTGTGGGCGTAGGTCAGGCCCTTCAGCTTTGCGCAGATCATCGCGGAAATCCGCGCGGAGATCTGCGCGCCACCGCCATCATCGCGGTCGCGGCAGGTGATGTAGCTGTCCTTCGGTCGCAGGAATGAGGGCAACGGCACGCGCGAAGATGGTCCTGAAGTCCCCGCCGCTGGCAACCCCGAAAGCCATCATGGCCGCTCGAAGACCAGCAGGTGCTGCCACGGCAAGGGCCGCAGGTTTCCCGCGAAGCGGAATCCCGCGCTCTCGAATTCCAGCCTGGCCTGAGCCTCTGTCATCTTGTGCAGCGGCTTGATCGGCACGAGCGGATCTTCCCCGCGGAACTCCACCAGAAAGATCCTTCCACCGGGCTTCAATGCGTGGCGGAGCGAAGCCAGCATTTCCCGTGGGTGGGAAAACTCGTGGTAGGCATCCACCATCAGCGCGGCATCCAGCGATGCGGCGGGCAGCTTGAGATCATCGATTTCCCCGAGGTGGGGGTCGACGTTGGTCACGCCCAGTTCCTCCGACTTTTCCCGCAGGAAATCGAGCATCTCCGGCTGGATGTCGATGGCGACGACCTTGCCCTGCGGGACCTTGGACGAAATACGAAAGCTATAGTAGCCGGAGCCGGCACCGATGTCCGCGATCACCGCGTCCGGGGCGAGTTCGATGGCGGCGATCGCCTTGGCCGGTGCCTCTTCCTGCTCGCGCTCGGTCCGCTCCAGCCAGCCGATGGCGGGGTGGCCCATCACCTTCGAGATCTCCCGACCGTGGAAGAATTTGCCGATGCCATCCGGTGAGGCGGGGCCGGTGGTGTAGGGGACGTCCTTCAGCTCCGCGGGAGTCGGGGAAAGAGCCGGCTGTTGCTTTGTTTCCTCCACACTCCGCAGCCAGGCCCATGCTGAGGCCGCGGCGATGCAGAGGATGACGAACAAGGGAACGAGACGAGCCATGGCAAGGAATGCGATCTATGCGTGATTCCGGATCTGCTGGATCTCACCGGCAATCCCCAGCGCCAGATCGCTGGCGTGACCGCCCAACCGATCCAGCCCGGACGTGTCGCCAAATCCGAGAAGCGAGATCGCCCGCGTCATCGGATGCTTCTCCAGGAAGGCCTCGATCTCCTCGCGGGTGGCGAAAGCAAAAAGCCCCGCGTAGAAGAGTGGCTTAGGATCCCGCAGGACGTTCTTCCGGTAGTGCGTCAGGAAAAGGGCCATCCAGCAGGATTTCTCCAGTCGCTCCGGATCGGACTCATGCAGGCGGGTGATCCATGACGCGGCGGTGTCCTTCAGTTGCCCATGCACGATCCAGCTCTGGTTGACGCGCTGGACCTTCAGCAGCTCCATTTCGGCCTCCTCCGAGAGCGGAGCGGGCTTGGCTAGGGATGACATCGACGACTTTTTCGAGGTTGGAACGCCGCGGACCATAGCATCCGTGGCGAGGCATTCAACCGGTCCTTGCGCCCCGGGCGGCGGCTCACTAGCCTCCGCGCCCCGCATGTCCGCCAAGATCCGCTTCACTTCCGCCTCCGCCTCCCGGCTCGTCCTCGCGAAAATCGGCCACCCGCAGCGCGAGGAGCCGCTGCAGACATCGAAGCAGGTCTATCCCATCGAGGAGGCTGACCGCAGCACGCTCACGTCCCTTTTCCTCAAGCCCTTCAAGAGCCTGGCGGGCTATCGCTTCCACCACCACTCGTCGCTCGACCAGCACGAGATGAATGCCTGCGCAAAAGCGATCTTCGAGGACCCGGAGAAGCTGCTGGAAAAGGGCTGCGACATCGCGAAGCGACTCTACACGAAGTCCAATCACCCGAACATCAAGTCCGGCGACCTCTGCATCTCGTGGATCGACGATCTGGAGGTGGATGGCAATCCAGTGACCGGCATCTGCATCCTGAAATCGGAGAGCGTGGTGCCATTCCTCAGCATTTCCACCAAGGACGGCGACCTCCAACTCCACACCGAGCATGGAATCAATCCGGAGAAGATCGACAAGGGCTGCCTCATCCTCAATCACCACCCGAACAAGGGATTCCTCGTGCTGACCTTTGATCGCACGGGCTCCGACTCCCGGTTCTGGGTGCGCGATTTCCTCGGCGTGGTGGCCGTGACCGACAGCCCCTTCCTCACGAACAAGTTCACGGACATGGCCGTGGCATTCGTGAAGCAGGAGGAGAAGGCCAAGAAGGAGGCGAAAAAGGAGCAGGAGAGCAGCGCCGAGGAATCCGGCCCGCCGATCGACGACACGCCGCCATGGGAAACCACCACCGCGGCCAAGGACGCGCTTTCCTACTTCGAGGAGAAGGAGCAGTTCAGCCTCCAGGAATTCGAAGAGCAGGTGCTACGGACGCCGGAGGCCGTGGAGAAATTCCGCGAGCACAAGGCGAAGGTCGAGGAAGAGCAGGGCCAGCGCTTCGACGACAAATTCGAGATTTCCAAGAAGGACGTCACCAAGGCGAAGAAGCGCATCGGCACCGTGGTCAAACTCGACACGGGCGTGGAGATCCACGTGAAGCCGACCTTCGCCGAGCAATCCGACGCGGTGATGGAACGCGGCTTCGACGAGGAGAAGGGGAAGAAGTTCATCAAGGTCTACTTCAACGAGGAAGTGGGCCGCTGACCTCCGCCCCGGCGGACCACAAGGGGTGTCGACCTCCGGTCGACACGGCGTGAACGGAACCGTTCACGCCGCACCCCTCATGGGGTCTGCGGGACGATCTTATCTCCCGCGCGGACCGCGCCGGCGACGGCTAGTCCGCTTCGCGGCCGTGGCTTCGCCTTGTGGGCGGCCTTGGCCTTGCTGCTGTCCGCCTCCGCCGCCACCACCTTGACGGCGGGGCTGCTTCTGCGCCTGAACGACACTGCCACGGGCTCCGCGCTGGTAGCGCTCCATGAGCGACTCGGCGTGCCAGTGGTGATCGTTCCAGTGCGGGACGGGCATGCGGATGATCTTCTCGATGTCCCGCAGGTAATCGAACTCCTCCTCGGAGCAGAAGGATACCGAGCGGCCGTCTGCACCCGCTCGACCGGTCCGGCCGATGCGGTGCACATAAGCTTCCGGCTCATTGGGCAGGTCGTAATTCACGACCAGCCCCACGTCCTTCACGTCCACGCCGCGCGCAGCTACATCGGTGGCGACGAGCACGGGCGTGAGACCCTTGCGGAAGCGCTCCAGCGCCTTTTCGCGCTGTGCCTGCGACTTGTTGCCGTGGATGGCATCGGCTTGGAAGCCAGCGGCGGTCAGGCCCTTCGCCAGCTTGTTGGCACCGTGCTTGGTGCGGCTGAAGACGATGGTGAGCTTCGATTCGCCGGCCTCGGATTGATCCTTCAGCAGCACCTCGAGGAGGTAGCGTTTGTGCTCCTTCTGGATGAAGGCGACCTTTTGCTCGATCCTCTCCGCGGTGGTGGTCTGTGGCGTAATGCTGACCTTCGCGGGGTTCTTCAGAATCGTCTCGGCGAGCTGCACGATATTCGGCGCGAGCGTGGCGGAGAAGAAGAGCGACTGGCGCTGCTGCGGGATCATCGCGACGATCTTCTTCACATCGCGGAGGAAACCCATGTCGAGCATGCGGTCCACCTCATCCAGCACGAAGAACTCGACCCCGGAAAGGTCGAGATGCTTCTGCTCGATCAGGTCCAGCAGGCGGCCGGGCGTGGCGACGAGGACATCCACACCGGTGCGCATGGCGGCGACCTGGGGATTCTGGCCGACGCCACCGTAGATCATCGTCTGGCGGAAGCGGACGTGGCGACCGTAGGTGGTGAAGCTCTTCGCCACCTGAACGGCGAGTTCACGGGTCGGAGCCAGCACCAGCGTGCGGGCGGTCTTCGGCTTCAGCGGGCGTGGATTCTCGTGAAGGGCATTCAGGATCGGCAGCGCGAAGCTGGCGGTCTTGCCGGTGCCCGTCTGCGCGCAGCCGAGGAGATCGCGACCTTCCAGAAGAAGAGGGATCGCCTGTGCCTGGATCGGCGAAGGGACGGAGTATTCCAATTCGCGCAGGGCGCGATGAAGGGGCGCGGCCAGTGGCAACGCCTCGAATGTATTCGGGGTCATTTAAGTGGGCCTGCCTGCGCGGACTGTCCGGGCGGCTGGCGGATTCGATGAGCATTCAGGGATCCCCGAACCATCTCTCATCGATGAAGACCGGAAAAGGGCTGGAGCCGGAATGACTCCGCGTCGGCAACGGCCAACGGCGCGGATTCCTAGCAGGAAATCCCGAACTGGCAAGCAGAAGCGGCGGGAGCGATGATTCACCCCCGCCGCCATAAATCATTTTCGCCACGCTCAGGCCACCACGAAACCCGCAGCCTGCTCCGGCGTGAGCTCGATGAATTGCCACGGAAGGCCGTGCACGTTCAGGTCGGCCATGAAGGCATCGGGATCGTGCTGCTCCATGTTCCAGACGCCCGGCTTCTTCCAGTCACCGGCGAGCATTTGCTTCGCGCCGATCATGGCGGGCACGCCGGTGGTGTAGCTGATCGCCTGGCTACCGACCTCGCGGAAGCACTCCTCGTGGTCGCAGATGTTGTAGATGTAGATCGCCTTCGGCTTGCCATCCTTCAGGCCGGTGATGACGTTGCCGATGCAGGTGCGGCCCTTGGTGGTGACACCGAGGTCGCCGGGATTTGGCAGCACCGCCTTGAGGAACTGCAGCGGGATGATCTCCACGCCGTTGTAGGTCACCGGGTCGATGCGGGTCATGCCGACGTTCTGGAGCACTTCGAGGTGCTTCAGGTAGTTCGGCGAAAAGCTCATCCAGAACTGCGCGCGCTTGATCGTCGGGATGTGCTTCACGAGGGACTCGAGTTCCTCGTGATACATGCGGTAGATCTCGTAGGTGCCCACGCCTTCCGGGCAGGTGAATGCCTGATGCTTCGACATCGGCGCGGTCTCGACGAATGCGCCATCCTCCCAGTGACGGCACTCGGCGGTGACCTCGCGGATATTGATCTCCGGATTGAAATTCGTGGCGAAAGCGTGGCCGTGGTTGCCGCCATTCACGTCGATGATGTCCAGCGTGTGGATTTCGTCGAAGTGATGCTTCAGCGCCCAGGCGGTGAAGACGTTCGTGACACCGGGGTCGAAGCCGGAGCCGAGCAGGGCGGAGAGACCCGCCTTCTCGAACTTCTCCTGGTAGGCCCACTGCCAGGAGTATTCGAATTTTGCGACGTCCTTCGGCTCGTAGTTCGCGGTGTCCAGGTAATCCACGCCGGCTTCCAGGCAGGCATCCATGATCGCGAGGTCCTGATAGGGCAGGGCCACATTGATGACGAGGGTCGCGCCGGTCTGTCGGATGAGGGCGACGGTCTGGGCCGGATCATCCGCGTCCACCTGGGCGGTGGCGATTTCCCGGCCGGTGCGGGCTTTCACGGACTCGGCGATGGCGTCGCACTTCGACTTCGTGCGGGAGGCGAGGGTGATTTCGCCGAAAACCTCGGGGACCATGGCGCACTTGTGGGCGACGACGCTGCCGACTCCGCCGGCTCCGATGAGAAGGACCTTGTTCATGGAAATGGTGGAGGAAGGGGTGGGGGAAAGCGGCCCGGCGTGCAAGGAATTCCGCGTGGAGGAATCGCCCCGGCAGAAACCCGCCACCCGCCGCAAGATTTTAGAGACAAACCGGCGGGCGAAGGGCATTTTTACAGCGAATGAAGTCGTGTGCCTCTGCGGAATGGAAAGCTTGGCTGGCCGAGTGTGGCCCCCGGCTGCTCCTTTTTGCACGCGGCTGGGCCCCGAGCCGTGAGGATGCCGAGGATCTGGTGCAGGAAGCCATCGTCCGCCTGTGGAATTACCAGCAGGACAAGGGCGGCGGTGTGCCGGACCTGCCGCTGGCATTTTCCACCATCCGCTTCTGCGGGCTGAATCACCACCGGTCCGAGAGTCGCCGCCGGAAGCGGGAGGAGTCGATCATTTACCTGAACGATTTCACCGATGTCTGGCTCGATCCCTCGATGGAGGACGATGAGGACGCCGTGCGTCTGCGCGACGCTGTCCAAGAGCTAAGCCCGAAGCTCCGCGAGGTGGTCACGATGAAAATCTGGGGTGGTCTCACCTTCGCGGAGATCTCCGAAGCCCTTGCAATTTCCCAAAACACCGCTGCGTCGCGCTACCGCTACGCGCTCGAACAACTGGCGCAGGACATGCGCCGACTGAAGGAAGAACGCCATGGAATCGCCTGAAGATATCGAAAAGGCGCTCGCCCGTTTGATGCCGTCCGCAATCAGCGAGAAGGGCCAACGGTCGATGGATGACCTGATCGACAGCCTCGCCGCCGGAGAGGTGGTCGAGGTAGAGGGGTTGCCCGCGCAAAAGCTGAGCCGCCCGTATTGGTCGTGGTTCGGTGGAATCGGGGCCGCTGCTGCTGCGGTGATCGTCGCGATGAGCCTGCCACAGGGCGGATCTCCGATGGTCGCTGACAATACCCAGACGCCGGCGACCCCCTCCACGAACGGCGATCTCGTCCTGATCGGCTCCACGGAAGTCGTGGAAGATGCCGTGCCGGAAGACTGGATGTCCGAGACCGACGGCGTGCCGCACCGCGCCTGGCGCGTCCGGGTGGTCGATCAAGAGCGTCTGCGCGATGTCCAAACCGGCTACGAAGTCCTCGTTTCCCATCCCCGGGAAGAAGTCCGGCTGATGCCTGTCACCTCATTCTGATTTGTGAAAATCTCCGCCATTATCTTGGGAATCGCCCTTTCCGGCTCCGCATTTGCGGATGAAGCGGCGAAGAACCACGCATCGCCGACGCAGCTCATCCAAGGAGTGAGCGACACCCCGTGGCTGGGCCTGACGGTGGGTCGTCTGGACGATGCGGTCCGCGCCCACGTCCGGGATCTCCCCCAAGGGATCGGCTTCGTCGTCACGGATGTGGCGGCTGGTAGCCCGGCGGAGAAGGCAGGAGTGAAGGCCTACGACGTTTTCTGGAAATTTGGCGACCAGTTGATTGCCAATGAGGCGCAGCTATTAACCCTGCTCCGCCTGAAAAAGGACGGAGATAAAGTGGATCTCAGTATTTATCGCTCCGGCGAATCGCTGGTCATCCCGGTGACGCTTTCAAAGCAGGCGGAAGATCCGCCGCACGGACAGCTTTCGTCCAGAAACGCTGCTTCACCGGACACTCCGATGAAGGTGCTCAATCCGGCCGATCGCACCGCTGCCATCGAGACCCCGGACGGCAAGGCTGTCCTCTCGCTGGTCAACGGCCAGTCCGAGGTAAAGATCACCTCCAAGACTGGCAGCGTGATTTTCCAAGGTCCCACCAAGGACGCCCAAGGCGTTTCCCTTGTCCCGGATCCGTGGAAGCCGCGCGTGGGTGCTCTGGAACGCGCTTTGGCTCATGCAGTCAAGGGTAGCCGCCCTCCGCGCATGCGGGTGCTCACAGCGTCGGAAGATCAGAATTAAGGGTGGGGGGTATTTGCCCTATTCACCTCCTCTGCTGAGGCTGGCCTTTGGACTGGTTTAGTTCTTTTTCTGCCTGAGTTGCTCCAGTCGTGAGAGCGGCTTTTCCGCTGGTGCGGCGGCAGGGGCTACAGGCGCATCGGTTTGTGCGACGGGTTGAGGCGGCGGGGTGTTCTCCGCAGGCTTGTCGATGCGCAGGGTGCCACCTTGGCCGACCTGATGCAGGATCGTCGCGCCATTCTCTGGCACGGTGACACGGCAGAAGAGGGCCGTGTGCTTGCCCACCGTTGCGTCGGGCGCGATCTCCACCGGGAAATGCACTTCGGCCTGGCCGTGGGGAAAGCTGACGGGTTGCGTCTTTGCGCCATGCGGCAGTCCCATCAGCTCGGCGGTCGCATTACCGGTGAAATTCCCCGGGAAGTCCACCTTGCACAGCACCGTGGTCGGCTTCCCTTGTTCCGTGGCGGCCATGTCGATGGCCATGCCGAGATAGGGTTCTGCGATTTTCAGGGTCACCAGCGAGGTGGAGACCAGCACCGGGCCTTTCGGGGTGTTCGCTTCTCCGAGAATGCAAATCTGCCATTCGCCTGGAGCCGCGTCGCCATTGGCGTTCACTTCATAGAGCGCCTCGCTCTGGTCTCCGGGCATGGTGATCGTGGCGGGCGTCCCGATACCCGGCGGATTCCAGAGGAAACGCAGGTTGATCGCCTCATTGTATCCCTCGGAGCGCTGCGCCCGTACCTTCAAGTGCATCGAGCCGTTCTTCACGATGGGCACCGCGGGCGCTTCCAGTTCGAGCCGGAACGGCGCTTCCTCGATCACGGCCACGGGAATGCGGTCGCTTTCGGCGGAGTGGTAGGCCCCTTGATTGTTGATCTCCACGTGGTGGACCGTATCGCGCAGCGGACCTGACACTGGAGGTGCATCCCCGGCGGACTTCACGTTGAAGCGATGCAGGCTGCCGGCCACCGTGGCATCGGCCGCGGCTTCAAAGACCACCGGCGTTGCATTGACCGAGCGGTGGAAGACCGGCGCGGTCATCGTGACTCCGGCGGGTAAATTGCCGGCTGACAGCGCGAGATCACAGCCGACGTTCTCCCGCGTCACATTGATCACGGCGGCGTAGCGGTTTCCGCGAGGGACGTTGATCACCTTCCACTTCTGGGAATTGTCACGCTCCACAACCGGCAGCGTGGCGGCGACCACGGGCTCGCGCCGTGTGATCTCCAGACGATAGGTGAAGTCGGAACCGCCGCGCTGGAGTTGGTCGCGCACCACGGCGAGGTATTCACCGTCCTCGGGCGCGGCCCACTGGAGGATCGAATCGGGGCCTCCCTGATCGTCGTTGGTGGCGAGGTTCTTGCCCTTCGCGTCCCGGATCGAGAGGACCGCATCCAGCGGTGAACGGATGTCGCGTGCGAGCACCTTCACCGTGAGGTTTTCGCCCTTCTTCGCGGTGAACTTGAAAAAGTCCACGTCGCCGGACTCACCGATCACCCCGTGCGCGGCGCACGGAAGCTCGGGAAGCGTCGAGGCCTGCTTCGGGCCCGCATTGGGCTCGGTCTCGGCGACGTGGTTGAGGGGGGAAACCTTGATCCAGACGGGCGAGGGCACGCTCAGTCCGTCACGGGTGGGGAAGAGTGGGAAGCGGCCATCCGCATCCAGCGGGATGGCGATGGTCTCGGAGAATTCCCCGACGGGATCGCCGATGAACTTGAACTCGACCGTCTCTCCGGGCTTAGCGCCGGAGGGGAATGCCGCGGTGGGACGGGGGAAAGTGCCGATGCTCACCCGGTATTGGCAGGCATCGTTCCCTTCGTAGGCGGCCTCGCGCACCAGCACGCGGTAGTCACCGTCCTCCGGGATGATCGTCGAGACAAACGCGTCGGTCCGCAGCAGCGGGGCATCGTCACAGGACGCGATCTCGAAGCCCTTCGGATCGACGATGGCCACATAGACATCGAACATGGTGCGACCGAGGCGCATCGCTTCCACCTCCGCGGTGAAGCGCTGGCCCTTCTTCAAACTACAAACATAGTAGTCCACGTCCTCCTGCTTCGCCACGCCTTGGACGGTGGTATTCAGCTCGATCCTCTGCGCCTGCTCCGGCTTGTCATTCGGATCGACCTCGCCGACCACCGGGAATTGCCCGACGAAAAACGAACGGAGATAGCTCACTCCGCCTGCGGTGCGCACCCGCAGGCCGTGCTCGCCGAGCGGGGCATCCGGCTTGATGAAGATCTTCGCCGTGGCGTGCTTGTCATTCTCGACGGCGATCGAGCGGACCTCGATGCCGGGCTCGTAGGCGAGCAGCTCCTGGAGGCCATCAAGGCGCTCGCCGTGGAAATGCATTTCCACCTCCGTGCCGCGCTGGCCGCCACGGGGCTCGATGAGATTCAGCACGGGCGTGAAGCCCGCGAAGGCTGTCCCCCCGAGCGCCAGCGAGAGCGTGAGTCGCGCGATCATGCCTTCTTCGCGAGCAAGACATCCAGCACATGTCCGCCATCGACGATCTCGATCGGTCGACCGCCAGGAGCCATGAGCTCCTTGTCCGCGGTGATGCCGATCTGGTTGTAGATCGTCGTGGAGAGATCCTCGACCGTGATCCCGTCGGTATCCACGCCACCGCCGAGCGCGTCGGACGAGCCGTGGACATAGCCCTGCTTGAAGCCACCGCCGGCCATCATCACGGAGAAGACATTCGGCCAGTGATCGCGTCCGCCGGTTGTATTGATCTTTGGCGTGCGGCCGAATTCCGTCGTCACCATGACCAGCGTGGAGTCGAGCATGCCGCGGCGCTCCAGGTCCCGGATCAGGGCGGCGATGGCCTTGTCCACCTTGGGAAGCTGTCCCTCGATGTTGCCCTTGATGTTGTCGTGGTGATCCCAGCCGCCGACAGTCAGTGAAACGAAGCGCGTCCCCGCCTCGACCAAGCGCCGAGCGAGAAGCATGCGCTGGCCCGCGTCGTTGCGGCCGTATTCATCTTTGATCGCGTCGGGCTCGGCTTTCAGGTTGAAGGCCTCGCGGGCGGTCTCGGAAGAGATCAGCTTGTAGGCATGCTGATAGAAGGAATCCATCGCATCGATGGCATCGGACTTCTCCAGCCCGCGGAAATGAGCATCCACGGTTTCCAGCAGGGAGCGACGCCGGTTGAAGCGGAACTCATCGCAGCCGCCCGGGAGATTCAGGTCGCGGACCTGGAAATTCCCGTTCGCGGGATCCGAGCCGAGGGCGAAGGGGCCGAAGGCTGACGAAAGATAGCCGCTGCCTGCGAATTCATTCGGCACGTTCGGCACGCAGACGTAGGGCGGCAGGTTGTTCTTCGGCCCGAGCTCGTGGGAAATCACCGAGCCATACGACGGATACTCCAGCGCCGGGGACGGCCGGTAGCCGGTGAACATGTTGTGCGTGCCGCGCTCGTGGGCTGCCTCGCCATGGGACATCGAGCGGATGATCGTCATCTTGTCCGCGAGTCCGGCGAGTTCCGCCAGCTTCTCACCGAACTGGACGCCGGGGATCTTCGTGTCGATGGCACCGAAAGGCCCGCGATATTCCGCCGGAGCGAAGGGCTTCGGGTCAAAGGACTCCTGATGCGCGAGGCCACCGGGAAGAAAAATATGGATGATCCCTTTCGCGACTCCTTCCCGGGTCTCGTAGAATTTCTGGTCCGCCTTTGCCTGTTGCCGGAGGAACTGGGGCAGCGTGAGTCCCAGCCCGCCGACCAAGCCGACGTGGAGGAATTCGCGGCGGGACGCATAGCGGTCGAGCGGATTGCCAGGGCAGATCGGTTTCATGAGTGGAAAGGAGTGGCCAAGCACGCATTACGCCCGTGCCGGGGAGTTCCTTTTCACTGTTATGTAGGGAAAATGATTTTTCTAGCTTCGAAAAGCGGCGACGACGACCCTCGGAGGCTTTCGGCAGGATGCCGAAGCCACTGTCAGCCAGCGAATTCCGTTTCGCCGAGGTGGATGTGGCCGCTCTCGAGGATCTTGCAGCGGAGGCCGCCGCGATTGTGCATCAGCTTCTCGGTGCCGGCTTTTCCGCAGGCCTCGTCCATCCAGTAGCACGGGGCGCACTTCTGGGTGCCCTCCAGCAGCGCGTCTCCGAGGCGGAAGACGCGGCCGACCAGCCGATTCAGGTCGATGCCGGAGACCACCACATTCCGGCGAAAGATGGACGACTCCAGATCCTGATTCTCCGAGTGCTGGCGGACGTCATCGATCACGGCGTGGTCAATGAGCGTGATCTGACCCAGGTAGTTCTTTTTCCAGTCAAAGAAGCGATCCCCCGGGATACCCTTGCCAGCCACCAGTTCGACCTCGTCGTGTTCGACGATTTCGTGCTCGCTCGGCTGCTTGCCGTGATGGCCGAAGTAATTGTGGCCGGGCGAGGTGTAGATGCCGTGGATGACGACTTGGGTCACGGTGAGAAGGTAGGGGGGGAGATGAGGATTTCCAAGTCCGGAGGATGTCCTCGGGATCACGTCTTCGAGATGGCAACGGCGCACGCCTTGTAATTGGGCTGGCGCGAATGGGGATCGTAGGAGGGGTGGGTGAGGCGATTCACCTCCGGGTAGTGCATTGGGAGGAAGAGCTGTCCCGGCTGAACGGTAGGCGCGATGTAGATGGACGCCCGCATCTCCCCGCGGCGGGAACAGATGGTCACCATCTCGTGCTCACGGAGCCCAAGCCGAGCGGCGTCGGCGGGATGGATCTCCACATAGGCCTCCTGCGGATAGAGCTTTCTCAGGATGTCCGATTTCCCCGTGCGTGTCTGCGTGTGCCACTGGCTGCTGGTGCCGCGGCCGGTGAGCAGGGTGAAGGGATAGGCGGAATCCGGTGCCTCGGGAAGTTCCGCGGGCGGAGAGAAGAGCAGCTTTGCTCTCCCGCTCGAGGTGAAGAATTTGCCGTCCTCAAACAACCGCCGCTCGTTTCCCGAGGGTGGATTCGTGGCCGGGTAGGGCCACTGGATCCCGCCAAGTCGGTCGATCATCTCGTAGCCCTCGACGCCGGTGATGTCACAGGGGCGATCCTTCGTGAGGTCGCGTAAAAAGTGGAATGCCGCCTCCGGATCGGTCCAACGGGCGAAGAGATCCCCGCAGCCCCAAGCGTGGGCAATCAGGCGGAAGATCCGGAAATCAGAGAGCGCGATCCCCGGGGCCTCGCGGACCTTTTTCACCGTGCCGATGCGACGCTCGGAATTGATGAGGCAGCCGTCCTTCTCGCCCCAGCCCGCCGATGGCAGCACGAGATCTGCAACGCGTGCGCTCTCGGTAGTGTGGTACATGTCCTGTACCACGATGAAGTCCAGCTTCTCGCGCAACTCGGCAAGCCGGCCGCTGTCGATCCATGAGTGGAAGGGATTGGTGGCGACAATCCACAGGCCCTTGATCTTGCCTTCCTCCGCGGCGGCGAGGATCTGGTCGTAGGCGAGTGAGTAGTCGGATGGGATATTTTCCACGGGGATGCCGAGACCGGCGGCGACTTTCTCCCGATGCGCCGCGTCCGAGAAATCATGCCCGCCGACCATCGACGTGGTGTTCGAGAAGAGCCGCGATCCCATCGCGTTGCACTGCCCTGTAATGGAGTTCGCGCCGGTGCCCGGCTTGCCGATGTTGCCGGTGATCAAGGCTAGATTGATCATCGCCTGTGCGGCGCGGACGCCCTCGTAGGATTGATTCACGCCCATGGTCCACCACCACGAGACGCGCTTGCCCGGCTCAGAAACGGTGCGAGCAAGTGACTCGATCTCCTCGACGGAAAGTCCGGTTTTCTCCGCGACCCTCTCCGGCGCATAGTCGTGGAGGAATGCCGCGAATTCGTCGAAGCCCTCGGTGCGTTCGACCCATGCCGCATCCGTCCGGCCATCGCGGACGATGCAATGAGCGAGCGAATAGAGCAGCGCGAGATCACCCTTTGGCTTCAGTCGCACGTGCTGGGTCGCAGCCTGTGCTGTCTCCGTGGCGCGCGGATCAATGACGATGATCCGCGGGCTCCGCTTGTTTCGCATGACCCGCTGCCAGAGAATCGGGTGAGCGATGCAGAGATTCGATCCGACCAGCACGATCACGTCGCTCTCCTCGAGGTCGCCATAGGTGTAGGGCGGAGCATCGAAGCCGAAGGCCTGCTTGTAGGCTGTGACGGCCGTGGCCATGCATTGGCGGGTATTCGCATCCCCGTGGATGAAGCCCATGCCGAACTTGAAGAGGCAGCCGAGAAAGGCCATCTCCTCGAAAGGGATCTGCCCGGTGGAAAGGAAGGCCACCGATTCGCGACCGAGCTTTTCCTGGAGGTTCTTGAATCGGGAGACGAAGGCGTCCATGGCCTCCGCCCAGCCAACTGGCATCATTTCCCCATGCTCGTTCCGGAGCAGGGGAGTTGTCGCCCGATCCGGGGAGTCGAGGGGATCAAGGGCTTGCCATCCTTTCGGACAAGCCATGCCGAGATTTACGGGATAGCCCGCCTGAGGAGACAAGTTGATCGCACGGCCATCGTCGTCGAGGTGAAGCTTCAGTTGGCATCCTGTGGCACAGTAGCCGCAGATCGCGGTCGCGGTGGATGCCGGCTTCAGGCGCTTCGGGACCCGCCCCAGCCCGAAGTGTCCGGGCTCGAGGACGAGATCCGCGGTCAGGGGACCAGTGTGCTGCTTGAGGAGCTTGCGAAGCATTCGGGGAAGTGGAATCCCCTTCTTAAAAGCACGGCGTGTGCGATCCCGCGGTGCCGCGTGGTGCCGAGACGCTCCTTAGAATCATCCCGGCCATGAGCCAGCCTCATCCGGCCTTGCGACCGTCCTTCTTACTCGCTGTCCTTCCGCTTCAGCCTCTCGACCTCGCGGCGCAGCTTCTGAATCTCCCGCTGCTGGCGATCCAAGCGACGATTCATGTCAGCCAGCAGTTGAATGGTATCGGGGCTCCCGAGTGCAGGTGCTGGATCGGCCTTTTCGACAGGCGGTGTCGGAAACTGAACCAGCACGGTTACTTTTGCCCGCTGGCCTTTCTGGATGATCTCCAGATCGACGGCGGGATTTCCGGCAGTGGCGGACTCCACGATGCCGCGGAGATCTTCGAGGCTTCCGACCGCCTTCCCATTGGCCCGCACGATGATGTCATTCTGGCCGATGCCCGCGCGGGCAGCAGGACCGCCGTCCATCGCCCGCTCGACCAGAACTCCGGTGCCTTCCTCCAAGCCGAAGTGAGCGCGAACCGCGGGATCGAGAGGAAGAACGAGGACACCGATCTTCGGGCCTGAATCCGCCATCGGTCGTTCGCGTGCCTCACGCGGTGGCCTGGCCTGACGCGGCTCTCGTGCGGATTCCTCCGCGGCCTTGTCGTGCGATTCGAGATCAAGGAGTGCTTTGTTCTCCAGGAATTTTTGCAGATCCGCCTCGGTCGTGCCCGCGCGATTCATCCGCTCAAAGAGATCCATCAGCTCCTGCCCCTCCCTCGGTCCATCCTGGGCATGAAGTCCGGAAACAGCGAGAAAAGGAACGGCGAGCAGCGCGAGGGTCGTTTTCATGGGTATATCCGCAAAGCGACACCTATCGCCCGGGTTTGTCTTTCAGCTTTTGGATCTCCTGCCGGAGTTCATCGATCTCCTGCTGCTGGAGCTTCTGTCGTTTCTCCAGCTCTTCGATTCGGAGTTGGTCTGGATCTTGTGCTGAGGCAGTTGGTTTCGGAGGTCCGCCTTCCGGCTTGATGACAGCCGAGTGCGGATCGCTGCGTCGAAGCCACTCCAAATTCACGGAATGGCCGGAATTTCCCGCGTCCTGAACGCATTTCGACAGCTCATCCTGGGTGGCAACCGGGTTGCCATTCACTCGCAGGATCACGTCATTGCGTCGGAGGCCTGCCCTGTGTGCGGGGCTCGATGGAACCACGTCGCGAACCAGCAAACCTCGAACCTTTGCCTCGGCGTCTCCAGACGAGATCGGATCGGCGATCACTCCGATTATCCAGGATTTGACGGGGGAAGTGAAGGCATGATCGAGAAGGCCCAGCCACGTTGCTTGCCCGGCTTCGGCATGCTCGATCCTCTGAACTTCAATCAGCGCGTTCCTTTCTCCGCGTGTAAGAACGCGTGAAAAGGGTGCTGCTGGTCGTCCGGCATGCGGCAACATCAACTCCGCCTTGGCCCGCTGCTCGACGGCTTTCCGCAGATCCTTTTCCGAAGCTTTATCACGATTCACTTCCTCGATGAGCTTCGTGATTGGCCTGGTTGGCTTTTCCGCATTCTCCTGCGCCGCGACGTGCCCCGCCAACGTTGCGGCCAGCGTGAGATGGGTCAGGAAGTTATTCATATGGAGTTCGAATTTTTCCATATGAATAACTGGTTTTTGCGTTCGCTGCAATGATTTACGACTCTCGCACTACAGTCCCGCCATCGTTCGGAAGGTCAGGTTGATCCGCGGTTCCTTGATCCTGGCAGCCTTGGGCAAGGCATGTTTCCAAAACTCCTGCGTCTCGTCCTTCATCACCAGCAGGCTCCCGTTTACGAGACGCAGGGAAATGGTCTCCGCGGTCAGCTTGTGGCGGAAGGCAAAGTCCCGTTCCGCGCCGAAACTGAGCGAAGCGATGCCCGCCCGTTTCAGTAATGCCTTCTCATCATCGCTGTGCCAGCTCATACCCTCGCCGCCGTGGTGGTAGAGATTGGCGAGGCATGAGTTGAATGACAGGCCGGTGATACCTTCGACGATGTATTTCAGCTCAGCTAATTCATCGGTCCATGCGATGGCTTGTTTCACGGTGCCGGAATAGCGGTAGGGGATGCCGGCGTCCGCGAACCACGCGACTTCTCGCGCGGTGACGATCCGCTTGCCAAACATCACCACCTCGTCGTGCCGCCACGGGATGGATGAACTCAGGCGCTCATAGTAGTTCCGTGACGTGACCTCATCAAAAATGCGACCGTGATAAACGACCGTCCCGTCCTTTGGCAGCAGGTTCATCGCTTGGCCTCACGGTCGAGGAGTTCACGCTTCCGCTCCACACCCCAGCGGTAACCGGAGAGCCCGCCATCCGTGCGAACCACGCGATGGCAGGGGATTGCCACGGCCAGCTTGTTCGCAGCGCACGCACCCGCAACGGCGCGAACGGCCTTCGGATCACCGAGTCTTTCCGCGATCTCCGCGTAGGTCACGGTGGTTCCGGTGGGGATTTCTTGGAGTGCTTTCCAGACGCGGAGTTGGAAGCTCGTGCCACGGATATCCAGCGGCAGCGACCAAGATTCACCGGGGCGTTCCATGTGACCGGCCACTTGCGCGACGATGCGCTCGAAGTCGCGATCCGCTCCGATCAACTCCGCCTTCGGAAAACGTCGCTGCAAGTCCTCCAGCAGTGCCTGTGGATCATCACCAAGCAGAATCGCGCACACACCGACATCGGTGGATGCGACGAGCAGCCCTCCGAGAAAAGACTGCCCGATTGCAAAGCGGATGCTCTCGCCTGCGCCTCCTTTGCGATACGCCTTCGCCTGCATGCCGAGCAGGCGCTTCGAGTCGGCGTAGAAGCGTCCGCTCGATTCAAATCCGGACTCATAGATCGCCTCGGTGACGCTGCGCGCCTTGGGCAGTTCGTCCTGCATCCGCCGCGCACGATTTGCCGCGGCCCATGCCTTCGGGGTCAGCCCCGTCGTTTTCTTGAAAATCTTCTGGAAGTGGAAGCGGCTCAGTCCCGCCTCTGCCGCCAAGGTGTCCAGATCGGGAATCCGATCAGCCTCCTCGATGTGACGGCATGCCCGAGCGACAAGGTCCGAGTGATCGGGTGGAGCAGGCGCGGATTTCATGCCTTCACCCTAGCTCATGAGGTGACGGGAAAAACTCCGTTTCTTGCGATCTGCTCAAGCCGCCATGGATTGCTCACGAGAAGCCGGGACTGCACCCATTTCCGGCAATCCCTCAATGGAACGGGCGATGACCCGCACAAGAACGTCTGGATAGGCCAACTTCAGTTGCTCAATGAAATCGGATTCTTCAAATGCAATCACAGCGTCCAGATGACCGAATCGCGGCACCGCAGCACCGGCATGCGGGAGAAAGCGGACGCCCTGATCATTGTCCTCGCGAAACCCGCAACCAGGGCAGAGCAGGTAAACGTAATTCTCCTCCATCCACTGATTGCAGAGGTTTTCCATCCATGGGGCGGGTTCGCTACCAGATGGGTTGATGACGAGGAGATTTGGTTTCATGGCGAGAGGGGTGCTTGTCGTGTGAAAAATGACCGATCCATTTCGCAACCTCCATGCCAGCACGCTTTCCCTTGATTCTGCGTAATCACCGCCCCCCGCACGACCCGGTCATCATGCAAGGCTCAATCTAACATCTGCACTTTGCAGTCCATCGCAGCCATGAAGGTGGCACTGCGGAGTAGTCCGTGACGATCGTATTGCAGCAACTCCTGCGACCTTGCATGGGAGAGGAATTCCTGCTGAATGTGGGAAGAGCAATGTTGATGAGACCGGGTGCAGAACGATGGCTGGTCGGGCTGCTCGGGTGCTTTCTCGCATCCGGGCTCGCTCTCGGCCAGGAGCCATCGCCGCTGAAGCTCCCGGGGGCCAAGCAGCGCGGCGTCGGCTGTGCCTTCTACGCGAATGTCCCGGCGCTCACCCGGGTGAGCGGCATCCATATCGTGGATCATGATCCCGTTTCGAATGCCATGGTCGCCAGCATCTATGGCCTGCGAAAGGGCGACTTCGCTTTCCGGAGTGCCTTCGACAAGGAGGTCTTCTTCGAACTCTTCGGGATGAGTTATGAAGGGGTGCGACACGATTACGCCGACCTGCCGCGGAAGGATCTGCTGGTGGAAGCGGAGCGCTTGATCGCACGGGTCT
This sequence comes from Luteolibacter flavescens, assembly GCF_025950085.1. Lineage (NCBI taxonomy): Bacteria > Pseudomonadati > Verrucomicrobiota > Verrucomicrobiia > Verrucomicrobiales > Verrucomicrobiaceae > Neoluteolibacter > Neoluteolibacter flavescens. Next base: position 309,464 of record NZ_JAPDDS010000001.1, read on the forward strand.
TTGATCCCGCACTCGAAAGCGGGCATTTCATCTCACTACGCTCCATCGGCCCCTTCGGAGGGCCACACAATGTCCTGCTGCTCGCCAGGGCGCATGGCAAATATCACGTCCACGACCCCACGACGGGTGCGATTGTCGCCACCAGCAGGACGGGTCTGGCGGGAAGGATTCTGAGCGAGATCAAGAACGGCTCAAAGCTGAAGAAGCGCTACTTTTCCGCCTATCACATCGTGAATGTCGGTAGCTCGGCCGGACCATCCGGAACACCACTGCGGATCAAGCAACTGCCCGAGTCCATGGACGTGCGGGAGGGAGAAGCCGGAATGAAAGTGCTCGAAACAAAGCTGACTCCGGCGAAAAACGGAGTGCCTTCCGACTTTGAGCAAGTGGCGGCAACGTGGCCAGCCATCGACTTCGCGATGATCCGGAGGAAGGGGAAGGATGGGGAAAGGCTCATCAGCGCCATCGACCCCACGCTCGCCGCCGATCAACTGCACGGCGCGGCCAGCCTGGCAAAGCTGGCGATCAACAGCTATCAGATCGGAGCGCGGGATCTGCTGCCGGTGTGGTGGATCGACGGGCAGCCACTCGTGGTCGCCGGCTACAAGAAATCCGGTGCACCCGGCGGGGCCCCGACGATCACTTGGCTGGGCAAGGGGGGAGGCGAAACGGTGCGACTGAGCAGCGCACTGGCGAAGCTGAAATCGTCTGGCTCGCTGATCGGATACGTGCAGGTGCCGCGGAAGGAAAAGACTTCCTCAATTTCAATCGACGAAGATCGATAATAGCCCGCCGAGTATCGCTAGAACGTCGAAAGTACTCACCTTTCCGGAGTCATCTTCCCGGTCATGGGGAGGAGATTCAGTCGTCACCAAGGATGAAGCGATGCGCTTGGTCGGGACTGAGCCATACAGGCGCTTTGCCCGGGCGGCTTCGTGCTGCTGATAGATCAGCTTTCCACCCGCGCGCCACCACTCTGTCAGGCGGCGGAGTTCGCTGCCCTCCAGCCACACCCCGTGCGTGCCGCAGCGGTCCACGATGACGCCGCTGTGCCCGCCGAAATTCAGGTGGCTCATCCGCTCGGCGCACATCGGGCACTTGAGATAGACGATCTCGCGCTCGTGGGCGAAGTCGATGGCGATCTGGTTGAGCTGGGTGGGGTCGAGCCAGACGAGCGGGTTCGTCTGTGCGTCCAGCAGCGACTCCAGTTCGCCGGGATTGAAGAAGGTGCCGAAGCAAGTGGTGCAGCGCTCGATGCGGATCTTCGGTTCGGTATCGAATTCGATCACATCGAGCGCCGTCGAGCAGTGGGGGCAGGGGAGGGACTCGTCCGTGCCGAGGTCACGGAAGTGGATCTGACGCAGGTTCACGTCCTGCCTCACCCCGCAGAAGGGGCAAAAGGTCATGGTGCCCTGGAGTCGGCCACTGCAGCTCGTGCATTTCATCGCAGCGTTTCTCCCCGATCTGCGGGCAAGGGTCAATTCCACCCGTGCGCGGGGATTCCACCCCGGCACGACGAATCACCGCCCGATTTCGACACATGCCGTCCCGCAGGTCCGGCTTGCAATCCTGTGCACGCCCGCAAGCTTCGCTGCTGCCATGGCCGACTCCCTAGCTCCCGCCCAGCGTCTCCGCTCGCTCGATGCCCTCCGCGGCTTTGACATGCTGTGGATCATCGGTCTCGCGGACCTGTTCCACCTGCTGGCAAAGGGCACCGGGATCGGTTGGCTGGGTGCTTGGTCGGTGCAACTCGAGCACGTGCCATGGGATGGCCTGCGCGCCTACGACCTGATCTTCCCGCTCTTCATGTTCCTGTCCGGCGTGTCCGTGCCGTATGCCCTCGGCAAGCGGTTGGACCGTGGCGAATCCAAGGGCGCGCTGCTTGCCACGGTGTGGAAGCGGGCGCTGCTGCTGGTGCTGTTGGGCATCATCTACAACGGAGCGCTGCAATTGAAATTCGACGGTCAACGCTACGCCAGCGTGCTCGGGCAGATCGGCCTCGCCTATGGCATTGCGGCCAGCATTTTCTTGGTCGCGTCCTCGTGGAAGGCGCGGGCCATCTGGTGCGGCGGCATCCTCGTGGCGATTGCGGGCCTGCAACTGCTCGTTCCGGTCCCCGGTCATGGCGCCGGAGTCCTGACGCCGGATGGCATCGTGAATTCCTGGGTCGATCAGATGCTCTTGCCTGGCCGGCTTCACGGGGGCGTCTTCGATCCCGAGGGACTGCTGTGCATCGTCTCGGCATCTGCCCTCACCCTTGGCGGCATCCTCACCGGCAGCTATGTGAAGAGCTGGGGAGCACCGTCACATGTCGCCGCCGGTCATCTGCTGCTCGCTGGAGCAGGGCTGCTGATTGCAGGGGCGATCTGCTGGAAGCTCGGCTACCCACCGATCAAGTCAGCCTGGACGACCACCTTCAACCTGCTCGCCGGTGGCATCTGCGTGTGGCTCTTCACCGCGTTTCACCTGGTGATCGATTTCCGCCCGCAGACCCAATGGAGCTTTCCTTTTGAGGTGGTCGGCATGAACCCGCTGACGATCTATCTCGCCGAGCGGGTCATTCCGTTTCCTGAGATCTCCTCCTTCTTCTTCGGCGGCATCGCCCGGCTCAGTGGCGCGTGGGGCGAGTTCGTCCTGATGGCCGGGATCCTGCTCATCGAGTGGCTGCTGCTCTGGTTCCTCTGGAAGAAGCGGGTCTTTCTGCGGGTGTGAGCAAGCCGGCCGCCGCCTTACTTTGCAGAGGCTTCGTGGAATGCCTTTCGAATGTCCGAGCCGTCGGAATTCGGCAGGTCGGCACGCTGGATGAGCAGCAGGTGGATGCGCTTCTTCACCGGATCGATCCATGCCTGCGTGCCATAGGCTCCGCCGTGGCCGAAGGTGCCGGGTGACAGCGTGGCGGCCACGCCCTGGGGCTCGCGGATCACGCACCAGCCGAGGCCCCATCCATTGCCAGGGGTGAAGCCGGTCTTCAGGTCGCCGCTCTGGACGGTGGTCATCTGCTTGACCGCCTTTTCAGAAACGTAGCGTTTCCCGTCGACTTCGCCGCCGCGCAGGATCATGCGGGCGAATTTCTCGTAGTCCTCTGCCGTGGAGAAGAGTCCGCCATTCGCACGCGGGTAGCGTTCCTTGTTGGTGATCGGCTTGTTCCCGAGGAACATCAGCGGTGTTTTCTCAAGCTCGCCCGCTCCGGTGCGCTTGTAGGAGACAGCCAGTCGAGCGGCCTGCTTTTCCGTCGGATAAAAGGTCGTGTTCTCCATGCCGAGCGGCTGGAAGAGATGCTTGTCGAGGAAGTCGGGGAAGGACTCGCCGGAGACCACTTCCACCACGCGGGCAGCGGTGTTGATGCTGGTCTGGCAGTACTGCCACTTCGTGCCCGGCTCGAATTGTACCGGCTTCGCGACGATGAGCGGCATCAGGTCCTTGAGCGTGGCGATGTCACCGGATTCCTGAGGTGACACCTCGCTCAGGCCGGAACTGTGGGTCAGGCACTGTTTGATGGTGACCTCGACCGCTTTGCCGGATGCGTCCTTGAGATCCTTGAATTCCGGCAGGTATTTTGAAACCGGATCATCCACCGAGAGCTTCCCCGCATCCTGCATCATCATCACCGCGGTGCCGGTCACCGGCTTGGACATTGAGGCGATCCAGAAGAGGGCATCCGCCTCCATGCTCGCCTTGTTCTCCAGATCGGAGAAGCCGTTCGCCCCGAGGTGGAGGGTCTTCTCATCGTCGCCCACGAGAGTGACGACCCCGGCGATTTCCTTTTCGGCGATCAGCTTGTCCATCGCCGCGCTGATGGTGGGGTTCACTTCGGCGAGGGCGGTGGTGGCGAGCATCGAGAGAAACAGGATGGGCTTCATGTGGAGATGAAATGGCGGGTTTGAAGGCCGCATCCACAAGGGGACGCGACACCCTCCATCTACGGCGATCCATCCGCCCTCTACCAACTACTTCTTGTTCGGATCGTAGAAAATCCGCACCTCCGCTTTCTCGCCGCCGAGGAGTTGCTGGGCGCGCTTGAGGGCGTCCCGGGTGGAGAGGTTGGGGTTGCTCGGCTTGTTGAGGAAGATGTTGCTCTCCCCGGCCTTGCGATCGGCTCCTTCCTGGACCGTTGCCAGCACGCCGGAGTTCTTCAGCACCCGATAGACCTCGCGGGTGGCCCCGGAGACGAGCAGGTGGCGGTCGTTGGCGCGCATGAATTTCACCAGATCCTCCAGCGCCAGCACGGACGTGGCGTCGAGGTGGCGGGCGTTTTTCAGGCGCAGGATCATGATCTTCAGCGAAGGGTCCGCGGCGGTGCGCTGGATCTGCGTGCGGAAGAGTTCGGCCGCGCCGAAGAAGAGATCCCCCTCGACGTGAACGATGGAAATCGCGGGATTAGGTCGCTGGCGCTTCTCGCCCATCTGGCGGAGTTCCCCGGCATCGCTGAATTCATACTCCACGAGGTGAGGCCGGCTCGCTTTCCGGAGGAAGAGGGTGATCGAAAGCGCGACCCCGATAAAGATGGCCACGTGCAACGGCGCGATCAGTGTGGACACGAAGGTCGTCACCAGCACCGCGGCATCGTCCGGGGTGGAGCGCGAGCAGACGCGGATATTGTGCCTGTTGATCAATGCCAGCGCGATGCCGATGATAAGCGCCGCCAGCGCGGCCTTTGGCACGTAGTCGATCAGGGAAATGCCATAGGCGGGTAGCCACGCGATCAGGAGGGCTGCCGACAGCACCAGCAGGCCGGAGTAGATGGACGACATCCTCGTCCGCGCTCCGGACGAGAAATTCAGGGTGGAACGCAGCAGCGATCCCGATGCCGGCATGCCCCCGGCGATGGCGGACGCGAAATTGGCGGCGCCGACTGCGAACATGTCCTGATTCACGTCCGAGCGATCACCGGAACGGGAGGCGATCGTCTTCGCCATCAGCGTGTTTTCCAGACAGGCGAGGAAGGCGATGGCCAGCGCGACGGCGACCAGGGACGAGATGTCTTCGAAGATGCCGGGCCGGGCGAACTGGGGCAGGGACGGCAGCAGATCCTGTGGCGAGAAGGTCCGGAAGCGAGCGGCATTCGCGAAAGGAGCCACGCCCTGCTGGATCAGCGTGCCGAAGACCGCGGATACGGTGACGAGGATGATCGCGAGATTCGGCCATCGCGGCTTCCACCGCCTCATGATCATGAAGAGCGCGAAGGTCGTCGCGCCGATGATGATGGGCCCCCAGTCCGCGTGGGGTAGGGATTTCACCAGTGCCTCCACCAGTCCCATGAAGCTCCGCGAGCGGGACTGGTCCACCTCGTAGGCGACGCCCAGCAGGTGCTTGAACTGGTTCGTCATGATGAGCACCGCGGCGCCGGAGACGTAGCCGACCAGCACCGAGCGCGAGATGTATTGCAGCAGGTCCGCGACGCGCAGCAGCGAGCCTAGCAGACAGAAGAGACCCACCATCATCACCAGCAGCGGGACGAGCTGGGTCTCCCGCGCAGCCAGCGCGGGCTCCACGGCGAAGAAGCCGAAAAGCATGAAGGCCGTCGCATTCGTCGGCCCCAGGATCGTATGCCGCGAACCGGCGAAAAGCGGGGCGATGATGGAAGCCGTGGCCGAGCAGGCGATGCCGAAGACGATGGGCAGCTCGGCGATGGCCGCGTAGGCGATGCCCTGCGGGATATCCAGCAGCGAGACATTGAGCGCCGCCTTGCCGTCGGCGCGGAATTTCTCCCGGTTGTAGTTCCGGAAGGTGTGGAGGATGGGCAGGGGATCCAGCTTCCCCCCGCGGAAGAACTCGCCGAGACGGCGGGCGATCCTGCGGAAGTGGAAAGGCGATCTCATGAAATCCTCAGCGGAACCGTGCGCGGCGCAGCAGCACCAGTCCCAGCACCACGCAGACCACATTCGGCGCCCATGCGGCGATCAGGACGCCGGTGTGGCTCTTGCCACCCAACATGCCGCAGATGAAATAGGCCACACCAATGAGCAGACTAATGATCAGCCCGGACGAGGTATCCTTTCGACGTGCCTTGATTCCCAAAGGAATGCCGATGAACGCAAAAACAAAGCAGGCGAGAGATGCCGAGTAACGTCGATAAATTTCCTTTTCGTAGTTGGGAATGTAAGCGGTCCAGTCCTTCAACATCTCCGTCTTGAGAAGGCTCTGCGTTTCTTCGAAGAGCGGCGTCGCTTCTTCACCACGTTCCTTCATCGCTGCAATCTCGTCCTTCAAGGCGGTTCTCCTGGCAACGACGTTTGCCTGAGCAACCTTCAGGCCTTCGATCGCTTCCCGGATTCCCGCATTGCTCATGGATGCTGGATCTTTCTTGGCCTCCCTAGTCTCATACGGCAGGACCACCGGCACCGACTCCTCTGCAAGCACAATCTGCGGGGTATTTGAAGCCGATGAACCGGGTTCACCCGGCTTCCCGCCCGATGTCATGAACATCGCGTCGTAAAGATGCAGGCGGAACTCATTTTTCGTCGTGTCGATGACGGTCTTGGCCTTCATCGCATGGACGTAGATGTCGCGGGCGTTCTTGTCGGCAGGATCTGCCACTTTGAAGAGATGGAATCCCTCCATCATCATCGTGTCGCCGTCCGACTTTTCGATATAGGCGCGCACGTCCTTCAAGCTCTCCTCGAAGCGGGCCAAGCCGTCCTGCTCGGCGGCTGTATTGAGCATGCTGCGCGGGTCCATCGCGAATGCCCGCATGCGGATCGTCTTCGATGTGTATTTCGCCCACGGCGCGACTTCCAGATTCAGCCAGAGACATCCCGCGGAAAGGAGGGCACCGAGCACGAAGACCGGCATGGAAAGCCGAGTCAGGCTCAGGCCAGCGACGCGGAACCCGGTGAGTTCATTCTCCGAGGACATCCGGCCGAAAACCAGCAGGACCGCCGAAAGGAATGCCCACGGGATGGTGTAAATCAGTGCGAAGGGCAGGGCGGCCACCAGGAATTCACCAATGATCGAGAGCGGTGCGCCCAGCTCCACAATCAGCATCCGCAGATTCTGGAACAGGCTGCCCATCACGAGGATGGTACTCAGCAGCAGGATGGCGAACAGCGTCCCGACGAGGACTTGGCGGCCGATGTAGCGGTCGGAAAGACGCATGGATGAGCTATCATGGTTCGGCTCCCGCGAGCTGTCGAGAGGGAGTTGAGGTGTTCACAATGGCCATACGAAGTGGGTGCTTCCTCATCGTTTGCTAACACAAGTGCCTAACGGTTAGCATTTGCACACGAAAGTCCTTGCCGTACCCGACACGCTTGCTTTTCTCCACCGCGAATTCGCCCGGCCGAACCGGGAAGATTCTTTCACGAAATCACACGGCATGAGGTTTGCTCCTCCTGCCGGTCCTCCCAGCCAGCCCGCACACTCACCACATGCTCATCGATCCGTCCCGCGGCGAGTCCGCCCATAGCTCGCTCCAATCCCGCCGTGGTGCCCTCGGCACCCTTGGAGCCGGCGCTCTCGCTCTGCTTGGTTCCACTGGTTCCGCCTCCGCTTTCTTCTCGAAGAAGCCCAAGGTCACCATCGTTACCGCATCCGCGCCGGTCGATCTCAACGGCCTGCCGCCGGAGTGGGTGGCCCTCCAAGGTCGCGAGCTGAAGGCTTACTCCGATTTCCTCACGAGCCTGCGGCTCCAGCGCCTGACCCCGCGCCAGGTGATCGAGGCTCACGCCAAGCAACGCGGCACGGTGTGGAATTCGCTGCCACCACGTGCCTACTGGCGCCAGATGGTTCCCACGCTCCGGGTCGTCGATCACGTCGCGATGCGGATCAACCAGCCGGTGTCCGAGATCCTCTCCGCCTACCGCGCCCCGTCTTACAACGCCCGTTGCCCGGGTGCCCGGTCCGGCTCCTACCACCAGGCGAATGTCGCCGTGGACGTGAAGTTCCCGGTGGCACCTTCCACGGTCGCCCAGACCGCGCGCACCTTGCGCTCGAGCGGTCTCTTCCGCGGTGGTGTGGGTCGCTACTCCAGCTTCACCCACATCGACACCCGCGGTCAGAACGTCGATTGGTAAAGAGGCCGCGGGTCAGTTTGTGGCTGCCCGCTCGATGTTCTTCACCTTGCGTTGGTTCACGGCTTCGAACTGAGCCTTCCATGCCGGGCCGGTCTTCCGCGAGGCGGGCATGGCCTGCATCAGCGCCAGCGCGGAGTCGCAGGATTCCGAGGCTTCCTTGAAGCGCCCCGCCTTTTCAAGAATGCTGGCTCGCTGGATGGAGAGATCCACGGACGGGCGGAAGCGTGCCGCGAGGGCGTCGACCCGGCGCAGCGCCGAGTCGTGCTGGCCGATGGTGATCTCCAGCTCGATCGCTTTTTGATGAAGCCCGGCGAGCACGCCGATCTTGGCGAGACCTTGGTCAAGCACCGCCACGGCACCGGCCTTGTCACCGCTCTCCTCTAGCCATGCGGCACAGGTCAGCACGTCGGTGGGCGACGGCTTCACGGTGAGATCGAGAGCTTTCCGCATTGCGGTGACGGCCTCATCCTTGTGACCGGCGTCCCTTTCCACATGGGCAAGGAACAGCCAGCCAGCAGCGAATTTCGGATGCGCCGCGACGAGGGCAGAGGCTTTGGGCAGTGTGCCTTCCTCCTTCTTCACCCGGCTGATGCGGGCATCGAGCAGGAGGTTCTTCTGCTGTTTTGGCTCCAGTTCCAGCAGGCGCGTGACCACCGGCCGGGCGAGATCGGGATGACCCGCGGAAAGGAGAAGGTCCGCCTTCTGCCGCAGCAATTCAGGATCATCGGGAGTTTCCGCGAGGTGCTCTTCCAGATGCTCCAGCGTGTGGCTCGGGTCCGGATGGGCTGGCAGAATACCGGGCAGCAGCACTGCCGCGAGAAGTGCAGGAAGAATGAGGCGGGTGCTGCGGAAAAGAGTCGAATGCATGTGGCCGAAAAGTCCGACCGAGCCAGCCAGCCCTCATCCCACCAGCGCGAATCTCTTCGTGTGAAGAATTCGAAACGTGGACCGCTCAGAGAAGCTTCTCAAAGATCTTGGACTCCCGCCCGCTGTCCTCGAGTTGCTTCCGCCGGGACTCGGGGAGGGCCTCCGGTCCGCGGAGAGCGTAGTTCACGCGGTGCTCGAAAAATTCAGCCGCCCGAGTGGTGAGGGCGAAGACCCGCGGCAAACCCTTTTCGCGAGCCATCTGCTCGGCATGTTTCACGAGGTCCACCCCATAGCCGCGGCCTTCGTGATTGAGCTTCACGTAGAGGCACGCGATCTCGGCGGTATTGTCCTCGGGATATTCGTGGAGGGCCACGCAACCGACGACGTTGTCGTCGATCGCCATGACGCGGTAGTCACCGATCCTTGCCTGGATATCCTCGTAGGTGCGGGCTACCAGCTTGGTGCGCCTGACAGAGCGCCCGATCATGCCGAGCAATTCCGGAATGTCCTCCTCTCGGAGTCCGCGTATCTCGCGGTAGCTGTCGGCATGGATCATGGTGCCCACACCTTCGTTCGAGAAAAGCTCGTCGATCAGCACACCTTGGCGGCGGCCATTCAGGACATGCACGCGCGGCACGCCCTTCCGGCAGGCTTCCGCGGCCGCTCTGAGGAGATCCGCTCCAGTCACCGTCCCGGATGCGGCGAGGGCGAGGGCATCAGCGGCACGCACCGCGGGCACCGGCTCACCATCGATGAGGATCGCTTCTTCCAGCAGGGCGATGAGCTTCACCGCACCGATGCCCCTTGTGAAATCGACCACCTGGGGATCGAGCGGGTCATTGGAGGAAGCATCCGCGACCACCGTTTGACCACGGGCCAGGATCGACTTCGCCTCCTCGATTGCGCCGGGGTCGCCGAGCGGACGGGTCAGGCGTGCGGACATGATCTCGCACTCCAGTGTCCAGTCGTAGAGATCCTTCAGGTCCCCACCGAGCACGCCAAGGATGAGCTTCACGCCCACGTCTTCCATGGCAGCGAGATCCAGCAGGCTCTCCGCGATCGCAGGCTCGGGCAAGAGCCCGGCATCAATGAGCACGACGAAGATCTTCCCGCGGAACTGCGGGACATACTGAAGCACCGCGCGAAAGTCACCTTGGTCGGCCACGCGCGACTACTACCAGAGGGAGCGAAACGCCTGCAACCGCTGATCATGCCTAACCGCTCCGGGGTATTTACCATCCTCGCGCCGCTGCGATGCGATGGGCGGACCTCGACAATCCGCAAGCCCGCCCTTCAAGCTGTGCCACCGTGCGCCTTCTTTTCGCCATTTTCCTCCTGGCATTGCTGCTTCCGCTTTCCGGCGGGCAGCAACCGCCGATGGTGAGGCTTTGGCAGTCGGAAGACGGGCTGCCAGGGAACGTGGTCCGCTCGATGGTCCAGTCGTCCGACGGCTACCTGTGGCTCGCCACGGCGGAAGGCATCACCCGGTTCGATGGCTTGGAATTCGACGCAATCGAGCCGGATGGCGAACTCCGCCGGCTCCGCTTTGCCTTCTGGCGCTTGTTTGCGCCGGAGGATGGCAGCGTGTGGGTTTCCACCTTCCAAGGCGGGCTTTTCCAGATCCGAGACGGACGTTTGGTGCGGATACTCGGTGAAGAGGAAAGGCCGAGGCCACCGCGAATCAATCAGCTCATCCTGGATGGCCACGGGGTAATCCATTTCAAGAGAGGCGGGGAAATCTGGCGGGCGGGGAGCGATGGTCCGGCCTTGGTCGCGGAGCCCACGGAGGACCTGATCGCACGCTTCGCCCGAGACCACGAAATGCAGTCCGCCGGGGGACGCGTGGTCGATCCGGACGATACCACCACGGGCGCGCAGCTCCGCACGAGGGACGGGCGACTCTGGGCTGCCGATATCACGGGGCGGCTCGTGATCGATGGAGAATTGCCGGTGGACCTGCCGGGAGTGGCCTCGCCTTATGTTTTCAACGAACTGCTGGAAGATCGGGAAGGGAATGTCTGGGTAGCCACGCCGCTCAGCGGGCTGGCCCGTGTCCGGCGGAGCCGCGTGGAGCCGCTCTCGACCACCCAAGGCCCGGAGCCTGCCGCGTATGCCGTGATGCAGGGAAGGGGTGGGGACTGGTGGATCGCGAACCGGAAGGGCGGGATCGCCCGCTGGAGCGAAGGCAGCACTGAGCACCTGCAACTCGTGCCCGCGGGTTACCAGCGCCCTGTCTCGACGATGTTTGAGGATGCGAAAGGGCAGCTATGGGTAGCCGCACGTGGTGGCTCTGTTTTCCTGAAAAAGGATGATGGGACCTTCGTGCCTCAGTTCTCGAAGAGCCAGATCCCCTCGAAGGTAAGGACCATCCAGCAGGATGACGCCGGGGTGATATGGTTCGGCGGGACCCAAGGACTCGCGTCGTATGACGGCACCACCGTCCGTGAGTATGGCGAGAAAGACGGGATCCCGAAGCGCGAGATCACGGTGCTGGTCCGCGACGGCAGGCGGATGCTGGCCGGCACCGATGACGGTCAGGTCTTCGCCGGGGACAGCAGCGGCTTCAAGCTCCTAGGGAATCTCGATCCTCTGAAACATTGGTGGGTTTCCGACCTGCTCGCTGTGTCGGAAAATGAGCTGTGGGCCACCACCCTCGGCGGCGGCCTCTTCCTCTGGAACGGGAAGACGTGGCAGCAATTCGATGACAGCGACGGGATGCCGGACCTGCGGCTGACCTGCATCCTGGACGATGGCCGCGGGCACTTCTGGTTCGGCTCGTTGGGCGGCATCCTCTGTGCGAGCCGGCAGGAATTTCTGGATCGTGCACGCAAGCCGGAGAACCAGATTCACTGGCTGAGGTTGGACCGCTCGGATGGCTTGCCGACCCGCGAGTGCATCGGCGGCTATCATCCGGCCGGGTGGCGGGGGAATGACGGGCACCTTTGGTTTCCCACCGGCAGCGGCATCGTGCGGGTACGGCCGGATCTGGTGGAGGTGAATCAAGTGCCGCCACCGGTCTATCTGAGTAGCACGCGCGTGAATGGCAGCCAGCAGGACGAGCGGGAGGGCAGGGTGGAGGCCGGGCCGGGGCGCTCGCGCATCGAGTTCCGCTTCGTGGGGCTGGGCTACAGCGCGCCAGAGAAAGTGACCTACCGTGCCCGATTGGAAGGGCTTAATGACACTTGGCGCGACCTCGGCAACCAACGCGTGGCGGCCTACGAAGCGGTGCCGCCGGGACGCTATACCTTCGAGGTCCTTGCGGTGAATGGGGACGGCGTTTGGAGCAGGAATCCAGCAAGCGTGAATGTCTTCATCAGGCCGCATTTCTGGGAGTCCGCATGGTTCATTCTCACCGTGGGTGCGCTGGCTTTGGCCGGGACCGCTGCCGTCGGGTGGTATATCGCCCGCCGCCGGATGAAACGCCGGATCCAGACCCTGAAGATCCGCAATGCCCGCGAGAATGAACGCACCCGTATCGCCCGCGACCTGCACGATGACCTCGGGGCCAGCCTCACGGAGATCTCGATCCTCTCTGCGCTCGCGGCCGAGGGCGGCGAGGAAAGCACTCTGCGTCCCACGCTCGACCAGCTTTCCCACAAGGCGAAGGCAGTCGTCGGGACGTTGGACGAGATCGTCTGGGCGGTGAACCCGCGCGAGGACACGTTGCGGTCACTGGTGGACTACCTGGCGGCATTCGCACGTGAGTTTCTGGACACCGCGGGCATCCCGCTCCGCACCGACATCCCGCGTCACATTCCTGAAACTCCGCTGGATGCCACCGCGCGGCACGGCGTCTTCCTCGCAGCGCGCGAGGCTCTCAACAATCTGGTGAAGCACTCAAAGGCCACCCAGGCCCGCCTCGCCGTGTACCTCGATGATTCCAAGCTGGAGATCCGTATCGAGGACAATGGCCGCGGCTTCTCGCAGGAGTGGGAGGCGAAGGGCTACGGGGTGGCAAACCTGCGCGAGCGCATGCGGGCGGCCGGCGGGGATTGCTCGATTTCCAGCGTCGCGGGAGAGGGCGTGACTGTGACCCTGACCCTGCCGCTCCTTGCCGACCCATCATCACAAATCTAGATTCACCATCGTGCCGACAAAACCTGAAACCACCGACATCGCCATCGTCGAAGACAATGCCGCACTCGGCAGCAGCTTGCGGAAGGTGGTCGAGTCGGACCCGACGCTCCGCTGCATCGGCGTGTGGACGACCGCCGAGGATGCACTGAAAAAGATCGATGCTTTCCGTCCGCAGATCGTGCTCATGGACATCAATCTGCCGGGCATGTCGGGCATCGAAGCGACCGCACGGCTCAAGCAATACCTGCCGGAGATCAAGGTCGTAATGGTCACGGTCTATCGGGATCACGACAAGATCTTCGCCGCCCTCAAAGCCGGCGCGTGCGGCTATCTCCTGAAACGCTCGAATCCCTCGGATGTCCGCGAGGCCATCCACGATGTGCGGACCGGAGGCGCACCGATGAGTCCGGAGATCGCGCGTCGAGTGGTGGAGGCATTTCACCAGCCCGCCAGGACCGAGCCGTCGCTACTGGAAGAAGTGAAGCTTTCGAAACGTGAGACAGAGATCCTCGAACTACTCTGCGAGGGCCTCGCTAACAAGGAGATCGCGGACCGTCTCGACATCTCGGTGGAGACCGTCCGCGTCCATCTGAAGCACGTTTATGAAAAGCTCCACGTGCGCTCGCGGACCGAGGCGGCGATGAAATTCCGCGACTCGCGTGAGGAGTCGCGGTTTCCCATCTAAGCCGGGCGGGGAAGGGGATGAGCCCCTCTCCGCTCAGGCGCGTTCCGGAGTCAACGGCTCGTCCAGCACGTTGATGTGGCCGGTATCCAGCCGGTAGGCCCAGCTATGGATCTGCAGGGGTTGTCCGCGTTCCCAGGCGCTCTCCACGATCGTGGTGCGGGCGAGGTTTTCGGCATTGGAGAGGACGTTGATTTCGCACAGGCGGTCGAGCGCGGCTGGCGGGGCGAGTGTCGAGAGTTCCTCCTCGTTCCGGCGGGCGATGTTCCGGATGTGGCGCAGCCAGTTGTCCACGAGGCCGTTTTTCTGGTTCTCGAGCGCTGCCTTCACGCCGCCGCAGCCGTAGTGGCCGCAGACGATGACGTGCTTCACCTTCAGGACATCCACCGCGAATTGCAGGACGGAGAGCATGCTGAAGTCGGTCTGCACCACCACGTTCGCCACGTTCCGGTGGACGAAGACTTCACCGGGATCCAGGCCGGTGATCTGATTCGCTGGAACCCGACTGTCCGAGCAGCCGATCCAGAGATACTCGGGCGTCTGCTGGGCCACCAGGCGGGAGAAGAATTCAGGATCTTCCGCCACCCGGGCCGCAGCCCACGCGCGATTGTTTGCCAACAAATGGTCTAGCGAAGACATCGGCGAGGATCAAAACCCGGCAGCCCCGCCTTGTCCATGCCCGCGCCCGTCCTTTTGTTTCATTGAATTAGGATTCGGAGCGATCGGTTGAGGTGCGCGCCCGTCGAATCGCTTTGAAGCAGCCATTCGCCCCGTCACCTCGCGTCGGCTCCCTCCCCAGACCTTGTCCGGAATCCAGCTTGCCTCGTTACAAGTGGGCAGTAATCCGAAAGCGGATTCGTCATATCGAAGAGGCTGCATATTGAAATGAATACAGTGAATTAATCGTGAAGGTGATTCACCGGTCGGTGTGATTTCATCACAGCCCTTTTGGTGCTTTGCGACACCCTTGTAGCGAACCTCACCGGGGTGATTTCCGCTGATTCTCGACCGGACACCGGAGCTTCGGCTGAAAGTCTGACTCGGGGCTCGACACGGCTTTTCCACGGGGCTTCGGATCGTCACCATGAATCTTTTTCCCTCGCTCGTGGCCGGGGCGGCATTGCTTGCCGCGGGTGTCTCGCCGGTGCTCGCGCAAGCGCCGAAGCACACCTTCGAGATCGGCGAGACCGAGCTGCTGCTCGATGGCAAGCTGATGCAGATCCGCTGCGGCGAGCTCCACTTCGCCCGCGTGCCAAAGGAGTATTGGCGGCACCGTCTCCAGCTCTGCAAGGCGATGGGCCTAAATACGGTCTGCGCGTATCTCTTCTGGAATCTCCACGAATTCGAGCAGGGGAAATTCAACTGGGAAGGGCAGGCGGACGCTGCGGAGTTCTGCCGCCTGGCGCAGGAGGAGGGCCTGTGGGTGCTGCTACGTCCGGGCCCGTATGCCTGCGCTGAGTGGGATGGCGGCGGGCTGCCCTGGTGGCTGCTCAAGAAGCCGGACATCGCGCTGCGCTCACGTGATCCGGACTTCATGGCGGCAAGCCGTGCGTGGCTGGCGGAGGTCAGTCGCGTGCTCGGACCGCTGCAGGTGACAAAGGGCGGCCCGATCCTGATGGCGCAGGTGGAAAACGAATACGGCTTCTACGGCACCGATGCGGAGTACATGGGCCAGATGCGGCAGGCGATGCTCGACGCGGGCTTCGATATCCCGCTCTTCGCCTGCAATCCCACTGGGAACCTGAACAACGGCCGTCGCGACGATCTCTTCAACGTGGTGAACTTCGGCAGCGATCCCGCCACGGGCTTCAAGAAGCTCCGCGAGATCCAGCCGAAGGGTCCGCTCATGTGCGGCGAGTTTTATCCCGGGTGGTTCGACACCTGGGGCGCGCCGCATCACCTGGGGAAGACGGACCAGTATCTGAAGGACCTCGGCTACATGCTGGATGCGGGTGCTTCCTTCAGCATCTACATGGCGCACGGTGGCACGAGCTTCGGCATGTGGGCGGGGGCGGATCGTCCCTTCAAGCCGGACACCAGCAGCTACGACTATGACGCTCCGATCAGCGAGGCGGGCTGGATCGGTGACAAATTCGAACGCACCCGCGACCTAATGGCGAAGCACCTGTTGCCCGGCGAGAAGCTGGTGGATCCGCCGCAGCCGATGCCGGTGATGGCGATCCCGTCCTTCAAGCTGAAGGAGACCGCGGCGATATTCGAGAATCTGCCGGCCGCGATCCCCGATGCACAACCGCGCCACATGGAGGCCTACGATCAAGGCCACGGCTGCATCATTTACAGCATCGAGCTTCCCGCGGGGCCGTTCTCCACGCTGGAACTCGAGCAGGTGCACGATTTCGGCTGGGTCTTCCTGAATGGAAAGGAGATCGGCGTGACCGACCGTCGCTCGCGGCGCTTCAAGCTGGACCTGCCTGATCGCAAGCAGCCGGCGAGACTCGATATCTTGGTGGAGGCGATGGGCCACGTGAACTTCGGCAAGGAGATCCACGATCGGAAGGGTATCATGGGCAAGGTGAAGCTCGTCACCCTCGGCAAGGAAGCCGAGGTCGAGGGCGAGTGGTCCGTGCGTCCGCTGAAGCTGGATGCGCCGCTGCTTTCCTCGCTGAAATGGAAGACCGGCGGTGAAGCTGCAAGCGGGCCGAAGTTCTGGCGCGGCACCTTCCAGCTCGGGAAGACGGCGGACACTTTCCTCGACCTGCGCACCTGGGGGAAGGGAGTCATCTGGGTGAACGGCCACTGCCTCGCCCGCCACTGGAACATCGGGCCGACACAGACCGCCTACCTGCCGGGAGTCTGGCTGAAGGAAGGCGAGAACGAGGTGATCATCCTCGATCTGTTAGGCCCGGAGAAGCCCGTGCTCGCAGGCTTGGAAAAGCCGATCCTCGACCAGCTCCGGCCCGAGCTCGACTTCGCCCGCAAGAAGAAGGGCGAGCTGGTTCTCAAGGGACACAAGCCAGCGCTTGAGGCGGCATTTTCTCCCGGGCCTGATGTGCAAGAGGTGAAGTTCCCGCAGCCGCTCGAAGGCTCGCAGTTCGCCCTCGAAATGCTCAGTGCTCACGATGGCAAGCCCTTCGCGGCCATCGCGGAATTCGACCTGCTAGATCCCGAGGGCAAGTCGATCTCGCACGCAAGCTGGACCATCGCCTATGTGGACAGTGAGGAGCTTGCGGGGGAAGATGGCTCGGCATCGAATGCGATCAATGGCCAGACCGCAGACTTCTGGCACAGCGAATGGAAGGAAATCCAGCCCGGCTATCCGCATCACCTCGTCATCGACCTGGGGGCAAACACCAAGGTTGGGGGCTTCCGTTACACGCCGCGTGCCGGGAACAATCCGGGCCGCATCAAGGACTACCGGGTCTTTGTCGGCAGCGGCTTTGTGAAGGAGTCGAAGTAGCATGATTGTTCGCTTCGCTGACGAACGTTGTCAGCGAAGCATGGCCTCAGAGGCTCCTGCGAAAGTCCGGCTTTATCGCCGCAGATACGCCACCGCCTCCGCCAGATCCTCCGGCGTCACTTGGTCGCTGACATACGCGTCGCCGGGGGAGCGGAGGAGGACGAAGCGGATCTGGCCTGCTTCGAATTTCTTGTCGCGGCTGAGCTTTTCCAGCACGCGTGCGTCGGAGATGGCGGGATCGAGCACCAGCGGGAGCTGGAACTTTTCCAGCAGCGCGATGATTTCCTGCGATGCCTCAGGGGAAAGCCCGGCGTGCTTTTCGGAAAGATAGAGCGCAGCGCGGAGTCCGAGCGAGATCGCCTCGCCATGGAGCATTTCGCCGTAGGGGACGGCCGCCTCGATGCCGTGGCCAATGGTATGGCCGAGGTTGAGCAGGGCACGCAGACCCTTCGTCTCGTGCTCGTCGGCTTCGACGATGCGGGCCTTGATCGCGATATTCCGCGAGATCAGCGCGGCGGGCACGTCGCGGGTGGCGGGGTCGAGTGCCGCGATCTCCGCGAGCATGGCACCGTCACGGATCGCGGCGTGCTTGATGACTTCCGCGAAGCCCTCGCGGTATTCCCGGCCGGGCAGGGTGGAGAGCACCTCGGGATCCACGATGACGAGGCGCGGCTGGTGAAAGGCGCCGAGCAGGTTCTTCCCTTCCGGCAGGTTCACTCCGGTCTTTCCTCCCACGGAGGAATCGACCTGCGCCACGATGGTCGTGGGGATCTGGACGAAGGGAATGCCGCGATAGAAGACGGCGGCCACGAATCCGGCGAGGTCGCCCACGACGCCGCCACCGAGGGCGATGACAAAGGAGCGGCGGTCGTGCCCGGCGGCGGCGAGGGACGAGCACAGGGCCTCCACCTGCGACATCGATTTAGACGCCTCCCCGGCGGGGATGGTGTGCAGGGTGGGGGTGAAGCCTTCCGCGGTCAGGGCCTCGGTGAGCGCGGCGGCGTGGAAGCTGCCGACGGTTTCGTCCGTGATGATCGCTGCCTTTCCGGCGAGGCCGGCTGAGCGGATGGCGTCCCCGGCGCGGGCCAGCAGGCCGTTTTCCACGCGGACTTCATAGGACCGCTCCCCCAGATCGACATACACGCTCGGCATGGGCGGAGCATGGGAGGCGGCGGGAAGGGGACGCAAGAGCGGAGCCGGACACGCTTCCCGCGATCCGGTCATCGCCGCAGCCGGTGCCAGTCCGCGGTGTCGGGCCGCAGCAAGGCATCCAGCGGTCGCGCGGCGAGATCGTGGTGGGCGATCAGGTGCTCCAGCAGTAGCACCGAGGCGAGTGCGTCATACAGGGCATCGTGCCAGCGTCCGCCCTCCAGATCCGGCGCGATCCCGCGGTTTTCGCAAAGCGCGGAGAGGGAATGGTCCGGCAGGTCCGGCCACGCCGCGCGGGAAAGCAGCAGCGTATCCACCCACGGGCCGAAGCCATGCCCGGGGAAGGCGCGCAGGAAGCGCTTCTCCGTGCCCTTGCCATGGGCGACCACCACTGCTCCGGCGAGGTGCTTCTTCATCTGCGGCCACAGGGAAAGCAGGGCGGGTGCGCCGTGAAGGTCCTCGTCCCGGATGCCGTGGACCTTCCGGGCGGACCAGGTGATGGGGGCATCGCTGGCGAGATAGGACATGAAGCGCTCCCCGTGGCCGCCCGCAGGCGACCACGAAGCGAGGCCGACCTGCACGGGCACGTCCGTCCGGCCCCGGGCCGTCCCGGCGGACTCGAAGTCGATGGCGGCGAAACGGCAGTCCCCGATGGTCACCGGGGAAGGGCAGCACGGGGCGGGGGAGCTTGGCGATGGGAAAACCGCGGGATGGGGACTTGCCATCCGCGGCGGCGTCGCGAAAGTTTCCGCGCTACCGAATGCCGGAACGCCGCATACCCCTTTGGCTCTGGCCGAATCTTCTCAGCCTGGACGCACCGATCGTCGCGGTGGTGTGGCTGGCGATGTTTGCCCGCATGTGGCTGGGTCTGCTGGAGTGGCCGCACTATCTCGCGCTGGGGCTGGCCGTGTGGGTCATCTACATGGCGGACCGCCTGCTGGATGTGAAGCTGTTGCACGCGGACGATCCCCGTCTTGGGCCGCGCCATGCCTTCGTGAAGCGGCATCAGGGAGTCCTCGGCTGGCTCACGGTCGTGGCCGCGCTCGGCTGCGTTTACATGGCGTTCTTCGTCCTGCCGGCGCTGCTCATCGGTTTCCCGTCGGATCTCGGCTACCTGCTGCCTGCGATCATTTTCACCTTCGTGTTCTTCTCGATGAATCTGGCATCGGCGGGGAATCCGGAGATCCCTCACCTGCGGAATCTCGTGGCGGGTGTGACCTTCTCCTTCGGCACGGCGATGCTCGCGCACATGCACATCGGCTCAGAGGGGGTCTTCCACCTCATCCAGTCCCGGGAGATGCTGTGCTTCGCGCTGCTTTGCGCGGTGAATATCTCGGCGATCCATTTCTGGGAGCAGTCCCGGCAGTCGCGCGACGAGGACTACCAGGCCGCGCACGAGCTTGCGCTGACCCTTCCGCTGGCAGTACTGGGAGCCGCCTGCATTCTTTCGGCGGGTCTGGATGAGGAAACGACGAAGCGCCCTTTCTTCTACGCAGTCCTGATCGCGACGGCCCTGCTTTTCGTGCTCAATCGCGTGCGGGATCGCTTCTCGATGGATGCCCTGCGGGTGTTGGCGGATGTGGCACTGATCGTTCCTTTCCCGATTTTCTGGATGCTCTCGAGTGCCAGATAGCACTTGCGGGCGGATGCCGGGATTCCTATGTCTCGCCGCTCATGTCGAAGGCACTCGATATCAAACGTCCCGCTTTCCTGATCCTCGGTGCGCCGGGCTCGGGCAAAGGAACCCAGGGAAAAATCCTCGGCTCCATCCCGCGCTTCTTCCACTGCGCGTGCGGTGACGTCTTCCGCTCCCTCGATACCCGCACGCCGCTCGGCCAGCGCTTCATCCATTACTCCAGCCGCGGCGAACTGGTGCCCGACGAGCTGACCATCGAGCTGTGGAAGGCGCAGGTGGACAACTGGCGCGAGTCCCACGTTTACAAGCCGGACATCGATTTCCTCGTGCTCGACGGTATCCCGCGGAATGTCCCGCAGGCCGAAATGATCTCGGAATTCCTCGATATCCACCAAGTCTTCCACCTCTCCTGCCCGAACCGCGAGGAACTCGCACGCCGCATGCGCAAGCGGGCGCTGAAGGACAACCGCATCGACGACGCCTCCGACCGCGTGATCGCCCAGCGCATCGCGACCTATGAGGCGGAGACGAAGCCGATCCTCGACTACTACTCGCCCGCGCTGGTGACGGACATCGATGCGACGCATCCGCCCGTGAAGGTGCTGAACGACATCATCTCGAAGGTCGTCTCGCTACCGGTCTATCAGGAAGTCTCGAAGGTGGTGGCATGAGTCTCATGGACGCCCGGATCGTGTTTTTCGGCAGCGGGGAGATCGCGATCCCCGCGTTCCGCCGCTTGATCGCGGACGGCCTCGTGCCGCTCGCGCTGGTGACCCAGCCGGACAAGCCCGCCGGGCGTCACCGCGAGTTGACCCCGCCACCGATCAAGCTGGCGGCGCTGGAGGCCGGGATCCCGGTGCTCCAGCCGGAGAGCGTGCGCGACGAGGCGAGCCTCGCCGAATTGCGCGAACTGGCCCCCGATGTGATCGTCGTGATGGCCTACGGGCAGATCTTGCCGAAGGCGCTGATCGCCATTCCAAGGATCGCCTGCATCAATCTCCACGCCTCTCTTCTGCCGCGGCATCGCGGAGCCTCCTGCCTGCAAGCTGCCATCGACGAGGGCGACGCCGAGACTGGCGTGACCGTGATGCACGTGGTGCCGAAGCTGGATGCCGGCGACATCATCCACCCGCTCGCCACGCCGATCGGGCCGGAGGAAACGGGCGGCTCGCTGCACGACCGCATGGCGGACATTGCCGCCGAGGCGCTGGCCCAAGCTATGCCCGGGATACTGGCAGGCACCGCGACGCGGACACCACAGGACGGCGGGAGGGCGACCTACGCGCCGAAGCTGGATCGGGAGCACGGCCGCATCGACTGGACGTGGGACGCCGAGCGTCTCGCACGCCGCATCCGTGCCTACGAGCCGTGGCCGGGGACCTGGACGACCTTTGACAACAAGCGCGTGAAGATCTTCCCCGCTCGGGCGGGTCAGGGCAGCACGGGCGAGCCCGGCACCGTGATGGTGGAAGAGGGCGAGGTGCGCGTGTCCTGCGGGAGCGGCTATCTGGTGTTGGGCGATATCCAGCCGGATGGCTCGCGGCGGATGCCCGCGGAGGCATGGGCGAAGGGGTTGCGGACGCTGCCCCGTTTCGTCTGACCGCTTGTTTCCCGGCAAAGAAGGGGCATGCTGGTGCCCGTGAAACTGCTGCCCATCCTGCTCGCCCTGATTTCGCCGCTGGCGGCCACCACGATTTCCGTGGTGCCGATCCACGAGCCGCTCAGCATGCACGGGACGGATGTGGACGAGGGCATCACCGAGACCGGCGAGGCGCTGCAGGCGACCGTGGCGGCACGCCCGATGGCGCTGACGGGTGCCTTCCCCGAGGTGCTCATCGAGTCCATCCGCACGCCCCACAAGCTCCCGACGAACAATCCGAACTACAAGGTCGAGGAGGTGAACCTGCTCGTGCTCTGCAACATCGGCATCACCGCGGAAACGAAAGAGGACGGGCTGCACGTCACGATGAATGTTTCCCAACTGGCCGTCCCGGAGGGCGTGGATCTCACCGCCCGGCAGGTGCTGAAGCTGGCCATGGTGGCGATCCGGAGGACCCTTGAAGAATACCAGCGCCCGCAGACACAACCGCTCGATGTGAAGGTGCTGATCGGGGGTGTGGACGACGGCACCGCCTCGCTGAAGGATTTGGAGGCGACTTACCGTCTTGGCGGCGAGTGATTCCGCCTTTTGCCTTTTCAAAAGGCGCGGCGGCCTGCTTGGATCTCGCAACGCCAGCCATCGAATGAGTTCGTCCCCGCCCCGCTACAAGAGAGCCATCCTTAAACTCAGCGGGGAAGCCCTCCGCGAACCCGGCAGCACCGACAATATCTCGCCCGAGATCGTCGAACGCATCGCCCGCGAGGTTCGCGAGGCCTTGGCTCCGGGAGACCTGCAACTCGGCATTGTCGTGGGTGGCGGGAATTTCTGGCGCGGTGCTTCCGCGAGCGCCCGCGGCATGGACCGTGCGACCGCAGACTACGTGGGCATGCTCGCCACCGTGATGAACTCGCTGGCCCTGCAGGGGTCGCTGGAGCATCACGGTGTTCCCTGCGTCGTCCAGTCGGCCATCGAGATGAAAAACGTCGCCGAGACCTTCATCCGCCGGAAGGCCGAGCGCCAACTCAACGACGGCCGCGTGGTGATCTTCGCCGCCGGCACCGGCAGCCCCTTCTTCTCCACCGACACCACCGCCGCTCTCCGCGCGAGCGAGATGAGCGCCGACGTGGTCTTCAAGGCCACGATGGTCGATGGTGTCTATGACTCCGACCCGAAGAAGAATCCGGATGCGAAGAAGTTCTCGCGCGTGTCCTTCCACGACTGCATCTCGAAGCAGTTCAAGGTGATGGACGCCACTGCCTTCAGCCTGTGCATGGACAACCATATCCCGATCGTGATCTTCGATCTCGGTCAGGAGGGCAACATCACCCGCGCGCTGCGCGGCGAGTCGATCGGTACCATCGTCGATGGAGACGAGACCGTTGTCGCCTGAGCCCGATTATTCTAACAATTTCCCGTTATGGACCCGGAAACCGCTATTCTTGAGACCGAGGAGGCCATGGAGAAGGCCGTCGAGTACCTGCACCATGAATTCGCCACGGTGCGCACGGGCAAGGCCTCGCCCAGCCTCGTGGAAAACATCGACGTGCACGTGCACAGCTACGGCAGCACGATGAAGCTGAAGCAGCTCGCGATGATCACTGCTCCGGAAGCACGGCTTTTGGAAGTCAAGGTATTCGACCCGGCGACCACGCAAGACGTGGAGCGTGCGATCCGCGAGTCGCGTCTCGGGCTGAACCCCGCTGCCGCTGGCATTTCGCTGCGCATACCAATTCCCGAACTCTCTGAGGAGCGCCGTATCCAGATGGTGAAGCTCATCAAGCAGATTGCCGAGGAAGGGAAGGTCCGCGTCCGCAGTGCTCGCAAGGAGGGCATGGATGCTGCGAAGAAGATGAAGGCCGACAACATCCTCACGGAGGATGGCCAGAAGGATCACGAAGCCGAGGTCCAGAAGCTGACCGACAAGTATGTGAAGGTCGTGGACGAGCTCGTCGTGGCGAAGGAGAAGGAAGTGATGAAGGTGTAAAGGGTGTGGCGTTCCGCCCGCCCTGTGCCGACCAGAGGTCGGCACTCCCCGGAGCCCGGTTAAGCCCGGGCGAACAGCTTCCCGAAGTGCGGGACGAAAGCATCCGCGAAGTCCGCAACGCTCACCGGCTTGCGGGCTTCTTGTGCCACGCAGCTCATGATCACGCCGTCGATCCCGCACGGCGTGATCGCGAAGAAAGGTAGCAGCGATTCCGGCGTGATATTGATGGCGAAGCCGTGCATGGAGATCCATTTCCGCACGCCCACGCCGATGGAGGCGAGCTTGCGATTCTCCACCCACACGCCGGTCAGGCCCTCGCGGCGTCCGGCCGGGATGTCGAAGTCGTGGCAGGTGAGGATGAGCGCTTCCTCAAGTCCGCGGAGATGGGCATGCAGGTCGCGATTCCGCTCGCGGAGGTCGAGGATTGGGTAGCCGACCAGTTGGCCGGGGCCGTGGTAGGTGGCTTGGCCGCCGCGGTTCGCTTCCACCACAGGCGCGGGAAGCATCGAGGTATCCCGCAGCGAAGATTGGTCGCGCAAACGGCCGATGGTGTAAACGGGGGCGTGCTCTAACAGGAATAGGGTTTCTTCCCCCGTGCCATCTAGCAGCGAGTCAACGGTAGTGTCCTGCCGTTTCAGCCCCTCTTCGTAGGAAATGCCAGTGCCCAGGTGGATCGTCTTCATGCGGGTGAAATCGTCTGATGGTTCGCGTCAGTTTCAGTGCGTGGCTGCGCAAGATACTCAGACCTGACGCCTCTCCAGCATTTTGGCCTTCAATGGATCGGACGCTTGCAGGTGCGCGATTCCGATGGCCAGTGCGTCAGCAGCGTCGTGGGGCGGTGTTTCGGACAGACCCAACAGAGCACGCACCATAAAGGCGACCTGCTGCTTGTCAGCCCTGCCTTTTCCGGTGACCGCCATCTTCACCTTCATCGGCGCGTATTCGAAGACATTCAATCCCGCATCTGCCGCCGCGATCAATGCCGCAGCCCGTGCCGCGCCCATCGAAATCGCCGTGCGATGGGACTGCACGTAGATGATGCCTTCCACCGCCACCTGGTCGGGCTGGTGCTTCTCGATCACATGCCGGAGGTGGGTCCGCACCGCCGCGAGCGCCGCGGACTGGGGAAGGCGATCCGGGATCGAAATCACGTCAAAGGCCAAGGCCACCGCCTTGTGTCCGTCGCCCTCCACCACGGCGTAGCCGGTATTGCGGACTGCTGGGTCGATGGCGAGGACGCGCATGATTCAAGGGAGACCTTTGAGTCTCCGTTCGATCCATTTAGGATTCCGTCGCAGATCCAAGACCGCGCGGACGCGCGCTGCGTCATCATCGACCTGATAGTAAATCGCGTAGGGAAAACGCTTCGAGAGCAGGCGATGAAAACGACCGAAATGGATCGAATGGATTCCCGCGAAAAGTTGGAGCGAATCGATGTCCGAAAAGAGGGAATCAAGAAAGTAAGACCCTAGTCCAATCTCCTGACGCTCATAGAACCGGAAGCCCTGCCTGATGTCTTCAAGCGCCGACGGCTGAATCTCGATCCTCACGTCAACTCCTCACGCAATTGCTTCTTGGCGGCATTCCACGCGACGAACCTTTCTTCGCCAGATGACGTCAGGCGCTCGCGCTCGGTGAGGACTCCGCCATGCCATTCGGGTGAAGTGATGTCGTCTGTTCCTGCGGAGAGGTTCTCCCACAGGTTTTCCATGAGGCGGAGCTTGTCCGCCGTGCTCATGACTTCCAGATCGACCGTCGTCACCATGGGTCCAGTTTCGCCTGATCCCCGGGAAGAATCAACGCCGCTTTTTCTTCCCGCCCATCGGCTTCTTGCGGATCGGCTTGGAAGGGGAATCGTCGAGGAGGGCGGTGTAGATGTAGTCGAAGCCGTCCAGCTTCTTGCGCTGGATCTTCTGGTCGATGAAGACCTCGACGGACTTGGCAAACTCAAGCTCGTCCGCGGTAAGGATGGTGAAGGCGTCACCTTCGGCCTCGGCCCGGCCAGTGCGGCCGATGCGGTGGACGTAGTCCTCGGCATTCTCCGGGACGCGGTAGTTGATGACGTGCGAGACGCCGGAGATGTCGATGCCACGGGCGGCGACGTCGGTCGCGACGAGGACTTCGAATTCACCGCTCTTAAAGCCGGCGAGCGCCTTCATGCGGTCCACCTGGCTGATATCGGAGTGCATCGCGGCGACCTTCTCGTGGCCCTCGCGCTTGAGCAGCGCGCAGACCTGGTCGGCCTCCTTGCGGGTGCGGGTGAAGATCATCACCGAGTGATAGTCGGTGTGATTCAGCAGGGCGATGAGCAGGTCGTCGCGCTGGTCCATCGAGACCGGGTAGAAGGCGTGCGTGACGGTGGATGCCACCGCGCGGCGCGCGATTTCCACGCTGACCGGATTGATGAGGCACCATTGGGCGAAGGTCTGGATCGCCGGCGGCATGGTCGCCGAGAAGAAGAGCGTCTGACGGCCCTCCCACGGGCAGAGATTCACGATCTTGCGGACCTGCGGGAGGAATCCCATGTCCAGCATGCGGTCCACTTCATCGAGGATCAGGATCTTCACCTCGTTGAAGCGCATGGTGGCGCGGTAGAAATGGTCGACGAGGCGTCCCGGGGTCGCGACCACGATGTCGGCACCGCCTTGCAGCGCCTTGAGTTGCTCGCCGAAGCCGACGCCGCCGAAGAGCAGGGCGACCTTCAGACCGGTGTGCTTGCCGTATTTCTCGAATTGCTCGGCCACCTGGTGGGCGAGTTCGCGGGTCGGCTCCAGCACCAGGATCTGGGGCTTGCCCATCGGCGTGATCTTGCTCAGCGACGGCAGGGCGAAGGCCGCGGTCTTTCCGGTGCCGGTCTGCGAGGCACCGATCACATCGCGCCCTTCCAGGATCAGCGGGATGGCCTGAGCCTGGATCGGCGTGGGGTTTTCGTAGCCCGACTCCGTGACGGCTTCGAGAACGGCTGCGGAGAGGCCTAATGTGTCAAATCCCATGTGTGCGGGGATTGCGTAGGGATCAAGCCACCCCCGGTCAAGGGACGAGTGCCTTGGTGGAAAGAAGTTGTCTCGGCTAGGGCGACGCGGGTGCGGCGGGCGAGTGGATCAACAGGCACTCCTCCAGGAGCGGCTGGAGCTCCTCCAGAAGCGGCACTCCTTGGGCGAATTCCTGCTGATAACGGCGCTCGATCCGTTTGAGGGCGAATTCGAGGTCGGTCTTCGCGAGACCGGTCACTTCACCGCGGATCACGGCGACGAGCAGGCTGTATTGCCCGGCGCTGATGAGCGTGCGTCGTCCTTCTCCCAGCTCGAAGCCGAACATGTAGGCTCCGGAATCGTCCTGCACGCGCAGGGCCAGCTTCCGGGCGAACGAACCGACTTTCCGCGGGTGGGCGTGACGCACGGGATTCGAGCTCGCGTAGGAGATGAGCGAGAGCTTGTCCCGGTCCAACAGGTAGACCTCCTCGACGTGAAAGCGGCGGATCTTGTCCGAGACGATCTCGTCGTAGCTGCGACTGGTGAAAAGAGCCTGCAGGTGCCACAGGGTGCGGTGGCCGACTCCAGGCTGCTGGAATGGCCCGACCTGATGCTCGGCGAGGGCGCGGCGGAAGGTGGAGCGCAGCATCGCCTCCAGCGAGGCATCGTCATGAAACGATCCTCCGCCCATGACACCGGCGACGAGGGGTGCGATCGCCAGGCGCAGATCCTCGTCCGTGTAATCGGACGGTGGACTGGGCATGGGAGGCGTCACCGGGGCGGGTGGCGTTTCCACCGCGGAGAAGCGCGGTTGATTACCCAGCTCCGGCAGGGACATCCGGCGCGGGGGCTCCGGTGCTGGATTTCCCGGCAGTGGCAGATTTTGGACGGAAATGACGGGTCGCGCCGGGCGGCAGGCCAGCAGGTCGAGCGGGGCGGGCAGCGGTGGGATCGCGGCAGTCATGTCGCACCTCCCGGGTGGCCCGCTTGCAGGGCGGCGGCTTCGGCGATTGCCCGTGCGGCATTGGCCAGCTGCTGGAAGGACTCCTGCATGCGTACGTGCTCGGCACGGCCTCGGTCCGCAGTGTCCACCTTCGTGCTGACCCACGCCTTGGTCTTCTCAAGCTCGCCCTTCAGCTCTGAGATCAGATGATCCTCGCGCTGCTGGAGATAGTTGCGAAAGCCTTGGTTCCAGTGATCGAGCCAGCGGGTGAAGCGCTGCTCCAACTCCACCTGGGCCTCCAGGCCAGAGTCGGCACGATTGCGCGCAGCCGCCTGGATCTGGGTGGCGAGACGGTGGGTCTCCTCGACACGACGCGCCTTCTCGGCATCGATCTCGTCGCGCAGCGCGGCGAGCTTCTCGTCATGGCGCTTTTCGTAGGACGAGAGCCGGATCTCGAACACATCTCCCCCGGCCTCGGTCGGCATGGGGCGCAGGTTCGCTTCCAGGCGCTCGAGGCGTCGTTCCACGCATTCCATCTGACGACCCACGAGTATCTCGCGGATCCGTTCGACCTGGCGTGACGGATTGGTTTCGGGGGGATAGGGGGGCATTAGGGGTGGGGGAACTCGCTCCGTGGGGGGTGGTCCGGTGGGGTGAACCGGACTGGAGAAAGCTATAAACAGCAGCACCGAACCCTATGCCGCAAAAAGGCGCACTGTAAATGCCAAGATTGATCCTTAATCTCTCCGAACTATCGACCGGCGTGAATAAAATTCCCTACGGCCAAGCCAGCCCGCGAACTCCGTGAAAGACACCCTTGCCCCGGTGTGGTAAGGGGGAGCCGATGTCCGACCAAGAGTACGACAAGGAGCGCGACCAGGTGCTCGCAGCTGCCTACGAAAAGACCCGGAAGAGCCTCATCGCAAGGCTGGACAATTGGGAGGACCAGAAGACTTGGGACGAGTTCTACCAGACCTACTGGCGGCTGATCTACGCCGTGGCCATCAAGGCCGGCCTGCGCCCGGACGAGGCGCACGATTGCGTGCAGGAGACCGTCCTTTCCATCGCCAAGCAGAGCAAGAAGAAGCTCTACGACCCCGAGCAGGGCTCCTTCAAGACGTGGCTGATGAACATGACGCGCTGGCGGATCAACGACCAGTTCCGCAAGCGCAAGAAGGACACCGCCATGGCAGGCGGGGAGTGGGAAGACGACCGGAAAACCGCCGTCATCGACCGCTTCGAGGACCCGCGCGGCGACATGCTGGCGCGACTTTGGGACGTTGAATGGAAAAAGAACGTCGCCGACGCCGCTTTAGCCCGTGTGAAAGCGCAGGTGTCGCCCAAACAGTACCAGATCTTCGACTGCTACGTCGTCCGCCAGTGGGACGCGAAGAAAGTCCAGGACCACCTGAACGTCAGCATGGCGCAGGTGTATCTCGCGAAGCACCGCGTGGGTGCCGTCTTGAAAAAGGAACTCGCCCGACTGGAGGAGGATGCCGACGAATAGGCCGCGACCCGATCCGGTCATCCCGGACCATGAAGTCCTGCGGAAAGTCGGTGGCGGGGCGTATGGGGAAGTCTGGCTCGCCCGCGGCGTGACCGGTGCCCTGCGCGCTGTCAAGGTGGTGTGGCGCGAGGATTTCGAGGACGAGCGCAGCTTCGAGCGCGAGTTCGAGGGCATCCTGAAATTCGAGCCCATCTCCCGGGATCACCCGGGGCTGGTGAATATCCTCCACGTCGGCCGCAGCGTCGATGGCGTCTCCTTCTACTACTACGTGATGGAACTGGGGGATGACGTGCTCACCGGGCGCGAGATCAATCCCATCGAATACGAGGCCCGCACGCTGCGCAGCGATGTGAAGCGCGTGCCCGGCAAGCGCCTCGACACGGAATTCTGCATCGATGTGGGCGTCCGCCTGGCGGAGGCCCTGCGGCACCTGCATGACAATGGCTTGGCGCACCGCGACGTGAAGCCGGCGAACGTCATTTTCGTCGGCGGCAAGGCAAAGCTGGCGGACATCGGGCTCGTCGCCGCGCGCGGCCAGCGGACCTTCGTGGGCACCGAGGGCTTCGTCCCGCCGGAGGGTCCGGGATCGGCGCAGGCGGACGTCTATAGCCTCGGTAAGGTGCTCTACGAGATCGCCAGCGGCAAAGACCGCATGGACTTCCCGGAACTGCCGGACGACATGCCGCCAAAGCTGGAGCGGAAGCGTTGGCTCGCGCTGAACCAGATCGTCTGTGACGTCTGCGAGCCCCAGCTTTCAAAGCGAAAGGTTTCATCCGCGGGAGAGCTGGCCGATGTGCTGCGCCGGTTGCAGGAAGGGAAGCGCCGGAAGCGGCGTCGCCCGGTGGGTGCATTTTTCGCCACGGTTTTCACGGCTGCAGCCCTTGTCTTCGGCACGTGGGAGGCCTTCAAGGGCAGCCCGTGGATGAGCCTGCCGAACCAATTCGCGAATCTCCTGCCGATCAACGGATCAGGCGACGAGACCCCGGTGGAAAAGAAGCCGATCCCGGCGCTCATCAAGATCAACAGCCGTCCCGAGGGCGCCGTGGTGGTTGCCTCCGATGGCGAGGTACTGGGCACGACGCCGACCGACCTGCTCAATTCCTACGTCGGGGAGCAGGTCTCTTTCCGCCTGGACAAGGACGGCTACGGTTCCGTTCCGCTGGATGCGGTGGTGCCCGCCTCGGCTGCGGAGGAGCCGCTGTTGTTGGAAGCCGAGCTGAAGATCTTCTCCCCGCCGCAGCCGAACGAAAACTGGGTCGATCACCTCGGGCAACGCTACGGCCCGGTGGGAGAGGGGCACCAGAGCCGCCGGCCGGTGGGGAAGGACGAATGGGATCGCTATCTTGCTGAAAAGGAACGACCCGGCGATGTCGCCGAGTTTGTCGAAGTCGAGGAAGACGGTATCAAGCGCAAGATCGTCGTGACCAGCGAGGGTGAGGCGCAGGCATTCTGCTGGTGGCTGGCGGAAAGCGGCATCCGGGACGGTTTCCTCACCGTGAATCATCGCGCGCGTCAGTTGATGGACCTCACCTTTGCCAATACCGGCATGAGTGAGCGTGCCCGGAAGGAGAATTTCCGCCCCTTCCGCTGCCGGGTGGAGCCCATTCCCTACGCCTGGATCACCGTGACGACCGAGCCCTCCGGCGCGGAGGTCTTCCTGAAAACGGCGGAGAATTCCTACAACTACGTCATCGGCACGACCCGCGGGCCGCTCACGACGGATCCGCTGCGTCCCGGCGATCACGAGTTGCTGATCCTGCTGGAGGGCTACAAGCCGCTGTCCAAGAAGGTGACCCTCAAGGAAAACGAGCGGCTGGATCTTCACCTGAAGTTGGAACTGAACAACAGCGTGGTCATGGAGAAGCCTTGGGAAAACGGGCTCGGGATGAAATTCGTCCCCATGGGCACCGACCTGATGGCGTCCATCTGGGAGACCCGGGTGAAGGACTACGATGCTTTTGTCCGCGCGAAAAACCTGTCTGCCCCGGCCACGGATTTCCAGCAGGGGCCGGATCATCCCGTGGTCTTCGTTTCCCGCAAGGATGCCGAGGACTTCTGCGTCTGGCTGACGGAGGTGGAGCGGAAGCAGGAGCGACTGACCCAGGTGCACGAGTATCGCCTGCCCACCGACTACGAGTGGAGCATGATGGCGGAGCTGAAGGAGCAGCCCAACGTCTCTCCAGCCCGGCGCGACACGCAGCGGGCAAAGGTCTTCATGTGGGGTGCCGCGTGGCCGCCCGGGGCAGACGGAATGAAGGTCGCGAACCTGGCCGATGGCAGCGCCACCATCCTCGTCAGGAGCGAGCGGACCATCTCGGGATACATCGATGGCTTCGAGCGGACGGCGCCGGTCGGCTCTTTCCCTCCGAATTCTCTGGGGATCTACGACCTGTGCGGGAATGTCCACGAGTGGGTCTCGGACAATTACAGTCCGTCATCCTCCTCCGGCGTCCTGCGCGGCGGCGGGTGGAATACCTATCAGCCGCAGAATCTCTACATCGGCGCGCGGAATACCCAGCCGCCGGACTTTCGCGACAGCATCTACGGCTTCCGCGTCGTGCTTGCCAAAGTCCCGCCGATCCCGGAAACCACGCCTGCCGAAGAAGGCATCGAAACCGATGGTTGAAATCAAGATCGACTACCAGGGAGACCTGCACTGCTCCGCCCTCCACGTGCCCTCCGGCACCACGCTCGAGACCGACGCGCCGGTGGACAACAACGGCCGCGGCGAGTCCTTCTCTCCCACCGATCTCGTCGCCACCGGCCTCGGCGTCTGCATGGCCACGGTCATGGGCATCGTGGCAAAGCGGAAGGAGATCCCGCTGGAAGGTCTGAAGGTTGCCGTGCGCAAGCACATGTCCACCGACACGCCGCGCCGTATTTCCAAGCTGGAGGTCGATCTCGACATGCCGCTGCCGGCGGATCACCCCGAGCGGAAGATGCTGGAGAGCGCTGGTAACGGCTGTCCCGTCCACCACAGCCTGCACCCGGACATCGAGGTGGTGCTGAACTACCGCTGGCAGTGATTTGACCGGGCATCCCGGCTAACAGTTTTCGGAGCGGGGCTGGGGATTCTCCTGCTCCGTTTTGCTTTTCTGGAGGTTTCACAAAACGTCGCCGGACGATTTTGGCGGCTATTTTGACCGCAATCGGTCGGTGACGCGTTGGATTTGAGTCGATGCGTCCCAAAAAACTCCTGACTTTGTGAAATTTTTCACAAAGTGCGCTTGCCGCTCGCGAGGCGCTTTTTCATAGTCCGCGTCGCCCGGGGTTTCCCCATGCACTCCCTGCCCATGAGTGATCAAGCCGCCACTGCCGAAGCCAAGCTTCCGAAGGATCTCGCCGCCGAAAAAGGCCTGGTCAACGTGCAGATCGACGGGGTTTGGCTCCAGGTCCCGCGCGGCATGCGGATGATCGAGGCGTGCAAGCTGGCGAAGCAGGAAGTGCCGCACTACTGCTACCACCCGAAGCTTTCCGCTCCCGGCAACTGCCGCATGTGCCTCGTCCAGATGGGCATGCCACCGCGCCCGGCACCCGGCCAGGACCCCACCTATGATGCCGAGGGCTACCTGCCAATCGGCTGGATGCCCCGCCCGGTGATCGCCTGTGCGAACACGGTGACCGAGAACATGGGCATCCGCACCACGGGCGAACTGGTCGAGAAGTGCCGCGAGGGGGTGATGGAGTTCCTCCTCATCAATCACCCGCTGGATTGCCCGATCTGCGATCAGGCCGGCGAGTGCCGCCTGCAGGAGTTTTCCGTCGAACACGGCCGCGGCGAGTCGCGCTTCGTGGACATGAAGGTGAAGAAGCCGAAGAACGTGGACATCGGTCCGCGCGTCCGGCTCGATGACGAGCGCTGCATCATGTGCAGCCGCTGCATCCGCTTCATGGATGAGGTCGCGGACGATGCGGTGCTCGGCTTCACCCAGCGGGGCACCCACACCACGCTGACGGTCCATCCGGGCCGCAAGCTGGACTCGAATTACTCTCTCAATACCGTCGATATCTGCCCGGTCGGAGCGCTGACGTCGAATGACTTCCGCTTCCAGATGCGCGTCTGGTTCCTCAAGGAGACCAAGACCATCGACGTGAATTGCGGCACCGGTGCGAACATCGTCATCTGGACCCGCAGCAACAAGATCCACCGCATCACCCCGCGTCAGAATGACGACGTGAACTCGACGTGGATGCCGGATTCGCACCGCCTGAATTTCCACTACATCGACAGCGATGCGCGCCTCACCGAGCCGATGATCCGGGCAGGAGCGAAGCACCAGACGAACTCGTGGTTCCACTCGATCCAGACGGCAGCGGACGCGCTGAAGAAATTCCAGGGCGGCGAGATCGCGATCATCGCATCCGCTCGGATGACGAATGAGGAGCTCTTCCTCGTCCGCAATCTGGCCAGCGAGCTCGGCACCGGCCAATACACGACCGTCCCGCGCACTGGCGAGAGCGACGGCATCCTGATTTCCGAGGACCGCAACCCGAACACGACTGGCGCGAAGCTGGTGTGGCAGACTCCAGATCCGCACGGTGGTCTCTTCGCCATCCGCGAAGGCGTCCGCTCAGGCTCCATCAAGGCGCTGATCGTACTCGGCGAGGATCTTTTCGAGGCAGGCTTCACGAAGGACGATCTCGCGAAGGTCTCCTTCATCGTGTCCACCCAGCTCATCGCCGGTCCGACCGCGGAGGCCTGCGACGTGGTGCTGCCCGGTGCGGCATTTGCCGAGAAGCGCGGCTCCATGGTGAATGTCACCGGCCGTCTCCAGCGCCTCAATCGCGCCGTCGAACCCCTCGGCGATGCGAAGGACGACTGGGAAATCCTCCGCGACCTCACCCTCGCCATCCAAGGCACAAATCTGGCCAACGGCCCGGCGATGATTGAAAACGTCTTCAAGTCGATGGCCGAGGCCGTGACTGAATTCAACGGCCTGACCCTCTCGAAGATCGGCGATCTCGGCCTGCCCGTCACCGAAACCGGCGTGAAGATCCCGTTGCTCGAAAACGAGCGCGCACGCAAGGCCGCTGGCCTGATCAACGGCTAATCTCCCGCCTCCATGGACCTCGTCTCCCTGCTAGTCATTGTCGCCAAGGTCATCGGCCTGACCTTCATGGTCGTGCTGCCGCTGGTGCCGATCTCGGTTTATTTCGAGCGCCGGTTTTCCGCGATCATCCAGGACCGCGTCGGTCCGAACCGCGTCGGCGTGCCACTCACCCTGCTCGGTGCCAAGAAAGATTTCTCGTTCTTCGGTCTGATCCAGCCGATGGCAGACGGCGTGAAGCTCTTCTTGAAGGAGGACTTCACCCCGTCCCATGTCCGCAAGGCCTTCTACTGGCTGGCTCCCGCTCTGACGGTGGTGCCCGCGCTCGTCACCGTCTGCGTGGCCCCTTTCGGCGGTGACATCGTCGTGAACGGTGAGGCCCACAAGCTGGTCATCGCCGATCTTGATGTCGGCCCGCTGTTCATCTTCGCGATTTCCTCGCTGGCGGTCTATGGCATCACGCTCGCCGGCTGGTCCTCGAATTCGAAGTTCCCATTCATCGGCGGCGTGCGCTCCACGGCACAGATGATCTCCTACGAAATCGCGCTCGGCCTTTCGGTCGTGCCGGTGCTGCTCTACTACGGGGACCTCAATCTTTCCAACATCGTCGAGGAACAGTCGAAGAACGGCTGGCTCCTGCTCCCGCTGTGGGGCAACTCCGCCCCCTGGAACAACGGCGGCGACTACACCGCGTGGCTTTTCTGGATTCCGGCGATGATCGCCTTCGTGATCTTCACCACCTCGGTCTTCGCGGAGACGAACCGCATGCCCTTCGACCTTCCGGAGTGCGAAACCGAGCTCGTCGGGGGCTATCACACGGAATACTCTTCCATGAAGTTCGCCATGTTCTTCATGGGCGAATACGCCGCGATGGTCATCGGTTCGGCGATGGTCGTGACGCTCTTCCTCGGCGGCTGGTCGCTCGGTCCTTTCTTCGACAATTGGGCTGCCAGCCTCGAGATCGGCTCGGTGAAGATCGGAGGCTTGTTGAACATGGCCGTCTTCATGGCCAAGGTAGTCGCCTTCATCCTCTTCTTCATCCTCGTCCGCTGGACGGTGCCGCGTTTCCGCTATGACCAGCTCATGCGCCTCGGCTGGGTGATCTTCTTCGAAGCCGCGCTCATCAATGTCTTCCTCGCTGCGCTGGTCATCGCCGCGCCGCAATTCGGCCCTGCCGCCAGCATCGGCGGGCTGGTCGTCCTCGCCCTCGTCACCGGCGCCCTCGTCTGGTGCCTGAAGGTGTCCGAGAAAAAGTCCGCCCCGGTTTCCATCTAACTTTCCCACCCATGGCCGTCGTCAAAGTCACACGTCCGAAACTGAACGCGGGGGAGAAAATCTACCTCGGCGCGGTCATCAAGGGCTTCTTCATCACGATGAAGCACGCCGTCGATTCGCTGCGGGGCAAGTCCCGCGGCGCGAAGGACATGGAGTCCTCCGGACTCGGCGTGACCATGCAGTATCCAGAGCAGAAGTGGGACGAGCACCTGCCCGAGCATTACCGTGGCGCGCCCGCTCTGGTGACCGACGAGCAAGGCCGCGAACGCTGCGTTTCCTGCCAGCTTTGCGAATTCATCTGCCCGCCGAAGGCCATCAAGATCACCCCGAGCGAAATCCCGTCCGATGACCCTTGGGCGAAGGTCGAGAAGCGCCCGCTGGAATTCGACATCGACATGATCCGCTGCATCTACTGCGGCATGTGCGAGGAGGTCTGCCCGGAGCAGGCAATCTTCCTCCGCAAGGACTACGCGATCACCGGCCTGAAGCGCGCCGACATGGTGCACGACAAGGAGAAGCTCTACGAGATCGGCGGCAAGCGCGTCGGCCTCGTCAACAAGTGGAACGAGCTGAAGTAACCAACCGGCCAGTCCTCATTGGCCAACCGGCCCCAACTCTTCCCTTCCATGCCCGTTTACTTATTCTGGTTCTTCGCGCTCGTCATGCTGTTCGGCGGCGTGGCGGTTGTCGCGCTGCGGAATCCCGTCGCATCCGCCTTGTCGATGGTGGCCTCATTCGTCGGCCTTTCCGGTCTTTTCATCGGCCTGAATGCCTTCTTCGTCGGGATCATCCAGATCCTCGTCTATGCGGGCGCGATCATGGTGCTGTTCATCTTCATCATCATGCTCCTCGACCTGAAGACCGAGGAGAAGCGTGCGCCGAAGCTCGCACCGCTGCTTGGCGGGCTCGGCATCGTGCTGGCCTTCACCATTCAGCTCATCGGCATCCTCTCGAAGTCTCCGAACATCAAGGCCGAGCCGCTCGATCTCGCCGCCGGTGCCGCCTACTACGCCGAGCGTAGCCCGGGCATCTCCACCAAGCTCGCCGAGGGCCACCTGCCCGACGTGAACCTGATCGGCGAGACCCTCTTCCGCGGCTACAACCTGCCGCTCCAGATCGTCGGTGTGCTGCTGCTCGTTTCCACCGTCGGCGTCGTCGTCCTTTCCAAGCGCCAAACCACCTGAGCCATGGCTTCCCTGCACGATTACCTGCTCGTCTCCGGGCTGCTCTTCGCCATCGGCCTCGCCGGCGTGGTGCTCCGCCGGAACATCATCGTGGTCTTCATGTGCCTGGAGCTGATGCTCAGTGCCGCGAACTTGACCCTGGTGGCCTTCTCGCGCTTCAAGGGCTTGAACGGTCTGCCCGACTACAACGGACAAATGCTGGTCTTCTTCGTGATCACCGTGGCCGCCGCCGAGGTCGCCGTCGGCCTCGCGATCATCGTAGCCCTCTACCGCTCGCGGCAGACGATCAATACGGAAGACCTCACCAGCATGCGTGGCTAAGCCCGCGGCCTGCGCACCCATCGCCAACTTTTCCCGAACATGCTGCCCTGGCTCCTCCTGTTCCTCCCGCTGATCGCCGCCGCGGCGAACCAGCTCTTCCTCAAGCGGAATGCCTACGTCGCCTCGACGGTGTCGGTCATCTCCGTGGCCGTGACCTTCGGCATCTCGGTGATGCTGCTGCTCAGCAACGTCCAGGCACCCGAGCCCATCAAATGGATCTCCGTCGGTAGTTTCCACGTGGAGGTGGGCATCACCTTGGACCAGTTGTCCAAGGGCATGATGATCGTGGTCACAGGCATCGGCCTGCTGGTCCACATCTTCTCGCTGGCTTACATGGCCGACGACAGCGCGAAGGCACGCTTCTTCACCTGCCTCTCGCTCTTCATGTTTTCGATGACCGGCATCGTCCTGGCGTCGAATTTCATCATGACCTTCATGTTCTGGGAGCTGGTCGGCCTCAGCTCCTACCTGCTGATCGGCCACTGGTATCAGAAGGAATCCGCTGCCGATGCCGCGAAGAAGGCCTTCATCGTCAACAGGGTGGGGGACTTCGGCTTCATGATCGGCATTCTGATGCTCTGGGGCATCACTGGTCACCTCGGCTTTGTCGGGATGAAGGAATGGGCCGCTGGCGGTGGTCTCGCCACGGTTTCCACCGGTGTTCTCGGTGCCGCTCTCTTGTGTGTTTTCTGCGGAGCCATGGGCAAGTCCGCCCAGATGCCGCTTCACGTCTGGCTGCCGGATGCGATGGAAGGCCCGACCCCCGTGTCCGCCCTCATCCACGCCGCGACCATGGTGGCAGCCGGTGTCTACATGCTCTTCCGCGTGCAGCTCTCTATCGGAGCGGAAGCGTTCAACAACTTCTCCGGCGACACCATCGCCTGGATCGGCGGCATCACCTCGCTGTGCGCCGCGCTGATGGCCACGCAGCAGAATGACATCAAGAAGATCCTGGCCTACTCCACGCTCTCGCAGCTCGGTTACATGGTCATGGCCGTGGGTCTCATGGTCGGCGAGGCTGGCATGTTCCATCTCTTCACGCACGCTTGGTTCAAGGCTCTACTCTTCCTCGGCTCCGGCGCGATCATCTACGCCTGCCACCATGAGCAGGACATCTGGAAGATGGGTGGCCTTCTCAAGAAGATGCCGATCACCGGTTTCACCTTCCTGATTGGTACCGCGGCGCTGATCGCCGTTCCGTTCGTCACTTCCGGTTTCTGGTCAAAGGAAGAAATTCTTGCGGCCGCCTACGGTGGGAACAAGTGGCTCTTCGGGATCGCCGTTTTCGTCGCATTCCTCACGACCTTTTACATGACCCGCGCTTTCGTGGTGACCTTCCTCGGGAAGACCCGCTCGGATAATGCAAGCCATGCTCACGAGGTCGGACCTCTGATGTTTGTCCCGCTCCTGCTGCTTGCGGGATTGGCGCTGGGTGCTGGTTCTGAATTAGTATCCAACGCGTTGGGTGCTTACCGCCCGATCCACGAGCATGGCCATGCCGAGGGACACGGTCTCATTCTCGGTGCGTCCATCGGCACTCTGATCCTTGGTCTTCTCGCGGGCTTCACGCTCTACAACGGCAAGGACAAGGACCCGGTCTCCATCCCGTTCTTCCGGGACCGCCTGAAGATCGACGCCTTCTACGACAATGTCGTGGTGCGCTACTTCCAGGATGCCTTCGCGGCCATCGTCCACTTCTTCGACGAGTTCCTGATCAATGGCCTGATCGTCGGCGGCACCAGCCGTCTGGCCGAGAGCTTTGGCGGCCTCTTCCGCCGCGTCCAGTCGGGCAATCTCCAGGGCTACGCGTTCGCCTTCGGCATCGGCGTCATCCTCGTCATCTATTTCACCGCGTTCTGAGCCATGCTCCTTGTCCTCGTCCTACTCCCGCTGCTGGCTTTCGTCGCGATGATCGCCGGTGCGCCCGCGCGCAAGGCAGCCATTGCCGCCGGTGCGGCCAATCTCGTGCTCGGACTCTGGGCAGCCACCTCGTGGCAGTCCGACCGGTGGTCGATCTCGCTGCCGGTGCTTGAGAAGCCCGCGCTCCACATGGCGCTCGGCTTTTACGACGGCATGAGCGTGATCATGGTGCTGCTGTCGGTGATCGTCACCCTCGCCGCCGTGCTTTCCGGCAAGTCCCCGGAAGGCCGCGAGACGCTCTACTACGGCTCCTCCATGCTGATCTCGGCCGGTGCCATCGGTGCCTTTGCCGCCACGGATCTCTTCTTCTTCTATGCCTTCCACGAGCTCGCGCTGATCCCGACCTTCCTGATGATCGGGATCCTCGGACGCGGCGACCGGAAGGAAGCCGCCTGGAAGATCACCATCTATCTCGGTCTCGGCTCCATCATCCTGCTCGCCGGTCTCGTCTGGCTCGCGAATCTCGCCGGGACCTACGAAATTCCGAAGATGCTGGATGCCGTGAAGAACGGCACGCTGGCGATCGACGCCGCCTCGCAGAAGGGCATCGCCGCGCTACTCATCGTCGGCTTCGGCGTGCTGGTCTCGCTGTTCCCGTTCCACTCGTGGGCTGCTCCGGCCTACGCCAGCGCCCCGGCACCGACCGCGATGCTTCACGCCGGTGTGCTGAAGAAATTCGGCCTTTACGGTCTGCTCCGTCTCGCCATCCCGATGGTCCCCGAGGGCCTGAATGCCTGGCTCGTGCCGCTCTGCGTGCTGCTGCTTGGCAATATCCTCTGGGTCGGCTTCGTGACCATCAGCCAGAAGCGCCTCGATGGCATGCTCGGCCACTCGTCCGTGATGCACATGGGCTACATCTTCCTCGCCATCGCCGCTCTCGCCGCCGCGGAAGCGAACGGTGTGGTCAATGAAATCGCCCTGCCAGCCGCGGTCCTCCTGATGTTCGCCCACGGCGTCTCCATCGCCATGCTCTTCGGCCTGGCCGACCGCATCGAGCGGAATACCGGCACGCTGGAGCTTTCCGACCTCGGCGGCCTTGCCAAATCCGCTCCCGGCCTCGCCTTCCTCTTCGGCATGGTCGGCATGGCATCCATCGGCCTGCCTGGTCTCGCGAATTTCGCGGGTGAAGTGATGGTCTTCCTCTCCGCCTTCCGGAACTACGTTCCCGCAGACGGCCTCGGCCCGGTGCAGATCACCTGCATCATTGCCATCTGGGGTGTGGTCATCAGCGCCATCTACATGCTCCGCGCCTACCGCCGGATCTTCCAGGGCGAAAGCGTCCGCGCCACCGACGGTGCCGCCGACCTGACCTTCGCCGACCGCATCCCGGCGCTGATCCTCGCGGTCGCGCTGCTCGCCGTGGGCCTCTATCCAAACCTGCTGCTCCAACTTCTCAAGTGATTCCCTCTGATCGCCGATCACCGATCACTTCTCACCTCTTCCCATGCCCGCCTACTACCTAGAAGCCCTGACCGTTTTCCTCGGCCTGCTGTTGCTGATGGTCGAAGCCTTCGGTCCCAGCAACTCGAAGAAGTTCGTCGGCTTCACCGCCGCTGCAGGGCTGGCTTTCATCCTCGTGCTGTCGTTCTTCGCCTACGGGCCGGAGGCAAAGCCGGATGCCGCCTGGGCCAAGTGGTCGCTGTGGAATTTCTACGCCTTCGACGGTCTCGCCCGCTTCTACAAGGGCTTCGCGCTCGTCACCACCATCCTCGTGGTGCTGATGTCCATCGACTTCCGCTCGATCCTCTCGCGCTTCACCGATAATCCGGGCTCCGAGGCCGGCACCGGAGAATATTACGCGCTGCCCGTTTTCGCCTGTGCGGGCATGATGTGGATGGCCTCGGCGAAGGACCTCGCCGGCGCATTCGTAGCGCTCGAACTGGTCACCATTACCTTCTACATCCTCGTCGCCTTCCTCCGCCGGAATGTCGGCTCGCTTGAGGCCGGGGT
Organism: Luteolibacter flavescens; assembly: GCF_025950085.1. Classification (NCBI taxonomy): domain Bacteria; kingdom Pseudomonadati; phylum Verrucomicrobiota; class Verrucomicrobiia; order Verrucomicrobiales; family Verrucomicrobiaceae; genus Neoluteolibacter; species Neoluteolibacter flavescens. Next base: position 350,009 of record NZ_JAPDDS010000001.1, read on the forward strand.
GAAGTACCTCATCCTCGGTGCACTCAGCACCGGCTTCCTCGTCTATGGCATCGCCTGGATCTACGGTGCCACCGGCACGATGAGCCTTGAAGGCATCGGTGCCCAGGTCGGCACGCTGACCAATACCGCGCCGCTTCTTTTCGGCATCGCCCTCATCCTCATCGCCCTCGGCTTCAAGATCGGTGCCGTGCCGATGCAGGTCTGGATCCCGGATGTCTATCAGGGCGCGCCGACTCCCACGACCGCCTTCCTCTCCGTGGGGTCAAAGGCCGCGGGTTTCATCCTTCTCATCCGTTTCCTCGAGCCGCTCATGCAAGCAGGTTCGCCGGTCGCAGGAAAGGTGACGCTGATGCTCGCGGTCATGGCCGGAGCCACGCTGCTTTTCGGTAATCTTGCCGCGATCTCGCAGACGAACTTCAAGCGCCTGCTGGCCTATTCCTCGATCGCCCATGCCGGATTCCTCGTCCTCGCGCTGGCAGCTTGGAAGCCGGAGACGGTTGATAGCCTCGGCTCGATCGGCAGCGTCTCCTTCTACCTCGCCACCTACCTGCTCATGACGCTCGCCAGCTTCTTCGTGCTGGCGCAGGTCCGCATCCAGAGCGAGTCCGAGCAGATCGACGCCTTCAATGGTCTCGGCAAGCGCAACCCGACCCTCGCCATCGGCCTGACCATCATCATGGCCGCCCTCGCCGGTGTTCCGCTCACCGCCGGTTTCCTCGGCAAGTTCTTCGTCTTCGCGCTCGCCGTGGAGGCAAAGCTCTGGTGGGCCGTCGCGCTCGCCGTGGTGGGTGCCGCCGCTGGCTTCTACTACTACTTCAAGATCATCCGCGCCATCTGGTGGGAGGCTCCGGCCGCTGACTCGAAGCCGCTGGTTCTCTCCCAGATCACCCGCACCTGCGTCGTCGCCCTCACGCTGGCCGTGATCGTCCTCGGCGTCTGGCCGCAGCCTGTCCTCTGGCTGCTGAATTGATCCGCTTCAGGCACCCGGTCGCATTTCTCCGGCCGGGCATCGACGTTTCCGGCTGAGTTTCCTATCCTCCGGCATGTCCCGTCCTCATGCCCGGTGGATGAATGTCGCCGCGCTCTCGTTGCTGGTCACCGCGCTGATCGTCTTCGTGGCGTTTCATTTCATGGTGGTCGACTACGCATCGAGCCCGATGGGGAAAAATACCATGGGGTGGCACCTCTGGCCCGAGCTCTACCGGTTCGTTAGGATGGGGAATTTCTCCGATTCGGAATCGACCATTGCGGCCACCTGCTTCCTTTGTGCGACCCTGTTGGTAGCGCTCGCCCCGTTTTCGATTTCCTTTCTCCAGAAATCGCGACTGGCGTGGTGGGTGGTCGTTATTCCTGCGGGCGTGGCCACCTTTGGTTTCGGCGGGACCATCGGAATCGAGCTTCTCAACTCGCCCGCCTCATTCGGTCCCGGCATTCCCTGCCTCATCGCCAGCTTCGCCCTGAACTTCACCGGGCTCCTCCTCATCCGCCGCGAACCCACCCCGGAGCCAGTGGTCGATGCCCCGACGTGATCACAATCGTCCTCGGCGCTTGCCATGCACCCACAACTCCGCCAAACCATCTGCGCCAACTGCGGCACGGGCCTGTAGCTCAGCGGTTAGAGCAGGGGACTCATAATCCCTTGGTCGTGGGTTCGAACCCCACCGGGCCTATAGTCTTCTGGTAGCCGTCGCTGGATTCCGGCGGTGCAGGTGTTCCCGAGTGAGGTGCGCTCGATTGGCTCCGTTCTTCAATGGATTGGGCTGCTTTTCATTTCGGGATTTTGTGGAGCCCTCAATTTCGAAGTGGCCGCCGAAAGGCTGGAGTCACAAGCGAACCCAAGACCTCGTGTCCATCTGATCTGATACATCAGCATTCCTCGCGTCGGCTCCGGATCATCCTCCACGGCTCCGTGGAGGCAATGGATCCCAGGGCTGCGAATAAGGATTCCGAGTCGGCGAATATTGGCTCATCGGGTGATGAGGGTGAATGGCAGAGACAGATATTGGCTGAATGATTGGATCGTCTGGCTGCAATCTCTCACTGCATCCTGCTCCAAGGAGAATGATCGGGGAGGGCTGTAAAGATGAACTCCCTCAGAGGGATCGGACTTCGAGCAATACCCGTGAATCGACCAACGCCAGCTTCCCGGGCCTGAGCGTGTCACCACGTGTTGCACACTTGCCCGGAGCTCGATGATACAGCTCAAGTCTGTCCGATGGGCCCACCATTTGCCCCACTTGTAGCCACATTCGCGCCGGTGGGAATCGATGGTGAACTTGAACGGAAGTGCGGCGATTCGAGTTTCCCAAGCCAGTCGCAAGAAAACCGCCGCGAAAATCAGACCGACGAGGGAAGCGAGATATGCCCGCGAGTCGGGAGGGGCCGCGCTGAGAGGTGGCGATATCGATCTCACCGAGAGGAATGCGGTCGTTATCGCCATCACCAAGAACGCGGTTCCGAACCCTGCATATGCCACCCGCCGGGCGGTAGCTAGAGATGGTAGGACCAGTTGCGCGGACATCTTCGAAAGGGAAATCGGGAAAGAGCTGATCTGATCTAGCCGCATTCCTCACGTCGGCTCCGGGTCATTCATCCCGCCGGGGGAGGGGCTGGCTTCCTGGCGCTTTTCCACGGTCCGGATGAGGCCGAGGTAGGCGACGGTGCCGAAGAGGTAGAGGACGGCGGTAGTGATGAAAACCTGCCAGTAGGGGAGATCGTGCGAGCGGAGGATCTGGAAGGTGCGCGCGGCGAGCCACCAGGCTCCGCTCCAGATGGCGCCGTTGCAGGCGCTGATGAGTTCGCGGTTCCGCTCGCCGACGTAGCTCATGGTGAGCTCGCTGGTGGAGGGGCCGGCCATGCTCATCAGCGGCTGGCGGAGGATGAAGCAGCCGATGGCCAGCGGGAGCGCCCAACTCGCGGCTTGTTGCAGTTCGGTCAGGCCCATCGCGGCGAGCAGCACCACCGCGATCGATTGGACGCCGAGGATCGCGCCGCGCCAGCCAAAGCGGCGTTTCACCTCCGGGACGATGAGCCCGGCGAAAAGCACCAACACGTTGCTGATCGAGCCATAGGCGGAGTAGGCTTTCGAGCTGAGGTGATGGACGTGGCTGAAGAAGAGATTCAGGAACTGGATGCTCAGCCCCGCCCCGGTGGCGATGCAGAGCGTGGGCACCAGCGAGCGCAGCAGCACTGGCCAGTCTTCGCGATGGACGTGTAGCCAGTGACGGGCCGCGCTTTTCTCCGGCACGGGGTCGGGCAGCCTCGCATAGAGAAACGGGGCGGCGCAGGCGACGATGCTCATGAAAAGGAGGGTGGCGTGTTCGTCGAAGATCACCGTCGTCCCGGCGATCTGCACCGTGCCGATCGCCTGCAGCGCCGTGGAAAGCAGGCCGCCGCAGATGCTCGCCGCCGCCCAGGTCGCGAATTGCAGGCTGAGCGCCTCGCTGGATTGCTCTTCTGGCACCATCCGCATCGTCATCGGCAGGCTCGCCACATTCAGCAGCAGTCCCGCGAAGCCGGAGATGAGGAAGGAAATCGAAGCGGCATTCATCATGCCGAGCCGCACCGTTTCGAGCGATGCGAGGGCGGAAAGCGGGAAGAGGATGGACCCGATGAGCAGCGGCAGACGCAGCGGCTTCCCCCGCAGCCAGAGCCCGGCCGGAATGGCGAGGAAGAGCGTGGCGACAAACCGCTGCGAGCCGAGCGCCGCGATCTCCGGGTCATCCAGCCCGCGCTGCTTCAGGTAGAGATTCAGCAGCAGGAATTGCGCGGTGGTGATCAGATTGATCAGGAATTGCCCCGCGGCAAAGAGCACCACCGGCCGCGGCAGGGCACGATATCTCTCCAACCAGGCAGGCAAGCGCGGCATTGCGGCGCGTTGATGAGGCTGGCCGACGACCGACGCAAGGGATTTGCCGATTGTGGCGATCCCCGCGGCGGCTTTGCTCAAGGGGCCTTCTGGAAGGTCAGGTAAACCGGGCTGCCACTGACCATCGTCTCCACCGAGTCCGGTGTCGGCTGCAGGGGCAGCGCACCTTGTGGAGCATTCGCGGTAGTCGGCATCATCGTCGCGGCGATCAGCTTGCCCGGGGTTTCATCGATCACGGTCAGGGCACCCTTGCTCTCGCCGGTAGGAGCCCACACCGCCCAGATGATTTTTCCGTCGCTTTCGTGGCGATACTCCTGAATGCGCAGCGCTGGGGTATTCCTCACGATCTTCGCGAAGCGGTAGTCGCCGAGTGTCGCCTGCAGGTGGCTCACGGCGTGGTAGGAGGGCTTCGGTTTGAAATTCCGCGTGAGTCCGGAGCTGGCATGCAGGCTCGCCTTGTCCTCGTCATTGAAGAAATAGAGATAGGCCCGCTCCACCGGCATCGCGGAAAAGACCAGGAAGGAGCGCACGAGCCACTGCGCCTGCTGCTCATCGGTGACGCCTACCCACTTGGCGAAGTCGCCGGTCTTCTCCTGCGGCTGGGTGGTGCTGTCGTAGCCGAATTCGGTGATCCACACCGGCTTGCCCTTGGCGTGCTGGTCGCGCCAGCGGCAGAGGTCCTCCACGTCCTTCAGGTAGCGGGGCAGGGCGGGGTCCTCGGGAAAGCTGCGCTTCCACGTCGGCCAGCCTTCCATCTGGGCATAGGTGTGGATCGTGAGCACGTCGGTGAGATCGGTCAGGCCGGTGAGGCAGGAGACGCTCTTCTCGTAGTCGCCGCTCTTCCCGGTGGTCAGGTTGCAGGTGGCGATTTTCAGCCTGGGATCACCGGCGCGCAGACCCGTGGCCATGGCCTTGTACATGCGGGAGTAGTCAGCATCGCTCCACTTGCCCGGCTCGTTGCCGATCTCGACGGACTCCACCAGCTTGCGATTGCCGGAGGGGCCGAATTCCCTGGCGAATGCCTGGCCATAGGCTTCGGCGTCCTTCTCGATGTCCTTCCATTGGTCCCGCGGGATGGACTCGAACATCAGGCAGGCATTCGTCACCCAGCCGTGCTTTTGCCACGAGCCATACACGCCGCTCCAGTCCACCTTGTTCTTCGCGAAAGGGAACTCCGGCAGCACCGGGGTCTCCTTGCCCAGGTCCCACTCCACCGGATGATAGTCACGGACGAGCCGCGCGGCGGGTTGGTAGAGCTCCGGCTTGAATTGCACCGTGTGGCCATTGATGCCGATGAAATCCTTCATCAGCGGCGGCTGGGCGGCGGAGAAGCCGGAGAGGGCGAAGATGAGTGCGGGAGACAGGCGCATCATGGCAAATACGTGACCGCCGGGAAATTCTTCGCTCCCGGGTGATAAATCCAGCGCCGCGCTCCGCTGTCCGGGTGAAAGCATGGCATCTCCCACACAGGACTGGAACGACTGGCTCGCGGAAAACGCGGCTCGCTTCCTCCTTTTCGCCCGCCAGCAGACGCGCTGCGAGCACGATGCGGAGGACGTGTTGCAGGAGTCGCTTGTGGAGTCCTGGCAGCGCGCCGGTGGCAGGCCGGATGCCCCGCTCGTCTTCGCAACCATCCGCCGCCGGGCCATCGACCTCGGTCGTTCGAATGACCGGCGGGTGGTGCGCGAGCAGGAGAGCAGCGAGCTTTTCAGCCCGGCGGGCAGCGATCGTGAGGCGGCCGAGATGCTGGCCCACGAACTCCGCCGCCTGCCGCCGGAGCAGCGGGACGTGCTCACGCTGAAATTCTGGGGCGGGCTGACCTTTGCCGAGGTCGCCGCCACGCTCGAGATCCCGCAGGGTACCGCGGCCTCGCGCTACCGGCTGGCGCTCGAGTCCCTGCGCGAAACCCTGACCCCTTCACTGACATGAACTCCGACGAAGACATCGAAGCCCTGCTCGGCCGGGTGGCCCCGGCTTCGCCGTCCACCGACCTGATGGCCCGTCTTCAGGCGGCCCAGCCACCGGTGAGGAAGCCCGCACCGATCCTCCGGCTCTGGCTGCCGCTAGCGGCCGCGGCGGGCATGGCGGTCGCCTGGCTGTGGCCAGACCCTCCTGCTGCTCCGCAGACCATCGCGAAGTCACCGGAACTGCAGCCGGTCGGCAGCGTGCAGCACCTCATGGAAGTCGCCGACCTCGGGATCGTGGTTGGAGAAAATGACCAACCCGTCCGGCTGATCCGCACGCGCTGGATCGATGAAATTTTCTACGCCCCGGTGAATGGAGGAGAACCCGTGAAGGAAGGCCGCGTCCGCGAGGAGGTGCTGCCTGTATCCTTGGAAATCTACTGAAAAGACAAACAACAACCAAACCACTGCCATCATTATGAAGACCACGACATGTCTGTTCATCGCCGCGCTTTCCGCAGCTGCCTCGGCGCAGGAGCCCCTGCTCGCACCGGGTGGGAAGGCGGAGGCCCGGATCATCGGTATCCGCAGCGAACCCGCCGCGGACGTCACCATCCTCACGCCGGAGACGGCGGAACTTGCCGAGCCGCTGCGCTGGGCCTTCGGTCAAACCACTGCCATGGGCCATGAGGTCGTGCGCACGGGGCCTGTCGGCTTCCTCGGGCTGAATGCGGTGATCCTGCCCGGCGAGTTGTCCTCACATCTCTCCATCCCGCAGGACACCGGCCTGCTGGTCCAGCTCGTTGCAAAGGACAGCCCCGCCGAAAAGGCCGGCATTCAGGCCAATGACGTGATCGCGAAGCTGGACGACCAGATCCTCATCGACCCGCGACAGCTTTCCGTGCTCGTGGCGAACAAGAAGGAAGGCGACATGGTGAAGATCATCTACATCCGCAAGGGCGAGACGCACGAGGCAGACGCGGTCGTCGGCCAGCGCGAGGCGATTGCCGCTGAGAAGCGATTCGGCAAGACTGGGGCCGATGTCTTGCTGGAGCGTGCCGGTGGTGCTCCGCTCCGCACCTTCGTCCGCCGTTTTGAGATCCCCGGCGGCGGCGAGATGAAGGTCGAGGGCTCCGTGGCCGAAGACATCACCGTCGTCCCCGCGACTCCCGTGGCACCTCCGGCGGCGGAGAGCGAGGATGTGAAGAAGCAACTCGAGGAGATCCGCGCGATGCTGGAGGCGCTGCAGCAGAAGGTGAAGTGAGGTAGCGGCAGGGCTCCTGTTTTTCAGTAGGCGATCCGGCGTGGTGGGAATGGTTCCTGCCGCGCCGGATTCGTTAGGGCGGGTTTCCTGACGGTCTCATCCGTCGGAGGGCGGAAGGAATGAGTCGCCATGGGAGCGCGTCCATGACTATCTCGGCTTGCTGTTGAAGCATGGATACGATGGCGAGCATGGAAATGAACCCGAAGGTGGACGCCGTGTTGGAGAAGGCTCCGAAGTGGCAGGAGGAGTTTGCGAAGTTGAGGGCGATCGCGCTCGGCTTTCCGCTCAAGGAGGAGCTTAAATGGGGACAGCCGTGCTACTCGCTCGATGGGGCGAATGTCTTGCTGATCCATGGCTTCAAGGACTACTGCGCCCTGCTGTTTTTCAAAGGCGCGCTGCTGAAGGATGCGAAGGGACTTCTCGTCCAGCAGACCGGCAACGTGCAGGCGGCGCGGCAATTGCGCTTCAAGGATGCCGGTGAGATTTCAAAGCTGGAGGCCGTCGTGAAGGCCTATATCAAGGAAGCGATGGAGGTGGAAAAGGCCGGGCTGAAGGTCGAGCTCAAGAAGACGACGGAGTTCGAGGTGCCTGTCGAGTTTCAGGCGGCGATGGGCAAGGATGCCAAGTTGAAGGCCGCCTTTGAAGCGCTCACGCCGGGTCGGCAGCGGGGATACCTCCTGCACTTCGCCGCGGCCAAGCAGTCGAAGACGAGGGAAGCGCGCATCGACAAATGCATGTCGCAGATTCTGGCGGGCAAAGGCCTGACCGATCCGCCTGCCGAGAAGAAGGACAGGCCCGGGAAGTTGGAGAAGAACAGCGACGGCGTGGTCCTCCTGTCGGGAGGAAATCCGCAGATCGCGAAGGGCTATGGCGATGCTCCAGTGCAGGCTTACATCGAGGCAATGCCCGGCTGGAAGCGCGACATCGGCAGACAGCTCGACGACCTGGTCACGCGTACCGTGCCCGGCGTGAAGAAAGCGGTGAAATGGAATTCACCCTTCTACGGAGTCGAGGGGAAAGGGTGGTTTCTCAATGTCCACTGCCTCACCAAATATGTGAAAGTCACCTTCTTTGCAGGGAAATCACTCAAGCCCAATCCTCCGGGCAGCACCCCGAAGAGCGGGGAATCGAGCTGGATCGACATCCACGAAGGCAAATTCGACGAAGCCCAAATGACGAAGTGGCTGAAGCAGGCCGCCAAACTGCCGGGCTGGATTCCTTGACCTGAGCCGCCGATGACCGTGCTTTTCTTACGAGCAGCGAAGTTTACTGAACGTCTTGAATTTTTATCAAGAGTTTCAAGAAGCCGGTGTCCAAGGGTTTGATTTAGTGTTTTGACGTTCTGAGATGAGACTGGTCCATGGCTCAATTGACGGGTCGTGCAAAATACATCATCGAAAATTGGATAAATGTCTTGAGGCTAACAAAAGCCGCGCTTAGTTGCCCAATCGTCATGAGCGCAAAGAAAACAAAAGGAAAGCGATACACCGAAGAAGAGAAGGCTGAGATTCTCTCGTTTATCGAAAACTATGGTGGTCGCGGTGCGCAGAGCGCTGCTGCCAAGAAATTCAAAGTCAGTGTTCTGACGCTTTCGAATTGGCGGAAGAAGGATGATGGCGGCGCTCCTGTCAAAGGCTCGAAGAAGGGTGCCTCTGCAGGTGCTGTCTCCGGCTTGGATCTTGAGATCGCCACAGCCAAGTGGCTCACCAAGCAGGGCTTCGAATACGAGCTTTTCCAGAGCCTCAGCAGCGGCACGATCGATCGCAAGGCGAGCAAGGGCATCGAGGCACTCGGCCTGTTCTCGGGCGGAGACTATACCTTGGCCCGTATCGGCAAGGGTGGCGAGCCGGTGGTGGAGATCACGCTCTCCAAGCTTCTTGAGCTTACCAAGACGAAGGCCTGATGAATTATTAGTTTTGATTCACTAAACCGGGGGCGGAGGACTTTGATTCTCCGCCCCCTTTTCTGTTGCCGATGAGGAGAGTTGGCTCCTTCTGCGTTGGCTTTGATGATGATTTTCGCTAGTCGCGGACGGTTGGCATAGCTGAAGTTGTTCCTCCTGTTTGTCATGTAGACTAAACCTTATTGTTTTAAAAATTTAAAGCCGCTATCGCGGTGATTTTAAAAACACAGGAAGGCACAAGTATTCTGCAAGTTTTGCATGGATGAGCAGGTCGCTCATCCAAACGACCGTGATCCTGTGCGAATTCGTTGATGATATGTTTTCGGTGCCGATGTGATGGTCCGGATGGGGTAGGTGCTGGAATTCCCGGCGTGGAGTTTGGACTCTGGCCGAGTCTTGGCGGCGAAATGCGTTTGATTATCAATCGCGGCCCGGCTTCGTGCTGTGGTTCTTCCCATTCCCAAACGCCCGGTGCACGGAATCGTCAGGATACCCTCATCGCGTGGTGGCGGCCCGGCTTTGGCGCTTGGCAAGCAGGGGGGATCACCTAGTTTTCACGCCCCTCCCCAAGCCCTGTATGGAACCGCCTCGCCGCCAGCTCCCGTTTTACGTCATCGGACACAAGAACCCCGATACGGACGCGATTTGCTCCGCCATCGGAAACGCTGCGCTGCTGCGTGCCACGGGCGAGCCGAATGCCGTCGCGGCTCGTTGTGGCGAGGTGCCGGCCCGAACCGCGTGGGTGCTGGAGAAGGCGGGCATCGAGACTCCTCCGCTGGTCTCCGACGTGCGGACTTCCGCCGGCCTGATCTGCCGCCGGGACGTGGTGCAGGTTTCTCCCACGGACACATTCCTAGTCGCCTACCGCCGGATGCTCGCCAGCGGCGTCCGCTGCGTGCCAGTGGTCGGAGATGATGGCTCGGTGCAGGGGATTCTCCGCTACCTCGATCTTCTTGAGCTTCTGGTCCCCGGGGACGGCAGCGGGCTGCAGGCGCGGACGGTGAATGTCTCGCTCGGCAAGATCGCCACGACCCTGCAAGCGGAGAGTGTCGGCGCGGAGATGCCCCCGCCGGATGTGGAGGAAGAGCTGGTCCTGCTCGTCGGCGCATCCTCGCAGAGCACCGTCGACCGCCGCCTGAAGCAGGCGGCGAAGGAGGGGAACGTGAGCAATTTCTTCGTGATCTGCGGCGACCGTCCCGTCGTCCAGCACTACGCCATCGAGAATGGTGCCCGTGCGCTGCTCGTCACGGGCGGGAATGGCGTCGAATCCTCGCTGCGCGACATGGCCCGGAAGCGTGGCGTGGTCATCCTGATGTGCAATCAGGACACGGCGAGCTGCTCGACGCTCATCCGCTGCTCGCGGACCGTGCGCCACGTGATGGAGACGACTTACTCCACGGTCCCGGAGGATGAGCCGGTCTCGCGCGTGCGAAAGGGACTCGCTTCGTTGGAGCAGGATCTTTTCCCGGTGATCGACCATCACGGAGAGATGATCGGTGTCCTCTCGAAGTCCGACCTGATCGATCCGCCTCGGACCCGCTTGGCACTGGTCGATCACAATGAATTTGCCCAAGCCGTCACGGGCGTGGAGGAGTGCGAGATCGTCGAGGTGATCGACCATCACCGCCTCGCAGGCGACCTCGTGTCGCGTGAGCCGATCCGCTTCCTCAATGAGCCGGTTGGTTCCACTTCCACACTGGTCGCGCGGAAATTCCGCCACCGCTATCTGGAGCCGGACAAGGGGACCGCGCTTTGCCTGTGCGCCGGGATCATCGCGGACACGCTTTGCCTCACCTCGCCGACCACCACGGAGCTCGATCACGAGATGCTCGGATGGCTGAGCGGACTCGCGGACATCGATCCTGCGAGCTTCAAGGAAGAATTCTTCGCCGTGGGATCGCTGCTGGCCACCGGGACGGCGGACTCGATTCTCAATGCGGACCGCAAGGAGTTCGTGGACGAAGGCGCGAAGGTTACCATTGCGCAGGTCGAGGAACTCGGACTGCAGGGCTTTGAGCCCCGACGGGAGGAGCTTGAAAAAGCCCTGAAGGCCTTGGCCGCGGACAATGCCTACGAGTTGGCCGTCCTGGTGGTGACCGACATCGCGGAGCACCACAGCGTGGTACTTGCCGCGGGAAATCCGCGCTATGTCGCGAATCTCCCGTATGCCCGCATCGATGCCAGCCTCTACGATGCACCGGGCGTGGTCAGCCGGAAGAAGCAAATCTTCCCGGCTGTCTGCCAAGCGCTTCGCAAGTCGGGCTGAGCGGCGGTTGCTTCACTTGCCGCCCAGGCCCGCGACAATGGCGGTCACATTGTGACGCATCATTGCCTCGTAGCTCTCGGCGGTGGATCCGTCTGCGATCAATGCCTCACCGAGCTTGATGCCGGTGTCCTTGGTCAGGGCTTCGAGGATCTTGGGGTTCGACTCCTTTTCAGGGAAGATCGCGCCGACCTTGTGCTCCTTCAATTCTGCTACCAGTGCGGCGAGTCGCTTCGGGTCGGGCATTTGCTCGCGGTTTACGCCTTGGACGGAGATCGGCTCGAAGTTGTGATCCTTGCAGAAGTAACCGAAGGCAGCGTGAGCCGTGGCGAGATGCCGCTTGTCGCGGGGAACGCGGGCGATCTCCTTACGGGTCCAGCGCTCGAGTTCGTCGAGCTTGGTTCGGTAGTCGGCGGCGTTCTTCTTATAGGTCTCGGCGCCGGCCGGGTCGGCCTTGGCGAAGGTGTCGGCGGTGATCGTTGCCGCGCGGCGGAAGAGATCGATCGAGTGCCACCAGTGCGGGTCGATCTCATGCTCGTGGTGCGAGTGATCGTGCCCCTCATGATCGCATTCGCCCTCGATGGAAGGGAGATCCTTGCCGATTTCCACGACTTCTGCCTTCGCGCCGAGAATGCCGCGGAGTGACTTGAGATAGCTCTCCATTCCCATGCCGGATGCCAGATAGAGCTTTGCGTCACCGGCTTTCTGGAGATCCGCGGCGGCGGGCTCAAAGTGGTGGGGATCGCCATTTTTCCCGATGAGGTCTACGACCTCCACGCGTTCGCCGCCCACTTGCTTGGCGAGATCGCCGATGAGCGGATGAAGGCTGGCCACTTTCAATTCAGCGGCAGCCAAGGGCAGGGTGAGGAGTGCAGCGAGAAGAGCGGTCAGGCGCATGGGCGAAGAATCGACCGGAATGGATTTTTCGCAAGAAAATTGCGATAGCGAAAGGTGTGAACAACTAAGGTGATAATCAAACGATTGTTGCGGACGCCTGATTTCGATGGATCCTAAAGGCGCTATTAATCAATGATATACAATTGCGTCCAGCCTTTTTGAGATGGCAGCGAAAGGGTCGTCATCTTGTGAATAACCTGTGAATTGAGGTGAAAAGCAGCCTGTCGATTCATTTTTTCTCATCGACTTGGATGTCCACTTCGCCGGATTTCTTGTCGCGCTCGACCTCGATGCTCCCGCCGGGAGTCTTGATATCTAGGACCTTTTCCTTTCGGTTGCAGCTCATGCTGGAGAAAGCGGCGAGGGAGCCAAGAGCGAGGGCTGCGATTTTGATCGGGGTTTTCATATTCGGGATGGGGTTGTTCTCAGGATCGTGAGTCGATCCCACTTGGAAGTTAGACCCGTTCCGGAAATGTGCCAGTGAAGGGCGGGACTCGTGACAATGTCGTGAGCCACACTGACTTGGAAACCTGTCGCCGTCGTTGACGCCGCCCGGTTTCCCTCCTGAAATGCGCGGCCCGGCAGGGTCCGGGTTTGTATATGGACTATTCGCAGAAAATCGCCCGTCAGATCGCAGGCATTCCCCGCTCGGGAATCCGCGATTTCTTCGAGCTCGTCCAAGGCCGCGAGGGAGTCATCTCCCTCGGCGTTGGTGAGCCCGACTTCACGACTCCCTGGCATATTCGCGAAGCCGCCATCTACGCCTTGGAGAAGGGCCACACTTCTTACACCTCGAATCTGGGCCTGCCCGCGCTGCGCAAGGCCATCGCCCGCTACGTCTCGGATTTCTTCCACGTGGACTACGACGGTCTCACCGAGGTGCTCGTCACCGTCGGCGTTTCCGAGGCCATCGACATCGCCCTGCGCGCCCTGATCAATCCGGGCGACGAGGTGATCTACCACGAGCCTTGTTACGTGTCGTATTCGCCGAGCATTGTGATGGCCTATGGCAATGCGGTGGGTGTCCACACGAAGAAGAGCGATGGCTTCTCGCTGAAGCCGGAAGAGCTTGCCAAGGTCATCACCCCGAAGAGCCGGGTGCTGATGCTGAATTTCCCAACGAATCCCACCGGAGCCACCGCCAGCCGGGAGGATCTGGAAGGCATCGCGAAGCTCTGCATCGAGCACGACCTCTTCGTCCTGACGGACGAGATCTACAGCGAGCTGCGCTACGATGCTAATGAGGAGCACGTCTCCATCGCCTCGCTGCCTGGCATGAAGGAGCGGACGGTGCTGCTGCACGGCTTCTCGAAGGCTTTCGCGATGACCGGCTTCCGCCTCGGCTATGCCTGTGCGCCGCAGCCGATCACCGAGGCGATGATGAAGATCCACCAGTACTCGATGCTCTGCGCACCGATCATGAGCCAGATGGCCGCGATCGAGGCGCTGGAGAATGGAGCACCGGAAGTCGCCAAGATGCGCGACGCCTATCACCAGCGCCGCGACTTCCTCGTGAAGCGCCTGAACCAGATGGGGCTGAGCTGCCACTCGCCGGGTGGAGCCTTCTACGTTTTCCCGGACATCCGCGAGACGGGGCTTTCCTCGAAGGAATTCGCCATGCGTCTGCTGGAGGAGGAAGGCGTCGCCGCCGTTCCTGGCAGTGCCTTCGGCGAGTCCGGCGAGGGCTTCCTTCGCTGCTGCTATGCGACCGGCTTCGACGATCTGAAGCTGGCAATGGACAAGATGGAGCGCTTCGTCGGCCGTCTTTGATTCCGAGCTTTGAATGAGGGATGACCGGGGAACAACGAGATCCTGACTCGCTACGCCTCGGTCATTCCGATGCTTGGGCGCGCGCCCATATCATACCCTTCGCGGTATTCATGGGCTTCCTGCTGCTCTTGCAGGTGTTTGCCAATTTTTTCGGATGGGAGCACCCCGCCGCACCATGGTGGCGGCACTGGCCTGAGCAGTGGATCTATCCACTGCAAACCATCGTGACACTGGTCCTCGTGGCCAAGTGGTGGAAGTACTACGAATTCCGTTGGTCGTGGAAGTGGTCCGCGGTCGGCGTCGTCTTCGGTGCGGTCGGCATCGGCTTCTGGCTGCTGCCGACGGTGATGTATGACCGCCTCGGTCTCACCGGTGAGACCACCGGGTGGATGAAGTGGCTGGGACTGGCAGAGCGGGAGAAAGGCTTCAATCCCGCAGAGGCATTCGGCGATGGCACGCCTGCCTATTGGGCGGCGCTGGTCATGCGCTTCGTGCGGGCGGCGGTGGTCGTCGCGCTGGTGGAGGAGATCATGTGGCGCTCCTTCATGATGCGCTTCGTCAGCGATTGGGAAGGGGACTACTGGAAGCGGCCCTTTGGACAGGCGTCATGGAAATCCTACCTGCTCGTCACGGGGCTCTTCATGGTGGCGCACTCGCCCACCGACTATGCAGGGGCTTTCATCTATGGCTCGCTGACTTACGTGCTCTGCATCTGGAGCAAGAATCTCGGGGCCTGCGTGGTGATGCATGCCGTGGCCAATCTTCTGATGGGCCTTTTCGCGATCACCTACGGCAAATACGGCCTGTGGTGAGCCCCGGGGTGATGCCCGGAATTCGATTGGCGCGACCGCGGAACGTGGCGGAGAGTCGCGACACATGGACGAAAATGCGAGCGAGGAGACCCTGCCGGACCTGGTTCCAGTAGGTGCCTGGCATTCCCTGCGGGAGGCGCAGGAGCACGCGCTGGTGGTGCTGGCGATGAACCGCGAATGCTGGATCTTCCCTGCCTCCGGCCAATACGCACTGCTGGCCCCGTCCGCCGAAGAGCCGGGCATTCGCCATGAGTTCGCGCTCTATGAAAGCGAGCAATCCCAGAGGCGCGAAAGGATCGAGCCGCCGGTGTTTCCCGCCGGGCTCGGGCTCGCCTTTCTCTGGGCGCTCTCGCTGCTTGTCGTCTTCTTGTGGCAAGGCCGGGACCCGGGGTTGGTAGATCGTTTCCTGAATTCTAGCCAGGCGCTCGTCGAGCATGGCGAGTGGTGGCGGGCCTTCACGGCGCTCTTCCTCCATGCGGATGCCGGGCACCTGCTGTCGAATATCGGCATCGGCGGAATCTTCTGCGTGATGGTGGCCCATACCGTGGGTGCCTGGCGGGGCTGGGCTCTCATCCTCGCCGGCGGAACGTTGGGGAATCTGGCAAATGCCTGGGCCCGCTATCCCGATCACTTCAATTCGCTCGGGGCGTCCACCGCCACCTTTGCCGCGGTCGGCGTATTGACCGGCGTGGCGATGATGCGTGCGTGGCGGCTTCACTCGTGGCGGGAGTTGCGCCTGCTGACCGTGCCGCTGCTGACGGGCTTCATCGTGCTCGGCCTCTGGGGTTCCGGTGGCGGCGGGCCGGATGCCGGGCGGGTGGATGTGGCGGGGCACTTCTCCGGTTGGGCGAGCGGTCTGCTGTTAGGCGCGGTGGCGCAGAAATTCGAGCGGACGAAATCGGATGCGTCGGTCTAGGCTCCCGGCATGAGCATTATTACCGGCCGCGGCGACGATGGGGAAACCGACCTTCTCTTTGGCCGCCGCATTGCGAAGACATCCCTGCGCATCGAGGTGCTGGGCACGGTGGACGAGCTGAATGCCGCCCTCGGGCTCGCGCGCGCGGCTGGGGCGACCGATGAGGTGGAGGCGATCATTGACCGCGTGCAAGATCTCCTTGTGGGCCTCATGGGCCAATTCGCCTGCCTGTCCTGTGACGAGACCCGCTATGCCTCGGCGGGCTATGCCCAGGTCACGGAGGCGGATCTGGATTGGCTGGTCGCCACGGCGAAGGACTTCGAGGCGCGGGGGATCGTTTTCAAAGGATGGGCACGCCCCGGCGTGGAGCACTCGATGGCCCGGGCTGGCATGGACTTCGCGCGGACAATTGCCCGGCGGGCCGAGCGATCGGTGCTGAAGCACCACGAGGCGGGCGGGGAGGTGTCACTGCTCCTCAGGCTCTTCTTCAACCGTCTGTCGGATCTGCTGTGGATCCTGGCGCGGGCGGCGTGAGTGGTGCAGGTGGCTTGAGGATCACCCACGTGGCACCCCAGCCGCCCTCGGCCGCGGGATAGTGGAACTCCGCGACCTCCGGCAACCGGCGGAGCAGGGAATGCACGCCTTCCCGCAGGGCTCCTGTGCCCTTGCCATGGATCACCCGCACGCCGCGGATCCCGAGCCGCTGGCACTCCATGAAATACTCCGGCAGCAGCTCACCGATTTCCGAGGGGCGGAAGGTGTGCAGATCCAGCTCATTCGAGATCGGTATCTGGTGCGGCTCGTCGTCGGTTTCCATGGTCCCGGGCATCCTCCGGCACCGGTATTTCGCGGCCAAGGAAAGAAGGTTGGCATCAAATGCAATTTTTCCCTTTGCAAGCCGGGGTGCCTTCGAATACTTCTCCGGCCCGCCGGTGAAATGGTGGCCGTAGTTCAATGGTAGAGCCCCAGATTGTGATTCTGGTTGTTGCGGGTTCGAGTCCCGTCGGTCACCCCACCTCTTTTTTCGGGAGCTTGGTTGCTCCGGTTTGAGGAGGAGGAAACGGGTGGTTTAGCCGTATGGAAAGTCTCGAGAGCCGCCTCGGATACAAGTTTCGCAATTCGCTTCTGTTAGCAGAGGCGATGACTCATCCGAGCCTCGCCTACGAGTCCCAGCGGCCTCACTTCGACAATCAGCGTCTGGAGTTCCTTGGCGATGCCGTGCTCCAGCTGATCCTGACCGAGGACCTTTACCGGATGTTTCCGGATTTCCCGGAAGGCCGTCTTACCAAGCTGCGTTCGCAGCTTGTCTCCCGCAGGGCGCTCGCGCGGTTCGCGCTGAGCATCGACCTGGGAAGCTATGTTTTGTTGGGCAAAGGCGAAGAGGCCACGGGTGGCCGCCGCCGCATGTCCACGTTGGCCGATGGATTTGAAGCGCTGATCGGCGCGGTCTATCTGGATATCGGCTATACCGGTGCCCGCGATCTGGTGCTGCGTCTTTTCCAATCGGAGATCGAGGCGCTGGCCGGTAGCCCGGAAGAGCGCAATCCGAAAGGGGAGCTGCAGGAGTGCCTGCAGTCGATCCATCCCCAGGCTCCGAACTACCGCATGCTCGGCGAGAGCGGCCCCGATCACCGCAAGGTCTTCCAGGCTGAGGTCTCGTGGCGCGGTCTGGTCCTCGCGACGGGGAAGGGGAAGAGCAAGAAGGAAGCCGAAGCCCGCGCCGCCGGCGAGGCGCTGCGGACGCGGCTGTGGGAGAAGCAGTGAAGCTTGACTGAGGCCCTCTTGTTAAGCTCGGGCGGGTTTGAGAAAAAGCTCGTGGAAGCCAGAGGCTTTCATCAAGCATCCGAGGATGCTCGCTCTCTTCAAAGTATCAAATATCCTGTCGGCATGGGGATCCGTGTTGCTTTGCCTGACTTCGTTCGCGGCAGCTCATGAGGACACAATATTAGAGGTTTCGGGAGACAAGCTCACAGGGCTTCCTGAAAAGTACGTTTCGAGCTCGATCGATTTCGAGAAGAACGAGCTTCTGATTGGCGGCAATAGACTGAAGCTCCCCGCCATCTTTGCCCGAGTCCTCAAAAGCAAGAGAACCATCAACGAGGAGGGTCAGGTTCTCTTTGAAGCAGGAGTCGTCTGGAGGTTGGAGATCTCGGCGTCATGGTATCATGACAAGTCTTATGAGGGCTCCTTGCCGGATTACCTACTCCTGAGCTTTCACCCGCGAAACAAGGACTACCATTTCAAAGTATTCGTGAATCTTGAGAAGCCCGAGGTGGTGGGCACGGAGGTGATTTTGACCGTCTTCTCAAAGGATGACGGCGACGTTTGGGTTGGTTCCGAAGTGCCTGATGGCCTCAGGTCGGCTAAGGAGATATTGGTGGTCGATGACTCGACAAAATCTTTGCTGGATCGACTGGAGGACCGACGTCCTGACGAGAAGCAGGAGAAGTAGGTCAAATCAGGTTTGATTTCTCATGCCTCCATCTTCTCCGGCTTCTTCGAGAATCTCCCGATGATCACGAAGAACAGCGGGACGAAGAACACCGCCAGCACCGTCGCCGTGGTGATGCCGCCGAGCACGCCGGTCCCGATGGCATTCTGAGCGCCGGAACTCGCTCCGGAGGCGAAGGCGAGCGGAATGACCCCGATGCCGAAGGCGAGCGAAGTCATGATGATCGGCCGCAGGCGCAGGCGTGATGCTTCCACCGTCGCGTCGAAGAGGCTCTTGCCCTCCGCATACAGGTCCTTCGCCACTTCCACGATCAGGATGGCATTCTTCGCGGAGAGACCGATGATCGCGATGAGACCCACGCGGAAGTAGATGTCATTTGGCATGTCGCGCAGCGCCACGCCCGCCACCGCGCCCAGGATGCCGAGCGGCACGGCGAGGATCACGGAAAGCGGGATGGACCAGCTTTCATAGAGCGCCGCCAGCGAGAGGAAGACGATCAGGATGGAGAGCGCGTAGAGGACGATGGCCTGCGAGCCGGACATCTTTTCCTCGTAGGATTGGCCGGACCACTCGTAGCCGATGCCTTCCGGCAGCTTGTCCACCAGTGCTTCCATCGCGGCCATCGCCTCGCCGCTGCTGCGACCCGCCGCGGCCTCGCCTGCGAGCGAGAAGGACGGGTAGCCATTGTAGCGCGCCAGATTCGGCGGGCCGGTGATCCAACTTGTCTCGGCGAAGGCGCCGATCTGCACCATCTCGCCGTCGGCATTGCGGACGCGCAGCTTCTTCACGTCGTCAATGCCCACGCGGCTCGGTCCGTCCGCCTGCACGATGATGCGGCGCACTTGGCCGTTCAGGATGAAGTCGCCGACGTAGTCGGAGCCGAACATCACGGCGAGCGTCGAGTTGATCGAGTCGATGGTGACACCCATCGCCTGTGCCTTGGCGCGGTCGATGTCCAGCTTGAGCTGGGGCGTATCGGGCATGCCGGCGAACATCACGTTCGACAGCGCGGGATCCTGCGCCGCCATCTGGATGAGCTGGTCGCGTGCGGCAACGAATTCCGTGTAAGGAAGTCCGCCGCGGTTCTGCAGGCGGAAGTCAAAGCCCGCCGTGGACGAGCCCAGCTCCGGCAGCGGAGGCGTGGTCAGGCCGAAGATCATGCCATTCGGACGCGCGCCGAATTTCGCGTTGAAGCGCTTCACGATCTCGGTGACGTGCGACTCGGGGTCCTTGCGCTCGGCCCATGGCTTCAGCGTGGTGAAGACCATGCCGCTGTTCGGCCCGTTGCCGAAGATACTGAAGCCCGCGATGGAGAAGCTGTAGGCCACCGGCTCGTTTTCCAGCATGTGCTCGTTGATCTCCGCGAGCACCTTCCTCGTCTCCGTCTGCGTGGTGCCCTGCGGCAATCCCACGGTGACGATGAAGGATCCCTGGTCTTCATTCGGCAGGAAGGACGTGGGCAGGCGCATGTAGAGCAAGGCGGTGGCGGCCACCACCGCGAGGAAGGCCACGGAGTAGCGCAGCGGGCGGCGGATCAGCGAACCGACGATGCGGGCATAGCGGTTGCTCGCCTTGTCGAAGGTACGGTTGAACCATCCGAAGAATCCTTTCCGCTCGTGGTGGTCGTGATCCACCGGCTTCAGCAGCGTGGCGCAGAGCGCGGGCGTCAGCGAGAGCGCGAGGAAGGCGGAGAAGGCGATGGACACCGAGAGCGTCAGCGCGAACTGGCGATAGATGTTGCCCACCGCTCCCGAGAAGAACGCCATGGGGATGAAGACGGAGACCAGCACCACGGTGATGCCGATGATCGCGCCGCCGATCTGCTTCATCGCCTTCACGGTGGCCTCGCGAGGACCGAGGCCTTCCTCCTTCATGATGCGCTCCACGTTCTCCACCACGACGATGGCGTCGTCCACGAGGATACCGATCGCCAACACCATGCTGAACATGGTGAGCACGTTGATGGAGAAGCCCATCGCGAGCATCACTCCCAGCGTCCCAAGCAGCGCGATCGGCACCACCAGCGTGGGGATCAGCGTGGCGCGGAAATTCTGCATGAAGAGATACATCACGATGAAGACGAGGCCGATCGCCTCGAAGAGGGTCATCACCACTTTCTTGATCGATGCCGCAACGAAGGGGGACGTGTCGTAGGGGATCTCGTATTGGACGCCCGCCGGAAGGAATCGCTCCACCTCAGCCATCGCCTTCTTGATGCCTTCCACCACGTCCAGCGCGTTCGAGCCCGGCGCGAGCTTGATGCCCATGCCGCTCGCCGCGCGGTCATTCACGCCGGAGATGATCAGGTAATCGCTGCCGCCCAGCGCGATGCGCGCCACGTCCTTCAGCTTCACCGCGGAGCCATCGGCCCGCGTGCGCAGCAGGATCTCGCCGAAGTCCTCCGGCGTATCCAGCGTGTCGTCCGTGACGATCGTCGCGCTCAGCGGGGCATTCGCCGGCACCTCGTGGCTGCCGATATCGCCGACGATGACGCGCGCGTTGTTGCTGCGCACGGCATTCACCACGTCATCCGCAGTCAGGTCGAGCGAGGTGAGCTTCTCCGGGTCCGGCCAGATGCGCATCGCCTTTTCCGCGCCGAAGACCTGCACCTGGCCAACGCCGGGCACGCGCTTCAGCACATCGACCACGCGGGACGATGCGAGCTCGCCCAGCGCCACGGTGTCATACTTCGGATCGCTGGAGGAAAGGGAGACGAAGAGCTGGATATTGTCCGCCGCCTTCTCGATGCGGATGCCGCCGCGGCGAACCACTTCCGGCAGACGCTGCTCCACCACACTGAGGCGGTTTTGCACTTCCACGGCCGCGATGTCCGCATCGATGCCTTGGCGGAATGCGATCTTCAGCGAGACGGCTCCGGTGGAATCGCTGGTGCCGGACATGTAGAGCAGGCCCGGCGCACCATTCATCTCGCGCTCGATCACGGACGTCACCGTTTCCTCCACCACCTTTGCCGAGGCACCGGGGTAGCTGGTGGTGAGGCTGATGGTGGGCGGCGCGATCTCCGGATACTGCGCGACCGGCAGCGAACGCAGCGCGAGCAAGCCCGCGAGCATGATGAACATCGACACCACCCATGCGAAGATGGGCCGCTGGATGAAAAAGAAAGGCATGGCAGTGGTGCGTTATTCGGTCTTCGCCTCGGGCTTGGTAGCAGACTCGGTGGGGGCGACCACGGCACCCACGGGCGCGTAGGCCGCATTTTCGATGATGACCCGGTCCCCGCCTTTCAGGCCGGAGGTGACGTGCCATTGGCCATCGTGCATTTCCTTGGTCTGCACGGGAGTGGCGACCACCTCGTTCTTCTCGTTCACCACCATCACCATCGCGCCGTCATTCGTGCGCATCAGGGAGTCGCGGGGAATGAGGATGGCCTCCTTCTCCGTGGCCACGTCCATGTTCACGCGGACGTACATGCCGGGGAAAAGCTCGCGGTCCGGATTCGGCACCAGCGCGCGGAGTTGCACTGAGTCCGTGCCGGCATCGACGGCCAGGTCGGCGAAGATCAGCTTGCCTTTCCGCGGATAGACGGAGCCATCGCCGAGGGTGATCTCCACCTCAATCTCGTCCGTCTTGTGGCCGCTCATGCTGCCATCGCGCATCGCCTTCCGCAGCGCGATGACTTCGGAGACGGGCTGGGAAAAGTTCACATAGATGGGATCGATCTGCTCCACGGTGGTGAGCAGGGTGGGGGAATCCTCGCCGACCAGCGCTCCCTCGGTGACCTCCGCGCGGCGTGCCCGGCCATCGATGGGCGCGGTGACTGTGGCGTAGTCGAGCCGCAGCTTCGCCGTCTCGACATCGGCCTTCGCCGAGCCGATGCGGGCGAGCGCCTGCTTCTCCTCGGACTCCGCCTCGGTCATGTCGCGCGCGCTGATCGCATTGCCCGTGACCAATGCCGAGTAGCGCTGTTTCTTGTCCTGCGCGAGTGCCAGCGATGCCTCGCCTTCTTCGAGTGCTGCTGTGGCTGCATCCAGAGCGGCCTTGAAGGGTGCGGGATCGATGCGGAAAAGCGCGGTGCCCGCTTTCACTTCCTGCCCTTCTTCATACGTCCGCTCCATGACGATGCCGGGCACCCGGGCGCGGATCTCCGCTTGCCGGTAGGCTTCCAGTCGGCCAGGCTGGCTGGACTTCACGGTCACGCTCTGCGGCGTGATGGTCTTCACTGTCACCGGCATGGTCTGCGGCGCGGCCTCAGCGGCGGGCGCTTGCTCATCCTTCTTCCGGCAACTTGCCAAAGGCAGCCCGAGGGCGACGACGAGCGTGGTGAACAATAGCGGGTTCGAATTCATCGGTCAGGCGGACAGGGTTCGGGTGACGGGGCTTCTCGTAAGAGCGGCGAATTTCATCGTCAAATAATAATTCGTTTGCGAATGATTAAATTCGAATTAGGATCGCTGCGCTCACTCGCAACCACTTGCCGATGGCCCGTAAGACCAAAGAAGACACGCAGAAGACGATCACCGCCATCCTCGACGCCGCGGAGCAGGTCTTCTGCATTCATGGGGTGGCAAAGGCGACCATCGCGCAGATCGCCGATGCCGCGGGCGTGTCGAAGGGCGCGGTGTACGGTCACTTCGACGACAAGATCGAGGTCTGCATCGCCGTCTGCGAGCGTGGTGTCGCGGACCTGCGGCTCGCGATGTCATCGCCGGTGCCGGGCAAGCCGCTGGAGTCACTCTACCGATGGGGGATGGAGCACATGCGCCTCTTCAACGACTCGAAGTCCTACCGGAATGTCGGCGAGATCCTGTGGATGAAGTGCGAGCGCAGTCCGGAATTCGAACGCATTCACCGCATCCGTGAGATCTGGGAGGAGAAGGCTTTCCGCTTCGTGGAGAAGTGCATCCGCCGCGCCATCGCAACCGGCGACCTGCCGCCCGGCACGGATCCCGAGTTGAGCAATCTCTACCTCCACTCCGTGCTCGATGGTCTCATGGCGACCTGCTACTATACGGATCGTATTTCGCCGGACAAGATCATGGAGCACACCGGCAGGATGCTGAGGATGGGACTGCTCTCCATCTCGCGGCTCATGTGGGACGAAGTGAATATCCCCGAGGATCGATTTTTCCAGACCCTCCGCCGCGGGAACGTCGCGCTGAAGAAATAGACGCCTCGACGGCACGCGAGTGTGGAAGCTTGCTTTCAGTCAGCCACCGCGCTGGACGGACATGAAGAAAGGCTCCATTTCCACCCACTCCTCGAATTCATCCAGCGGGATGCGAACACGGCCTCGCAAGGGATCGATGTAATGGATCTCCTCATCCGTGATCTCGAGCACGGCGATGAAGTGGCCTGCCATCTTGGTGCCTGTGCCGAGGATGCCTGGCAGGTGCTCTCTTGAAGGCAGTCCGTCCGGAGCGAGGAATTTCACGTGGTAGCCTCGTTCCCGCAGCGCGCGGGCGAGGTGCCATGCTTCCGTGCTGCTCTGGGAACTCCACGCTTCGCGGGCGAGATCTTTTTCGGTGGCTCCTGTATCGCCGAGGAAGCGCAGGATGTTCGCAGCGCTCGCGGGGCCACAGGTGACCCCTGAACTCTGATAACAGACATCGCCATCCCAGCGCTCGTGCAGTCCTGCGAGATCGATGGGATGGACGATCGGCTTGAGGAAAGGAATGGCCAGCAAACACATGCCGCCGCTGGTCGGCAGCAGCTTGAGAAGCCCGGGCAGAACATTGCGCCAAGCCCCGGCAGCAGCACCGAAGAATGCGAGAAATCCCTCACCGAATGGCAGCGACCGGAGCTGATAGAGCAGGGGCGGCTCCGGCAGAATGTGGAGATAGTAGAATGCAAACCACGCGCCCGGCAGGCAGAGCATGGTCAGGAGCAACGCCACGGCCGTCTGGACGGTGCGGCGACGGTCCACCGTCAATTTCCAGGCCGCCACGTGCAGCGCCACGAAGAGCAGGATCACCAAACAGAGGGTGACCGCCGCGCTCATGCGTTGTTCAGGAAGCCTGTCAGCGGGCTGGTGGCAGAGGCCGCATCGTTGCGCTCGGGCAGGCCGAGCTCATAGGCCTCGCGACCGGCCTCGACGGCCTTCTTGAAAGCGATTGCCATGCGGACAGGGTCCGACGCGACGGCGATGGCAGTATTGATGAGCACGGCGTCGGCACCCAGTTCCATTGCCTCGGCAGCGTGGCTGGGTGCCCCGAGACCGGCATCCACGACCACAGGCACGGTCGCCTGCTCGACGATGATGCGGATCTGATCGCGGGTGGCCACGCCCTTGTTCGATCCGATGGGTGCGCCCAGCGGCATCACGGTGGCTGTGCCCGCTTCCTGCAGGCGCTTCGCCAGCACCGGGTCGGCATTGATGTAAGGCAGCACGGTGAAGCCCTCTTTCACGAGGATCTCGGCGGCCCTCAGAGTCTCGATGGGGTCCGGAAGGAGGTAGGTCGGGTCGGGGTGGATCTCCAGCTTCACCCACTTCGGCAGGCCCGCGGCGGCGGCGAGACGGGCCAGGCGCACGGCCTCCTCTGCGTTCATCGCGCCGCTGGTATTTGGCAGTAGCAGGTATTTTTCCGCGTCGATGTATTCCAGGATATTCGCATACGGGTCGGCCTTGCCGGTGAGGTCGGCGCGGCGCAGCGCCACGGTCACGATCTGCGTGCCGGATGCTTCCAATGCGTCGCGCATCGATTCATTCGAAGAAAATTTTCCGGTACCCGTGAAGAGGCGGGAGGAAAACTCGCGACCGGCAATGACAAGCGGCTGGGACATCGGCGGCGGACTGTAGGAGGGCGGCCCCGGCATGCAAGCCCCGTGGGATGCCGCCCTGTGTCACGCGGGCACCGCGATCCGGCGGCCCTCCATCCCATGCCACTCGTGCGGGATGTCGCGCATGATGAGGGCGTGGTCGAAGACGGCGCTCCCAGCCGGGAAGAGCGCGGGATCGTCGAAGTAGGAAGACTTCACGGTGGAGACGGCCAGCGGGCGGACCTTCCAATCGTGAGTCTCCAGACGAATGGCATCAAGGCGGCAGCAATCCTTGGTGGAGGAATAGCCGACGCTGCCATTTTCAAAAAATGCCGACGATTCCTCCAGCGAACGAAAGCAGGATGAGACGGGAAAATCTTCGGTCTCCGTAGCGCTCAGCGAAAGTGTCATGCCGCCATCGCGGGCGCGGCTCTTGATCTCGATCATCCCGCCGTCATCGCAGACGATGAAGTCCGCGAGATGATGCTCGCCTGGGAAAACCCGGCCGCCCGCAAGGTGATTCGCCAGCGAACTGGTGTCGCGCCTGGGGATATAGACGCCTTCACGAGTCGTGCCATCTTCCTCATCCCACAGCACGGCGATGCGATACGCCACATTCTCACTGGTGATGCCAGCCCATGCCGGGAGTATCTTCGGACGTATGTCTTCCAGACGGATCAGGCAGATGCCCGCGATGGAATGTCCATCATGCAGCTTCGGGCGAAAGCCCTCCGGCAGCAGGGGCGCTACCACCCCGGGATCGACCCGGTAGTTGACCAGCAGTCGGCGACGGATCAGACCGGTGATTGAGGGCAGGGGCGGCATGCATCTCCAGATAAACAAAAAGCCGTGGGAAATCCCACGGCTTTTGTATGAATTTTTTGTGATTCCGGAGTTAGGCAGGGATGAGGTCTTTGACCGCCTCGCGTTCCTCAAGCAGCTCGTTGATCGTGGCGTCGATCTTGCCTTGGCTGAACTCACTGACCGGCACGCCGTCGACAACCTCCCAGGTGCCATTCGAGATCGTGCGGATCGGCATCGAGGCCATGATCCCCTTGGCAATGCCGTAGTGGCTGCCGTCCGAGTAAACCGCCACGCTATGCCAGTCGCCGGCCGGGGTCGGGTTGACCAAGCTGACCACGGTGTCGATCGCGGCATTTGCGGCGGAAGCGGCGGAGGATGCGCCGCGTGCGGCGATGATGGCGGCTCCGCGTTGCTGCACGGTCTTGATGAAGTCGCCCTTTAGCCATTCCTCGTCGGAGATCACGTCGGTCACGGCCTTGCCCGCGATCTTCGCATTGGTGAAATCGGGATACTGGGTAGCAGAGTGATTGCCCCAGATGCAGAGATTCGAGACCTCTGAATGATGCACGCCGGCCTTCTGGGCAAGTTGACTCTTCGCGCGATTCTCATCGAGGCGGGTCATCGCGAAGAAGCGGTCCTTCGGAACGCCATCGGCATTCGCGGCGCAGATCAGGGCGTTGGTGTTGCAAGGGTTTCCGACGACCAGCGTGCGGACATCAGCGGCGGCATTGCGGGCGATCGCCTGGCCTTGGCCGGTGAAGATCTTGCCATTGATGCCGAGCAGGTCGCCACGCTCCATACCGGCCTTGCGCGGCACGGAGCCGACGAGCAGGGCCCAGTTCGTGCCGCGGAATCCCTCGTCGAGATCCGAAGTCGGCACCACCTCGCGCAGCAGCGGGAAGGCGCAGTCATCCAGCTCCATCACCACGCCCTTGAGCGCGGCCATGCCCGGCTCGATTTCGATGAGCCGTAGGTTCACGGGCTGGTCGGGTCCGAAAAGGGCGCCGGATGCGATGCGGAAGAGCAGGGCATAGCCAATCTGGCCTGCCGCGCCGGTCACGGATACGGTGATAGGGGTATTCATGGATTTGAGCGGACGTTGACAGGGAACTAAGCGGGCTGATCCCGATGGGTCAACGACCATCGGCCTTGGTAGCGTCAGCGATGACACCCCCGATAAAATCGAGGATTCGTCCGATTTTCCTCTAGGCTGGATGCTTCGGGAATGCTAACCATCTGCCAGCCAATGGCTGCACGGCGGAAAACTGTAACGGGAGCGAAATTGAAGCGTCTGGAAGCCCAGACGCGCATGATTTCCACGGCGAATCGTATCATCTTCGCGGTGATGGGTTTGATCCTCGGCCTGGCAGTGGTGGCGACCGCACTGCCGCAGCAGCGGAGGCTGAAGAATCTCGAATACAAGCTCGCCCGGACGCTGGAAGCAGAGGAACGGGTGCTGGCCGAAAAGGAGTATCACGAGATCGAATATCGTGCCCTGAAGGACGATCCGGAGTTTCTGGAACTGAAGGCCACCGACCGCCTGAACCTTCATCAGGATGGCGGGAAGGTGTATCGCTTCAAGCGCCTGCCGGACTGATCGCCCTTGATCCACCGTGCCGCCTTCGCGGATGGTCCCGGCCATGGAGAACGATATCGAGCGCGTGCTGGTGGATGAGGATGTGATCCTCAAGCGGCTCGACGTGATGGCGCTGGAGATCCGCAAGGACTTCCCCGGTGAAGTGCTCGTGGTCGTGGTGCTCCTGAAAGGTGCCCTTGTTTTCGCCGCGGACCTCCTGCGACGGGTCCCCCGCATGCTGGAGATGGAGTGCATCAATGTGGCCAGCTACCACGGCGGCACCGAGAGCAGCGGCGTGGTCAGCTTCCTGGATCACAAGCTGCCGGATGTGAAGGGACGCAAGGTGCTGGTGCTCGATGACATCCTCGACACCGGCCGCACACTGAAAGCCGTGGTGGACCGCCTCTATGTGGAAGGCGCCTCCGTCGTGAAAACTGGCGTGCTTTTGTCGAAAGACAAGCCACACGCGGAAAACATCTCGGCAGATTATGTAGGCTTCCTGATCGGGGATGAATTCGTCGTCGGCTACGGGCTCGATTATCAAGGGAGATACCGCAATCTGCCCTATGTAGGAGTGCTGAAGGCAGAAGCACAGTAAGCGGGAATTCTTTGCCTGAAGGCTGTCGTCGGCGTTGCCGAAGGAGGCACGGGATGGCTGCGTTTCATTAAAGGCCCCGCTGGGAGCGCGGTGCCACTGGCCCGCTTGGATAGAAGGCGCACCGGTCCGACTTTTTGCTGCGCTCTGCCATGCGGAGAGTCGCGTTCGATTCGTTCCTTCGCCGATCTATCCAAGCCGGCTGAAGCCAGCGCTCCCGGCTCCGCCGATCCATGGAAAAACTCACTCCCTTGCTTCGGCTAGCTTCGGGTCATCGAGGTCCAGGCGGTAGAGCATCTGATTGTAGTTGTAGCGCGGGGTCGGCTGGGCGTGGTTTGCGAATTCCGCGGTGTAGGTCCCTTCGAAGACGATGAAGCCCGCGTCATCCGGAGTGAGCTCCGGATGGATGCGGGGGTTGTAGAAAGTATAGTTGTCGTGCGTCAGGATCTTAACGGCCTTGCCCCACGGGCCCATGGGCGATTCCGCCTCGGCATACCAGATTTCGCCAAAGGCGGAGGGCTTGCCAAAGGTCTGCGTGAAGACGGAGATCCAGCGCTTGCGTGAGGCATTCCACGCGACCGATCCGCGATGCGGCTTCACCTCCGAGCCATCCTCGGCCGAGCGCGGGGCAGGGGGCTCGGCGATCTTTTCCCATCGCTCTCGATTCCCCCAATCACCGAGGTTCGCCGGGCATCGCATGGTGGGAAAGGGATCTCCGAAAAGCACCCACTCCTTGCCGAGGTCATCCTTCCAGACAAAGGGATGCCCGCGCGGGATGACGCCTTTTTCCCCGTCGCCCTCTTTCCACAGGATGGTGTGGCGCACGAAGCTGTTCTTCGTGGCATCCCATTTGCACAGGCCGATCTCGTATTCGTCGAGGTGACCCTTGATCTTCGAGTAGGTCGCCACGAGGTGCCTGCTGCCATCGGCGTCGGGCAGCTCGATCATCCCGGAGAGCCATGTGGGGCCTTCGCCGGGCATCGGCGCGACGCCTCTCGGCTTGTCCTTCTCATCGCGGAAGAGTTCGTAGGGGATCGCGAGCGGCGGCTTGAAATCCGCGACGGGCTGCCCGGATGTGAGCGCTGCGGTTGATTGGAAGACCCCCAGCGGATAGCCGGGCAGGGTGGTGTCGCCCCATAGCCAAAATAGCTTCCCGCCTTGCCGCGCCAGCAGCACCGAGTCGCAGCCATACACGCCGGACTCGGGAAGCCGCTCTTTGCCGCCAAGTTTCAATTCTTCCGCAAATAGTCCCGCGCCGGTCAACCGTCCGAGGCGCTTGGCGACATTCCGGCGCTCCACCTCGACTCGGATGGTTTCACCCGCCTTCGGAGTGACGCGGACACCCTCATAGCCAAAGCCATCCTTTTTCACCCCGTAGCCGTGGCCCTTCACATGAAACCACACTTCGCGGCCGAGCAGGTCGGGGTCATCCAGCGCGATCAGCCCGGCATTGTCGCTGACGTAGCGGGCTTCGTGCGTGGTCCGCAGTTCCACGAGCGGGACAGGCCAGCCGTTCTCCTTGTCCACGATTTCCACGCGGCAGGGATCGGCGGCAAAAACGACTCCGCCGGATAGGAGGGCGAGCAGGGTGAAGGGCTTCATGGCCCTCCCGTTACTTCGCCACGTCGAGATCCCTTACACACCGAAAGCCCGCATGATTCGTCGGAGACTCGATGTCCTGGGAATGCCGGGCCGCAGGGCGATAGCGCATGCAGTAGCTAACGTGGCAGAGGAAGGAGCCGCCCTTGATGACACGACGAATCTTGCCATCGCCCTTCACGCCGTTGTCGTGCACCCAGGTCGCGGGACCCTGTGGATTGTCCGGATCGCAGTCGGTATAATAGGCGGGGTCGTAGAGATCGCTGCAAAACTCCCACACGTTGCCCGCCATGTCATACAGTCCGTAGGCGTTCGCGGGGAAGGACCTCACCGGGGCGCTGGCCGTGAAGCCGTCGTCGCCGCTGTTCTTGTTGGGAAACTCGCCCTGCCAGGTATTCGCCATCCACCGGTCGCCGGGCTTCAGCTCGTCACCCCAGGTGTAAATCTTTCCCTCCATTCCGCCACGCGCGGCGAATTCCCACTCCGCTTCGGTGGGCATGCGCTTGTTCGCCCACTTCGCATAGGCAGCGGCGTCGTCGAAGTTCACGCAGACCACGGGGTGATTCTCCTTGCCCACGATGCTGCTGCCTTCGCCGGTCGGGTGCTGCCAGTTTGCCTTCGGGTCCCAGCGCCACCACTCGATCGAGCGGCCTGGCAGGTTCGGATTGCCCTCGATGTGGGCGTCCTCGCGGAAGACGATCGCGCCATTGGTGAATTTCCCCTCCGGCAGGCTGGAGCGGTCTCCCTCGGGGAAATCCTCCGCTTTCACCTCGCGCTCGGCGAAGGTGACGTAGTTCGTCGCCTTCACGAATTCCGCGAACTGGGCATTCGTCACCTCGGTCTCGTCGATCCAGAAGCCCTTGACCGTCGTCTTGTGCGCTGGGCCTTCCTCGGGGAAGCTCTTCGTGCCATAGGGCGTTTCAAATGACCCGTCGTGCCCCATCATGAAAGTTCCGCCGGAAAGCCGGACCATCCCATCTTTCTTTTCCAACCCCGGGACTTCCACCGTGACCCCGGGAGAAGAGGATGAGGTGGACGCTGCCGTCTCCTTCTTGCAGGACGGCAGCAGGGCGAGCAGCAGGAGCAATCGCTTCATGTCGGATGATTTCGGCAAACGGTGGCGTGTTCCTCCCGAATCGGCACGGACAAAAATCAGGCCCCACCTTTCGCGCGGGATCGGGCAGGTGGCAGAGACGGCAAACCACTTTTATTGCAATGCCGCCTGAACCGTCGAGGATGCGGCAGCCATCATGAGTGATCGAAGCCTCTATCCGCTCCGCGACCTGCCGAAGCAACGCCAGATCTGGAGCTGGATCTCCTATGACGTGGCAAACCAGTCCTTCACGCTGATCATCAACACGCTGCTCTTCTCCATCTTCTTCGGCAAGGTGGTGGTGCAGGACGACACGAAGGACGACACCCTGTGGGCCATCGGCTTCGGCGGCAGCATGCTGCTGGCCGCCATCCTGTCTCCCATCTTCGGGGCGGCTGCCGACGAGCGGGGATGGAAAAAGAGCGGGCTGATCGTCACCGGAACGATCTGCGGTGTCTTCACCTGCCTGCTGGCGCTCATCCAGCCCGGCCAGATCTGGCTCGCGCTGCTGCTTTATATCCCGGCAAATTGCGCCTTCGCCCTGGGGGAGAATTTCCTCGCTAGCTTCCTTCCTGCGCTGGCATCGGAAAAGGATATCGGGCGTCTCAGCGGCTTTTCGTGGGGCCTCGCTTATCTGGCCGCGCTGCTGCTGCTGGCGCTGACGGCGGGGAGCATGCTGCTCTTCAAGGTCGAGAGCGTGGAAAATTGGCGACCTTATTTCGTCTTCGCGGGGCTGTGGTTCCTCGCGTTCATGATCCCCACGATTCGCGGGCTGAAGGAGCCGGCCATCACGCAGGTGGAGCATCCGGGCCGGAACTTCGTCGTCGATGGCTTCCAGCGCCTCGCCGAGAGCATCAGGCACTTGAAAGGCTACCGCGATCTGGGCCTGCTGATGCTCGCATCGTTCTTCTACGGCACCGGCATGAGCGTGGTGGTCTCCTTTGCCAGCAAGCTCGCCGAGGAATATGGCTTCGACCAGGTGAAGCTGGTGCTCTTCCTCGCGGTGATCACGGTGTCCGGCATTATCGGAACCTTCATCCCGATGAAGTTCCAGGACCGCATCGGCCACCGGCGTATCACGGTCATGCTGCTCTTCGTCTGGATCCTCGCGGCGACGGGATTTGCCGCCTACGCCTACCTGCATGACTCCCACACCGCAGCGGGCGGCACCGATTACCCGACCTGGCCGCTGTGGATCATCGGGAACCTGTTAGGCTTCGGTCTCGGCTCCCTCGGTTCGGCCAACCGCGCGTTCGTCGGCTATCTCTCCCCGCCGGAAAAGGCGGCCGAGATGTTCGGCGTCTGGGGCTTCATGTTCAAGCTGGCGGCGGTGATGACGATCCCCTTCGCGTGGATGAAAGACAAGTCGGGCACTCCGCCCGCGCTGCTGCTGCTGGCGGGATTCATCATCATCGGCATCGTTTTCACCCTCATGGTGGATGAAAAGCGGGGCTACGCCGCTGCCCAAAGGGGTTCCAAGTGAGCGAAATGCGCCCCGAAGAGGGGGCTTAAATTGTCGCAAGGCGAGTTTGTCATTTCCCGTGGGATCGTTAGTCTCCGCGTCGTGAGCGACCCTTCCGATGAGCTGGCCAAGCGCCTGCTGTCCGCATTCGAGCTGGGCCCGTCTTGGGCACGGAGCGATGCACCGGCGAAAAAACAACCCGAGTATCGAGACGAAGAAGCCCCGCGCGAGCGACGGGATCGTGGCGACCGCGACTTCCGCGGACGCCGTGATGACCGTGGCGGCGACCGTCGTGACCACCGCGGAGGTGGTGGTGGCGGAGGCGGTGGAGGCCGTCGTGACGACCGCCAGCGACGCGATGGCGGAGGCGGCGACCGTCGATTCCAAGGCCAGGGACAGGGTCACGGCCATGGCCGCGATCATGGGCCGCGCGATTTCCCGCAACCGGCGGAAGGCGTGCGCGTCTCGATCGCCCCGGCAGCCGAGGCGGTGCATCTCGTGGTGAAGGAAATCCACCACGTGGCGCGTGTTTACTCGCTCTACGATGTCGCCCAGATCCTGCTCGCCGGTCGCGAACGCTATCACCTGCAGTTCGCGGTCTCGGACAAGGTCAGCCCGATTTTCAAGAGCAAGCTCGACTCGTCCCTCTGGCTGACGAAGGAAGAGGCGATCTCGCACTTCTGGCACTCCGCCGCGTCGAAGGAACTCTACGAGTCCGAGGAAGTGGAGACCGAGCCGCCGGCCGGGAATTTCCAGGTCGTGGCGCGCTGCGGCATGAGCGGCGAGTGGCTTGGGCCACCGAATTTCCACGGCTACCAGACCGCGCTGCGCCGCATCCACCGCGAGCAATTCGCGACCATGCCTTTCGAGGTGTATTCGTCGCGCGTTCGCACCGAGCGTGGCGAGGAAGCGGTGAATGCCTGGCTGGAGACGATGAAGAAGCGCGTGCGCTGGCGTCTCAAGGATGGCGGCGACGATGCCTGGAGCTTCGACCGCGGCGAGATCGAGCGTGACTTCACGACGAAGCGCTTCGCCGAAGTCTTCGAGGAAGTCCGCAGTGCGGAAATCCCGGGGAACATCCCGGCACGCGATCTTTCGCCCGGTCTGCTCGCCTGTGTCCGCATTGCCAGTTCGCATGCACGCAAGCACGCGGCCATCCTGATTCCCGCGATCTGCCGACTTCTGGAAAACGAGCACCTCTCCGTCTTCAAGCGCGAGGGCAAGCTCTTCACCGGTCCGGCACGCCCGCATCCGCTGACCACCGATGCGATCCTCGCCGAGCGCCCGTCCGCTATCGTCGAGTGGCTGGAAAAGAATCCGACCACGAAGCTGGCCGATCTCTGGAAGGGCGTGCTGCCCGAAGGCGAGACCGAACCGAGCAAGGAATGGTTCGCCGATCTCTTCTGGCTGCTCACGCAAGGACACGTGCTGCTCTTCGCCGATGACTCGCTGGTGCTGCCGCGCCGCCGCGCGCCGCAAGGCACCAAGCAGTCCGGCACTGCCACCGCCAAAGCCCCGGCCACCAAGTCCGCGAAGAAGAAGCGCAAGAAGCGGAAGCGGAAAGCCCGTGCCCCGATGGTCGCCGTGCCGACACATGCGAAGACGGTCCGCACCATTTCCCGCATGTCCGTGGGCAAGGTCCGCATGCTGCGCGGGCCGGAGATGCTGTGGCGTCGCCGCCTCGTGAAGCGCGGGAAAATCGCCTCGCTTGTGGAGGAGGAATAAGGTCTCCGGTTAACTTCGCGACTTCTATCTTATCAAAGCAAATGCTCACCCGGATAGCGGGTGAGCATTTGTGTTTTTCAGAGAGTGTAAGGAGTGCCTCGCCCCGGCGAGCCCGGATTCTCCCCCCAGATCACCCGGGTTCTAACCCGGGACGAAGCACCTGAACTATCGCAATTCTTCCGGCCGGGGCAATACCGATCCATGCCGGTGACGGGTTTCTGAGACAGCTTGTTCCCGGAAAAACGCAGGAAGTTCGAGCTTCCCTGACCATACAGGATCATGGGTAACGATTCTGACGCCCGCTTCGATCGCTGCTGCGATAAGCTTCTTCGAAGGTGACGGCGCCCGGAGGACTCCGTATTTGGAGGCTCCCAGACGGCTGGCAAGTGCCTCATCCGTCTCATGGGTAATGGAGATTCCCTTCACCGGAAAATCCGTCCCCGGCGGGAGCGAGAGTTCCGAATCGAGACCCGCAGCACGCGCCGCGATGAGCAGACGCGCGATCGTGACAGCATCCATCGATGCATTCGCGCGAATCAGGCACTGCGAGAAACGGCGGTAGCGGAAGACATTCGCCTCGCACGCGAGTGCGGACGGGTCGTGCTCGATGCCGAATTCGTGCTTCATCCACCAGGCATCGCTGCCGGCGGCGGCTTCCAATTCCGCAGACGAGGCAACCGGGGCCAGGGTCTTCAGAAGGTCGAGCACTTCCGCCGAAGGCGATTCGAGCAGTTGCGGGAGTCCGTCATTCTGCCACACGGCGAAGAGAGGGACGTAGTTCGGCCCGCCGGCCTTTGCTCCCGGGCCGAAGCAGGAACGCTTCCAACCGCCGAAAGGCTGGCGCTGCACGATCGCACCGGTGATCGGGCGATTGATGTAGGCATTGCCGACCTCGGCCTGGTCGCGCCACGCATCGATCTCCGCGGGATCGAGTGCATGAATGCCGCCCGTGAGACCGAATTCGGAGTCATTCTGGATGCGGATCGCGTGGTCAATATCGTTCGCCCGGACGAGGCCGAGCACGGGGCCGAAGCACTCGGTGCTGCGGAACCAACTGTCCGGCGTGACGCCCAGCTTGATGCCCGGCGACCAGAGGCAAGGATTCCCGTCCAGCATCTGCGGTTCCAGCAGCCATTCCTCGCCGGGATCCAGCGTGGTGAGTGCGCGCTGCAGGGCTTCGCCAGGCTCGCGAATGATGGTCGTCACCACCGAATCGTATTCCCAAGAGACACCTGCCTTCAGCGACGCTGCGGCATCACGCAGGCGGCGGCGGAAGCCCTCGTCGTCGTAGAGTTCGGCTTCCACGATGGCGAGCGAGGCGGCGGAGCACTTCTGGCCCGCGTGGCCGAAGGCGCTCTTCACGAGGTCTTTCACCGCGAGGTCCGGATCGGCGGACGCCGTGATCACCAGCGCGTTCTTGCCCGATGTTTCGGCGAAGAGGCGCAGGTCCGGCTTCCACGAGAGGAACATTCGCGCGGTCTCATAGGCACCCGTGAGGACCACCGCGCCGATGCGCTCGTCGGTCACCAGCGAGCGACCGATGTGGTTGTCAGGGCAGGGGAGGAATTGCAGCACGTCGCGCGGGACGCCGGCATCCCACAGGCAGCTCACCATTTCCCAAGCGGTCAGCACGGTCTCCGGCGCGGGCTTCAGGATGACGGTGTTTCCCGCTGCGAGCGCAGCGAGGATGCCACCACAGGGGATGGCGTAGGGGAAGTTCCAGGGAGGCGTCACCAGCACCGTGCCGATCGGCTCGGAGTTCACGCCGTCGAAAGCACCCTGGCGCGAAAAACTACGGGCATAGTAGTCGGCGAAGTCGATGGCTTCGCTCAACTCGGCATCGGCCTCCATGACCGCCTTGCCAGCGTCCATTACCATGGTGGCGATGGCCTCGCCACGGCGTGATGCGATGACGGACGCGACTTTCGCGAGGATAATGGCGCGATTCGGCCAGCCGAGATTCCGCCACGGCGAGCGCGCGGAAACGGCGACCTCCAGCGCGCGCTCGATGTCCTCCGGGCCACCCAGCGCATGGCGATAGGCGACGTGGCCAGGGCGGGCCGGGTCGGTGCCGTCGGCCGTCGCGGTTCCGGATGAGGTCATGCCTCCGATCTGGAGCGGGACGAAAGGCGGCTCGGCCTTGCGCATCGCATCCACCTTCTCGCGAGCCCAGCGGACATTGTGCGGCAGGGACCAATCGGTGTCGGCTTCGTTGTGGAAAGGTGTGTCGAGCGGCAGTGGGACGCGGTTTTCCGTGGTGCGATCCTGCACGCGCTGCGGCCCGTAGATGGCAGTCGGGACCATGGCGCACGCATCGAGGAAGCGCTTCTTCTGGCGATCCCAGGCTGCATCGCCCGGCTTCATGCCGAAGAGATCGTGGAGGAAATTTTCCGGAGACGTATTCTCATCCAAGCGGCGGACGAGGTAGGCGATCGCGCTGTGGAAGTCCTCGCGGTTCACCACCGGGGCGTAGAGCAGCAGGCCCTTCGCGGCATCGCGGACGGTGCGTGCCTGATGGTTCGCCATGCCTTCCAGCATCTCGAATTCCACCCGATCCTCAACGCCCTCGCGGGCGCGCAGGAGCAGGCCGTAGGCGATGTCGAAGAGATTGTGGCTGGCCACGCCGAGACGCACGGCCCGGGCGACTTCCTTGCGGCATCCTTCATGGAGCATGCGCTTGAAATTCGCGTCCACTTCCACCTTCGAGCCGTAGGGCGCGAGCGGCCAGTCGTGGATCTCGGCATCCACCTTCTCCATCGCGAGATTGGCACCCTTCACGATGCGGATCTTGATGCTGGCACCACCCGCATCCACGCGCTTCAGCGCCCATATATTGAGCTCCTTTTGCACCGGCCACGCATCCGGCAGGTAGGCCTGCAGCACGATGCCTGCTTCCAGCTTCTGGAACTCCGGCTCATCGAGCACGTCGCGGAAGGCGGCGCAGGTGAGGCGAAGATCGCGATACTCCTCCATGTCGAGGTTCACGAACTTCGCGGGCGAAGACTTCATCGCGGCGCGGTAGAGTTCGCGCAGGCGCCGCTTGATCTCGATCAGCGTTTCGTCCACGGCCACGAGGTGGATCTGGCTGAAGATCGCGGAAATCTTCACCGAGATGTAGTCGGTGTCCGGATCGGCCAGGCGGGTGAGATTCGCTTCCAGGCGGTGGTTCGCTTCCTCTTCGCCGAGCACGGCCTCGCCGAGCTGGTTGAGGTTCATCCGCATGCCCGCGTCGCGTCGGCGGCGGAGGTGCTTGCGCAGCTTCGCCTCCTCTGCGGGCAGGATGACGGAAGAGCTTTCCTGGCGCATCTTTTCCGCCACCAGCGGCATGACGATCTCCGGAGCGGCCGCGGATGCGATCTCCCCGGCGCGCATCGCCACCCGGGCAACGAGCGGGAGATACTGCGGCACGCCGTAGTCCTCGACGAGGTCGCGGAAGCGCTTTGCCTCGCGGGCAGCGGTCGGCGGGCGGAAAACCTGGTCCGCCATCGCGAAGGTGAATGCCTTGCCCGGTGCATCGTCCATCATGGCCGCCATTTGGCGGGCTTGGAGCTTCTCGCCGAGACGCTGGCCGCGGGTGGCTTCCAGCAGGAGTTCGGCGGCCAAGGCGATCGCCTCTTCAGGCAATTCCGCGTCTGAAGGTGGGAACTGGCGGCTCCGGTCGATGCGATCGCATACACGAGTCATACCCATCACGTTAACTCAGGCGTCTTGACTGAATAAGACAAGAGCCCCGCGACCGGTGGCCAATTCAGGGCGTGCCCGTATTCGCTCCCGGCACGCGGTAGGAAACCTTGTAGAAGCCCCGATCCGCCTTGGTATCAACGTAGATGGACAGGCTTCCTTCCGCAGTGGCCACGTGCTTGTGACGGTCGATGGTGCCGGTCTGCGTGACCGAAAAGGGCAGTGCCTTCCAGTCCAGATCCGCCAGCGTGGGGTTCCCGTAGATCTCGTAGCAGTAGCCGGCGTAAACGGGGATGGTCAGCTTGAAGCGCACGGTATTGTTCGGCCCGGCGACCGGGGTGCCCGTCGCCACGAATCCGCCCGGCGCAGGGTAGGTGGGCTCGACGGGAGTGAAGCCGCTGACGAAATCCCAGTTCGTGTAAACCTCGCCGGTGGTGGCGCCCTCCAGGGGGAGGAAGTCCAGGAGGATGGCCGCCTTTTGCGCAGCGGTCAGCGATGCGAAGACGTTGTCGTTCGAGTTCTGCGTCGCCCAGCGGCTGCCATTGTTGGCATAGGCCACCTCGTTCCATCCCGTCTGGGTGCAGGCACGGGTCGTCCTGCCCGGCAAGGTGACGCCCCAGTGGAAATGGCGGGTGCGTCCATTGTAGAGCCCGGCCTTGATGGTGCGGAATTTGAAGTAGCCCGTGGAGCTGGTTAGGAATTGGCCGAAGCCCGCGAAATTCGCATCGCACGCGGCATTCCGGCCAACGCCAGTCGAGTAAACGTAGTCGCCCTCGTGGTCGGCATGCCAGCACTCGACCAGCGCGTTCTTCACCGGATTCCCCGATGAGTCCAGCACGCGCCCGGTGATGTAGGTCACGATGCCCGTGGCGATGTTCAGATTGTCCGAGAGCAGGACGAGGTCGTTGTCCTTATCCAGCGGGATGTCATCGGCGAGCGGGTAGTAGGGGCCCTGGGTGACGATCGGCGATTGGGTCAAGGCCTCGGCCAAGAAGCCGGGCAAGGTGAATCCGGCGGAGGCGGCGGCCATGCTCTTGAAGAAGCGGCGGCGGCTCACGGGAATGTAAACGGGCAGGGGTTTTCTCTCGTTCATGGCACGGGCGGGTTGGGATGTGCGCGAGGAGAATGGAGGGGGGATTGGGGGCCGCCCGCTCCTCCGCCAGGGCACACGGTGCCATGGCCGGGCGGACCCCCGCTTTACCTGGAAATCCTATCTAACAAGTGGCTCCGGGGACTGGAGGCCCGCCTGCTCCTCCGCCGGGCAAGCCCGGCCAGGCGGACCTCCGGAATTCCCGGATGTCATTCCGATGGACCCGGCATCCGCGCCCGATCCCATGGCCGCGAGAAAGCCGGCGAGGCTTGCGGGAGCGGGATGTGTGGTGCGCTTCATGGATGCCGTATCGATGTGCCCACCGTAGCCGATGCCCGATTAAGGGTGCGTTAAGCGCGGGGAAATCTGCGGAAATTTCGCGCGGCGGCTTTCATCGTGGCTTAATCCACGCTGTGATAGCCTGCCCCCGGCACTGGGTGTGCCGCCTTCAATCATGCGATTGCTAGTCATCGAGGACGAACCACGGCTGCAGCGCGCGCTCGCCAAGGCGCTGCGCGAGGAAGGCTATGCGGTGGACACCGCGGAGGAGGGCGAGGACGGGCTCTACAAGGCCACCGCCTTCAACTACGATGCCGTCGTGCTGGATGTGATGCTGCCGGGAATGGATGGCTGGGAGATCCTACGCCGCCTGCGCGCGACGAAGGCCACACCGGTGCTGATGCTCACGGCGCGTGATGCGACCTCCGACCGGGTGAAAGGTCTCGATGGCGGTGCCGACGATTATCTGGTGAAGCCCTTCGAGTTGGATGAACTCTTCGCGCGGATCCGCGCCATCATCCGCCGGCACGCGGGGCGACCGCATTCCACCGTGGTCATCGGTGACGTGGAGATCGACACGCGCGGCAGGAAGGTGGACTTCGGGGGAAAGGCAGTCGTTCTAACAGCCCGCGAATACGCCATCCTGGAATACCTCGCACTGCATCGCGGGGAGGTGATCAGCCGCACGGAACTCTACGAGCATCTCTTCGACGAGAACGAGGACACGCTGTCGAACCTGCTGGACGTGCACGTCCACGGCATCCGGCGGAAATTGCGCGCGGATCTCATCGTCACCCGTCGCGGCGAAGGCTATCTCATCGAGTGATCCGACATGTTCACGCACTCCATCCGCTGGCGGTTGCAGATTTGGCTGGGCATTCTCTTGCTCGGCCTGCTGGTCGCATTCGGCGTGACATCGTGGCAGCTCGAGCGCGCACAGCGAGTCCAGCGCCTCGATGATGAATTGGCGCGGCGGGCCGTGGCCCTGGGTGTGAGCATCCGTCCACCCGATCCGCCGTCGATGGGAAACCGTGGACCATCGAACGGGCAAGGAGGCCCTCGCCCGCGAGATCCGGGAGAGCGCGAAAGACGGCCACCCCGCGAGGAGGACAGCGACCGCTATCCCTTTGGGAACGATGGCAAGTCGGGCGAGTTCGGCCCGGGTCCTCCGCCGATGTTCCGGACGCGAAATGTCTCGGACGATGTGAAGGCGATGTTCCCGGGGCTGGCCGGGGAGGGATACTACTACGTGGTGTGGACCGGCCGACAGTCGCGGGTCCAGAATTCCGACAACGCACCGGTTGCTGTTCCTCTGCCTGTGCGAGAGGCCCGGGATACCCAGACAAGATTTCGTGATCGCGACGGCATGCGCGAGGCTTTCCACTTCACGGAGATGGGAGAGTGCGTGCTCGCCGGTCGGCCCGTCGGGGATGATCTGGCCGGCATGAAGCACTACGCTACACGCCTGTCATTCATCGGCGTGGGGGTGCTGGTCATCGGACTCGGTGGAGGCTGGTGGCTGACCGCTCGCTCGATTCGCCCCATCGAACAGATCGCCGGTGCGGCGAAGCGCATTTCCGAAGGAAAACTCTCCGAACGAATTCCCGTCGATCAACCGGACAGCGAACTCGGGCAACTCGCCACGGTGCTGAATTCCACCTTCGAGCGTCTTGAGGACACCTTCGCGCAGCAGCGTCGCTTCACCTCGGATGCTTCCCATGAACTGCGCACGCCGCTTTCGGTGCTGATCGCCGAGACGCAGACCGCGCTCTCCCGTGAGCGTCCGGTGGAAGAGTATCGTGAGGTGCTGGCCGGGAACCTGGACACGGCCCGGCAGATGAAGCGCCTCGCGGAGGCACTTCTGGAGCTGGCTCGCCTCGATGCCGGCGAAACGCGCGCGCCGGGATTACCGGTGGGCCTCGCGGCATTGGCAGGAGACGTCTTGGGGCGGCTTGGCGTGCTGGCGAAGGCGCGCGACGTGACACTCTTGCTCGAAGGAGAAACCGCGATGCTGACAGGAAGCCCTGATCGACTGGCGCTGATCATTTCAAATCTGGTCGAGAATGCGATCCACCACGGTCGGCACGACGGCACCGTCGTGGTGTCATGTCGGGCCGATGACGATGGCGTCGAGCTACAGGTCCGCGACGATGGCCCGGGAATCTCCGCGGAAGACTTGCCTCATGTCTTCGAGCGCTTCTACCGGGCGGACAAATCGCGCACCGGCTCCGAGGGGCGCTACGGGCTGGGCCTCGCGATCTGCCGCGGCCTTGTCGAGGCAGAGGGAGGCAACATCCGAGTGGAGAGCGTGGCAGGGCAGGGCGCGCGCTTCATCGTCCGGTGGGCCGCGACGCCGGGCTAGTCGCGGATACCCCGGTAGCGCCATGGCTGGTAGCCACGCTCCAGCAGGTAGTCCTTCTGGATCTCCGCCGCATTGACCCGCCAAACGGGCAGTGGGCCGGCTTCGTAGATATACATCGAGGCTCCACTTTTCGCCCACTTTGCGAAGAGCAGGACGTGTCGGTCATTGAGCAGGATGTCGCCGGGTTTCAGCTCATCCCAGCTTCCGAGCCGGTCGCAAATGGAAGGCAATTCCTTCGTGGAATAAGGGCGCGACAGCCGCCAGCAGCGAGAGACGAATCCGGAGCAATCGATACCACAGGCTTCCTTGCTCGTGCCATCATCACCCAACTTCCGCTTCAAGGCGGTAGATATGTCACCGGCCGCTTCGCCTTTCGCGACTGAGGTGAGGAATTCCTCGGGTGTATCAAAGCCACCCCATTGATAAGCCATGCCCCGAGAGACTTGTCCGATTTTCCACCATCCATTGGAAAACCCGTGGTCGGAAAGCGTGGTGTCCGGGGTGTGGACGAGGATACCATTACTGTCGCGTCCGTGTTTCCGATTTTGCTCCCGCGGCGTCCACTCGAGTCGGCTGTATGTGTAGGCGGTGCTGATTGCATCGGCTCGTCGAACCGTCATCGAAGGACTCGGAATGGAGAGATCCGGGGTGCTGGAGCATTGGCAAAAAAAGAGGAGAGCAGGGCAGAAAAACAGTCGTCGGAACACGGCTGGAGCTAATGTCCGATTTTGCCCCAATGCAAATCCCTAAGCAGTAACGAAAGGCTCAATGTTTATTATCCCATAAGGTTTTGGTTCACCCGTGACGTTGTTCAAAACTCGGAAAGTTCGATATAACTCTATTAATCACTTTCCCTGACAACTCCGGCCCACCGGAAACACACGCCCACACCCTGCGGCACACACCGCAACACGCAAAATCGGACAGAAAGTCGCCAAAGGCTTCGTCGCCCGGAGTCCCACCTCCTGACGAAGCCTCTCTCCCCGGCCGACGCGACACACCACGTCGGTCGGGATCACCCTCACATCGAAATGAATCTCCGGATTCCGCTTTTCGCGGCCGCGCTTCTCGCGGCTACAGCCAGCTTGTCCACCTCCGTGGCACAGGTCGAATGCTGGGCTCCCGGCATGACCGCTCCGGTGACTCTTACCGAGACCACCCGCAGTCGCAGCGTCTCATTTCACCGGCCGTATCGCTACGATGTCTTTGGCATCGCCGGCCGGTTGGACCTTGGAAATCGCGCCACCAATGCGGCGGTGGTTGGCAACCAATTCTACCACCGCGTGCTCGGCATCACGGGCGGGGTCGTGGAGTCCACTTCATACGTCCGGTTGCAGTCGGGAACCCAGTTCTACCCGATCGACCTCGCGGTGAAGAGCCGCGTGCCCGCGACGCGGGTCGGCCCGATCCACCAATACGGCCCGAACTGGACTCTCTGCGATCCGAAGAATCCCCGCGACGTCGGTCTCACCTTCCACCTTTCCGGTTCCGGCTTGCTCGGGGCCTTGTTGGCACCCGCCTACAATAACCTCAATCCGATCGGATACTTTTACGTCCTCGGCGAATACCACTCGGCACCACCGGTGATGACCGGTGACGTCTCCGTGCCGTCGAATTCCATCCTGTATGGTGCCTCGGTCCCGATCACCTATTTGATCGGACGTGCGCCACAGCGCCCGGTCTATCGTCCGCCCTTCCTCGGGCTCGACCTGGGGGATGTGAATCTTGCGGTGATCGGTTCGCCACCGCCACCCGCCACCAGTAGCTCTGGTGGCTTGATCAATCTGCCGGATATCCAACCGGCGGATCTCGTGAGCGTGACTCTCGACCTGAGCGGCACGCAGGGAAATGGCTGGCTCAAGATCCGCCGTAGTCCATGAAGCGGGCACTTCTGCCACTGGTCGTCCTCGGCCTTTTCGTCAGCCTCTCGGTGAGAGGCGAGGAGCCCCGCCGCAGTGGCAAGGGGCTGGAAGTCTTGCCTGCCGACCTGAAGGCACCCAATGCCGAGGTGACCAATGATGCGGCATTCATCGCGCGCCGCAACGCCGCGGGTGCAGGCGATCCCAAACCGGTGCCAAAGCAGGCAAAGGGATATGGCCTCGCCGAACTGTCGGTATTCCTCAGCAAGGGGGACACCCACACGATCCTGCCGAAAGGCTCGATCATCTACTGCCCGGATAAATTCTCATCGCTGATCGCAAACCGGGCTGCGGGCAAGCCTGTCGCTTGGCCGGATTTCCTGATCGCCAACCGAAACTGGGTCTCCACCCACGAGGTGACGCTTGCCCAGGTTCGGGGAGAGGCCCCGCTTTCCGAAGAAGACCGCAAGGCCTTCGCCACCGCCGGACATCTCGTCGTCGCCACCTTGCGTGGCAATCCGATCACCGTCCTACCCGTTCCTGCAACCAAGCCATGAAAGTCGCCGTTCTTGCGCTCATTGCCGTGACCGCCATGCCCGCATTGGGCGTGGACTTCGTCCGCCAGATCCAACTCGTCCAAGGGCAGACCGTCGTTTACGACATGCCGGTCTCGGGCCTCAATGGCCAGATCCTGTCGAAGCCGCTGGAAGGGGACGGAGCAGTGATCCAGCTCTATGCGTATCAGGACGAAACCTACGATCCATTCAGTCTCTTGAACGTCGGCGTGGGCGGACTCGCCAACGTGAATGTGGCGCTGGATTCACACCTCGTGAACGTCAACCTGCTCGGTATTCACCTGAACGTGATCCTCGGCGGCTCCGGGGACTATCAACCGCTGCCACAGCTAATCGACGAGGTGACCGTCGGCGCGCACTTGCCCGAAGCGACACTGACGCTTCGCTCCGAGGATACCTACAATCCGCCGCGGACCCGTGCCGACCGGCCATTCTCGATGAACCTCTCGATCCGAAAGCTTGCCGAACCGGGAGACCCGCGCGGCGGCATCGGGAAGGTGACGCTGGAGCGTGATTTCAAATTCTACCACCCGGATCTGCACGTCCCGTATCCGAATGGCTCGGGGCAAGGCAGCTATGAGGAAGCTTACGAATTCACGAAGAACGGGAACTTCGCCGATGCGGAGATCTATCAGGCGCTGCCTGCACAGAGTCCTACCAAAGCCTGCGGCGAAGAGACCTTCAGCGCCGTCGTGAAGATCAGCAACAACCGCGAGGCGGCCATCGCATCCTCCACCATTCAGATCTGGCCGGTATGCGATGCCACGATCGAGGGCCTGCAATCCGGCAAGCGATATCCCGGCATCCCTCCGCAGGCCCGCGTGCTGTGCAATGATCTTTACCCGGACAGCGTGACCTACGCCCAAATCTACAAGGGTCAGCCGAATCTCGGCACCACCGGCAAGATTATCGGATCGTCTGTGGTGTCATTCAATACCTACGCACCACAGGATGCCGTGGTTCCGCTCACGGTGACCGAAAACGAAATCGGCGAAGATGGCACATACACCATCGAGGTCCTGACCGTGACGCCCTTCAATGGCAGACATCCCGAGCGTGTGACTTACGTCACCTTCGAGATCGACCGCACCATCAAGGTGAACGGCTCGATCGCCACATCGGAAAAGTGAAGCGTCAGGAGATCAGGCGCTTTGCGAGGCGATAGGTTTCCGCATCGTGTTTGTCGGATCTCTCCGCAAAGAGCGCCTTCACGCGTTGCTCGCCGCGGTGACAAATGTAGCGCGCGGTCTG
The DNA here is from genome assembly GCF_025950085.1 of Luteolibacter flavescens. Taxonomy (NCBI): domain Bacteria; kingdom Pseudomonadati; phylum Verrucomicrobiota; class Verrucomicrobiia; order Verrucomicrobiales; family Verrucomicrobiaceae; genus Neoluteolibacter; species Neoluteolibacter flavescens. The sequence continues at coordinate 394,729 of NZ_JAPDDS010000001.1, forward strand.
GATCGATGTTTCATCGCCGAGAGCGTGCGCTCGTGCTGCGGATACACTCATTGCGAGGAGTTCGGAGCCCGCATCGACCAGCCTGCCGAGAAGAAGTTGCCTGCGCTCCAGCTTAGGACCGTTCCGCGCCATGGAGTGGAAGAGGGTCCGAGCCAGCTTGCGGCTGAGCGATGCGGTCGCGGACAGTCCGCGGCGAAGCTGGGGATCGAGGTCCGAGGGGATGCCATGCGAAAACGGAAGCCACCGCTTTGGATACCAGCCGGTGTAGAAGAGGCCGGCCCGCATCGCGGTCTCGAGCCGTTCGGAGATCGGCTTTCGCGTATCCAAGGCGGCCGCACCGCGCCGCAGATGTGGGTCGAGAGCCTCGCGGGCGATGAAGAGATGCATGATCTCCGTCGAGCCTTCGAAGATGGTGTTGATACGGCTATCCCTCATAAGACGCTCGATGGGGTCGGGACGTTCGCCGCGATTCCGGAGCGAGTCAGCGGTCTCGTAACCGCGTCCCCCTTTGATCTGCATGGTAGAGTCCGCGCCCTTCCATCCAGCCTCTGTGCCCCACAGCTTCGCGATGGCGGCCTCCAAGCGGATGTCCGCCTTCTTGTCCGCATCCACCATGGAGGACGTATAAAGTACGAGAGCTTCCGTAGCAAAGGCGTCCGCCTTGAGATCCGCGAGCTTTCCGGCGATGGCCTCGTGCTTGCCAATGACCTGTCCCCACTGCTCACGCTCGCGCGACCATGTGACGGCGATGTCCAAGCATCGGTCCAGTAGGCCCACACAAGCGGCGGGCAGGGTCAGGCGGCCGGTATTGAGCGTGGTCAGCGCCACCTTGAGTCCTTTGCCCTCGCCCAGGACGACATTCTCCCGCGGGACCTTCACACCGGTGAAGCGGATCACGCCGTTGTAAAGCGCCTTCAGGCCCATGAAGTGGCAGCGCGTGATGATCTCCACGCCCGGCCATGCGACCTCCACAATGAAAGCGCTGATCGCGTTCGGCTTGTCCGGCAGGGGCGTGCGCGCCATGACGATCATGTGCTTCGCCTTGAGGCCGTTGGTGCACCACAGCTTCTCGCCGTCGAGTATCCAGTGGGTGCCATCGTCCGAGAGACATCCGGTGGTTTTCATCCGCGCGGGATCCGAACCGACTTCCGTCTCGGTCAGTGCGAAGGCGGAGACGGCACCAGCGGCGCACTGGGGCAGATATTTCTTCTTCTGCTCTTCTGTGCCGAAAGTCAGCAGTGGCTGAGGAATGCCGATGGACTGATGGGCCGAAAGCAGAGCCGTGAGGTTCCCGCAGTGTCCGCCCAGCAGCATGGCCGCGCGTGAATAGTTCGTCTGCGACAAGCCGAGGCCGCCATACTCCTTCGGGATCTTGATGCCAAAGGCACCCAGCTTCGCCAGACCCTCCAAGACTTCGTCGGGGATCTCGCCGTCACGGTCGATCGCATCGGGATCGGTGTGCTCGCGCAGGAAATCTCCGAGCTTCTCGATGAAGGCATCCCCATCCGCCTTGTCGGACCCCGACTGGATGGGGAAAGGGAAGATGAGCGAGAAGTCAGGCGAACCGTCGAAGATGGAAGCGGCGAAGCCCGTCAGTTCGCGGGTGTCGCGGGAAGACTCCGCGAGCTCCAGGGCCGCCCTCTGACCGGCGGACATCTTGCTGGTGTCGATGAGTGTGTCGTGCATGGCTCAAGTGGGGTTGTTGAGTTCATTCTGAAGAGGTCCACCGCGGAAGGGCGCGTATCCGGTGCCGAGCGCCATCGCGAGGTCGATATCGTCGGCCGTCTCCGCGATGCCTTCGTCCAGGCAACGCCGGGCTTCCTCGCTCATGGCATGGGAGAGCTTGCTTGCCACGTCGGAGGGAGTGGATTCGCCGCCGGCGCGAAGTTCCAGGGCGACGGGATTCGGAGTGTTACTATGATTCTCGTAAATGTAGAAGCCGGAGCCGGACTTCTTCCCGAGATGTCCTTTTGCGATCAGCGTTTCCAGCAGATCCGGAACGGACATGCGGTTTGGAAAAGCTTCCGCCAACGTGCGGGCGACGTGAGCGGCGACATCCAGTCCGACTTCATCGAGGAGGCGCAGGGGCCCCATCGGCATGCCGAAGTCGAGCATGGCGTCATCGATCACCTTCGGATCACCGCCGCGCTCAAAGATTCGCGACGCCTCGACGAGGTAGGGCATGAGAATACGGTTCACGAGGAAGCCGGGAGCATCCTTCACCACGACGGGAAGCTTTCCAATCGACCGGACGAAGGCCACGGCGGTCGCAAGCGTCTCGTCAGAAGTGGTGGAGGTGCGCACCACCTCGACCAATGGCATCCGGTGGACGGGATTGAAGAAGTGCAGGCCAACCAGGCGATCCGGGTGACTGATTGAATCGGCCAGTTCGTGGATCGGGAGGGCCGAGGTATTCGTCGCAAGGATGGTGTCCGGTCTCACCCTCGCGGAAAGATCGGCGAATACCTTGCGCTTGATGTCGAGTCGCTCGACAGCTGCCTCGATGACGAGGTCGCAGCGATCAAGGGGGACGGGCACGGACGAAGGAAGGATGCGATCCATGCCTCGAGCCGCCTCGATGGGCGTGAGGATTCTCCTTTTACGAGATTCATCGTAGCTTTTGGAAATCGATTTCATCCCCTTGGCCAAGGCATCGTCGTCCAGATCGCGGAGGATCACCTCGTGCCTGCGGGTGCTGAGCCAGTAGGCGATGCCCGCGCCCATCACACCGGCGCCAACCACCGCACATCGCCCGATCTTGCGAGGCTCTGCATCGGCCACACGATGCTTCTTAGCTCTCTCCTGGAGGAAGAAGAGTCGCAGGAGTTGTCGGGTCTCGGGCCTTGCCGCGAGCTTCAGGATCGCCTCCCGCTCGCGGCGGAATCCTTCCTCCACCGGGCTTGTGCAGGAAGCTAGTGCGATATCGAGCGCGGCTTCCGGTCCGGGATAGAGGCCGCGGGATTTCTGCCGAAGCGACTTCTTGGCCTTGGCCCCGATAACGGCGACTGAGACCGGATTGTGGAGGTGGAAGAACGACTTGGCCCGACGTTTGCCGCGCGCGATGCAGGTCAGCGCATGTGCCTCCAGATTCTCGCGAGGGATGACAGCATCGACGAGGCCCTTCGCTTTCGCGGCTCCTGCTGACAAAATCTTGCCGCCAAGGATGAGCGGAAGTGCGGCAGGCAGACCAATCAACCGGGGCAGGCGAGTGGTGCCGCCCCATGCGGGAACGATGCCGAGACTCGTCTCGGGCAGGCCGATCTTGGTAACAGAAGCATCGCTCGCGATTCTCCAGTCGCAGGCGAGGGCCAGCTCATAGCCTCCGCCGACACAGGCACCGTGGATCGCCGCGACGGTCGGATAGGGGAGTCGTGCCAGCTTCTCGAAGGTAGCTTGGCCCAGCTCGATCAAGTCACGCAGTTTGTCGCCTTGGAGCTTTGAGAGGACATTCAGGTCGGCACCCGCGATGAAGATCGCCGGCTTTGCCGAACGAATGATCAAGCCTTCGAGTTCGGGATGGGCGGAAAGAGCATCAAGCTTCTCATTCAACTCGATCAGCGCAGGGCGATCGAAAATGTTCGCGGATGAATTCTCGCGATCAAAGGTGAGGACTCCATGCGTGCCATCGAGGTGGAAATGTAAATGATGAGAATTCATGGCTTCAGGGGCGTTCCAGCCATAGCGCGGCACCTTGGCCGCCACCGACGCAGAGCGTTGCGAGGGCTTGGCGTCCGCCGGTTTCGCGGAGTTGATGGAGGGCAGTGAGGATCAGACGGGCACCACTTGCTCCGACCGGATGGCCGAGCGCGATGGCACCGCCGCGGCGGTTGATTCTCTCAGGGGAAATCTCGACCGGAGACATGCCAGCGCCGCACTTGTCGGGCTGCTTCAATGCCGCGAGGACGGCGAGCACCTGAGCGGCGAACGCTTCGTTGATCTCGATGACATCAGCGGACTCCGGCGAACGGCCGAGCTTTGCGATGGCATGCACGGGGCCCAGCCCCATGCGCCTGGGGTCGCAACCGGTGTAGGCGTAGCTGGTGAGGCGTCCGAGCGGTTCAATGCCGAGCTTCTTCGCTGCCTGCTCGCTACCCACGAGAAGCGCCACGGCACCGTCGGTCACCTGGGAACTGTTGCCCGCCGTCACGCTGCCACTCTGGCGGTCAAAGATGGGGCGCAGTTTTGCCAGCTTCTCCGGTGTCGAGTCGGTGCGGACACCGTTGTCACGGGTCACTGCCTTGCCGGGCAGATGGACCGGCGCAATCTCATCTAACAGATGATCCGATGCCCCAAGCGCCTTGCGATGCGATGACGCGGCGAAGGCATCTTGAAGGTCGCGCGTGAGATGGAATTCCCGTGCCAAGGTTTCCGCGGTGTCGCCCATGATCTCGCCGCTCACCGGATCGGTGAGGCCGAGTTGCAGGCCGATGCGCGGCTTGAAATCCTTGGGGCGAAAGTCGGCGATGGCGGTGATCTTTTCACCGGTCTCCTTTGCCTTCGAGAGCGCCGCGAATTTCGCGACCGTCCCGTGTGGATAAAAGAAGGGAATGCGCGACATGCTCTCCGCACCGCCGACGAGGAAAAGCTCGCCCTGCCCGGTGGCCAGCCTCTGGTGCGCGGTGGTAATCGCCTCCATCCCTGACGCGCAGTTTCGATGGACGGTCATCGCCGGCGTCTTCTCGGGAATACCGGAGCGAAGGGCGATGACGCGGGCGAGATTCGCGGCTTCCGCGGGTTGGGCGACGCAGCCGAAGATGACCTCGTCGATCAGTGCCGGATCGATGCCGGTGCGAAGCAAGAGCGAGGTGCATGCATGCCGCCCCAGGTCATCCGCTGTCAGCGCATCGAAGTCCGTGCCCGAACGAATGAACGGGGTGCGAATGCCTGCGATGATGAAGAGGTCATTCATGGTGCTTCGGGGTTCGGCCGGTTGTCGACGACCTTCTTTTCCTTCAGTTCCTTGCCCACGCCCTGCATGCGGCGCATCTCGTCCCATGAGTGGAAGACGATGTCGTTCGGTGCGAATTCCACCGCCTGGCCGAAGCGCTGGCTGATCTGTTCGCGCAGGGCCTCGCTGCCGGATCCTTCGGCAGGCACGGCATGGACAACCACTTGGTCCGTCTCCAACGGATCGTCATTGCGCTTGCGCAGTTCGATCTGCCACGCGCCGAGACCATCGGTGTCATCGAGCAGGTTTTCCAGCGCGTTAAAATCGACCAGCGTGCCCTTGAGCTTGTTCACGTTCAGTTCGCGGATGTCGGACACACGTGAGATTTTTCCGATGAGCCGCGGGCAGGTCCTACCGCAGTGCGGGCAGGGCTCGTAGGTGATACCGCCCTCGATCAGGTCGCCGGTGCGATAACGCACCACGACCGTGCCGCGGGCGTCCAGTGGTGTGCAGACAATCTCGCCGGGCTGTCCGTCGGGGACTCGCTTGCCGGTTTCCGGATCGACGATCTCCAGGAACATCTGGTCCGGATAGACGTGGAGGCCGGACACCTCCTCACCCTTCGGCGGCATGCACTCGGTCCATGCAAGCTTCGCTTCGGTGAATCCATAGGTGGACATGATCGCCACGTCCTCCGCTCCCATTTGCTCACAGAGCGCGCGCAGCTTCCTCCGCATGCCGAGTGGGACTTTCTCCCCGCCCAGCACGATGCGCTTCAGCTTTGTCCACCGCAGGCCGTCTTGAGTCGCCTGTTGCAGCAGGTGATACAGGAAGGTCGGCATCGCGATGATCGCGTCGGGATCGATCTTCGTGATCAGGTTCAGATTGCCCTCGGTGCCCAGCGTCTTGCCACCGCCCGTGGACATCATGAAGGTATTGAATCCCGTGCCCGCATGATGCGCGAGCCAGAAGGCAAGGTGAGGCGCGAAGGGGAAAGCATTGATGTGCCGCCACGAGGCATCGGACTGGCAAAGCTCCATCATCCGTCGCCCGCATTCCTCCAGATTCGCCAGATCGTGCTTCGTGTAGAGGAATGGCACGGGGGCTGAGGACCGGCCAGTGGTGCTCGTGAGAAGAATGGGACGCAGCTCTTCCTCGAGTGCCTGCTTCGTCGCGGACGGCCCGTGGGTGATCGCGTATTTCAGAGTGGACCACTGATGTCGCAGCACCTTCTCATCCGGGATGATGACGAAGTCCCGCGGGTTCGCGAGATCGGCCTTGGACGTGAAGGGCAGCTTCTCAAGGTCATCCGTGCCGCGGATGTCGCCGGCCTCGATGCCGAGTTCCTTGAAGAGCTTTCCGTAGTAGGCGGTGAATGGGACCACTCGATCCTTCAGGAGGCGCCGTAGCAGCACATCCTGGCGTTGATGGATCTCGTCATGCGACGTCGTGGCCCACCATGGGTTGGACGGACGGGGTTTCATGGACTTGAAGGGTTGGCCGCACGAGCGCGCGGATTTCTTCGAGATGTTGCAGCGTGGCCGCGCGACCGGCCTCGATGTAGCGGCGGAAGCCGGCATAGTCGTGCCAGGGGGCGAAGAAGTGCTCCGGCCTCAGGCAGAAGTCGGCACGCTTGCAGGATTCGTGGGCCAGGCGGATCTGCGCGGCCCGGATGCTTTGGCGAAAGGTATCGATCATGTTCCCGCGGGCCATGAAGTTCAGGTTGCTGTTGAGCGCGATGCCGAGGCGCTTCCACAGGCGGATGTCGGCGGTCTCCTCCGCGCGGCACAGTCCTTCGTCCACGTCTTGGAAAGTCGGGATGGTCGAGACGGCGAGGATGCGATCTACATCGGAGTAGCGTTGCAACGCACCGACAGGGACCGGGTCGATCACACCACCATCGACGCAGCGATGGCCATCAAGCATGACCGGCGCGATGATGCCGGGCATAGCGCAGGAGGCGTGGACTGCATCGGCGATTTTCCCGGAGCGGCGGATGAGGCGCTCCTTGGTGTCGATGTCGAGCGTCACGACCAAGAGCTGTCGCTTCAAGTCTTCAAAGCACACGTCACCGAGGGAACGCTCCAGATGCGCTCGCGCCTTGAGACCGTGGAAAAGTCCCTTCATTGGCGGGAACATCGGGTCCGCGAGCTTCCATAGCTGGCGGCGGTCCTGCATTTCCTCGGCTAGTTCTTCCAGCGCCTTGCCGGAGAAGCCGACCGCCCACAGGGCACCAATATAGGCTCCCATGCTCGACCCTGAGATGGCGTGCACCTCGATGTTGTTTTCCTCCAGCACCTGCAGGACTCCGACATGGGCGAGACCGCGTGCGCCTCCCGAGGAAAGGGCTAGCCCCAGCTTCAGCACCGGCGCATCTTCAAGCGGTCGCTCCCGGCGGGCCGGGCGCGGCTTGCTGCGGAAAAAGCGCAGGATGTTGCCGAGCATGGGTTGGGTTCCTTTCCATCAATCGGACCGGCTTCTTTACCGATCCTCCTAACAGTAGGCCCAATGCAGCAAAGATCAAATGACCTCTGCCCGGTGCTCGAAAATCAAAGCGTGATCTGTGCGCCAAGCTCGACCACGCGACCGGGTGGCAGGCGGAAGTAAGCCGTTGCCGGAGAAGCGTTCCGGGCCATCACGGCGAAGAGCGCGAGACGCAGGCGATCCAGGGCACTCGCATTTTTACCCACACCGTAGGTTTCGCGTCCGAGGACATAGGTCGCCTTGCCAGGATGGAACTTCACTTCCGCCGGCAAGCCGGCCTTGAGGGCGACCGGCACGTCTGGCGTATCGGCGAATCCGAAGCTGAGGTTCACGCGGTGAAGTCCCTCGCCAAGGTCGGTGTGAGCCACCGCGGTCTCCGGGTCGGCGTGAGGTTGATCGAGGGTGTCAACGTGCAGCAGCACGACGCGTTCGTGGAGCACCTGGTTGTGCTTCAAATTGTGAAGCAAGGCGGTCGGCACCGTGTCGCCGCGTCCGCTCATGTAAACGGCAGTGCCGGAGACGCGGTGGATCTGGCCGCGTTTCAAATCTCCCAGCAAGGCATCGATAGGCAAGGCCTCGCGCGACAGTCGCTTGTAGAGACGGGCGCGTCCCCACAGCCACGTCAGCATGAGACCCATCGCCGAGCCGGCGACCACAAGCGGGAGCCAACCGCCGTGGATGACTTTCAGGGTATTCGCGGCGAGGAAGGGTATCTCGAGGATGAGGAACAAGGAAGTCACCGTGGCCGCCTTCGCCGTGGACCAGCCCCATGCGGCACGTGCCGCCGAGTAGAAGAGAATCGAGGTGATCGTCATCGTGAGGACGATGGCGATGCCGTAGGCTCCGGCCAGGGCGGCCGAGCTCTTGAAAGTGATCACCAACACGATGCACGCGACCAGAAGGAAGCGGTTCACGAAGGGCACGTAGACTTGGCCGACGGAGTGCTCGGAAGTGTGGCGGACCTTCACGCGCGGTAGGCATCCGAGCTGGACCGCCTGGGTGGTGAGGGAGAAGGCTCCGGAGATCAGTGCCTGGCTGGCGATGGCCGCGGCGGCCGTGGCCAGGATTGTGAGCGGCAGGCGCAGGTAATCGGGAGCCAGAAGGAAGAAGGGGGCTTCCAGAGCCTTGGGATCATGACTCAGCAGGGCGGCCTGGCCCAAGTAGTTCAGGACCAGTCCGGGGAGCACGACGCTGAACCAACCGACGCGGATCGGCCTGGTGCCGAAGTGCCCGAGGTCCGCGTAGAGAGCCTCGCCACCGGTGACGGCCAGGAAGACCGCAGCGAGCAGGGGGAAGGCATGATGCCACTCGTGAATCAGGAACATGATCCCCGAGGCGGGGCTCAGGGCGCTCAGAACCTCCGGATGCTGGATGATCCCGCGAAGTCCCAGCAGCCCCAATGTGACGAACCAGCACAGCACGACGGGTCCGAAAAGGATGCCGACCTTTCCAGTGCCGTGGCGCTGGATGCTGAACATCAGAATGAGAATGCACACGGCGACGGGCACCACATACTTCGAAAACTCCGGGGAAATGACGGTCAGACCTTCCACCGCGCTGAGCACGGAGATGGACGGGGTGATCATGCCGTCAGCGTAGATCAGCGAGGAGCCGGCGAGTCCGAGCAGCAGCACGGCCTTCGGGTCCTTGCCCCCCAGTCGCCGGGCGGCCGAGCGGATCAGGGCGGAGAGCGCGAGGATCCCGCCTTCGCCCCGGTTATCCAGCCTCAGGATGATCAGGACGTATTTGATCGAGACCACCAGGATCAGCGCCCAGACGATCAGCGAGGCGGCACCGACCAGATTGGTCGGTGTCATCGGGGTCGGATCAATCCCGTGCGATGCAAAGCACTCGCGGAAGGCGTAGAGCGGACTCGTGCCGATGTCGCCGAAGACAATGCCGAGCGCGGCAAGGGTGGCGGCGGGCAGGGCGGGCTGGCGGACGGAGTGACCGTCGGAGGAGCTGTTCATCGTTGCGGAACAGGTCGCCCGCGCCACGCTTCCAATCACCCCGGCCGCTCCGTGACCAGCGAAAACGCGCCAGGGTGGAAACACAGAAAGTGCTTGATTTCCCAATGATCTGAGCATCCCCGGCCACCCGGATTTCTTTCGACGAAAGCGTGCAGAATCCCCGCTGGACGCTGGGGCGTCAGGCCGTTAAACGCGGCCCGTCATGGCCAAGAAACCGGTGGTGCTCATCATTCGCGACGGCTGGGGTGTGAACCCCGGGGGTAAAAAGACGGCGAAAAAGGACGGCAATGCGACGTTGCTCGCCAAGACCCCGTTTCATGACGTGGCGCTGGAGCAATATCCCAAGGGCTTCCTCAGCGCCTCCGGCCTCGATGTGGGCCTGCCCGAGGGCCAGATGGGCAACTCGGAAGTCGGTCACCTGAATCTCGGCGCGGGCCGGATCGTTTATCAGGATCTTACCCGTATTAACAAGGCGATCGAGGAAGGCACGCTGGCCAAGAACAAGACCTTCAAGAAGGCGCTCGCCGCGGCGAAGGGGAAGCGCCTGCATTTCCTCGGCCTGCTTTCAGACGGTGGCGTCCACTCGCATCAGGATCACCTTTGCGCGATGGTCGCCATGGCAAAGGAAGCCGGGGTCGATGACATCTACGTCCACGCTATCACCGATGGCCGCGACACCTCGCCGACCGGCGGTGCCGGGTATCTTTCCAAGGTCGAGGACGAAATCGCGAAGTACGGTGCCCGCATCGCCACCGTGACCGGCCGCTACTACGCGATGGACCGCGACAAGCGCTGGGAGCGCACGAAGCTCGCCTGGGACGCCATCGTCCACGGCATCGGCGAGGCAAAGGACGTGCTCGCCTCCGAGGCGGTCGCCGAGAAATACGGTGACGAGAAGACGGACGAATTCCTGCTGCCGATGGTTTTCGTCACGCCGGGCAAGAAGCTCGTGCGCGACGGGGATGTCGTGCTGTTCTTCAACTTCCGCGCCGACCGCGTCCGCCAGATCTCCGAGGCATTCCTCACCGAGGGCACCTTCAAGCCTTTCAAGGCAGGCCGTCGCCCGAAGGTCAACTACGTGACCCTCACCCAGTACGACGCGAACTATAAGTGCGACGTCATCTTCGGCCCCGACAAGCTCAAGATGGGCCTCGGCGAAGTGGTCGCGAAGGAGAAGAAGACCCAGATGCGCATCGCGGAAACGGAAAAGTATCCGCACGTCACCTACTTCTTCAACGGCGGCATCGAAAAGCCGAACAAGGGCGAGGACCGCTACATCATCCCGTCGCCGAAGGACGTGGCCACCTACGACCTGAAACCGGAGATGAGCGCGAGCAAGGTGACCGGCACCGTGCTGGAGCAACTGAAGAACTACGACCTCGTCATCCTGAACTTCGCCAACCCCGACATGGTCGGCCACACCGGCGTGGTGGAGGCGGCCATCAAGGCCTGCGAAACCATCGACGCCGATGTGCAGGCCATCGTCGATGAGACCCTCAAGCTCGGCGGCAAGCTCCTGCTCACCGCCGACCACGGCAACTGCGAATTCATGATCAACGCGGACGGCTCGCCGAATACCGCGCACACGACGAACCTCGTCCACCTGATCTACGTCGCGGAAGATGCCGACAAATTCGAGGTGAAGGACGGCATCCTCGCCGACGTCGCACCGACACTCCTGGAAATGCTCGGCCTGCCGAAGCCGAAGGAAATGACGGGTGAGTCTCTGCTGGTGAAGAAGTAATCCGCAGCGGCAAACGGCAGCCACGATAGGAGGCCTCGGCGGGGTTAACTGTTCTATTGAACATTTTAAAATTCCCCACTAGGCTTCCTTCATGGCTGCCGCCGTGATCGAGCAATTGCGCAAGCAACTGCGGGAGAAATTCCCGCAGGCTCATGCGGCTTCTCCACTGGTTGGCGGGGAGACTGCGTCCGAGCAGCCTTTCGATCCGGCTTACTTTCCCGAGGGGGCGATCTCGGAGGTCATCGGCTCCGGCCTCGGCCTTTTGGTGACGGGGCTGTTGGGCGAGCCCCGGGAGGTCTCGCCGCTTCCGGATTTCATTCTCGTGGATGGCGGGGATCAATTCGATCCCGCTTCATTCACCCCCGAGGCCTGCTCCCGGCTGGTATGGGTCCGGTGCGGCACTGCCGCGGAAATGCTGAAGGCGACGGACCTGTTGGTCCGGGACGCGAATGTCCCGTTCATCCTGCTGGATACCTGTGGGATCGCCCGCCGGGACTTGAGCGGCATCCCGGCTTCGGCGTGGTGGCGGCTGAAGCTGGCGGCCGCCACGGGAAATTGCAGGCTCGTCGTCATGTCGCCCGTGGCGCAGGTGCCCTGTGCCGCGGTGAGGGTCGCCCTGAATGCACGGCTGGGCTTGGAAGATCTGGAGCTTCCCCGCCGCGAGTTGGTCGCACGGCTGCGGGTGGTGCCGGAGCGGATGAAACGTGTGAAGGGATGACGTGTCATGTTCGCTGCGCTCCATTTCCCCGATCTCACCGTCATGGCGGCATTGCGGGCTTCACCCGGTTCGCACGGCCAGCCCTGCGCGGTGCTGGAGGCGGATGTCGATCCCGGGGCGATCTTGGAAAAGGTCACGCTCGCCTTGCAGGCCGTGAACGACGCGGCCCGGATGACGGGCATTTCCGCAGGCTGGCCGCTCAACCGCGCGCTGGTCCGCTGCCCGGATCTGAAGGTGCTCGCGCCGGATCCGGCGGGGGAGGCGGATCTCTTGCGGCAGTTGGTAGAAGCCGCGGAAGGCATCACTCCCGACATCGAGGTCACGGCAAAGGACACGCTGCTACTGGACCTGTCCCGCACGTCATCCCGGCATGCAGCCCGGCTCGCGGATCTGGAAGTGGCGGATGCGTGGCCGCTCCACGTGCGTGCCGCCACGCCGGATCTGGCACGTCTCGCCGTGCGGCACGAGAGCTGCCATGGCCGCACGGTAACGCCGCGGAAGATCGCCGCGCTGCCGGTGGCGCTCCTGAATTTCCTGCCGGATGGCGCGGCGCTCCTGCCGCTCTTGAAAGACTGGGGACTCGCGACCCTCGGCGATTTCATGCGGCTGCCGAGGCAGGACCTCACCTCCCGGCTAGGCCCGCAGGCCGGCTCGTGGCACGACCTGCTGCATGGGAAAACCTGCCGTCTGCTACGGCTCCATCGGCCGCCGGAAAGCATGGCGCAGTCCATGGACTTCGAGGAGCCGCTGTCCGGCACCGAGCCGCTGGTGTTTGCCTTCAAGCGACTGCTCCATGCCCTCTGCGCGCGGCTGGCCGCGAGGTATGTCGCGGTGAAGGCATTGAAGATCGTCTTTCATCTGGAGCGGGGAGCTTCGTTTGCCCGCGAGATCCGTCTGCCGGAGCCCCGGGTGGAGGAAGGGGAATTGCTCCGGCCGATCCAGGTGCTGCTGGATTCCCTGAAGACCGGCAGCAGCGCAACCGGACTCTCGCTCGATGTGGAAACCACGCTGCCCACCGCCGCGCAGCGCGATTGGTTCATCCGCCAACTCCCTCAGCCGGAGCGCTGGTCGGATACCTTGGCGCAGTTGGAGGCATTGCTGGGTCCAGGCAAGGTCGGCATCCCGGTGCCACCGCTTTCCCATCGACCGGACGATTTCAAGCTCCTCCCGGCGGACGGGCATTCACCGGCAGACCGGGCAGGGTTCTTTCCTGCGAATTCGCTGCCTCTCCGTCGCTTCCGCCCGGTCGCGCCGGTGATGGTGGCCGCCGATGCTCATCCCCGTCAGCCGCGTCCCTTGGCTTTGCTCACGGGGCCGTGCCGCGGACAGATCATGGAAACGCGGGGGCCGTTCCGCCATTCCGGACACTGGTGGGATCCCGGAACCGCGTGGCAGAGGATCGAGTGGGACGTCCGCCTGGCGAATGACCAACTCCTGCGGCTCGCCTTCACGCCGCCGGACCAGTGGGTGATCGATGGACTCTACCAGTGAGCGATGAAGCCATGGCAGATCGCGGATCCAGCACGCTCTCGAAAGGATGAAAGCCAGCCTTCCATTCCATGAGTTCCATGCCCGCTCGGCATTCTCCTTCCTGCGGGGGGCGAGCGATCCGGAGCTTCTCATGGAGCAGGCGGCGCGGGTCGGCCTGAGCACGATCGCCCTCACGGATCACGAGGGATTCTACGGTTCCGCGCGTGCCTATCATGAAGCGGGGAAGCGTGGCATCCGTGCCATTACCGGGGCGACCTTGGAGCTGGATGGCGCGCATGTGCCGGTGATCTGCACCACGCGGAAGGGCTACCGCATTCTCTCCCGTCATCTCACGAACCGTCATTTGAAGGAGATCGTGGAGCACGATGAAATGAATGGCGGCGACTTGGTAGCCCTGACCGGTGACCGCGAAGGGCCGGTGATGCGACACCTGCTCCGCGACGACCGGGACGCTGCACTCCAGGCAGCGCGTGGCCTGGTCCAATTGTTCGGCCAGGGGAATGTGTATGTGGAGCTTCTCCGCCATGGCCTGCGCGACGATGCGAAGCTCAACCGCGCCCTCGTCGATCTGGCGCGCCACCTGCGCCTGCCGCTGCTGGCCAGCAATGCCCCGCTGTATACGATGCGCGAGGACCGGTTGCTCGCAGATGCCTTCACCTGCCTGCGCCATCACACCGCGCTGGATGCCGCGGGCAGGCTGCTGGAGCCAAATGGGGAACGTCACCTGAAGTCGCCCGCCGAGATGGCGAGCCTCTTCGCCGATATCCCGGAAGCCTTGGAAAACACGCGTGAACTCGCGGAGCGAGCCACCTTCACCTTGGAGAAGCTAGGCTACGAATTTCCCTGCCATGAAGACGAGACAGGGCGGCTCATGTCATTGGACGAGCAGACCAAGCGCCTGATCGAAGAATGCGATGACGGTGTGAAGTGGCGCTACGGCAAGATCACTCCGAAGATCAAAGGACAACTGGAGAAGGAAATCACACTGATCGGTCGGCTGCAGCTTTCGGGCTACTTCCTTATCGTGCAGGACATCGTGAGATACGCCCGCAGCCAGAAGATCCTCTGCCAAGGGCGAGGCTCCGCAGCGAACTCGGTCGTCTGCTATGTGCTCGGCATCACCAGTGTCGATGCCGTGGCGAACGATCTTGTCTTCGAGCGCTTCCTCTCGGAAGGTCCCAGCAAGAGCGAATACAAGTCCTGGCCGGACATCGACATCGACTTTCCCTCCGGAGATCAGCGCGAGAAAGTCATCCAGTATGTCTTCCGCAAGTATGGCGCGCGCGGTGCGGCGATGACGGCGAATGTGATCACCTATCGCGGGCGCTCCGCCTTCCGCGAGATGTCAAAAGTCCTGGGATTTCCGCCGTCGATTGCCGACCGGTATTCAGCGCTCGGCAGCACGCCTCATCACTGGGCGGAGTCCGATGACAAGAACCCAAAGACAGCGGCAGAGTTGGAAGCGGAGCGGAAGGAAGCCTTCGAAGCCAGGATGGCCAACCTCTTGCCACCCTCGCATCCGCGGTTGGCGGCCTTGGAAAAACTCTACCATGCCGTACTCGGGCTTCCGAGGCACCTGGGCCAGCACTCCGGCGGCATCGTGATCTGCAACCAGGGTCTCGATGAAGTCGTGCCCATCCAGCCCGCGAGCATGCCGGGCCGCACCATCGTCCAGTGGGACAAGGATGACTGCGAGGATCTCGGCCTCGTGAAGATCGACCTGCTGGGGCTCGGCATGCTGGCTGCGATGGAAGAAATGATCGAGGTCCGCCGGCGGAAGGAACCGGACTTCGATCTGGCAGGCATCGATCTCGATGACCGCCGGGTTTACGACATGCTCCATCGCTCCGATACGGTGGGCACCTTCCAAGTGGAGTCACGCGCGCAGATGGCAACGCTGTCGATCCTGCTGCCGAATAAATTCTACGAGGTCGCAATCCAGGTCGCGATCGTGAGACCGGGGCCGATCGTGGGGAAGCTGTTGCACCCCTATTTAAAAAGGAGGAGGGGTGATGAGAAGCCCGATTGGATCACTCCTGAGTTTGAGCCGATCTTGGATAGGACATTGGGCGTTCCGCTGTTCCAAGAGCAGGTCTTGAAGATGGCCGAGAAGATCGCCGGCTTCACCGGTAATGAGGCGGCGGAACTCCGTCGGGCGATGTCCTTCAACCGCTCGGACAAGCGGATGAGAGAAGTCACCGCAAAACTCAGAGAACGCATGGCCGAGCGGAATGTCGTCGAAGAGGTGCAGGAGAAGGTGATCCACGCCATCGGGAATTTCTCGCTCTACGGCTTTCCGGAAAGCCACGCCCTGTCCTTCGCTTCCATCGCCTACTGGTCGTGCTGGTTCAAGGTTCACGAGCCCGCCGCCTTCTACTCAGGGCTGCTCAACAACCAGCCGATGGGATTTTACTCGGCGCATTCACTCATCCAGGACGCGAAGCATCACGGGATGAGGATACTCCCCGTCTCGTGCCTGCATAGCGCGGTGATGACGGAGGTGGTGGATGATTCGACCATCCGCTTGGGGCTGCATCGCTTGCGCGGTGTTTCAAAAGAGACGCAGGATAAAATCGAGAGGGAGAGACAGCGGGAGCCATTCGATTCCTTGGAGGATTTCCTCAGGCGTGTGGCACCGAATGCCAAGGAGCGGAGGATTCTCGCGAAGTCGGGAGCCTTGAACGATCTCCCGGAACTCGGGCACCGCCGCAAGGCGATGTGGCAGGTCGAGTTGCCGCTTTTCGAGGATCTGTTAGATCCTGTCGGCCGGAAAACCGGGGAGGGGAGCGAGGTGCTGGCTCCCATGAGCATGCCCGAGAGGCTCGCATCGGACCTGGCGATCCAGGGAGCCTCCACCGGCCCGCATCCCATGAAGCTATGGCGGCGGAGCCACACGGAGCTGAAGCTGGCGAATGCTGCGGAACTCCAGACCCTGCCACACGGCATGCCCGTGAGGGTGGGCGGGCTGGTGATCTGCCGTCAGCGTCCGGGCACGGCGAAGGGGCACTGCTTCATCTCCCTGGAAGACGAGACCGGCATCTCGAATCTCTTCGTCAAGAAGGAGACCTTCCAGCGGTTGCGATTGGTCATCGTCAGCGAATCCTTCCTGATGGCAGCCGGGCGGGTGCAGATCTCGGAAGGCGGGCAAAGGACGGTCTATGTCGAAGACGTCCTACCCCTGCCCGGCGCGGAGCCCCACCACGCCGCGGAGTCGCACGACTTCCACTGAAGATGCGTTCTCGCCCGTCAATAATTGCCTCTCCGGTGATTTTTCAAGTGCGGGGGACCCGGGGGCGGATTATCCCGTGCGCATGCTTCTCGGCGTCAATATCGACCACGTGGCCACGCTGCGGCAGGCGCGCTATGCCTTGCTCCCGGACTCGCCGAATGCCGAGCCGTCGCCCTTGCAGGCGGCGCTCGATGCCCGGGAGGGTGGGGCGGACTCGATCACCATCCATGTCCGCGCCGACCGCCGGCACATGCAGGATCGCGATGCCTTCGAGGTCCGCAAGGGCTGCCCGCTGCCGGTGAACCTGGAAATGGGCGTGACCGCCGAGATGACGAAGCTCGCCCTGGATCTCAAGCCGGAGTTCGCGTGCCTGGTGCCCGAGACCCGCGAGGAGGTGACCACGGAGGGCGGCCTCGATGTCGCCGGGCGTCTCACCGAGGTGAAGGCCTGCGTGAAGATCCTTCAGGACCACGGCATCCGCGTGTCGCTCTTCATTGATCCGGATCTCCATCAGATCGAGGCAGCCTCGCAATGCGGTGCGGAGATGATCGAACTGCACACCGGTTGCTTCGCCAATGCTATCGACGCTGAACTGGAGCGCGAGATCAGCCGCCTGATCGAGAGTGCGAAGGCCGGTCACGCCGCGGGCATCCAGGTGAATGCGGGGCACGGCATCAATTACACGAATATCTTCCGCCTCTTCGCGGTGCCTCACCTCACCGAGTTGAATATCGGGCACACCATCGTCTCGCGCGCGATGCGCGTCGGCTTCGCGACGGCCGTGCGGGAAATGAAAGAACTCATGGCGGGATACCCGGAAGCATGAAGCTCTTTGGCATCGGCATCGACGTGGTGGAGGTCGAGCGCATCGAGTCCTCGATGGCGGAATTCGGCGAGCGCTTTGCCATCAAGATTTTCACCGAGGGCGAGCGTGCCTACTGTAGTTCGCAGAAGCGCCCGGCGATCCATTACGCGGCCCGCTTTGCTGCGAAGGAAGCCGTGGCGAAGGCCTTCGGCACCGGCATCGGCAAGGACCTCGGCTGGCTCGACATGGAAATCGTCCGGAAGGACAGCGGTGAACCGGAACTTGTTCTGAGCGGTGTGGGGATGGCCTATGCCAAGCAGAAGGGTATCGCCGAGGTGAAGATCAGCCTGACCCACGCCCAGCACTACGCCGCAGCGAATGCGGTGGCACTCGGCGAGTGAGTGACCGGCCCGCTCAGAGCGCGCGCAGCATTTCCAGGGCTTCGTGGAGCTTCTGCTTCGTGTCCGTGGAGGTGAGGCGCGGGAAGCGGCGGCCTTCCAGCATGATGTAGTCGCCACCGCGCTGGAGCATCAGGCGCTGGCCCTTGATCTCCACGGAGGCCACGCCCTTGCCAGCGGCGACGAGGCGGATGCGTCCGACGGTGATCAGGTTTTCGGCGGGCTCCGGGAGTCGTCCGAAGCGGTCCCGCCAGCGTGATTCCATCTGGTCGAGGTCCTTCTCCACCATGCTCTCCGCGAGCTCGCGGTAGGCGCTCACGCGGAGCTGGGTTTCATCCAGCCAGCCGCTCGGCAGATACGCGGGCAACAGCGGCCCGTCCCCGGATCCGCGGGCAAATTCCGCTTCGGAGAATGCCACGAAGTCGCTGCGGAAGGTCGCTTCCACGCGGGCCTTCGGCGTCTTGCCCTGCAGGCGGTCCACCGATTGGCGGAGGAGTTGGCAGTAGAGATCGAAGCCCACCGCCGCGATGTGGCCGCTTTGCTTCGTGCCTAACAGATTGCCCGCTCCCCGGATCTCGAGGTCGCGCATGGCGATCTTGAAGCCGGAGCCGAGGGCGGTGTATTGCTTGATGGCGTGGATGCGTTTCCGCGCGTCGCCCGCGGTGATGAAGTCTCGCGGCAGCAGGAGGATGGCGTAGGCTTTTTCACCTGCACGGCCCACGCGGCCGCGGAGCTGGTAGAGATCCGCGAGGCCGAAGCGGTCGGCGCGATCGATCAGGATCGTGTTCGCATTCGGGATATCGATGCCGGTCTCGATGATGGTGGTCGCGAGCAGGATGTCGGCTTCGCCGTGGACGAAGTTCCGCATCACCACTTCCAGCTCGTCCTTATCCATCTGGCCGTGGCCGACGAGGATGCGGGCCTCGGGGACGAGTTCCTGGAGCTTCTTCCGCATCATCTCGATGCTCTTCACCCGGTTGTGCAGGAAGAAAACCTGCCCGCCGCGCTTCATTTCCCGCAGGATCGCATCGCGGATGATGCGCTCGTCATACTGCACCACGCTGGTGTGGACGGGCACGCGGTTCGGCGGCGGCGTATCGATGGTGGACATGTCGCGCGCGCCCATCAGCGCCATGTAGAGCGTGCGGGGGATGGGCGTGGCCGACAGCGTCATCACGTCGATGCTGCGGAAGAGTTCCTTGAACTTCTCCTTGTGCTTCACGCCGAAGCGCTGCTCCTCATCGACGATCGCGAGGCCGAGATTCTTGAAATGCACGTCCCCGGAAATGAGGCGGTGCGTGCCGATGACGATGTCCACCGAGCCATCCGAGAGACCTTGGATCGTCTGCCTCACCTGCGCCGGCGTGCGGAAGCGATTCAGTAGGTCAACGCGGATCGGATAGTCGCTCATGCGCTCGCGGAAGGTCCGCCAGTGCTGCTCGGCGAGCACGGTGGTGGGCACCAGCAGCGCCACCTGCATGCCACCGGTAGCTGCCTTGAATGCCGCGCGGATCGCCACCTCGGTCTTGCCGAAGCCGACGTCTCCGCAGATCAGTCGATCCATCGGCTTGGCCGATTCCATGTCGCGCTTCGATTGCTCGATCGCGCGGCGCTGGTCGGGCGTCTCGGTGTAGTGGAAGGAGTTTTCGAATTCCCACATCCACCGCGAGTCGGGCGGGTGAGGGGTGCCGGGCTCGGCCTGCCGCTCCGCCTGGATGCGCAAGAGCTGGGCGGCGTAGTCGAGGATGGATTTCTCGGCGCTCTTGCGGATGTTTTTCCATGCCGCTCCGCCGAGCTTGTTCAGCTCCGGGGTCTTGCCACCGAGGCCGACGTATTTCGCGACGAGGTGTGCCTGATCGATGGGGACGGAAAGCAGGCCGCCATCCTTGTACTCGATGCTGATCTCCTCGCCGCTCTCACCGGGAGCGATGCCGCGGAAGCGCCCGATGCCGTATTCGTAGTGAACGACCAGATCGCCCTCCTCGATGTCATCGAGCGAGGCGCGGGCCGTCAGGATGCGTTTCGTCTCCTGACGGCTGCGCTTGATCGTGCCAGGAGTGCGGTAGCGGCCGAAGAGCTCGCTGGAAGAAAGCACCGCCATCCGCACGGACTGCACGGTGAAGCCCTGGATCAGCTCGCCACGCAGGCGGATGACGTGGGCCACGGCCTCATGTCCTGCCAGCTCCAGGAAGCGGTCTTCCTCGCCCTTGTTAGAGAAAACCATCCCGACCCGCCAGCCGAGCGCGCGCCACTCATCGATCTGGTCGAAGAATCGCTGGCGACGGCTTTGCTCCAGCACGAAGTCTCCCGCCTCGAAGGTGCCGAGCGGGCTGCCGTAGCATGCGATGGAGAAATCTTCCTCGCCGCAGCCTTCCGGGGCACCCGAGATGATCCTCACCCCGGCCTCGACATCGGCATCCTCGAAGGCGATCCGGACGTCGCCCTTTCTAACATAATCCGCGACCGTTGCCTCGAGTTCAGGCTCCGCGAGCAGCAGTTCGGCCTGTGGCAGTTTTCCGATCGAAGCCTGTGTATCGACATCGAACTCCCGCAGGGAATCCACCTCGTCGCCGAAGAATTCGATGCGCAGCGGTCGGCCACCTTGCCATGGGAAAACATCGAGGATGCCGCCGCGGACCGCGAATTGCCCGCGCCCTTGCACGGTGGTCACGCGGTCGTAGCCGTGAGCGGAAAGCTTCGCCGCGAGATCCAGCGGATCCGCCCCGGCACCCTGCTTCACCACGATGCGGCTGCCCGCCAGTTCGGTGGGTGAGGGGGCTCCTTGGGAAAATGCCTCCGCGCCACAGAGAATGACGAAAGCGTCGCGCTGTGATGCCGTATCCAGCACTTCGAGCCGCAGTGCCGCCGACTCGGGATCGGAGAGCTGCCCGCCCTCAAGCTCCACCGGCATCTCGGGAAGGTCCGCCGCATCGATGCCCCACATCTCCAGTTCCGCGGCCAGTCGCTCCCGCTGCCGGGGCGCATCGCAGACCAGCCACAGCCGCTTCTTCCCGGACGTCGTCAGGTGCTTGCAGATGACGGCGGCGAGCCATGCGTGGGCGGCCTCGTCGATGTGGTCGAACACGACGATTCCCTCGCCCGAGACCGCATGGGTCAGGCGCTGCGCGAAATCCGGCTGCTCGATCGCCCGCTGCAGCCAGTCATCCTGGTCGTCCGCCTTGCGGGGCACGCGTTCTCCGTAGCCTGCATTTGCCGCGGGCCAAGCCCGAAACCGCGGATTTTCAACACATGTGTCATTTTCGACACGGAAATCCACGCAAGTGCCATCCGGGGGACATGCTACACCCACGGTGAGGATTGTTTGAAACTCCTGACTATCCATCCATGAGAATCGATATCGTCACCGATACCTTTGCCCCGGACGTGAATGGCGTGGCCATGACCCTTGGTCGGCTTTGCGATGGCCTGCGCCGCCGCGGCCACCTCGTCCATGTCATCCGCACCGGCGAGGGCGGGGGACGCGGCGAAACCATCGCCCCCTCGGTATCACTCCCCGGCTACAAGGAAGTGCGAGTCGGCCTGCCCGGCTCCTTCAAGCTCCGCAAGCGCTGGATGAAGCGCCGCCCGGATGCGATCTACGTGGCAACGGAAAGCCCGCTCGGCATCTCAGCGATCAAGACGGCGAATGCCCTGGAGATCCCGGTGGCCACGGGATTCCACACGAATTTCCACCAATACATGGAGCAGTATCGCCTCGGGGGCCTCCAGCCCGCGGCGATGGCCTATCTCAAGAAAGTCCACAGCCGCGCGAATCTCACCATGGCACCTACCCGCGATGTGGTGGACATGCTACTGCGCGAGGGATTCCAGAATGTCCGCCTGCTCGGCCGCGGCGTGGATACCGAGCTTTTTCATCCTGCCAAGCGCGACGCCGAACTGCGCGCCTCATGGGGCGCACGCGATGGCTCGCCGGTCGCGATCATCGTGGGCCGCGTGGCCGCGGAGAAGAATCTGGCGTTTGCCATGGAGTGCTTCCGGAAGATGCGCGAGCGCATGCCGGACCTCGCCTGCGTGGTCGTGGGCGACGGGCCGATCCGTGAGAAGCTCCAGGCGGAGCACACCTTCGTTCACTTCGCCGGGGTGCAGACCGGCGAGAATCTCGCCCGCCACTATGCCTCGGCGGACATCCTGCTTTTCCCAAGCGAGACGGAGACCTTTGGCAATGTCCTCCTCGAAGGAATGGCAAGCGGACTGGTAACGGTGAGCCATGACTACGCTGCCTCCGGTCGCCACGTGATCCACGGCGGCAATGGCCTCAAGGCACCGAAGGGGGATCGCGAGGCGTACCTGGCCGAGTGCTTCACCGCGCTGGACCGCTGGCGTGACAGTGCCTTCCGCGACGAGGCGCGCGCAACCACCGACAGCCTCGGCTGGGATCAAGTGGTGGAGTCCTTCGAAAATCACCTGCAGGAAGCCTGCGAGGCCCGCGGCCCGGTGACGCTCACGCTGAAGGAAAAGAGCAAGCGCCCCAAGCGGAACTTCCGCACCATCTTCATCTCGGACGTCCACCTCGGCACCGAGGATGCGAAGGTCCACGAGGTGATCGATTTCCTGAAGCACACGCGCTGCGAGAAGCTGGTGCTGAATGGCGATATCATCGACGGCTGGGCCCTCAAGCGCGGTGCGAAGTGGCGCAAGCGCCACAGCCGCTTCATCCGCACGGTGCTGAAGAAGATGGAGAAGGACGACACCGAGGTCATCTACCTGCGCGGCAATCACGATGACATCCTCGACCGCTTCCTTCCGCTTGCCTTTGGCAAGATGCAGTTCGTGAAAGAGCACATCCACGTCGGCGTCGATGCGAAGCGCTACCTCGTGGTCCACGGCGATGGCTTCGACAGCGTCTCGACCAATCACAAGTGGGTCGCAGTGATCGGCGCGGTGGGCTACGACCTGCTGCTGAAGGTGAACCGCGTCTATAACAAGTATCGCGCTTGGCGCGGGAAGGAATACTACTCCGTCAGCAAGGCGATCAAAGCGAAGGTGAAGTCCGCCGTGAGCTTCGTCGGCGAATACGAGCAGCAGCTCCAGGAACTGGCCCGGACGAAGAACTGCGACGGCATCATTTGCGGGCACATCCACACGCCCGAGGACAAGCAGGTCGGCGAGATCCGCTATCTGAATTCCGGAGACTGGGTGGAAAGCCTGACCGCCATCGTGGAGCACCACGACGGACGCCTCGAACTCATCCGCCACGCCGAATTCATGGCCGAGCTTGCCTCGGAAGTCCGGCCCGCCCGCGGGGCAGCCGCCAATGTCATCGAGATGGAGCTTTCGGCCTGAATCCAGCCGCCAGCCGACTGCGTGCTTGTCGCGTCTACGGGTGACCTGTAGCAAACTCCACTGATGGAGTTGTCGCCTGCTACCCGGTTTTCGTTTTACCACCGCCTGCTCCTGGCGGTGGTGTCCGGCGGGCTCTATGCCCTGGCGTATCCGCCGCTCGGGTGGAGGTGGCTGGTGGTGCCGGGATTGGTCGGCTTGCTGGTTGCCCTCCACGATCAGAAGGGATCGCGGGCACGGGTGCTGGGCCTGCTTCACGGCATGATGGTCTTCGCCGTCGGCTTGTCGTGGCTCTATCAGCTCTTTTCCCTTTATGCGATCGTCCTGTGGATCATTCTCGCGGTCTTCACCGCGGCATTTGCGCATTTCCAGGGCCTCGCCACGGCTCGTGGCTTGAAAGGATGGCACCTTGCCGTCTTCACCGCATTCAATTGGGGCGGCTGGGAGTTCATCCGTTCGGAGCTCTTTCCGCTCAAGTTCCCATGGTTCAGCGCGGGCCTGTCCATCGGGCCGAATGCCCTGCTGCCATGGATCGGCGTCTATGGGGTGGGGGTGATCGTCATCCTCGCGGCAGCGCTTCTTTCGCGGAAGCATTGGAAAGGCGCGGCATCCGTGTTCGCACTTCTGCTCGCGGCGTGCTTGCTTCCCTCGCGGCATCAGACACCCGGCGCGGAAGATCCCGCCGCAGTGAAGGTCGGCGGTGTGCAGTTGGAAAACGTCACGATCCATGACTTCATCCCGGCAACGGAATCACTCCCTGGGGACGTACGTTTCGTGGCGTGGCCGGAATACGCGCTGCCCTATGACGTGCAGGCCTACCCGCCGGACTGGAAGCTCCTCCAGCAATTCTGCCGCGACCGCGACATCACCCTGACCCTCGGCACCCAGCGTCGCGAACCGGACGGCGTGACATGGCGGAATATCGCCCTGACCCTCGATCCCGACGGCCCGCGCGGTGAGCACACCAAGGCCCACCCGGTGCATTTCTTCGACGACGGGATCGCCGGGAAATCAGCCATGCCGATCGACACGCGCCATGGCAAGGTCGGCACGCCGGTGTGCTTTGATTGCGATTACGAGGGTGTGACCCGCCGCATGACCGCCGCGGGCGCTGAAATGTTTGTCGTCCCGGTGATGGATGCGAAAGCCTGGACTGCCCGCCAGCATGACCAGCATGCGGAATTGATGCGTATCCGGGCCTGCGAGAATGGCCGGTGGATGTTCATCTGCGCGACTTCCGGGGTCTCCCAGGTCATCGACCCGCATGGCCACATCCACGGACGCCTTGGCGCGATGGAGGAGGGGACCCTCACCGGCACGCTGCGCAGGGAGTCGGGGCTCACCTTCTACACCCGCCTCGGCTGGCTGACCCCGTGGATCGTCCTCGGCATCGCCGCCGTTTCCTGGATTTCGCTGATCTGGACAAAGCGCCGCGGCAAGGTCGCGGAGACTGCACCCGCCTGACCAGAATTCAGCCGGGTGAAGGAAGCTGTCACCCATCCCCATTCCCGCACTGGACGGCCACCGGGCGGGATGTCATGTAGCGGGCATGTCCGACGTGCTCTTGATCCGCCAGGTCCGTGTGGTTTCCGAAGATTCGCCCGCCTTTGTCGAAGCCGACGTGCGGGTGGAAAAGGGGATCATCACCGCCGTGGCGGCAGGACTCCCCGTGCCGGAGGGTGCCAGGGTCATCGAGGGCAAGGGCCGCCTGCTGATGCCGGCGATGTTTGACGCCCACGTGCATTTCCGCGAGCCGGGGTTCGAGGCGAAGGAAGATATCGCCAGCGGCACCGAGGCCGCGATCAATGGCGGCATCACCGGCGTGGTGATGATGCCGAATACCTCGCCCGCCATCGACTCGGCCGCAGTGGTAAAGATGCTCTACGACAAGGCAAAGGCCGTCTCCCGCATCCCGGTCTACACCTCCGGCTGCATCACGAAGGGCCGCCAGGGGAAGGAACTCGCCGCCATCGATGGCATGCGCGCGCTCGGCGTGAAGATGCTCACCGACGACGGCGATGGCGTGGGCGATCCCGCCGTGCTCTACCGCGCCATGCAGTATGCCAGCGAGTTTGGCATGTTTTTCGCCAGCCACTGCGAGGTCCACGAGCTTGCCGGCCCGCGCGCGCTGAATGACGGCCCCATGGCCTACAAGCTCGGCATCAAGGGCAGCCCGGCCTGCGCCGAGGAAATCATGATCGACCGCGATATCCGCCTGGCCCACGCCACCGGAGCGCACATCCACATCCAGCACGTCTCCAGCAAGCTCGGCATGGAGACCATCCGCTGGTGGAAGGAGCGCGGCGACGTGAAGGTCACCGCCGAGGTCGCCCCGCATCACCTGATGTTCCGCGACGAGGACATCGGGAACTACGACACCCACTACAAGATGAACCCGCCGCTGCGCACGGCGGAGGACAATGCGGCCCTGCTCGAGGGGCTGAAGACCGGCGTCTTCGACCTGCTGGCCACGGACCACGCTCCGCACACGCCTTTCGAAAAGGCGCAGGATTTCACCAGCGCGCCGAATGGCATCACCGGCCTGGAAACGGCGCTCGTCTCGATGTTCGACCGCTACATTACCACCGGGGCACTGACTTGGGACGTGCTGGTGAAGCGCTACTCCTCCGAGCCACGACGCCTCATGGGCCTGGAGCCCGTGCCGGTGGCGGAAGGAAAGCCGGCCGATTTCATCCTCTTCGACCCCGAGGGCAGCACGACCTTCTCGGTCGAATTCATGAAGTCGAAGAGCCGCAACACGCCCTTCCTCGACAAGACGCTCAAGGGCAGCATCGATCTCGTCGTGCTCGGCAGCGAGGTCCTGCTGGAGCGCTGACCGGTCCGCAGCGGAGACGGTTTTGTTCAGCGGGACGGGCCGCTGAACGTGATGGCGGTGCCGAATCGCACCACGATGAAAACCGTGGCGACGATGAAGGCATGCGGCCAGCGCAGGTAGCAGAACTGCCGCACCGCCCACGCCGCCAGCCCGAAGCCGACGAGTAGCGCCAGGATTCCCAGGAAGTAGGACGAGAATGCCGTGATGATCGTCACGCCAAAGGCGATCAGGAAGGTGCGGACCAGCGACGTGTCCGCCTCATGACGGGCGATGAGCCACATCGTGAATGACATGACCAGGGCGGAGATGAGGGCTGAGATCATGAAATCGGGAGGGAAGGAGGCGAGGGGAGTCTCCGGTCACTCGCCCTTGCTTGTCGATGCCTCGACGAATGCCTTCAGCAGTCGCGCCTGACGGCCGTCGGTGGGCAGCATCTTTTCCGGGTGCCACTGGACGCCGATGAGGAAGCGCCCGGGATCGGTGGTTTCCGTCGCCTCGATCACGCCGTCCGCCCCGCGGGCCACCACACGCAGGCCCTTGCCCACGGCATCGACCGACTGGTGATGCCAGGAATTCACCTCGAAGGAGGCGTCGCCATAGATCCCGAGGAGCTTCGAGCCCGGCTCCAGCGTCACCTCGTGGGTCGTCCCGCGATGATTGCCGCCTTTCTCGGACGGGATGTCCTGCACCAGCGAACCGCCGTGGAGGACATTGATCCACTGGCTGCCCAGGCAGATGCCGAGCAGGGGCTTCTTGCTCTTCTCGATCCACGCCTTGCCCAGCGCCTTCTCGAAGTGGAAGCGTTTGTCATCCAGCACCTCGACCGTCTCGTGCTGTTCCTCGCCATATTCCGACGGCGGGATATCTGCACCGCCCGGCAACAACAGCCCGTCCAGCTTCCGTAAATAGCCTGCGATCAAAACGGGATCCGCCTCATGATTCGGCAAGATCACCGGAATCCCACCCGCATCCCGCACCGCCTTCACATACGCCTCACCATTCACACTCGCGATCCCGATCAACGGCGCATCCGGGGACAACGGGGGAACTTCCTCGGCACGAACTCCGAGGAAGAAGGGAATTGTAACAAGTAGGGAAAGGCATGCGCTGCGAGTCATGGGGGGAGATCACAATGAATAATCGGGGAGAGATCCAGCGACGAAACCGTAGCAAAGCTGGCGAACCGGCAGCTACTCACTAACTTCGCCTTTATAGGGATCTTCCGAATTTTTCGTTACACTGCCCCAGCGGCTTCGGAATTGAGCATTGAGTTCTTGAAGGATATGCCCGATCCGAGTGCCTACCAAAATATGAGATTTTTCGTGATGTTCGGTAATGATTGCAGCGAGGCGAGGACACCCGTGTTCGTCCGTGGCGAATATAGCCCCGCCACTGGTGCCGTTCATAAGACAGATTTCTCTGCGGTGGCCAGTTTGAGAATCGACAAATCCCTTTCTTCGATTGAACGCCACGAAGAGATGGCTGTTCGTTGAATAAGCTCCCTTCAGGCGGCGACTCTCGCTGACCACAGACGCCTTAACCGAAAGGGTTTCATTTTCAACACCGGGCCCTGACAATCGACCTTTCTTCGCTGGATATCCTTCGACAAAGACCTCTGTTCCTTCTGGATATGTTTCAACATCGTGCAGATCGAGTGGGCTTAGAAATGTGAATGCTCCTTCGACTGAGCTCGCAGATTCTGAATCGAGAATGAACCCTCCGAAGTCGTAAGTGTCTTTTCCTATTTCTCCTTCGCTAGGATTCCGCCAAAACGCGACGCCATTAGGTCTGAACAGCCCACGGCTTCCGGGAATCATGGGAACGTAGAGCTTCGTGAAAAACGCCATCACATGAGCAGCGGTGAGGAGGACATGCTCAAATTGGTCGGCAATCAGAACACCGCTCCCGATCTGGATAGGACGCTTTGAGTCTGGGGGAAGTGCCCATATCGGAACGATGCAGTTGGATCTGAAGGCCATTTGGGTTCCTCGAAACGGGGCGAGTGGGCTGAGATCAGCTCAAGCGAGCAGGAATGTCAAGATTTTTAATTCCGCATTACATACATTGTAACAAGTAATTAATGGGGTTGCTCGGAACGCTCAGACTGCGCGCGGGCTTTGCTGAGTGGTGCCTTTCGAGGGCCCGTCACCGAAGCAGTCCCTCCAGATCTCCACTCGTCCAGTTGGTTGGCGGGTTATCTTCGGTATCGCCGGTGGTGGCGTCAATGAGGGCTCGTTTCTTGTCCTGCATGCGGCGGACGCGTTCCTCGACGGTGTCGCGGGTCATGAGTCGGTAAACAGTCACGGGCCGGGTCTGGCCGATCCGGTGGGCTCGGTCGGTGGCTTGGGCTTCGACGGCCGGGTTCCACCACGGGTCCAGATGGACGACGGTGTCCGCAGCGGTCAGGTTCAGGCCGAAGCCGCCGGCCTTGAGGCTGATCAGGAAGACCGCCGGACCGGCCTCGGACTGGAATGCATCCACCAGCGATTGCCGGTTCCGGGTGCTGCCGTCGAGGCAAAGCACCTTCCCGTAGCCGGATTTCAATCGCTCCTCAATCCTTCGTAAATTCTTGGCGAATTGACTGAATACCAGCGTTTTTCCTGAGTTGTCAGAGCGCTCGCCGAGCAACTCAAGCAAACGATCGATTTTAACAGCGCTTGACTCCTTCCGCCCCGGCAGCTCCAGCAGCCCTGGATCCACGCAAGTCTGCCGCAACCGTAGCAGCAGCGTCAGTAAATGCATACGTCCAGCGCCCTCGCCTTGCTGGTCGCGGATGCGCTCCAGCTCGTCCAAGCCCGACCTCGCGAGGCTCGCATAGAGAGCTGCTTGGTCGTCGGCCAAGGTCAACCACTCGTCGATCTCGATCTTGTCAGGCAGATCCTTGGCGACCTGCTCCTTGGTCCGCCGCAGGACATACGGCGAGATCCGCAGTCGCAGCCGCTCCATCAGCCCCGCGGAAGCCTTAGGGTCGGTCGAGGTGTCGTCGTAGCGCTCCTTAAAATCCTTTCGGTCGCCCAGATAGCCGGGCGCAATGAACCGGAAGATAGCCCAGAGATCCTGGACCCGGTTCTCGATCGGCGTGCCGGTCAGAGCGATTCGTCCGCCAGCCTGAATCTTCGCGAGAGCCTTGCTTGTCTCCGCATCCGGGTTTCGCAGCAGGCTCGCCTCGTCCGCCACCAGCACGCTGTATTCCCTCTGGAGGTGGAACGCCAGATCCCGGACCAAGGTTCCATAACTTGTGACAACAATATCCGCCCCCGGAACCTGCTCGCGCAACCGGTCCCGGCCGGAGCCATGGAATTCGAGGCATTTCAAACCCGGCGCGAACTTCTCGAACTCCGCCCGCCAGTTCCCCAAGAGCGACGTAGGCGCCACCACGAGAGCCGGAGTCTTCGGGGGGCTCTCCAGTCGCTTCAAGTGGTTGATGGAAGCGATTGTTTGCAGAGTCTTCCCTAGTCCCATCTCATCAGCAAGGAGCGCACCTCCAAGGCGTTTCAAGCGATCCGCGAGCCATGAAGATCCGAGTGTTTGATACGGACGCAATTCAGCTCGAATCCCTTCGTTTGAAATTTGATCAATTTCGGAAGATTGATCACTTGTAATTCGCGATTTACTTAGTTTTTCACGTAAATTCTGGAATAGGATTCCAGCCGCCCCGGAAAGCCGGATTTCTTCATCCGGTCGGCCAATTCCCAGCTCTGAAACCAACGGTTGCACCAGTTCCTCGCAGTCACGGCTGAAGACCAGCTCGGCACCGCTCTTCAGGGTGGCCCGGCGCTTCCCGCTGCCCAGCAGGCGCCGCATTTCCGGCCCTGGAATCTTCTGCCCCCCGGTGGTCTGGAACGACAATTCAAACGCCAGCGAAGAACCGAAGTCGGCTTTCTGCTCGATCTCCGGGCGGACGACATGGACCCGCTTGAGCACCTCGGCAAGCCGATCCCCTTCCCTCACCGTCCATCGCTGGCGGAGTCCGGGGAGATCATCGGCGACGAAGGCGAGGATGGCATCGCGTCCCCGCATCTGGAACCGGGCGCGGCGCTGCCCGGGATCGAATCCGGCGACGATCAGCAGGTGTCGGGCGGCTTCCTCCGAGTCGAGTTGGCGGGTCTGCAGGTGACCATCCGGCGCAATGGCGGGCAGGCCGGGCAGATCGTCTCCGGGGTCCGGAAGAGCCCGGGGCGAGAGACCCGGGTAGCGGACGGAGAGCGTGGCATCGAGCGAATCCAGCGATCCATCCAGATCCAGCACGAAGTCCGGTGCGGCGCTGGCGAAGCGCAAGTCGCCGAGCCACCCCAAATGAGGCGCTTCAAACAAGTCGAGCCAAGCATCCAGATCCGCAAGAAATTCGGTGGCGAGAAGCCGGAGTTTTCCCTGGCCAGCCAACGCACCCACCCGCTCCAGCCAACCCGATCGTCCCGAAGCAGCGGGCAACCGGACCGCGGCAGACCGGGTGACGAAGGCGGGACTCGCCCCCCAGCGGACAAGCTTCCGGCGGGTTTCGCTGGGATCGAGTGACAAGAAAACCTGTGAGCCCTCCAGCCGGCTATCGCCAAGGCGGAGAGGCGGACCGGGGTCCGGATCCAGCCGGAAAGGGCCGGGCCGCCCCTCGATCTCGATCCGGGGGTGCCCGGCGATACGGTCGAGCAACGCCGCGGCATCGTCCCCGGCCAAGCGAAGTGCGAGCACTCCACCCTCGGCGGACTGACCCCGATCGGCCAACCAGGCGGTCAGCGCGATGTCCGACGGGGTGACAATATCGCCGCTCGCCGGGACAAGCCGGACCGAGAGCTTGCCCTCCAGCCACTCGGACTCCAGGCGCGGGGAAAGCCGGATTTGCCAGGCGACAGGAGTGATCGGCGCGGCGGGTTTTGCAGGAGTCGTTGCAGGCCCGGATGCTTTCTTAGTGGCGATGGACGATAGGAGGACAGCCACCGCATGCGCGCAGACACCGCCTGTGGCCCGATATTCCGGACAGCCGCACTGCACGCCGACATCGCTCGGCCCGTTGATTTTGACGATGGGACGGAGCGATAACTTGCCCTCCCGCATCGTGCCTTGGATGAGATTTCCATCGGCGGAACGCTTGAGACCGGCGACCAGATTTTGATCGGACATGGTTTTCCCTTCCTTGAACGGCTTCCAGCCGGTCAATCCCCTCACCCAGTCTTCCGTGATTTCCATGTGGCCCGGAGACGTAACAACGGGTTCGGGTTTTGGGCGAGGGAAAAGATAGTATGAGGTGAAATTGAGGGGTGGATATTTTATTTTTCTAATGAGGTGGTTATTTAGTTGCGACGCTCAAGCAATGATACAACCTATAACATAAGCCGCCGCTGTTGGTTTTTATTAAATGTGCGATCACCCGTAAAAGATTTCGATCATTGGGTAATTTTATCGCATTGCCAGCCATCAACCCGATCACTCATATCTATTATTTTTTGGGCGAGGCTTGTTGGTTTGAGTGACCCCTAATTAGGGAAACGTAATGCATGACAGTATTTGCAATGGGATAATTTTAAACAGGATGGCTATACTGGTAATCATGAGGACCGGAAGAGGTCTTCTGATTTGGGGTTATATCCAGATTTATCGGATTGTCGGAATCAAGTTGTTCGAGGCCATTGTCTAATTACCGGGCCACAGGGCCTACTATCCAAGCGGGCCAGTGGCCGCGCGCTCCCAGCGATATTGATCCCAGCGACACCCATTTCTAACCGCTCTTATTCTTTGGGCGATTGTGGGTATGCCTCCGCGGCGAGCTGCACGGAGTCCGAGACGGCCACTTTTTTGAATTGCGCGGGCGGACGGGCGTGCCTCCTTTGCGGCACGCAATGTCGTCGCTGAACATCCCCGAAGTCTGTGGCGTGATGCTGCTGCCCGATTGCACGCTTTTCCCACACGGGGGGCTGCCGCTGCACACCTTCGAGTCCCGCTACCGGATGATGCTGGCGGATGCGCTCCAGGGATCGTGCTTCTTCGCGGTGACGCGTCTTCTTGGAAAAGAGACCGATGACCTCTCGCGCTGCGCCTCGCCGGTCGGAACCATGGGTCTGGTGCGGGCATCGCGGGAACTGGATGACGGCACCTCAAACCTGCTCCTGCACGGGGTGATCCGGGTGAAATTCATGGACTGGCTGGACTCCCCCTACCCGAAGGCGCGGATCATTCCGGTGCCGTCCATTTTCGAGCCGGAGTCGCAGGCTCCCGGTGCCTTGTCCGCTCTGCACGAGGCCGCCGGTCATGTGACGCGCGGACTGCCGACCGAGGTGCGCGAGGCGCTGGTGAACATGACCGACCAGATCGACGATCCTTCGATTCTGGCGGACGTGATGGCGCAGCAATTCCTGCACGACCCGGACGAGCGGCAGGATCTGCTGGAGATGGAGTCCGCAGCCGCGCGCGTGGCGTGGATCTGCCGGAAATTTGAGGCGCTGTCGTGAATGCGTCCCGCAGCGGTGTGGCGAGCGCGGTGACCGCCTTTTTCCTATGGGGCGTGCTGCCGGTATTTTGGAAGGGCCTCGGCTTTCTACCGCCGCTTTCCATCATCGCGCACCGCACCGTGTGGTCGCTGGTACTGCTGGCGATGCTGCTCGGTTGGCGTCGCCAACTCGGCGAGGTTTTCCGCGGCCTATCCACGTGGCGAGGCGCGGGCTGGCATCTGCTCTCGGGCGGACTGCTGGCGTC
Organism: Luteolibacter flavescens; assembly: GCF_025950085.1. NCBI lineage: Bacteria > Pseudomonadati > Verrucomicrobiota > Verrucomicrobiia > Verrucomicrobiales > Verrucomicrobiaceae > Neoluteolibacter > Neoluteolibacter flavescens. The sequence goes on from NZ_JAPDDS010000001.1 coordinate 427,277, forward strand.
AAACTGGTTGCTCTATGTGTGGGCCACGCTGAATGGCCGCATTCTGGAGGGCGCGCTCGGGTATTACCTGAATCCCTTCCTAAACATGCTCTTCGGCGCATGGTTCTTCGGCGAACGGCAGAATCGCCGGCAATTGCTCGCGGTGGGGATCGCCGTCGCCGGGGCGGCTTGCCAATTCCTCGCGGTAAAGGGAGTGCCATGGGTGGCGCTCGTGCTGGCCATCACCTTCGCGCTCTACGCCGTCGTGCGAAAGAAAGCTCCGCTCGGAGCGCTGTCCGGACTGGCTGCGGAGACGGCCTTGATGGCGCCCATCGCGGTCGGTTGGCTGGCCTGGCAGGCGTGGAGCGGCGAGGCGTGGTTTGGAGAAGGGAGCACGCAGGCGCTGCTGATCATCGGCACGGGTCTGGCCACGGCCACGCCGCTGCTGTGCTTCGGCCATGCGACGCGGACGATCTCGCTGACCACGCTCGGCATCCTCCAATTCATCGGGCCGACCCTGCAGTTCCTGATCGGCTGGCAGATCTACGGCGAGCCGATGACATCGCTGCGCCTGCTTTCCTTCGCGTTGATCTGGACCGCCGTGGCGATCTACGCGGCCGATGCTTGGCAGACGGGACGAGAGAAGGCGGCGGGCTCCGAGGTTTGATCTTGTCCCGATCTGTTGGAGTCGCTTGCCTCACAGGGTCATGAGTCAGGATACGCAGTGGTTTGTCTCGCAGGAGGACCAGCAGTTAGGCCCCTACACCGGGGATCAGATGCTTTCATTCGCCCAAGGAGGAAATATCACCCGCGAATCCCTCGTCTGGGCAGAGGGCATGGCGGAGTGGCTGCCAGCCGGGCGGATCGACGGGCTTTTCCCCGCCGCCGTGAAAGTCGCAGCCGCTACCGCCAAGCCGGTCCCCGCCGCGCGCGTGGCCACGGCGCAACCGTCCGGGCCCATGCGTGCTGGCGCTACGACTCCGGGCCGTGCCACCCAGCCAGCGGCGCGGTCCGGTCAGGCCACTGCTGCCGCGGCGACCCAGACTGCCCAGGCACAGGGTGGGAATGCGGTCTTCCCGCGTCCGCCGGTGCCACTAGCCTCATTCGGACTGTATGCAGGCACGGTCGCTGCCGCGGTGGTCCTGGCATTGGTCGGCGGTCTCACCATTTTCATGGCGGCCCGGCATCCGGAGTCGATCCAGCCGGACCCGGCGCTCGGGATCATCACGCTCGTTTGCTTCTCTCTGGCCGGCCTGTGCCTGATCGCCGCCCAGGTCTTCGCGCTGATGAACTTGTATCGCGCGTGGTTCTGCCTCTCGCGGGCCGGGGCCACGGTCACGCCGGGCATGGCGGTCGGCCTGCTTTTCGTGCCGCTTTTCAATGTCTACTGGCTCTTCCGTGCCTACTACGGCTTCGCTCAGGAGTGGAACCGCATCACCCATTTCTTCGAAGACACCCGGCGGGGGCCGAAGATGTCCGAGGGCGTCTTCCTCGCCTTCTGCATCTGCTCGCTGATCCTGCCGCCGCTGGCATTCATCCTCGCCTTCCCGGTGATGGCCGGGCTTTGCAACGCGATCAATTTCATCGCCCGCCGCCCGCTCCAGGCACGCGCGCCAATGCGAACCCGCTGACTAAGATGGGCACGAAAAAGGGCGGGGCACCTCAGCGTCCCGCCCTTTTTGAAGATTCGTAGTCGGGAAAATCCTGGATCAGCCGATCTCGGTGCGGCCGGAAAGCTGGGCACCACCTTCCATCGAGAAGTTCTTGGCCTTGATGTCGCCGTCGAGGCGGGACTTGGCCTTCAGCTCGCAGTGCTCGGAGGTGATCTTGCCTTCGATCTTGCCGAAGACCTTCACGTCGCCGGCGGTTACGTTGCCCTTCACGACGGCGTTTTCGCCGATGGTCACGCGGCCCTTCTCGGAGATGATCTCACCCTCGATCTTGCCGTCGATGATCATGTCATTCGAGAAGCGGATGGATCCGGTGATCTCGATGCCGCTGGAAAGGACGTTGGTTGCGTTCGCCATGGGTCCGAAATTCAGCAGAGGGACCGCGGGTTGGCAACCGGATTTCCCGGCTAAATCGTGTGGCGTGCGGCTTCCCATTTTCCCCTCCACCCCCCACCATCCCGCCCCGCCGATGCTGCTTGATCCCGCCCGTGTCTCCGATCCGACCTCGAATGACGAGGTGCTCAGTGCCTTCCTCGACTACCTGATCGAGACGAATGTGGAGCCCTACGATCATCAGGAACAGGCCATCCTGGAGCTCTACGCGGGCAACAATGTCATTCTGAACACGCCGACAGGCTCGGGGAAATCCCTGGTGGCCCTGGCGCTGCACTACAAGGCGATCTGCCAGAACCGGCGCTCGTACTACACGGTGCCGATCAAGGCGCTGGCGAATGAGAAATTCCTCTCGCTGTGCCATCTCTTCGGCCCGGACAAGGTGGGCATGATCACCGGGGATGCGACGGTGAATCCAGGCGCACCGGTCATCTGCTGCACCGCCGAGATCCTGGCAAATCTGGCGCTACGCGAGGGACGGCACGCGCAGGTGGACGATGTGATCATGGACGAGTTCCACTATTACTCGGACTCGTCCCGCGGCTTTGCCTGGCAGGTTCCCCTGCTGACTTTGCCACAGGCACGCTTTCTCCTGATGTCCGCGACGCTCGGGGAGACGGCGTTCTTTGAAGAAGGAATCACGAAGCTGACAGGGACGCCGACGGTGCTGGTGAAGTCCGACCAGAGGCCAGTCCCCTTGGAATTCGACTACAGCGAGACCCCGTTGGAGGAGATGGTCGCAGAGCTGGTGGAGAAAAAGAAGGCACCCGTCTATCTCGTCCACTTCACCCAGCTCGCTTGTGCAGGCACAGCCCAGAGCCTCCTGAGCTGGAACTTCTGCACGAAGGAGGAGAAGCAGCAGATCGCCGAGACGCTGCACGACGCGAACTTCCGCAGCCCCTACGGCAAGGAGGTCTCGAAGCTGCTGCGGCACGGCATCGGCATCCACCACGCGGGGCTGCTGCCGAAATACCGCATTCTTGTGGAGAAGCTGGCTCAGCGCGGGTTGCTGAAGGTGATCTGCGGGACCGATACGCTCGGCGTGGGCGTGAACGTGCCGATCCGCACGGTGCTCTTCACTCAGCTCTTCAAGTACGATGGAAGCAGTACGAAGACGCTGGCGGTCCGCGATTTCAAGCAGATCGCCGGGCGTGCCGGCAGACGTGGATTCGACACCAGCGGCACCGTGGTGTGTCAGGCGCCCGAGCATGTCATCGAGAACCTGCGGTTGGAGCAGAAAGCGGCGAAGAGCGGCAAGAAGAGCTTCGTGAAACGCAAGCCGCCGGAGAAGGGCTTTGTGAACTGGGACGAGAAGAGCTACCGCCGCCTGATCGACGCACCGCCGGAGAAGCTGGTTTCCAGCTTCAATGTCACCCACTCGATGCTCCTCAATGTATTGGGCCGAGAGCACGAGGACGGCTGTGTCGCACTGCGGACGCTCATCAATGACAGCCACGAGCCGCCTTCGAAGAAAAAGGCCCACCGTCGCCGTGCCTTCCAGATTTTCCGCGGCATGGTCGAGGGTCGCATCCTGACCATCATCCCGAAGAACGATCGAAGCGGTCCTGCGAAAGTCCGCCTCAATGTTCAGCTTCAGGAGGACTTCTCCATGAACCAGGCACTCGGGCTGTGGCTGCTGGAAGCGATCCCGTTGCTAGACCGCGAGTCGCCGGACTACCCGCTTGATGTGATCTCGCTGGTCGAGGCCATCTTGGAAAACCCCGACGTCATCCTGCGCCGGCAGGTGGACATGCTGAAGGGCGAACTGATCGCCCGGCTGAAGGATGAAGGCGTGGGCTACGAGGAGCGGATGGAGATGCTCGAGGAAGTCGAGTGGCCGAAGCCCGGGAAGGAATTCATCTACCACACCTACAATGCCTTCGTCGCCGAGAGACCGTGGATGAAGGAGGCAGCCGTCCGGCCGAAGAGCATCGCCCGCGAGATGTTCGAGCACTGGCAGTCCTTTGAGGACTACGTGAAGACCTACGGGCTGGAGAAGAGCGAGGCCGTGCTGCTGCGCCATCTTTCGGAGGTTTACAAGGTGCTCTCGCAGACCGTCCCCCCGATGTCGAAGACCGAGGAACTGGTGGAAGCCGAGGACTACTTCGGCGACCTGCTGCGCACCGTGGACTCGAGCTTGCTCGACGAATGGGAGAAGCTGCGGAACCCGGACTACGTGCCGGAGCTTGAACTTGAGAAGCCTGCCGACGAGCGGAAGACCGTCGCCTTCACACGCAATCGTCCCGCATTCACCCGCGCGGCAAGGAATGCGGTCTTCACGCTGCTGAAGGCATTTGCCGAGGAAAACACGCAGGCCATCCTCGCGCAGATCGAGCCGAATGACGGCGAAGGGACACCCTGGACCGCGGCAAGGATCGAAGGTCTGTTAGATGGCTACTATGCGGATCATGAACGCATTCGGCTCGATCCGGAAGCCCGGGCGACGAAGCACATGCGGATATCCGACGACGAGCCGCGGCGCTGGACCATCGAGCAGACACTGGTTGATCCGGACGAGGCGAACGACTGGGTTCTCAGATTGGTGGTCGATCTGGATCGCAGCGATGCAGAGGAGCGACCGGTGCTCATGCTCACAGCAATGGAGGCCATCGCGTGAAGTATCTTGCCACTGGGAGCGCGGAATTTATTCCGCTGCACAACCCCGGCGAACCTACCTTTCGAGCGGAATAAATTCCGCGCTCCCAGTAGGGGGATCACTCGCCTTTCTCCCTTTCCGCCAATTGCCGGAAGTAGTCCATTCGCTCCTTGATCCGCTTCTCCATCCCGTTCTCGCCGGGATGGTAGTAGACCCGGCCCTCCGGCAGGTAGGCCTGCGGAACGTAGCCCCCCTCGTAGTCGTGGGCGTAGAGGTAGCGCATCTTTTCCTCATCTGTCCCGCTGGCGACGGCGAGCTTCTTGCGAGTCTTTGTCCGCAAGTGCTCGGGCACGGCGAGGGTGCGACCCTTCTCGACATCCGCCATCGCGGCCCCGATCGCGGCGTAGGCGGTGCTCGATTTCGGCGCGGTGGCGAGATAGACGGTGGCATGGGCGAGCGGGATTCGCCCCTCCGGCATGCCGACGAATTCAAAGGCCTGCTGCGCCGCCATCGCCACCCGCAGCGCATTCGAGTCGGCGAGCCCGATGTCCTCGCTGGCGGAGATCACCAGACGCCGCGCGATGAATCGCGGATCCTCCCCCGCGTGCAGCATCTTCGCCAGCCAGTAGAGGGCTGCGTCCGGATCGGAACCGCGGATCGATTTGATGAAGGCGGACGCCGTGTCGTAATGCGCGTCGCCATCGGCATCATAGACGATCGCCTTCCGCTGGATGGACTCCTCGGCAACGGCGAGCGTGAGCCGGATCGAGCCGTCCGTCTCGGGCGGCGTTGTCAGGACGGCGAGTTCCAACGACGTGAGCGCCTTCCGCACGTCACCGTCCGACATCGTTGCGAGATGCTGGAGAGCATCGGCGTCTACCTGAATATCCAGCGCTCCAAATCCACGCTCCTCGTTCGCGAGCGCGCGCTGAAGCACCGGCAGCAGGTCGTCCGTCGAGACCGACTCCAACTGGAAAATCTGGGACCGAGAAACGAGCGGCGAATTGACGTAGAAGTAGGGATTGTGGGTCGTGGCCCCGATGAAGCGCACCGTCCCACGCTCGATGTGCGGCAGCAGCACGTCCTGCTGGGCCTTGTTGAAGCGGTGGATCTCGTCAATGAATAGGATCGTCGTCTCGCCCCGAAGATCGCGCCAGGTGCGGGCCTGATCGATCTTCGCGCGGATCTCGGCCACATTCGACTCCACGCCATTCAGCGCCTCGAAACGCGATCCGGTGCTGCGGGCGATCACGCTTGCAAGCGTGGTCTTCCCTGTTCCCGGTGGCCCGTAGAAGATCAGCGATGCGAAGCGGTCCGCCTCGATGGCGCGGCGCAGCAGCTTCCCCTCGCCCAGGATGTGCTTTTGCCCCGCGATCTCGTCGAGCGTCCTCGGCCGCATGCGGGAAGCAAGCGGCTCACCGCTGACATCGCCATCCGGGCGCGGAGCACCGGAGGCTGAGACGTCGAAGAGATCGGGCACGCGGCTAGTTTAGATCCTGCGGTGAGCCGGACAAGCGGAAGCTCGGGAGGACTCACGGCTCCCCCATTTTCAGGACTGCTTCCAACGTCGTGATGGACGGGCTGGATCGCTGGCGCTCGCCGAGCGTCCAATCGACCGCGTGGCAAGTGTTCCCAGCGCTCCCGGCTTTGCCGAAGATCAGGCGACCTTGCCGGTCGTTGCGACCTTTGCCCAGTCGGCGGCGTCGAGGCAGCAGGGGTCGGCGGCGACCCAGTGGCCGGGTTCCAGTTCACGGAGCGAGAGGTCGGCACCGACGGTCTCCGGATAACGCGGATGCTTGATGCGATGACCGAAGGCGCTGCCTTTCGGCGGATCGATCGGCGAGGGCACATCCCCTTCGAGAAGAATACGGTTCTTCTCAAGGGTGGGATCCGGCTCGGGGATGGCGGAGAGCAGCGCCTTGGTATAGGCGTGCTTGGGCCGCTGGTAGATGACCTCGGCATCCGCCATTTCAACGATCTTGCCGAGATACATGACGGCCACGCGGTCGGAGATGTGTTTAACGACGGCGAGGTCGTGGGCGATGAAGAGGTAGGACAGGCCTAGGTCCTTTTGGAGCTCCAACAGCAGGTTCAGCACCTGCGATTGGACGGAAACGTCGAGTGCTGACACGGGCTCGTCGCAGACGATGAGCTTCGGCTTCAGGGCGATGGCGCGGGCGATGCCGATGCGCTGGCGCTGGCCGCCGGAGAACTCAAAGGGATAGCGATCCGCCGATGCGGACGGCAGGCCCACGCGCTCCAGCAGCTCGTCCACGCGCTTCCATCGGTCCGCCCTGGAGCCGTGACCGTGGATGATGAGAGGCTCCTCCAGGATCTCCCGCACGCTGTGGCGGGCATTGAGCGACTCGACCGGGTCTTGGAAAATCATCTGCAGGTCGCTGCGGATGGGCCGCATGGCACCGCGGCCGAGGCCGGTGATGTCGCGACCGTCGAAGTGGATGCTGCCATGGTTCGCGTCATTCAGGCGGACGATCGCCTTGCCGAGCGTGGACTTGCCGCAACCGGACTCGCCGACCAGGCCGAGCGTTTCACCGGGAGCGATGTCAAAGGAGACACCGTCCACGGCACGGACTGCCCCGATCTGGCGCATGAGCAGACCTCCCGTCACCGGGAAGTGCACCTTGAGATCGCGAACGGAAAGGATCGGGGTCATGCGTCGGTCGAGGCGTAGCAGATCGGACAGGCCTCGACCCAGTGTCCGGGCGAGACTTCGATGAAGGGCGGGCGTTCGCGCAGGGTCACGCCCTGGCGATCCATGCGCTGGCAGAAGCGGCAGCCGGGTACGAAGTCCCGCAGCGACGCGACCATGCCCGGGATGACGGGCAGGATGGATTTCCGCGGTGTCTCCATCCGCGGGATCGAGGCGAGCAGTCCGCGCGTGTAGGCGTGAAGCGGGCGGGCGAAAAGCTGCTTCACCGGGGCTCGCTCCACCACCCGGCCACCATACATCACCACCACCTCGTCACACGTCTCGGCGATGACGCCGAGGTCGTGAGTTATGAGCACCACGGACATGCCCATCTCGGCCTGGAGGCGCTTCATCAGATCGAGGATCTGCGCCTGCACGGTCACGTCGAGGGCGGTGGTCGGCTCGTCCGCGATGATCAGGTCTGGCTTCAGCGCGAGCGCCATGGCGATGACCACACGCTGGCGCATGCCGCCGGAAAGCTGGTGCGGGTAGTCCCCCGCCCTCAGCTCGGGCGCGGGAATTTTCACGAGGCGCAGCATCTCGATGGCGCGCTCCCATGCTTCCTTCTTGCTGACTTTCTTGTGGATCAGGAAACACTCGGCGAGTTGCTTGCCGATGCGGTGCACCGGATTCAGCGCCGTCATCGGCTCCTGGAAGATCACGCCGATCTCGTTCCCGCGGACCTTGCGGATTTCCTCCGGCTTCAGGCGGGTGAGGTCGCGGCCCTTGAAGAGCACCTCGCCCTGCAGGATCTTGCCTGCAGGCTGCGGGAGCAGGCGCACGAGCGACATGGCAGTGACGCTTTTGCCGCAGCCGGACTCGCCCACGATGCCCAGCGTCTTGCCGCGGGCGATGTCGAATGAAACGTGGTCAACGGCGCGGATCAGGCCGCCATCGGTATCGAAGGCGGTGATCAGATCGCGGACCTGGAGCAGGGGTTCGGACATGGTCACTCGGTATCGCCGCGCGACGAGCGGTATTGATCGTAAACGTTGTTCTGTTCCGGGAAGGTCCGGCCTTCCTTCATCGCCTTCAGCGTGTCCTTCTTGATGTCGTCATCCACCCAGAGGACGTGATTCATCTCCGGGTCATTGCCGAGGCGGACATTGAAGCCCTCCGGCCAGCGGATCCAGCGCCAGTAGCCCACGCGGTAGAAGGGGCTCTGGAAGGCAGGGACCCATACGGCGCGGTCGTGCAGGATTTCCTCCAGCTTGTAGCTGGTGTCGCGGATGATCTCCAGGCTGCGGGCAGCGCGGTTTGCCTCGAGCAGTTTGTCCACTTCCGGGTCGGCGAAGACGGTGATGTTGTTCGTCATCGGGCGCGGCTTGTTCGTGCCGGGCTCATAGGCGTCCTTCGAGTGGAAGCCCTGATAGTAGTCCGGGATGGGCGGCTGGCTCTGCCACCCGGCGAAGGCGATCTCGTGCTCCTTCTTTGTCACCTTCTGGAAGGAGGCGACCGGGTCCATGCCGTCGAGCTTGTATTCCACGCCGGAACGGCGTGCCTCTTCCTTGATGCGGAGGAGAATGGGGTCCCAGATCGGGTGCTTCGGGTAGGTAATGGTGAAGGACAGGCGCTTGCCCTCCGCATTTTTCAAGATGCCGTCGCTGTCGCGCTCGGTGAAGCCGGCCTTCGCGAAGTGCTCGCGCGCCTTCTCCACCGAGAAAGGCCGCGTCCGCAGCGTCGGGTGGGAAAACTCGCCGTAGCCCGCATTCAGCAGGTGGAGGCGCTCGGCATCTCCCCGCCTATCAAGCTCTATCACCTTATCCCAGTTCGTTGCGTGCTGGAGGCCAATGCGCACGTCCAGATTCCGCAGCGATTGCTGGTGGATATTGAAATACAGGCCGCGGGATACGGCGGGGTACTGGTTGTAGAAGGTCGCCTTTTCGATGTAGCCGTTGAAGACTTGAGGGACCTCGGTCTTCTCATACCACTTCAGCGAGTCCGCCAGCAGATAGACGTCGATGTCCCCGCGCAGGAACATCTGGAAGATCTTCTCGTCGTCGCGGATCTGGAGGTACTCGATGCGGTCGGGATTGAAACGATGCTTGTAGTACTTCTTGTCCCGGGCCCACCAGTCCTGCACGCGGGTCAGCGCGATCGAGCGGCCCTTCAGGATGTCTTCAGAGCGGATGCGGTAGGCGCCGGTGGTCGGGCGCGGGCGCCAGTTGTAGCGGGACTCGAAGTCCGGGCCGAATTCCTTGTAGAAGTCCTCCTGGAAGGGAATCAGCCCGGCGAAGCCCTCGGCCATCGGCTTCGGTGTGGCGAGGCGGATGCAGACGTAGTCGTCCCCGTAGGTGGCGATGCCCCAGTACTGCTCGCCGTAGTAGGCGCGGTAGAAGGCCTCCGTGAGATAGGGAGAGAGGTAGATGTAGAAGGACATCAGCCAGTCGCCAGCCTTCACCTCCTTGCCGTCCGACCAGCGGGCGTCATCGTCGATGTGGAAATAAACGGTCTGCCCGTCCGCCGCCACCGCCCACTTGTCCGCGAGCGCCGGGATCGGCTTGCCCGTGCCGGGGTGGAAAAGGGTGAGCGCCATCTCCACGTCGTCCCAGTGGAAGCTGCGGAAGGAATTGTTCCCCTCGCGCCCGAGAGGACGGATGGTCGGCGGGTAGGAGCCGCCGGGGATGAAGGAATGGACGGTGCCGCCCTTCTTTGCGTCCGGTGAGCCCAGCTCGGGCTCCTCCATATTGGTCGTCCAGGTCAGGTCCTTCGGCAGGTCGGACTCGGTGAGAATCTCGAAGAACTTCGGCCGGTCCAGTCGCCGCTGCAGCGTCTCGGACTCCGCCAGCTTCTCGGTGCGGGCGGTCTCGTCGAGTTCACCGGCGAGATCCTTTTCCAGCGCCGCCTTCCGCGTGGTCAGCGTCTCCAGCACCTGGTCATTGTAGCGCTGGTAGAATTTCGTCCGCTCCTCCGAATTGTCGTAGGCGGGGAATGTCCTGCCCTGCCCGCTGCCCGGGACGGGCAACAAGCCGATGGCTGCGACCAGGATGGTAAGTGCGCGCCTCATTGGTAGGTGGTGAATTTCTTGGGATCGAATGCCTCGCGGATCGCCTCGCCGATGAAGGTGATGACCAGCAGCACGGAGACCATCACGGTGAAGACTGAGGCCACGATCCACGGTGAAGAGAGATTTTGCGTGCCGTTTTCCAGCACCCGGCCCCAGCTAGGATAGGAGTCCGGCAGGCCGAAGCCGAGGAAGTCCATCGCCGTGAGCGAGGTGGTCAGGCCCGCGACGCTGAAGGGCAGGAGGGTAACGATGGTGGAGATCGCGTTTGGCAGGATGTGGCGGAAGATCACCCGCGAGGTGCCCGCGCCCTGGACCCGTGCAGCCGCCACGTAGTCGCGCGCCTTTTCCCGGAAGGTGGAGGTGCGCAGGTAGGTGGCGACGGTAATCCAAGAGAAGATGCAGTAGATCAGCAGGATATTCATCAGCACCACGTTCTCGCGGCCCAGGTTCACCGTGATAATGATGACCACCAGCAGGAAGGGCACGTTGCTAAGGACCTCGATGAGGCGTTGCATCAACAGGTCGAACCACCCGCCGAAGTATCCCATGACGCAGCCGAGCGTGATGCCGATGCCATAGGTGAGCACCAGATAGAAAATGGACGACTTGAAGATGACCTGCAGGCCGCCGTAGAGCTGGGCTGCGATGTCCCAGCCCTTCGAGTCCGTGCCGAGGAAATGCCGCTCCTTCAACGATGGAGGCGCGGGCGGGTAGAGCAGCTCTACCCAGCCGGTGGTGGTGGCGGCGAGCACGTCTTCCGGGGCCTTCGACTCGACCAGTTCGCCCGCCTTCCACGTTTGGCGTCCGGCGAATTCGCCCTTGGTATCGTAGATCGAGGTGAGGCCGTCTCGCTTGCCCTTGCGGAAGCGTGCGGCGAGACGCTGGACGTCGGGATTGTCCTCGCTGAATTGGACGGCCTGACCGTTGAACGGCTCCTTCTCCCCCGGCCGGTGGATGATGCCTTCATTCGAGACGAGCGGGCGCTTCAGCACCTCGTCGGAGTCGAAGGTGGGGTCCCACGGGATGGGCGGCATGATCACCCGATCGCCGTTCTTCTCCGCGGCGAAGCGCTCCTTCAAGCGGCGGTAGTTCACCTCCTGGTCCTGCGTGCCGCCGAAGTCGTTTTCGTAATAGATCTTTTGCTGGAAGGCGGGGAAGATCCACTGGTCGCCGTGCTTCACGGCCAGCGCGCGCTTGCCCACCAGGAGCTGGTCCAGCATCGCCACCAGCAGGAGCAGCAGGAGCATTCGAAAGGCGAGCCAACCGCGACCGATCGAACGAAAGCGCGTGAACTTGCGAACCGTCAGAGGGTTCCACTGGAATTTCCCGCCGGTCGCGAGCAACACCAGTCCGGCCACGCCCATCACAACGCAGAAGCCGTAGCCCACCATGTTGCCCTGAGCCTCCAGCCGCTGGCGCTGGGAAAAGCCATACCACTCCTTCACGGTCGCCGCGTCCTGAATCTGCTGCGGCGTGGCGTCGAAGGAGAAGAACCAGCGGAGCGATGGCAGGGACAACTCCTTCCAGTGCCCCCATGCCGCGATGGCGGCCACCAGGAGCAGGATCAATCCGACTTTGCGGGGAAAGGTCATATCACTTGTAGCTCACCCGCGGATCCACCAAGGCCACGCAGAGGTCGGAGAGGATGTTGCCGATCAGCATCAGCAGCGCGGAGAAGAACAGGACCCCCATGATCAAGGGCTGGTCGCGCTCGAAGATCGCATTGAACTGCAGGAGGCCGAAGCCGTTGATGTCGAAGATCCGCTCGATGAGCATCGACCCCGCCACCAGCAGCGAGATGTTGTTTCCGAAGGTGGTCGCGATCGGGATGATGGAATTGCGGAAGGCGTGCTTGAAGACGGCTCGAGGGAAAGACACGCCCTTCGCCGCGGCAGTGCGGACGTAGTCGGCGGCGAGATTGTCCATGAGATTGTTCTTCATCATCATGGTCATGAAGGCGAAGCTGCCGATGAGGTAGCAGATCAGCGGCATGACCGTGTGGTGTGCCAGATCCTTCACCTTGCCCATGGCGGATAGCGTCTCGAAGTCATCCCCCGTGAGGCCCCGCAGCGGAAACCAGCCGAGTTTCGCACCGAGGAAGACGACCATCAGCGAGCCCAGCGCATAGCCCGGGATGGCGTAGCCCGCGAAGACAGCCGCCGAAGTGGCATTGTCCATGAAGCTGCGGTGCTTGATCGCCTTCACGATGCCCAGCGGCAGGCAGACCCCGTAGATGACAATCATGCTCAGCACGCCGAAATAGACGGATACCGGCATGCGCTCCAAGATCATCGACCACACGCTGTCCTGGTACTTCTTGGAGTTCCCCAGGCTGCCCTGCAGCAGGCCGTCCCGCTCCGGCATGAAGAGCACCGCGCGCGGCTCGGGCATCTTGGTGAGTTCCACGCCCTTGATCCACTTCGCCCAGCGGGCCGCCTGCTCCTGCGGTGAACGCAGGCGCACGTCCCACGCGGAAAGGTCCACGCCTTCCGGTCCGGAAAGCTTGCCATCCCGCGTGACGGTCACGATGTGGACGGTTCCGGGGAGGATCATTTCCACCGTGTTCTGGTCCGGCTTGAATTCCGCGCCGGCCTTCATCATGTCCCGCGGCATCACGCCCAGCCACTCGAGGTAGGCGCGGGAGACGCTCTTGTCCTCGTCCTCCTTTTCCTCCTCCTCGATGACCTGCGACATCGTCAGCGAGAAGGAAGCCTCGGCACGCGAGCGCTTTTCACCGCCCACGAGCTGGGCCAAGCGTTGCTCCACCGGACCGCCAGGCGCGAGCTTGATGGTGGAGAAGACCAGCGCCGTGATCCCGAGCAAGGTGAGCGGGATCAGAAGAATGCGGCGAAGGAAATAGGCTTTCAAATGACGGCGATACTAACGGTTTCGGTGGTTCTAGCGATCCTCCCCTCCCTTGCAAGTCCCCGGGAACACAAAGCCCCCTCTTTGACAGAAACTCTCACGAAATCCGCAAAACCGGACAAACCCGGTGAACTATTGCAAATTTTCCCTGCAATCCCGGCCCGCTAACCGCTAGACACACGCCCGACTCATGAGACGACTCTCCTTTTTCCTGCTCCCTGCCCTGCTATGCCTCACCGGCTGCCAGGAAGAAACCCAGGTCGAAAAGGCAAACCGGGAGGGCATCCTGATCATCGGCAACGCGAACGAGCCGAAGGGCCTGGACTCGCAGATCGTGACCGGCGTGCTGGAGAGCAATATTATGCGCGCGCTCTTCGAGGGTCTGGTCTCCGACCACCCCACCGAGGACGCGACCGCCATGCCCGCGGGAGCGGAAGTGCTGGAGCCGGACGCCACCGCCACCGTGTGGACCGCCAAGCTCCGCCAGAACGCGAAATGGTCGGACGGCACCCCGGTCACCGCCCACGACTACGCCTTCGCCTACCAGCGCATCCTGGAGCCGGAATTCGCCGCGAAGTATGCGGAGATGCTTTACTTCCTGAAAAATGCGGACCGCTTCAACCAAAGCAAAAAGGGAGAGATCCTATTCGTGGTAAATCAGGATCCGGTCGTTCCCTCGGATCTCGTCGCGAAGATCAATTTCGGAGGCGACTCTAAAGTAGATCTGGAGCCGCTGGGCGAAGAACCGCAATGGGAGACACTGGCTGACGACTCCCAACGATCCCTTTTCCTGAAGCACAAGGGGCTGGACAAGTTTTCCAAGGAACAACTGGAATGGATCTCCCAAGACTTGGAGCGATTCGAGTGGCCAGCAGAGGCAGTCGATGGAATGGCCAAGCATATCGTTGAAAGGCTGATCCAGATTTCAGGGACGCACCTGTGGGAAATGTCGAAAGTCGGAGTGGAAGTGATCGATGACTTCACCCTCAAGCTCACGCTTCGCGGTCCCACACCTTATTTCCAGCAGATCCTCAAGCACTACACCTGGAATCCCGTGCCGCGTCACGTGGTGTTGAAGCACGGCACCATGACCCAGAAGGGCAATCCGTGGTCGAAGCTCGGCAACATCGTCTCCAACGGCCCCTACCAGCTCAAGTCGTGGCGTCGTACCGACCATCTCGAGGTGGAGCGCAACCCCCACTACTGGAATGCTTCCCAGGTCACCCTGAACGGCGTCCGCTTCCTGCCGATCAACAACTCCTACACGGAGGCCCGCATGTTCCGCGACGGGCAGATGCACATCACCTACACCGCGCCGCCGGAGATCGTGGACCTGATGCAGAAGGAAAACCCGAAGGTGCTGCGCCAGGAGCCCTACGTCGGCACCATCTTCATCCGCTGCAATACCAAGCGCGAGGTGCTGAAGGACGTGCGCGTCCGCCGCGCGCTGAACCTCTCCTTCAACCAGCAGGAGATCTGCGACAAGATCATGCGCGGCTACAAGCCCGCCTACGGGATGACCCCGCCGATGGCCGGGTATGACACCCCGCACGCCGTCGCTTACAATCCGGAGGAGGCCCGCAGGCTGCTCGCCGAGGCCGGCTACCCCGGCGGCAAGGGATTCCCCCGCCTCAAGTATCTCCTGGCCAGCCGCGAGACCTCCGCGACCGTCGCCCAGGCCATCCAGGCCATGTGGCGCAAGGAACTCGGCATCGAGATCGAGATCGAAAACAAGGAGTGGACCGCCTACCTCGCCGCGATGCAGGACTTCAACTACGATCTCGCCTTCTCCGGCTGGATCGGCGACTACCTCGACCCTCTCACCTTCCTCGAAATGTGGACGGACGGGAACGGCAACAACCTGACCGGCTGGTCCAATCCGAAATTCGAGGACTTCCTCAAGCAGTCCCACCAGGAGGCGGACGCCGCCAAACGCTACGCTCTCCTGCGTGAAGCGGAGTCGGTGATGACCGCCGAGGCCCCCACCCTGCTTCTCGCGTGGTATGCGCGGAACTACCTGATGGATCCCGCCGTCGAAGGATGGCACCCGCTCCTGCTAGACAACCACCCCTACGACGTCCTCCGCTTGCGCACCACGAAGTGACCCGCCGCCATGGCCCGTATCATCCTTAGCCGACTGTTCCAGGGACTGCTCACGCTGTTCGTCCTGGTCACCATCACCTTCTTCCTGGTGCGCATGATGCCAGGCAGCCCCTACACCGACGAAAAGGCGCTGCCCGCTCACATCCTGGAGCAACTCAAGATCCAGATGGGTCTCGATAAGCCCCTGCCCGTGCAGTATGGGATCTACTTCAAGAACCTGATCTTCCAACAGGAACTCGGCCCTCTGATCCGCAAGGACGGCGTCTATGTCGGCGAGATCATCGCCGAGTCCTTCCCGGTGTCCGCCTTGCTGGGCGTGTTCTCCATCGGCATCGCGCTCATCATCGGCATCCCCGCCGGCATCATCGCCGCGGTGAAGAAGAATGGCCCGCTCGACTACGCCTGCCTCGCCGCCGCGATGACCGGCATCTGCTTGCCCAGCTTCGTCATCGGGCCGCTTCTGGCGGTCTTCGCCGGCCTCGGGCTGAAGTCGCTCAATGTCGCAGGCTGGAATTCGCCTGCCGACTGGATCCTGCCCGCCGTGACCCTCGGCATGGTGAATGCCGCCTACCTCGCGCGACTCACCCGCGGTGGCATGCTTGACGTGCTGAATCAGGACTACATCCGCACCGCGAAGGCCAAGGGCGTGCCCGGCTTCCAGATCGTGGTGAAGCATGCCCTGCGCGGCGGCCTCATCCCTGCCGTGGCCTACGTCGGCCCGGCCTTCGCCGGGATGATCTCCGGATCATTCGTCATCGAGACCATCTTCCAGGTGCCCGGCATGGGCCAGCACTTCGTGAATGCCACCACGGACCGCGAGTACTTCCTGATCCAGGGCCTCGTCCTCTTCTACGGCTTCCTCATCGTCGGCGCGAACCTCCTCTCCGACCTCGCCCAGATCGCTCTCAACCCGCGCCTCCGCGCCGCCGCCTGATCCAGTCCATGTCGTCCGATCCCGTCGAAAAAGGAAGCTCCCTCTGGCAAGACGCCTGGCATCGCCTGGCGCGGAACAAGGCCGCGATGATCAGCCTGTGGTTCCTCGTGGTGATGCTTCTGCTCTGCTTCATCGGGCCTTTGATGCCCTTCGTCAAAAGCCCCACCGCCATCGATCTCGAACTGATGGGCGCCGATCCTGACGGTGTCCACTGGTTCGGCACCGACCAGCTTGGCCGTGATCTCTTCGCCCGCGTCCTCTATGGCGGGCAGGTCTCGCTGCTCGTCGGCGTGGTCGCCACCGCCGTCGCCGTATGCATCGGCCTCGTCTATGGCGCGATATCCGGCTACCTCGGCGGCAAGATCGACGACTTCATGATGCGGGTCGTCGATATCCTCTTCGCCCTGCCCTTCCTGGTGCTAGTGATCCTCTTCTCGCTGGTGGTGAAGGAGCCCTCGGACAACTTCACCGAGTGGGTCATCAAGACCACCGGCTGGAACCGTGACCGCATCGCACCGATCACCACGCTCATCCCGCTTTTCATCGCCATCGGCTCGATCGGCTGGCTGACCATCGCCCGCATCGTCCGCGCGCAGGTGATGACCTTCAAGCACCAGGAATTCGTGGAAGCAGCCCGCTCGCTCGGCCTCGGCCACGCGCGCATCCTCTTCCGCCACATCCTGCCAAACGTGATCGGGCCGATCATCGTTTACACCACCCTCGCCGTCCCGGGCATCATGCTCTTGGAAAGCGTGCTGTCTTTCCTCGGCCTCGGCGTCCAGCCGCCGAACAGCTCCTGGGGTATCCTCATCAAGGAAGGCTCGGACCGCATGGAGACGAACAAGTGGCTGCTCGTTTTCCCGGCACTTTTCTTCTCCAGCACGCTCTTCGCGCTGAACTTCCTCGGGGACGGCCTGCGCGACGCGCTGGATCCCCGCTCGTCCAAGGACTAGGCGGCAACACTCACGGTTGGCGGGGAAGAATTTCCTCGCCAAGCCCGCGTCTTAAGGTGTTCATTTGATCATGGATCTACGGATCACTGATCTCCCCCTCGACCAGCGCCCTCGCGAGAAGCTGGCCCACTTCGGGCCGAATGCCCTGGATAACGCCGAGCTGCTGGCGATCTTCCTGCGAACCGGCGTGAAGGGCCGCAGCGCCATCCAGATCGGCCGCGACCTGCTGGAGTATTACGGATCAATCGGCGCGCTCGGCAGCGCCGGCATCAAGGAACTCTCCCGCCAGACCGGTCTTGGCCTGGCGAAGGCGTGCCAGCTTGTTGCCGCCTTCGAAATGGGAGCCCGGGCCGCGCGCGAGCAGATCTCCCAGCAGCCGCTCGACACCCCGGAAGTCATTTACAAGGCCTTCGCGCCCCGGCTCGCCTGGATACGCCATGAGCAACTTCTCGTTGCGCTGGTGGACACCCGCCTGCGGCACGATGGGACGGTGGAAGTCAGCACGGGCACGCTCACCGAGACCGCAGCCCACCCTCGCGAGATCCTGCGCCCGGTCATCACCCGCGGGGCCTACGGCTTCGTGCTCGTCCACAATCACCCGTCGGGCGACCCGACACCGAGTGCGGCCGATGACCGCTTCACCCGCCGTCTGGTCGAGGCCGCGGAGCTGCTTCAGCTCAAGTTCCTCGACCACATCATCATCGGCAGGCCGGATGGCGGGCGGCGGCCTTATTTCTCCTTCCGGGAAGCGGGAGTCATCACCGCGATGTGACCGTGATCATCTCCGGCCCGGGAAAGCACGGGCCGGAGCAATGCAAAAAGGCAGCCCGCAGGCTGCCTTTGCTGAACTGGGAAATCCCCGTGGTGGAGATTACTTCACGCCCTGCTTCGAGAGGCGGGTACCCTTGGTGGCACCTTGGCGGGCCTTGAACTTCGGGTTGCTCTTGCAGATGACGTAGAGGGTGCCCTTGCGCTTCACGACCTGGCAGTCGGCATGGCGGCGCTTGGCGGAAGAGAGCGAGGAAAGAACTTTCATGGGAAAATCGCGCGGTTCGGTTCGGTGCGGGCCGCGGAATCTAGGGACAGAAGGAGGCATGTAAAGCCGATTCTCGTGCAAAAGTGCCCATACCTTTTACTTTTCTTAACAATTGTCCGTCGCCCCCGATTTCCGGCCCTTGCCGGGCCACCGTATCGTCCACGCGAGGATTCCACTTTCCCGCCCCAAGTCGAGCGGCTAACAAGGCCGCCCCATGAGCGATCTCGCCGCCCGCATCCCCGAAGACATCAAGACCGCCATGAAGGCAAAGGACGCCGTGTCCCTGAACACGCTGCGCGCGCTCAAAACGGCGATGAGCAATGCCTCCATCGAGAAGGGCCACCTCACCGCGACCCTCGACGACACCGAGATCAGCGCGCTGATCCGCAAGCAGATCAAGCAGCGCCAGGACTCCATCGAGCAATTCACCAAGGCAGGCCGCGAAGAACTGGCCGCCAGCGAGAAGGCGGAAATCGCCGTGCTGGAGAAGTATCTGCCCGCCGCCATGACTACGGAGGAAATCGTCGCGCTGGTGGAGGCCGCCGTCGCCGAGAGCGGTGCGACTTCCAAGGCCGACATGGGCAAGGTGATGAAGTTCGCCCAGGAAAAGGCCGCGGGCCGCGCCGACGGGAAGACACTCTCGCAGGAAGTCGCCAAACGCCTTTCCTGATTTCACCCATGGCCTGCGCCGCCGTCATCGTGGCCTCCGGCACCAGCCGGAGGATGGGCTTCGACAAGCTTGCCGCGGAACTCCACGGCAAGCCGGTGCTGGTCCACACGGTCGCGGCATTCATGCGGGCGGGCAGCATTTCCCGGGTGATCGTCGTCTGCCCGGAAGATCGCTTCGAGCTGCTGGCTGGCGAGGATTTTCCCAAGCCGCTGGCGCGTGTGGACGGTGGTGATCACCGCCATGAGTCCGTGGCAAATGGCCTCGCCCTGCTCGGTGATGAGGAGACCCTCGTCGCGGTGCACGATGGCGCGCGCCCCCTGGTTCAGCCCGAGGCGATCGACCAATGCATTGAGGCCGCCCGCATCCACGGGGCCGCCGCACTCGCCCACGCGGTTGCGGACACCCTGAAGAAAGCCGACACCGAAGGCTTCTCCCGCGAGCCGGTGGATCGCACCAATCTCTGGGCCATGGAGACGCCGCAGGCATTCCAGACCGCCCTGCTCCGCGAGGCCTATACTGCCGTCCTTGAGCGTCAGATCATCCCCACCGACGAGGTCTCCGTGATGGAAGCCATGGGTATTCCAACGAAGCTGGTCACCTCCCCTTTCCCGAACCCGAAGATCACGGTGCCCGCCGATATCGTGCTGGCCACCGCCCTGATGCGATGAGCCGAGCGCGCTACGAGATGGTGGAGATGCCCGGCGGATTCCGCCTGGCCGTGGCCACTTTGCCGGATTCGGAGTGCGCCGCGCTCTCCCTGCACGTGCCCGCAGGCAGCCGGGACGATCCGGCGGGGAAAGCGGGTCTCGCGCACTTCGTGGAGCACATGGTTTTCAAGGGCACCGCACGCCGCGACGCGCGCGCGATCAGCTTGGAGACCGAAGACGTGGGTGCCTCGCTGAATGCATTCACCACGGAGGACGAGGTGACCTACGAGGCACGCGGCGAGGCCGAGACGCTGCCGCTGCTGGCAGACATCCTCTCCGACATGGTCTGGAACGCGGCCTTCCCGGAGGCGGAGATCAAGCTGGAGCGCGAGGTTATCGGCGAGGAAATCGTGATGTATCGCGAGAGCCCGTCCGACCACATCGGCGATCTCATTTCCGCGGCCCTCTGGTCCCCTCACCCGCTCGGCGAGTCGATCGCCGGGACGGAGAAAAGCATCGCGAAGATCAACCGGAAGGCCCTCGCGGAGTTCCGTGACCGCCATCATTTCCGCCGGGACGTGGTCATCGCGGTCGCCGGTCCCTTCAGCGTGGAGGAAGCGCGCAGGCACCTGCTGCCGCATCTCCCCGAGTCGCGTGCGCTGCCGGAGGGAATCGTGCTCGATCCCTCGCTGCTCCCGGCCCCGCGCCACCTGCGGGAGACGCGGGATACCGAGCAACTCCAACTCGCGCTCGGCTTCCGCACGCTGGGCCGCCGCGATCCGCGCCGACATGCGCTGCGCCTGCTGGGGATGATCCTCGGCGAAAGTGCCAGTTCGCGGCTTTTCCAGGAGCTCCGCGAAAAGCGCGGCCTCTGCTACCAGATCTCCTGCGACGTGAATCTCTTCGACGAGGCTGGATCGCTGGAGGTCCACGCCGGCCTCGCCCCCGACTCGCGCGAGGAATCGCTCGAGTGCATCTTCCGCGAAATCGAGGACCTGCGCACGAACGGCCCGCGCGCCGATGAACTCGCCCGCGCCAAACGCCTCGCCGTGAGCCAGACGAAGATGGCCATGGAAAGCACCGCCGCCCATGCCTCGTGGATCGGCGATTGCCTGCTGCAGTATGACCGACTCGTCACGCCGGAGGAAGTGCGCGCCGAGTGGGACAAGGTCACCGCTGCCGAGGTGCGTGACATTGCCGCGGAGATGCTCGATGTCTCCCGCCACGCGCTCGCGGAGATCCTGCCGGAGTGATCCGGCTGGTGGCTGCGAACAAGCTGCCGGGTTGCGTCCCGCGCGAGTGCCGCTAGTTTGGCCAATCATGCGCCTCACTCTCATCGCCGCCACGGCCATCACCGTCACCACCCTCGCATTCGTCACCTTGTCTCCCGCCGAGGCGAAGCCCAGGGTGGAAACGGTGGCGACCGGCTTCGAGCGCCCGCTCTGGGTCGGCGCTCCGTCGCACGTGAAGGACCGTCTGTGGGTGATCGAGCAGGTCGGGCGCATCTGGGTCATCGACGCGAAGACCGGCGAAAAGCAGAAGGAGCCGTTCCTCGACATCTCTTCGCAGGTGCGCCGGAAGGGCAACGAGGAGGGCCTGCTGGGGCTGGCATTCGCCGCGGACTTCCAGAAGAGCGGCCGCTTCTACCTGAACTTCACGGACCGCGACCAGAATACCCGCATCGTGAGGATGACCTCCAAGGGCCCGGACTTCAACACCGCCGATCCGAATTCCATGGAGATCCTGATGTCCTACAAGCAGGACTTCGAGAACCACAACGGCGGCTGGATCGGCTTCGGCCCGGACGGCATGCTCTACATCGGCAATGGCGACGGCGGCTCGGCCAACGACCCAAAGCAACGCGCCCAGGCCATGGACACCTACCTCGGCAAGATGCTGCGCATCGATGTCTCGCCGGACGAAGGCTACACCGTGCCGAAGGACAATCCCTTCGTCGGCAAGGACGGGGTGAAGCCGGAGATCTGGGCGCTGGGCCTGCGGAATCCCTGGCGCTGCTCCTTTGACCGCGAGACTGGCGACTTCTGGATCGCAGACGTGGGGCAGAATAAATGGGAGGAGATCAACTTCCTCGCGAAAGGCAAAGGCGCGGGCGGGAACTTCGGGTGGCGTCTCCGCGAGGGCGACCAGGAGACACCACAGAATGGCGTCGGCGGCCGGGCGCCGAAGGGCGCGATCGAGCCCGTTTACGTCTATGAACACGGCGCAGGTCCAAAGGACGGACTCTCCGTGACGGGCGGCTATGTGTATCGCGGGCCGATCAAGGAACTGCAGGGCCGCTACTTCTTCGGCGACTACAACAACCGCCGCGTCTGGTCCTACGTTCCGAAGAACGGCCGCCCGACCAAGTTCGAGGACCACACAGATGACTTCCAGCCCGAGAAGGGCAAGCTGGGCCTGATCTCGTCATTCGGCGAAGACTCCGAGGGGAATCTCTACATCGTCGATCACGGCGGGGCGATCCTGCGAGTGGTGGACAAGTGAAGCAGCCCGTGGCGTCCGGGAGATCGTTTCTCCCAGACTTCCGTTGATCTAGCCGCCGCCCAAGGCACGATACAAATTCACCGAAGCTTGGAACTCCCGCATGCGGATCTCGATCTTCTCCAGATCCGCTTCCAGTGCTGACTGCCGCGCGGTCAGCACCTCCAGATACTCACCCCGTCCCGAGTGGAAGAGTTCTCCGGCGGTCGCTGCGGAGGAATTCAGCAACTCGCTTTCCTCTGCCTTTGCCTGCTTCATCTTGTCGAGCCACCGCAAGTTTGCCATCTGGTGGTGGGCCTCCACGTAGCCATCCAGCAGCGCCTGGTGATAGCCGTGCAGCGCTTCCAACTGTGCCGCATTCGCTTCGGCATACTCCGCCTTCAATGCCCCGCGATTGATCAGAGGTGCCACGATGCCTCCTCCGATCGAACTCGCCGTTGATCTGGAGTCGATCAGCTTGCTCGCGCGGAAAGCTTGCAAGCCTAGCATCCCGTCGATCGTCACCGTGGGATAGAAAGCCGTCTTTGCCGCATGTGCGTCCGCCTTTGCCGCCTCGAGTTCATGGGCGGCAGCCATCACATCGGGCCGGTTTTCCACGCGGTCTGATGACACCTGCCACGCGACCCGCGGCAACTTTGCATCCTCGATCGCCACTTTGCTGCGCTTCACCGTTCCAGGTCCTTCACCACACAGCAGCCGCAGGATTCCCTCCTGCTCCACCATCATCCTCGAGGTCTCCAGCTTCCTCGCTTCGATATTCTTCAGTTGCGCTTCGAACTGCTGCACCGCCAGCACGGTCACCTTGCCGGCCTCCAGTTGCGCCCTTGCCGACGCCACCGCCTCCTCCTGCAACTTCGCGGTTCGGGCCAGGACTGCATGAGTGGAGTCGAGAGCCTTCAGCTCGTAGTAGGCACCGGCCACCTCCGCCACCAGCGTGGACCTCACCAAGCGCTCCGCCTCCTGGCTCGCCAGCAGACGATGCAGCGCCGCACCTTTCTCGCTGCGGATCTTTCCCCACAGATCCAGCTCCCACGCGGCCTGGAATCCGGCGTTCCAATTCTTCCCCGTGTCGGAGTAGTCATCGTCAATGAGTCGGCCGGACCTGCTCTTCACGACGCCACCCGCCGCCTCCACGGTCGGCAGCGCCGCTCCAGCAGCAGCCCTGGCGCGCGCCTTCGCGGCATCAATCCTGGCCATCGCCGATTTCAGCTCCGTGTTGTTTGATAGCGCAGTGCCGATCAGTGCCCTCAGCTCGCTGTCCTCAATGAAGGTCCGCCATTGATCGCGCGGAGCCTCCACCCCTCTCAGCGATGTCTCGCTGCGGTCCAAGGTGATCTCGCCGCGGGGACTGTTCACACAGCTTCCAAGCAATAGAACCGCGGGCACCCATCCGATGATTGAAGTCGGTCTCATGATTCAGAATTCTTCCGAAAGCGGCGTCTCCTCCGGTTGATGGAACTTTCGCGAAAGGCTCGAGAAGATCACATAAAGCCCGGGCACCATGATCAGCCCGAAGAACGTCCCGAAGAGCATGCCGCCCACCGCCGTCGATCCGATCGTCCGGTTCCCTACCGCTCCCACACCGCTCGCCAGCATCAGGGGAATCACGCCCGCGACGAATGCCATCGAGGTCATCAGGATCGGTCGCAGCCGCTGACCCGCTCCTTCCACGGCCGCATCCAAGGCGCTCCGGCCTTCCCTCTGCCTCATGATCGCATACTCCACGATCAGGATGCCGTTCTTCCCTAACAGGCCGACCAGCATTACCATGGCGATCTGGGCGTAGATGTTGTTCTCCAAGCCTGCCAGGTGCAGGAAAAGGAATCCACCGAAAAGCCCCGCGGGCAATGACAGGAGCACCGGCATCGGCAACAGGAAGCTCTCGTACTGCGCGGACAGTAGCAGATAGACAAAGATCAGGCTGATCCCCAGGATCACCGCGGTCTGGTTTCCCGCAGCCACCTGGTCGTAGGTGATGCCAGCCCACTCGATCCCGTATCCGCGCGGCAGCTTCTCACGCGCTGTCTCCTCAATCGCGCGGATCGCTTCCCCGCTGCTGTAGCCCGCCGCGGGCTCGCCATTCAGCTCCGCGGAGTTGAAGAGATTGTAACGGGTGATCTGGTCCACGCCCATGCTCTTCTCCAGCGTGATGAAGGTGGAGAGCTCGACCATCTCGTCGCGATCATTCTTCACCGTCAGCTTCAGCAGTTCGTCCGGGTTCTCGCGGTATTCCGGCAGTGCCTGCACCATCACCTTGTACATCATCCCGAAGCGGATGAAATTCGTCGCATACTCGCTGCCCAGCATCGTCTGCAGCATGCTCATCGCGTTCGAGACGGTTACCCCCATCTTCGCCGCCTTGTCGTGGTCCACCCGCAGGACATACTCCAGGAAGCTGACATCGAAGATTGTGAATGCGCTGTCGATCTCGGGCCGCGCTTTCAGATCCTCCAAGAATTGCTGCACCACCGGTTCCATCGCCTTGAGGTCTCCCTTGCCGGTCTTGTCCAGCAGCCTCATTTCGAAGCCGCTCGCATTCCCGTATCCCGGCACCACCGGCGGGGGGAACATCTCGATGCTCGCGTCCTTGATGTGCGCGATCCGCCGCCCCACCTCCTCGATCACTTCCCTCACGCTCTCCTTCCGGTTCCCCCAGTCCTGCAGGTTGACGAGGCAGGTTCCATAGGTCGCCCCGGTTCCGTCCGACAGGATGTTCGTGCCGGCCAGCGTCGAGATCGACTTGATCGCGGGGATATCCCTACAGCTTCTCTCGATCTCATCCACCACCGCCTTCGTCCGCTCCAGCGTCGCACCAGAGGGCGTGGTCGCGCTGATGTAAAAGGTTCCCTGATCCTCATTCGGGATGAACCCGGTCGGCAGCCTTCCACCCATGAGCGCCATCCCGCCGCAGAGCAACAACAGCAGCCCAAACGTCACCACCCGTCTCGGTGCCACCCACGAAATCAGGCGCCGGTATCTGCCGGAGAGCCGATCATACCCGCCATTGAATCCCCGGAAGAACCACCCCATGGGTCCCCGGTCTGGCTTCGCCGCGCCGTGTCCGGGCTTCAGGAAAACCGAGCACAGGGCCGGCGTCAGCGTCAGTGCCACCACCCCCGAAAGGACGATTGCGACTGCCATCGTCAGCGAGAACTCCCGGAAAAATACCCCTGCCGGACCGGAAAGAAACGCCACCGGCACGAACACCGCCGCCATCACCATCGTGATCGCGATGATCGCCCCGCTGATCTCCTTCATCGCCATCTCCGTCG
Organism: Luteolibacter flavescens; assembly: GCF_025950085.1. Taxonomy (NCBI): domain Bacteria; kingdom Pseudomonadati; phylum Verrucomicrobiota; class Verrucomicrobiia; order Verrucomicrobiales; family Verrucomicrobiaceae; genus Neoluteolibacter; species Neoluteolibacter flavescens. The sequence goes on from NZ_JAPDDS010000001.1 coordinate 452,611, forward strand.
CGACCCGCGGCGATGCGATCCCCTCGTGCATCTTTGCATGCACCGCCTCCACCACTACGATCGCATCGTCCACCACGATCCCGATCGCCAGCACCAATGCGAAGAGAGTGATCAGATTCAGCGAGAACCCGAGGAAGTGAACGAAGAGGAAGGCCCCGATCAGTGAGACGGGCACTGCAAGCACCGGGATCAGCGTGGATCTCCAGTCCTGGAGGAAAATGAATGTCACCAACGAAACCAGCAGGAATGCCTCCACCAGCGTCTTCACCACCGCGTGCACCGAGGCATCCAGGAAGCGCGAGACATCGTAGCTCACCTCGTAATCCATCCCGTCCAGGAATGACTCCGCCTTGATCTCGTCCATCCGCTCTTTCACCCGCGCGATCACTTCACGCGCATTCGACCCCGGCAGTTGCTTCAGCAGGATCGCCGCGGAGGGACGACCGTTGTACTTCGCCTCGACATCGAAGTAGCTGGTGCCGAATTCCACATCCGCCACGTCCCGGATCTTGAGTATCTCCCCATCGTCCCCGACGCGGAGCGGGATCGCACCGAACTCTTCCTCGCTCTGGAACTTCCCGGTGTAGCGCACCACATACTGCAGGCTCGGATTCCTCTTGTCCGCGCTCTCGCCGATCTTGCCCGGTGCCGCCTCCACGTTCTGCTCCTGCAATGCCCCGATCACCTCGTCCGCGGACACACCGTAGGCCAGCATCTTGTCCGGCTTCAGCCAGACCCGCATCGCATACTCCTTCGCACCGAGGATGTCAGCGAAGCCGACACCCTTCACCCTCATCAGCTCCGCCAGCACATGGATATCGGCGAAGTTGTAGATGAATTTCTCATCCACCTCCGGGTCCGTGCTGCTGATGTTGATGTACATCAGCATGGCATTCTCCTCCTTCGAGATCTGCACGCCATTTCTGACCACCTCCTCCGGCAGCTCGCCCATCACCGCGGATACCCGGTTCTGCACGTTCACCGCCGCCATGTCCGCGTCCGTGCCGGTCTCGAAGAAAACCTGCACGTTTCCCACCCCGTCGTTCCCCACGTCGGCGGCGATGTATTTCATGCCGGGCACCCCGTTGATCGCCCTCTCCAGCGGCAGGATCGCCGACCGCATCACCACCTCCGCGTTTGCCCCCGTATACTCCACCGAGACGCTCACCTTGGGCGGCGCGATATTCGGGAATTGCGACATGGGAAGCCGCTTCAGCGCGATCAGACCCACCAGCACCAGCAGGATGGAAATGACGATCGACAGGATCGGACGTCGGATGAATTGCGTGGTCATCAGATTGAAAAATACAGCATCGAATATCCACCCGGGCGCATCGGCGCCCCGGCAGACGGCATCGTTCGGGAATGCCTGTTAGAACGCCTCGACCCGGCCCGGCTCCCGGACTTCCGCCATGGCCGCATCTCCTTCCCGCACCAGTTGGATTCCCTCGAAGACCACCCGGTCTCCCGTTCCCAAGCCGCCCCGGATCACGAAACAGTTCCCCTGTCTGAACGACGGCTCCACCGGTCTCAGCCTCACGATCCCGTCTTCACCCAGCACGTAAACGCAAAGCTTGTGCTGGATCTCGAAGGTCGATTTCTGAGGGATCACGAGGGCATCAGGCACCATCGCCGTGAGGGTGATCCGACAGGTGCCCCCGTGCTTCAAGATCCCTTCCGGATTCTCAAATGCCACGCGGTAGGAAACACTCCCCGTCCCAGCAGCCACCACCGGATCGCTCGCATCGATTCTACCCTTCAGAGGATACTCGCTGCCATCCGCCAGGATCAATTTCGCGGCACCATCTTGGAAGAGGCCAGGGGTCCGCGACATCTCCAGTGCGTCCCACTCGCTGGCGTGAAAGTAGGCGTGCATCACCCCGTCCCCGCAGAATGCCGTGAGATCATCTCCCTCATCCACGCGGCTGCCCGCCTTGTTAGGAATCCGGCCGATCACTCCGTCCGCCGGTGCCGAGACCTTGGCGTAGTCCAGTCCGAGCTTCCCCGCTGCCACCGCAGCTTCGGACTCCGCCACCCGGGCCAGCACGGCGGCATGCTTCGCTTCGGCAAGATCCAGCTCCGCTTTCGAAACGATGCCCTTCGCGTGCAGCGAACGCGTGTTTTCCACCTCGAGTTCCTCCACCTTTGCTTCCGCAATGTTCCCTTTCAGCTCCGCCTCGCTTTTCGCCAGTTCCGCCGCCAGCACACGGCTGCCCACGGTGAAGAGGTGCTGACCCGCGGTGACCCGCGCCCCTTCCTCGACCAGCACTTCCTCGACCAAGCCAGTCACCCGCGACTTCAGCTCGATGAATCCCGCGCCTCTCAAGCTGGCCACGAAACTCTGCTCATGGGCGACTTCCTCGATCCACGGCGACACGACCGGAACCGTCGGGATATCCCCGTGTCGCACCGTATCCTCAGCCCCGGCCTTGCGGCAGGAGTTCAGGATCGGACACAGCGCCATCGCCGCCACCGGCCACAGCCACTTCCAAGTACGACGGGGAATGAGGATCACTTGCATGCCGCGGACCTTCTCAAACTCCCCGGCAACCGTCATGTCAGGCTGGTGCTGCTTCCCATGTAGGACCCCGCCTGACACCACGTGCCTAACAGAATCTAGCAGCCTCCCATTTTTCTCTATCAAGGAGCGAGCTCACCCCGGGCCTCCGCTCTCCTTCCACCTCATCGCCTCACGCAGCAGTTCCGTGTGATTTGCCAGCGCCAGCTTCTCCTTCACCCTCGCGCAATACACCTGCACCGTCTTGATGCTGATCTTGAGCGAATCCCCGATCTCACGTGTCGATCTCCCGTCCCCTAGCATCTGGAAGACCAGCAGCTCCCGGTCGCTCAGCAGCCCGATATTCCCTGCCGGCCTTCCGCCCGCCAGCTTCTCGGTCAGCAGATCCGTCATCTCCTCGCTCAGATAGATCTTTCCCGCGATCACCCGCCGGATCGCCTCGATGATGTAGCGGGTGGAGTCCCGCTTGCTCACATACCCGCGCGCGCCAGCCCGCAGCGCCCGCTCCGCATACGTCCGCTCGTCATGCATGCTGAGCACCAGCGACCATGTCCCCGGTGACGACTTCCGGATATCCTTCACCAGCTCCAGTCCCGACCCGTCCACCAGGGTGATGTCCACGATCGCCACCGTCGGCTTCAGCCCGATGATCGCCTCCAGCGCCGCGGGAGCCGTGTCGGCTTCACCACACACGATCAGGTCCTCCTGCTGATTGATCAGATTCGTCAGCCACTCCCTGACCAGAGGATGGTCATCCACGAGAAAAATCCGGTGCCGCTCGTTCATGAAATCTCAGCCTTCGGTGGAACCATCACCATTACCCGATAGACGCCGCCCTTCTCGCCAGCCTCCAGCTCCGCGCCGATCATCGACGCCCGGTAGCGCATGATGTGAAGGCCGATCCCTCCGCCAGCATCCGTCGCCGGTCGAGCCTTACCATCTGGTTTCCCGCATTCATTCCGGATCTCCATTCCCACACCTCCGCCATCCGTCTTCTCCAGTCGCACGGAAATTTCCACCCCGTCACCATGCGACACCGCATTTCTCACCGCCTCCTGGCAGATGCGGAAGAGCTGCGTCGTCACTGCAGGCTCCAGCCCGGGCAACTGCACCGGGGTCTCCAGCGCGCACATCACGCCCCGTTCCTCGGTCTGCCTCACCAGCTCCCGGAGGCCGGTCATCAGTCCGTCGCCATCCAGTTCCACCGGGGCCAATCCACGCGCCAGCTTCCGGGAAAGATCGATCCCGTCCCCGATCATCGCCACCAGATGATCCGCGTCCTTCGCCAATCCATTGCCTTGGCCCGACAGCGAGCCCGACAGCACCTGGGCCGCGAACGCCGTTCCCGTCAGGTGCTGGCACAGGCTGTCGTGCAACTCGTGCCCGATCCGCTGCTGCTCCCGCTCGCTGACCTCCAGCAAGGACTGCTCCAGTACCTTCCGCGTCTCGATTTCCTCCTGCAGATCCGCCGTTCTCTCCCTCACCCTTACCTCGAGCTTCTGCTGGATGGATCGCAGCTTCATCACCACCACCATCGTACACAGGTAGAAGGAAAGGAAGATCCCCATGTTCCACCACGGCACCAGCGCACTGCTGTAACGCGCCCCGCTGGCCAGATCCCCGATGAGCGAAAACACCACGCTCACGATCGAAAGCACCAGCCCGAAGGCCCACCCGTAATGCCAGGTCGCGATCAGAACCGCGCTCAAATAGAATACCGTGAACGACAGCTCGAAGCCCGTCCAGTAGTCGGCCAAGGTCACTCCGACGAAAATCCCCACCGCGAGACAGGCCCAAAACCAGCGGCGATCTCGGGAGGGATTCAGCGGATCGGACATGATTCAAGCCACGTCCTCCGGGGACGCAGCGGGAATATGCGCGGACGACTCATGAACACAAGGTCCCACCTCCGGGACTGCCCCAAATCTATCCCGAACGCCGAAAATCTCCAGCATCAGCCACCCAACGTCTCAAATCACCCGCTTTCGACCCGCCGGAAAAGCAAACTTCCGCCAAAAATCCCAATTTTCGACCAATACATCTTCCTCAATCGGCAAATTTGCCCGTAAAATCGCAATTTTCGCATTGCCAGCACCCCGTATCCGCATATTCTCCGAACCCCAACCCGATTTGCCATGAGCAAGGAGAAACTAGACGGCGCACAGGCCCTGATCAAAACGCTCGATGACCTCGGCATCGAATACATCTTTGGCTACTCCGGCGGAGCAGCGATCCCGATCTTCGACGCGCTCGAGACGGTCAAGACGAAGATGAAGTTCATCCTCGTCCGCCACGAGCAAGGTGCCGTTCACATGGCCGACGGTTATGCCCGCGCCACCGGCAAGCCCGCCTGCGTGCTCGTCACCTCCGGCCCCGGTGCCGGCAACACCGTGACCGGCCTGATGACCGCGATGATGGACTCCGTCCCGATGATCGTGCTCTCCGGCCAGACCGTCACCTGGATGCTGGGCAAGGACGCTTTCCAAGAAGCGGACATCTTCGGCATCACGATGCCGGTGGTGAAGCACAACTACCTGGTGAAGGAGACGAACTCCCTCCCCCGGATCGCCCGCGAGGCCTACCACATCGCCACCACTGGTCGCCCCGGCCCGGTGCTGATCGACATCCCGAAGGACATCTCTTCCGGTGCATTCACCGGCGCGATGAATCCGCCCTTCAACCTGCCAGGCTACGATGTCAGCGGATCCTTCAAGATCGACCGCGAAAAGGTGAAGGAAGCCGCCGCGCTGATCGCAAAAGCGAAGCGCCCGGTGATCCTCGCCGGTCAGGGCACGATGATCGCCCGTGCCGACAAGGAGCTGCGCCACCTCGCCGAGACGCTGAATGCCCCCGTGACCAGCACGCTGCTGGGCAAGGGCGTCTTCCCGGAGACCCACCCGCTTTCGCTCGGTATGCTCGGCATGCACGGCACCGCCTATGCGAACAAGGCGATGATCGAGTGCGACCTGCTGATCAACATCGGCTCGCGCTTCGACGACCGCATCATCGGCAATCCCGCGAAGTTCTGCAAGGACGCCAAGATCATCCACATCGACATCGATCCGGCCGAGGCCAACAAGATGATCCAGCCCGACGTGATGATCGTGGGCGACGCGAAAGCCGTGCTCTCCGAGATCAACGAGAAGGTCGGCAAGCAGGACAACTCCGAGTGGCTCGCCAAGCTCGACGGCTACAAGAAGAAGTATCCCCTCACCTACAAGAAGCAGGGAGGCCTGCGCATGCAGCAGGTGATCGACGAGCTCTATGAACTCACCGAAGGCAAGGCCATCGTCTCCACCGACGTGGGCCAGCACCAGATGTGGGCCGCTCAGTTTTACAAGAACAGCGAGAGCTTCCACTGGCTGTCCTCCGGCGGTGCCGGCACCATGGGCTTCGGCTTCCCGGCGGCGATCGGCGCGCAGCTCGCGCATCCTGAAAAGACCGTCATCTCCATCTCCGGCGACGGCGGCTTCCAGATGACCCTCTTCGAACTTTCGACCGCGGCCATCCACAAGCTGCCGATCAAGATCGTGGTGCTGAACAACCACTACCTCGGCATGGTGCGCCAGTGGCAGGAGCTCTTCTTCGAAAACCGCGAGAGCGGCGTGGACCTCGTGGGCAACCCCGACTTCTGCAAGCTCGCCGCGGCCTACGGCATCCCGAGCGTCTTCATCAAGCGCCCGGCCGATGTGACCAAGCAGCTTGAGAAGGCCCTCGCCTACAACGACGGCCCCATCCTCATCCACGCCGAGTGCGTGAAGACCGACAACGTCTTCCCGATGATCCCGGCCGGTGCCGCGCTCGAGGACATGATCACCGAGCCGCCGAAGACCCAGATGGCGAAGCCAGTGGGGTCCACGTGATCCACGCTCTCCCGATCCGGCTGCATGGCTCCATGTCCTGCAGCCGGATCCTCGTGATCGATCCATACGACCACTGCCATGCTCATCTGGAAAGGACTCGGCATCCTGATCGTTCCCTTGCTCGGGCTCAGCCTGATCGCGGGCCTCGTCATCGGTGGCTTCGCATTTGACAATCCCGCGGCAGGACTCGCTCCGGGTCTCATCATCGCGGCATTGCTGAATTGGGTGCTGTGGAAAGTGGCCAGCCCGAAGCCCCTGCCAGCAGGCGGGCCACCACCCCTGCGTCCGCCGCGCCGAGACAGCCTCTTCTTCATCCCGGCACGGGTCTGGACCTGGATCTTCGTGATCCTGGTGCTGCCAGCATTCCTCTTCGTCCGCTCCGCGGAGAATCACGAAAAGGAGTTGGCGAAGATTCCGGGCTACACGGCCTTCAAGGAGGCGGACAAGATGATCGCCAGTGCCGGTGATGGGCCGACAGCCCATGGCAATACGCCAAAAGCGACCGAGACTGCGGCTGGCTTCGCCCGCGCCTTCAAGGCGATGCGCGAGGTGGCCTTCACCGAGGGAAGCAAGAGCCCGCTCCTGACGAAGGGCGAGTTCCTCACCTACTGCCATCACGGAAGAGATACCGTCGTCATCCTGTGCCACGTCCCTGACTTCCGCAAATACGCGGACGACACGCGCGGAAGCCTCGAAGACATCGCATGGACCCTTGCCAGACATCAGGCCGCCGGTCTCGCGGACGGAGGAAATCCACGCCTTATCGTCGGCCTCCGCGGCGCCACCACCTATGGCGATCTGCTCCACGGCTCCGCCAAGGATGAAGAGCCGGCGCGCGCCAACTACTACGACCAGAAGACCATTCTCTACACCCCTTTCGCTGACGCGACCTCCGGGCCCGCCCCGGTAACCCAATCCGCACCTTCGCCATGAACCAATCCATCGTCACCACAGAAGAGCCCGGCACCGGATTCATCCCGCGCCGCGGAGCCGTCCACACGCTGTCCATCCTCGTGAACAACGAGCCGGGCGTGCTGATGCGCATCTGCCAGGTCTTCTCCCGCCGTGGCTTCAATATCGACTCGCTCGTCGTTTCCGAAGGCCGCAACGCGAACTTCTCTCGCATGACCATCGGCATCAGCGGCGATCCGGAAGGTCTCGACCAGATCATCAAGCAGGTCTCCAAGCTCATCGACGTGATCCACTGCTTCGAGCACACATCGGCGGACTCGGTGACCAAGGAGATGATCCTCATCAAGATCAAGTGCTCCCCGGCGGATCGCTCGCAGGCGCTCCAGATCACCGAGCACTTCGGCGGCAAGACCGTGGATCTCACCCCGACCTCCATGGTCGTCATGATCACCGGCGACAGCCCGAAGGTGGACGCAGCCGTCGGCATGTTCTCGCAATTCGAGATCATCGAGACCGTGCGCACCGGCAAGGTGGTCATGGCCCGCGGCGAGCAGGCGACCTGATTCTCCCGCCGCTACACGGCCGGAGATTTCCCATTTCCCCGAAGCCTCTCGCCTCACGGTGAGGGGCTTTTTTCATGGATGCGCGACTAAGCCCATCCCCTCGCCCGCGCGTCGGCCATCGGGATCGGCTTGGCGTCACAGACCTCTTGCCAGCCGGGGAAGTTCCACTTGTTAGGAAAGCCGCGGCACTGCTCGGGCTTCACCGCGTGGATCCGGCAGCCGCCTTCCTCCAGCATGATGCACTCGTGGTTCTCCCTCTCGATCAGGGATAGACCGTTGCGATTCGTGCGCAGGCGCGTGTAGCGGTCGAGGAAGTCATCCTCGCTCATCCCGAGGTGGCTGGAGATCGGGCCGATCTCGTCTTCCTCGATGCGCACGTCGCCCGGCCACTTGCAGCAGGCGGTGCAGCGCTGGCAGACGTAGAAGTGATCGGGATCGAGCAACACGTCCCGGTTGCCCGGGCTGCCATTCGATGGCGGGCGGGTCGGCACGGTCATCGAGCCACGTAGTTGTGCTGGTAGGCGCGCTTGTAGTGATAGTCCACGCGGCTGAGGAACCAGCGCCACTTCGTTCCGGGGCGGCCATTATCTAGCAGGAAGTGCGGGCAATTCTTGTTCGGCGGGGTCTTCCCGCGCCGCGGCCAGTGGTAGTGGGGCACCACGCGGCTGAGCGGGATGCCCTGCTCGCGCATCAGCTTCGCGGTGAGCTTGGCCGTGCGCTCGATGGTCACGCTGCGGTTGCTGCCGCGGTGTTCGCACATCTCGATGCCGATCGAAAGGCGGTTGCCAGGACCGTCGAAGTCCGCGTGCTCCCCTTGCTCGGAGACGGGCATGTGCTGGATGGCCACCTTGTCATCCACGGTGAAGTGCCAGATCATGTAGCCGATGCGGTTCCCGCCCTTGCGCTTCGGCGAGCGCAGCGCACCGCGCTTGAGCGCGAGCGAGTGCCGCGATGCATCTGCGGAGTAGTTCTGCGTGGAGTGGATCGTGATGTAGCGCGGCTTCATCGGCCTCACCACCTTCCGCCCATGGGTGCCGCGGGCGACCATGTCCACCTTCAGGTTGATCTCCCTAGCCAAGCCGGACGCGGAAACGCTGCTCGCCGGTGCGGACACCGGAGTCCGCGGGGCCGATCCCGGCGCTGGGATGCCAAATGATCCGACGATCTCATCGCTGCCATTCAGCGGCTCAACCTGGCTGCAATGGAAGCACACCGCCGACAGGGCCAGCATCGCCACGACAAACGGATATTTCATGGCAAGGCATTAGCACGGACTCCATGCGCCGGAAAGCCCGAAGAATCAGGCTATCCAAAGCAATTCGCGCAATCGCCTCACTCCGGACGCCACTCTCCCAGCCAGTGAAGCACCGGCTTCTCCCCCTCGAAGCCGATGGGAAGCCACACGTAGCGGGAGTCGGGCAGGTTGTCCTTGTTCCAGCGATCCGCCATGAAGATCAGCTTGTCCGACTTCCCTCCTACCGGCAGCACGTAGGTCCCTTGGGACTGGAAGGTGATGTCCGCCTTGTCTCCCTGGCAGGGATTTCCCAGTTCCTTCCACGGACCCCAGATCGAGTCAGCCACCGCGGAGCGCGCGGCATTCGGCGCCCATGCGGTGCAACCGGAAGCGATGAGGTAATATCTGCCGCCACGCTTGAAGACCGCCGGGGCTTCCATCTCCCGGCCCGGGAAGACGCGCACATACTTGCCCGTCGTCTTCAGGTAATCGTCAGTGAGCTCCGAAATGTGGAGCGTCGCATTGTCCTCGGATGCGGCGAAGAGGTAGCCCTTGCCATCGTCATCCACGAAGACGGTGAGATCGCGCGCCATCTGACCGCGCTCGAGATCGCGGGCGAGCGCCGCTTTCGGGTCCTTCTTGTCCGCCTCGGTCACGTTCACCGGCCACACTCCCTTGTTGGGCCGGAAGCTGCCGAGATACTTAAAGGGCCCGGTCGGCGTGTCCGATACCGCCACACCACAAGCCGCCGCGGCGTAGTCCAAGGTGTCCGCGTGGAACCACATCACGAATTTCTTCGTCTTCGCATTGTAGATCACCTTAGGCCGTTCGAGGACCTTGCCCGGGTGCAGGTCACTTGCGGGATCGTCCTTCACCGGAGGCAGCACGTTGCCCTCCTTCTTCCAATTCATCAGGTCGGTGGAAGAGTAGCAGGAGACGCCGGTGACATCGACACGCGTGCCGCCCCAGGACTTGTTCACCTCCGGCAAGTAGGTCTCTCCCTGCTTCATCTCGCCATACCAGTAGTAGGTGCCCTCATGGAAAAGGACGCCGCCACCGTGGGCATTGATCATCTCGCCGTCCGTATCCTGCCACACCTCCCCGGATCGGATGGAAGTCATCGGCTCCGCGGCATGCAAGGAGGCAACGAGCGCAGCGAGCGTCAGCAAACGCCGACCAATCGAAAAAAGACCAAGGAGAGGATTCATTGATTAATTAAACTGGGAAGCAACATTCCCCGCTCCATCCCTGACGTCGATCTTGCACCGCCCGCATCCCACAAATGTGGGATGCAATTCTCACCATGTGACCCAGTTTGCGTAGTTCGCACTCGTCAAAGTCCCCGTCGAGATAACCTGCGCGGATTCTCCCGCAGGGATCGACAAGGTGGTGGCGTCATCAATCCTCTGGAAGGCAGTCCCATTCGAACTGGTCGCCAGGGTGATCCTTCCGGATGTCTTGTTGAGGATCACATACTGCCGTCCCGCAGGTGCCAGATCATTACCTGAAAAGGAGAGCGGAAGCGTGATCGTCCATCCTCCGGTGCCGGTGCAGATGATCGTGTGATCCGTCGCGCCCAGGGTGAATCCACCTGTTCTGGTTTGCACGGATACTGCCAGGCCAGCAGTGGTGACACCGCCATATCGCCGGGTGGAGTCACCGAGCATCGATGCCGGGACACCGCCCGGCATGGTGGTCACTCCCGGCCTGAGGGTGGCCCCGTAGAATTGCTGGGTTACATTTTCCCCACCGGGGCCCGACCAAGTGAAGAAGTGCCCGATCGAACTCCCGGTGCTGCGGAATCCGATGCCTTCGGACTCATCGTTACCAAGCGTGGCGCGGAACTGGTTCGCCTTGATGTTCCCCATCGATGGCACGTTGCCATCATTGTAATTGTAAACCGCCAGCGCCGGCGCGGCCTGATAGAGCCGTGTCGCGGAGAGAAGCATGTCACCGACGCGAATCGCGGTGGCCCCGAAATAGCGACCCAGATTGGTCTGCTCGATGACCGCATTGGAATTGAAAAGCTTCCCGGTGGCACTGAGATGGACTCCGTCCTCAATGACGACCACGGGGACGCCGCCATAGGTGCCATTCGCGCCGGTCACCGTGAAACGCAGGACCGTGGGGCTGATCGCCGTCATCATCCATCGACCGTTGGGATTCGTGCCGGTGCTCCCGCTGATCCCCGAGATCGTCGCATTCCTCGACTCCCCCACCGCGATCTGATGAGCGCTGGCGAAGGTGACGGACACCACGTTTCCGCTGCGGGAGATACCTGTCACCTGTGGCGACCACGACGCATACAATCCGGCGCTTACGGCCTCCTCATAGCTGGGGAAAAGGCTGTAGGAATCGAAGAATCCTTCCCCCTTCCGCAAGGCCCAGGCGCGCGCCACCTCGGCCCCGTCTTTCACGCGGGCATCCGTCCTGTTGCCGATGCCCAGTGCATTGAAAAGCGGATCGATGATCTCGTCGGGAGCATCGGACAATGCCGGATCCACGGGATGGGCTCCCACGACCAGCCAATCGATCAGCCCATTGGCCACGCGGCTCCATGTCCTCAGATTGTTGATCGGACCGCCATCCACCCATGAAGCAGTCCCCTTCGGATATGCGCCTGCAATCGATGTGAACCGGTGATCGGCGAAGGTGCTCATCACCAGGTCCGCCGAATAGCCCTTGATCATCTCCTGCCAGATCGCTTGCGACACACTCGCCGTCTGGCCGATGTCCTGGCCATTGAGCGAGAAATTCATGATCCGCAGCCCGGGTCCCTGATGGCTCATGCCCAGCCAGCCATTGACCACTCCCCCGCTCGCCACGAGGCGCAGCCTGTAGTCCGGGCGAAAGGCGGGCAGCGCCAAATTGCTGATCTGCACTGTCGTGATCGCGGACGTGTTGATGGGCACACCCAGATTCGTCCAGTCCGTGGTCGCGCCGTGGCGGTATTGGATCTGCGCCATGCCCGTGCCGGGGAAGAGAGTGACGTGCGCGGTATCTGCCGGGCCATCCTTGCCGGTCTGCAAATAACCGCACGTCATGTTTCCCCCGCTGGTGATGGCCCAATATTTGCCATCCGGTGATCTGATGTAGTCGTCTCCGACCATGGTGACCCCGCTGTCGCCGCCGTCGGTCACCTGTCCGCAGCGATAGGATCCGCGGGGAATGGTAAGCTTCTCAAGTCCGTTGAAGAGGCCGAGATTGAAGCTATCACCGATCATGATGACATCCGTCTGGAGATTCCCATCGGCGAGTTGGATCAGATTACGCAGGCCCCGCAGCGAGGCATTGTCATTGCGGCTCTGGAGATCCAGCGCATCGCGCAGCGCACCCGCCTGAGACGGGTCCATCGCCAGCAGCGCCGCCAAGGCATTCTCCGCGGTCACGCTGGCGTCGCTGCCCGGCAGACCGACGGGTGCCGTATTCGCCGGGTTGCCATCGTCACGCAGACGGAAGAATGCGCTCGGCAGGCTACGGGTCCGGGCAAGCACGGAGACCTGGCCGCCGGTACCCTTCACCGAGTAGCCCTCATTGTCCCAAGTCGCCATGTCGGCGCTGATCTGGATCTGGTAGTATTTGCCCACCTCGGAAGGAAAGACCAGCTCCACGGCACCGTGGATCCCCGGGGTGAAACCAAGCACCTGACCGACCGAAATCGGGTCAGCCTTGGCCATTCCCAAGGACGCGAGAAGACATAGCGACAAGCGCCAGAGTGAAGTGATCATCTTCATCATGGTGAGCAGGCGGGGAGCAGAGGAAATGACCGGGCTGATATCGAGGACAAATCCCACTTTCATCCCACCCCTCCTTGCTTGAAACACCAGTCCATCTCCGACACGTCACCGACGTTTCAGCCCGCAAAATGCACGTCCTCGAAGGAGTGCTCCCGCCGGGAATCGAACCCAGATCTAGAGTTTAGGAAACCCTTGTTCTATCCGTTGAACTACGGGAGCAACTTCTTACCTGCGAGCGATCGGCCGGATTCCTGACGACCACCCGCTTGGAGTTTGACCGCCAGGCTTTGACCACCTGTCGGACGCGATCGGGAAACCGGCTTCTGTTAGGAGGTGTCCTTGGCGGCGGGAGATTGATGGCCCGCGAGGCCCGGTGCAAGGCAAACCAACGATGCCGGTGTCAGTCCATTCGAGGCGCGGTTCACGGGCGCTTCCGCCACCAGCAGGCACGCCACATGGAGCGGCGGACTTGCTTGCGGGTGACCTTCACCTTTGCTCCACCGGCGGGGAAGGTGGGGTCGGCCTTGAGCAGGGTAACGGTATCTTCCCCGATCAGCGCGGGAAGCACGGAGGCGGCCCGGACGCGCCATTGGTTCAGCCTTGTGCCGTAGCGGCGGCCGGATTCCAGCCAGACGGCAGCGTGGTCCAGCCACTCGTTGCGCAGCCTGGCCATTTCCTCGCGATCTCCGGGATCCGCAGCAGGCAGATAGCAGCGGCCATTGGCGAGGTCTTCGGGAAGATCGCGGAGGATGTTCACGAGCTGCAGTCCCATGCCGTAGCGCACGCCTAGATCGCGGAGATCATCGGGATCGGAGTTTGAAAAATCGCAGCCCATCGTGAGCAAGCCGATGCGTGTCCAAAAGGCACCCACGCAGCCCGCGACGCGGTAGCAATAATCCTCCAGCTCGGCTTCGCTTTTCAGCGCCACCGGGCGCTCGCGGCTGGCTTCTTCAAAGCGAATCAGGTCGAGACGCTGCCCGCTGACGATGGTGGCCAGCACTTCCCGCACGGCATCCGCCTGCAGGCGGTCGAGCTCCGAGAGAGCCGCGAAGCAATCGTCGAGTCGCTCCAGCAGGACCTGCTCGCCCGGGTGCGTCTGCTTCTCGGCAAACGACCGCAGCTTCCGGTCCCGCCAGGCCGTGCCCTTCCCTTCCAGCTCGGCAGCGAAGCCATCGAGCAGGTCAAGCCGTTCGTCCACCGGGACGTCCGCCGTATCGGCCAGCGTGTCACTGGCTCGCGCGAGCAGGTACCCGGTGGAGGTCGCCGGGCGCATCGGCTGCGGGAGCAATCTCAAGCTCAGGTAAAAGGAGCGCGAGACGCTTTGTAAAACGTGACGGTCGAGTCGGGACACCGCGCCGAGAGAGCCCGCACCGGAGCTGGCCATCAAGCGCGAAGTGGGCACTTTTTGTCCGATTTCACCCCTCTCGCTTCCGAGATCACTCACAGCTCCTTGAGCCGTTGCTGGCACCACGCCAGGCCTTCTTCGTACTCTTCATTCTGCGGACGCTCGCGATTGAGCTGGGTCCACACGGCGACGGCCTCGCCGAAGGCTGCCTGCGCGAGTTCCGGCTTGTCGGCCAATTGCGCGGCATGCCCGAGATCCCCGAGGATGTAGCCAAAGGAACGCCGGACCTGCTCGGCACGCAGCACGCCGGAGTCGTCGCTCGCGAGGAGCTTCCGCACGATGTCCGCCGCACGGGTTTCCAGCTCGATCTCTTGGGCCCGGGCGCCATCGGCCCCGACCATACGACCCTTTTGCCAGAGCAGCCAGGCGAGACGATACTTCGCTGTAGGGTCTGATGACTCGCTCACCGCGATTTGCTCCACGAGGAGAATTCCGTCGTCGAGATGCTTCCGCGCCGCCTTCGTTTCGCCGCGGTCCCGCAGAATCCCCGCCATCAGACCATACTGCCCGGCGAGCATCGAGCGGGTCTCGGACCGGTCCGGTTGCTGCGCCATCAGCTCTTCCAGAAGCTTCACCGCGGCACCCGACATCGAGCTGGCCGAGCCCATGTCGCCGGAGAGGTAGGCTGCCTCTGCCATGCCGCCGTAGCAGCCGGCGAGTTCTTGCCGGAGATCCAGATTCCCGGGTTCCTTTTTGAGCAAGTCCAGCAGCTCTTCCGATGCCTGCGCGCGGACCTCACGAGCACTGCCCATCTCGCCGATGGCATCGAGGATGGTGGCCGAGTCCAGGAAACAACTCGCGAGCTCCGATCTCAGCACCGTGGCGTCCGGCCGCTGCTCGGACAACTTGGACAGCGACTGGGTGGCGCGGTGGAGTTGGTTCAGCGCGGCGTCGTCCTTTCCTTCCGCGGCAAGCAACTTCGACTCGTGGAAATCCAGCACGGCGAGCAATTGCTGCACGCGGTCCGCATCAACCGAGGCCTGCGGCACCGCTTCCAGAGACTGGCGGGCGGTCACAAAAGCCGCGTCGGCCTCGGGATCATTGCGGTCTTGCAAAAGCAGTGCGAGCAGCAGTCGGTCAGTGGCCAGGCGCAGATCCAGATCCGGTCCCGCAGGCAGGTCGGAGGATGAGGCGAGCGCTTCCTTCAGCCGCTCGGCAGCCACCTTCGGATCTCCCCTGCCAAGCGACACCTCGGCGAGTTGGAGGCGGACACGCGCACGCTCCTCCTTCAGCGATTCCACACCTTCGGTCCGGCTGATGAATTCCTCGAAATAGCTTTCGAGCCGCTTCAGGCGGTGCTCCCGGCCATCGAGCGGTGGCAGCTTCCGTTGCCCCTTCTCCATCGCCCAGGTGAAGAGGTGGTCGCCGGTCGCGCGTGACGCTTCGAGCCGGGCTAGCCAAAGGTCCTTCTGGTATTGCAGTTCCTTGCGCTCGCGATCCAGCACGCCATCGGAGTCGGATCGCATCGTCTCCGCGACCTTCCGCTCGGATTCGAGGCGGGCGATGTCATTGCGGCGTCCCCTTTCCTCGGCGTCTAGCTCCTTCGTCTTGATGGTCCACATCAGGGAGAAGACCAGCGCGACACCGGCCATCACTCCGCCAACGACATGGGCGCGCCAAGCACTGCGGCGGGCACGGCGATGCTGGTCGAGCAGCGATTCCCTCAGTTGCTCCTCGGAGATCGCCTTCTCATCCGCCTCGAACAAACGCAGCACCGCTCCCGCATTCGCAGGCCGCAGAGCGGGATTGAACGAGAGACAACGCTCGATGTGCTCTCTGTAGGCGCTCTCCAAGGGATTGGCAGGAGCATCCGGCCACGTGATCTCCGGCTTGCCCTCGATCATCTTGGCGATGCTCTTGAGATTCGCGGCAATGCCCTCTCGGCGGGTGACGCCAGGTGCAGGTGCCACCTCGTCAAAGGTCTCCGTGCATCGCGGGAAAGCCCCGGTGATCAACCGGTAGGCGAGCACCCCAAAGGCGAAGACATCCCAGCGGTAGCCCTTTTCCCGCACATAGCCGGAGGGATCGCGGAGCTGTTCCGGCGGCTGATAGAGGATCGCGTCGGTGTATTCGAGCGTCTGGACGCCCGGCATGTTTCCGAGGGCCCAATCGGTGAGCACCACCTTCCCGTCATCGTCGAAGAAGACATTGCCGGGCTTCAGGTTGCCGTGCGCCACTTGGCGATCGTGCATTGCAGCCAGCGCGCGCAGGATCTCCAGCACCACCGGCCAGGAATCATCACCGGGGAAACGGGCAAGACGATGCTGCAAGGATCGCGGCACCGACTCGCCATCCACATCATCGGCGAGGAAGCGGGTGATCCTCAGCAGTTGCTTGCCATGGTAGTCGGCACCCAGTTCTTCCAGCACCCCGGACGGCCAACCGCCCTCCTCGAAGCGTCGGGCGGTTTCCTCCAGGAGGGCCGGGTTCACCGCAGACGGGTTGAGGATCTTCACCGCAAGCTCCCGTCCGCTCTCGTCGCGGGCGCGAAACATCCGCCCACAAGCCCCGGTTCCCGCGGGACCCACGACCTGCAAGCGATTCACGTCCGGAGATGGCATGACGAGATCATGCAAGATCCGGACGCCTTCGCCAATCCCTCAATTCGTTCGTGTGCAAGCGCGGGAAAAGCCTGGGATGAAGCAAATCTAAATCGTCAGCCCGTAAACGGATCTCCCTCAACTTGCAGTTCGAAGTTCATCCGCTCGTGGAGAATGCGGCCAACCTCGATTCCATGCGGTGATGAGCGATAGACGATGTAATGATGCTCCACCCGGAAGAACCGGCACCCCTGCATCAAATCGTCGCGCGCCTTGCTGCCTCTCGCGAGCGGGGTCCGGGCCAAGGATTCCAATGCCAAGGTCATAGCCTTGCGATAGCGATCGAACTGCTCTTCACCCCAGTTTGCCAAGGTGTATTCAAGGATACCCTCCAGATCCGCGACCGCCAGAGGAGAAAGGAAGTATGCCGCCACGGGAAATCAATGCTTTGAAGCCTTCTTCAAAACCTTCGCCGCGATCTCGTCGACGGAAGGCGAGGATTTCCTGGCGTCTTTAAAGCTGTCGAATCCCTTCGCCACCTCTTCCTGCAGCCTTGAATACTTGAACTCAAGCAACTCCCGGTAATCCGCATCTGAAGTAACCACGACGGAGGGACGACCATGGCGCGTGATCGAAACCGGCTCTTGAAGAGCCAACTCGATCACCTCTCCGAATTTCTGCTTCGCGTCGTTTGAGGTAAAAGTGTTCATGCAATTTCGTCCATTTCATCCAAAATGGACGAAATTGCCGTAATGTCAACGCTACACCACTTCCTGCAAAAAGGACATCAGCAACCCTCAGCCGACTGCTGCCATCACCCAAATGGGAAAAGCTCCGCTGAAAATGATCAGGACGAGCACAAGAAGGATAATCCAGATCCACACTGGGCTCCGACCCCGGATATGGGGCGTCTGAACGACAATATCCGCATAGGCAGGGGAGAGCACCATCCTGCCCTTCGTGCAGAAGATCAGGTAGAGGATGCAGATGCCGATCAGCGTGCCGATGGGAGCATAGACAAAGCTGATTGCCGCTATGACCGCAGCCGGGATCTTCGACCACGGCCTCAGTCTCCGAAGTCCTATGCCTGCAGTAAAACAAATGATGGCGAGTGTCACAAACGCACCGGCAAGCGGCCAATACGTTGATGCATTTTCCCGAGCTGCGAGCGTTTCATTTCCGGCAAGCAGGACAACCAAGAAGAAGACGTTCATCAAGGCACCGATCAGGTAAAGATAACCTACCGCCCTGATCGAAGCCTCATGCTTGATGTGAGCGACACGGATTACCTCCAAGCCAGCCGACGGCACTGCCAGTGCTGAGATATCCTCGACGACCGGAGCCTGATACGGATTGTCGGACACGCGAGCAATCCTCCCCATCACACCGGGAAATGCCAAGACGCATCTCCCGGTGTTCAGGGAAGGCGTGTTGCCTCATAAAAACGGACACCGACGGTCGGGCTTCCCGGTGCGCGAACTGACCCCATTGCCTCACAATTGAGGACACCATGGCGCAAGCCATGGAAATGAGCCAATCCACGACCCGCGAATACACCGAAAAGATGCGCGGCCGCTATGCCCGCATGACCGGCAAGACGGCCCGCAGCCGCTTGCTCGACGAGTATGTGGTCGTGACCGGATTCGAGCGGAAATACGCCATCAAGGTCCTTGGCGGGAGCCGGCGCGTGTCCGGGACGAACCGTCGCCGCGGAGCGCCGAAGCGCTACGACGGGGAGGTTGTCGGACGGTTGCGGGAGCTCTGGCTGGTGATGGAGCAGCCCTGCGGCAAGCGGATGAAGGACATGCTGCCCTTGTGGCTCGGCCACTGCGCGGACAAGCCCGGCCTCAAAAAACGACTGCTGTCGATGGGTGCGGCGACCATCGACCGGTGCCTTGCCGCGTCAAAGGTCGCCGGGCCGAAGAAACGCCTGCCACCGCGCAGCGACGCGGCGATCAAGGCGCTGGTGGAGATCCGCGCCGGGAGCTGGGAGGTCGGCGAGGCGGGCTGGACGGAGGTCGACACCGTGGCGCACTGCGGCGGGGACATGGGCGGGAGCTTCATCTGGAGCCTCACGAGCGTGGAAATCCTCAGCGGCTGGACGGAGGTGCGGGCGATCTGGAACCGTGGCCAGCACGCGACCTTGGAGGGAATGAAAGCCATCGAGGCGGCCCAACCGTTCGATCTGAAGGGCGTGGACAGCGATAACGGCGGGGAGTTTCTCAACCACCACCTGCACGGCTGGCTGAAGGGCCGGGGGATCAAGCAGACCCGGTCCCGCCCGTATCGGAAGAACGACCAGGCGCACGTCGAGCAGAAGAACCACACCCACGTGCGACAATTGCTCGGTCACGATCGCCTGGGGCACGAGGAACTGGTGGATCCGCTCAACGAACTGCTGTCGCTGTGGTGCCTGTGGAAGAATCTCTACAGCGTGACGATGGAGCAGGTGAGCAAGAGGCGCGAAGGCAGCAAGGAGATCCGCCGCCACGCGAAGAAGAGCCGGACCCCGGCGGAGCGTCTGGTATCGTGCGGCAAGATCGCTCTGGAAAGGAAGATCTGGTTGGCCGCGCAGCGGAGGATGAACAATCCGTTTGAAATGAAAGCCGGGATCGAGCGGATGTTGGCGGCGATCTGGGAGTTGAAGGAGCGTCTGGATGGGGAGGAAGACGGGTGCTTCCCCTTGCGGGTGCCGGGGTTCCTGCGCTACGCTCCGTCACCCCTTGCCCCCGCAAGGGGAAGCACCCTGAACCAAGCCGCCACGGTGTCCGCTTAATGAGGCAATGGGCCCGCACAGAACCGACCGCTTCGGTGTCCTGATTCAATGAGGCAACAGGGAAGGTCGATACGGTGACCTATCAAGGCTTCACCAGTTCCGGCGCAGGGCGCTTCTTCGGCTCGGGCTCCTTGCCCTTCTTCGTGCCGAGCCAGGCGACGATGTCGCGCAGTTCGGAGGCACTGAGAAGTCCGCCCATCGGAGGCATGGCGGAGACCGGCGGGGTCATGCTCTCGATGTCGCTGCGGAGGACGCGGAGGACCTTGCCATTGCTGTCGATGTCCACGTGTACCTTCTCATCGGCAAGCAGCAGGCCGGCCACCGACTTGCCGCCCTTCAGGGTGACACTCGATATGCCGAATCCAATGGCCACCTTCGCGCCCGGATTCACCATGGACTCCAGCAGGAACTTCGCATCGCCCCGCTTGCCCACGGCTTCGAGGTTCGGACCGGCATCGCCGCCGCCATGACCGCCACCCGCGGCGTGGCAGCGCATGCACTGACCGGCTGGCTGCGATTCGAAGAGCTGCTCGCCCTTCTTCGCATCACCGCCCTGCAGGGAGCCGAGGTATGGCGCGAGCGGATCGGTGGACGCGGCGATGGCGGCCTTGTAGCCATCCAACGCGGTCTTCACGGCCGGCTCGGTGCGCTTCACCGCGGCATCGAGCAGCTCCAGTGTCGAAGGCGTGGCACCGGACTTTTCCTTCAGCTTTTCCAAGGCAGCCACGAACAGCGACTCGGTACCCGGCGCGGAGAGATCCCCCGCTGCCTTCCATGCTTCCTGCTGGCGATGCGCGCTGCGGTGCGAGGTGGCCGCCTTCAACGACTCCAGCGCGGCGGCAGGATCGGAAGCGATGAGCCTCTTGATGGCCCCGATCGCGAGGTCGTCATTCTGACCCTTGGCGAGTTCGCCGAGGAGTTGATCAAAGCCCGCGGGCTTGCGGGAAGCATACAGCTCCAGCGCCTCGGAACGCGCCGTGCCAGGCAGGCGCTGGTTCATGACCAGGCCACGGATCGTGGCGTCATCCACCGAGGAAAGATCGAGCTTGTACTTCGACACCAGCGCGAGCGCGGGCTCGGCCAGCTTGCCTTGGAGCTGCAGTAGCTTGGCGAGATCCGGCGTGAGAACCTTGCTGACCAGCGCGGCATCGCGCTCCGGCAGCGGGGCCATGTGGCCGAGCGACTGGTCCACCGGATGCGGCTTGCTCCAGAGGCCGACCAGACGGAGGGCTTCGGCGCGGGCTGCTTCCGGGGCCTTCTCATCCAGCACCACGGCTACCACGCGCTGGAGATTTTTCTCATCACCCAGACGCAGGGCGCTGTGGAGCACGCGGCGCCAGTCCATGACGGTGAGCCAAGCTGGCGGCGCATCGAGCAAGTCCGCCACCGATGGACGGGCATCCTCGATGCCCACATCATGGATTGCCTGAAGCGCCTCGTGCGAGACCTTCGGATCTCCATCGCGCAGGAATGCGGCGACCGCCGGGTCCTTCAGGCGACGCAGGGCGACCACGGCAGCGACGCGGACGCGGACCGACTCGTGTTGATTGAGCGCGGCAAGCTGGCGGGCATTGCAGAGCTTCGAGAGCGCGAAGGCCCCGGCGTGACGCAGGACCGGATCCTCCGTCTGGGCCAGCAATTCATAGATCTGGGAAAGCGTTCCAGTCTGGCCGAGGCGACCGGCTGCGATGGTCGCAAACGAGCGCACACGCGGCGATTCGTCGGCGATGAGCGCCATCAGCGGGAGATTCGCACCATTCAGGCCGGACTCGCCGAGCACCTTGATGACCTGCGCGCGGATCTCCGCGTCCTTGTCGGACAGCAGCGGCACGAGTTCGGCGCGTGCCTTGTCGCGCTGCCCTTGGTCCGGGACTTTTCCGAAGCCATCCCCTGCCCCGACCACGAGCGCGGCGGAACCACGGCGGGCGACGATGCCGAGTCCCCAGATGCCGTGCAGGCGGGTCAGGCGATCTTTCCCGGACTTCGCGGCATTTGCGAGCACGTCGAAGCCTCCATCCTTACGCGTCAGCTCGATCTGCGCGCGCAGGCGGATGCGCATATCCGGATGGGTCAGCATCTTCTCCAGTGCTGGCACCGGACGCTTGTCAAAGCCGGCCTCAATGAGTTCTGCGGCATGCTCGGCATCATCAGCGAGGAAGGGCTTCTCGGCAGCCAGCGAATAGACGCGACCGTTTTCATGCGACTGCCAGCCGGTGATGAAGTCGGTCACGACCACCTTGCCATCCCAGGAATACTCCACGTCGGTAACGGCTGCTCCCCAGTTGAACTGGCGGGAGTCCGCCAGCTTCATGTTCGCGCCGGAGGGCTCCAGCTTGAAGGACCAGATACCGGAATTCGCAGCACCGCCGCGATAGTCGCAGATGAGGAAGCGGCCGACCTCTTCCTCCAGGAAGCCAGCGCCCGGGTGATAGGTCAGGCCGGATGGGCCGGAGGTGAGATTTGCCACCGGAGGCAGGATGTAGGCGGGCTGCTTGTCATTCGGCGGCGCCCACATCAGCTCTTCCATCCAGCGGTTCGGCGGACGATCTTCCATGCCGATCTGGCGGTGGAAGCTGTGCAGCGCCTGGTGCTCCATGGTCCACCCGGAGTCGGCACCATCCACGATGTAGACGATGCGCGCCTGGTCGCCCTGGTCGGAGTTGTTGTCCACCGAGATGCCATTGCCATACTCGTCGAAGGCGATCTCCTTCGGATTCCGCAGGCCGGTGTGGATGACTTCGAAATTCGAGCCATCGGGGTCGAAGCGGAAGACGCAGCCTTGGTCGGGATACTCGTAGTGCTTGCCCTCCCGTGTGGTCAGATTCATCCCGCGGTCGCCGAGCGTGCCGTAGATGCGGCCATCGGGTCCGAGGGCGAAGCCATTCAGGTCGTGGCCGGAGAATGAGATGCGAACGCCGAAGCCCTCGAAGAGCTTCTGCCGCTCGTCCGGCTTGTCGATCTTGCCATCGCCGTCCTTGTCCCGCAGCGCCCAGATATCCGGGATACAGGCCATGTAAACGGTGCCATCGAGCTCGAAGACACCGGCAGCCGGGCCATCGAGCAGATCATTGAAGCCGTCCGCGAAAAGGTTGCCAGTGGCCGACTTGCCGTCCGCGCCGGGCGTGGAGAGCACGCGAATGCGATCGGACTTCTCGGTGAGGAACTTGATCGAGGTCTTCTCTTCCTTGTCCTTCCACTTCTCGTGCAGCTTGCGGCGATCCTCGGTGGTGCGGGCGGAGATGTCGTCCAGATACCAGTAGAGGTGATCGCGATTGTCCGGCACGCCATGGCGGAAGCGCGTGGTCTCGGTCACGTAGATCTCTCCCTTCTCGCCGAAGGCCAGTGCCGTTGGGGAAGTGACGCCGCCATTCTTGTAGTCCGCCACGATAGCGGCCTTGCTGCCCTCCGGGATGGTCATGCCGGGAATCACATTGGTGGCGATCAGGCCCACCGCGTGCGCCTTGCCGTTCTTCGTGGTCGGCGGGAACTTGTAGTTCGCATAGTCCGTCATGACGAACTGGTCCGCGGCAATGATGCCCCACTGGCCGCTCTCGTCGTCGATGAGGCGGATGCGGGCGGTCTTGCCCTTGAATTCGGTCACGTCCCAGACAGCGGTCTTGCACTGCAGGGTGTTCTCGCCGGTGGCCTCGCGGACCACCTTGCCATCGATGAGGAGCTGCACGGCGGTCTTGCCCGGGTGCTTGCCGCCGGCGACGAGGAAGCAGATGTAATTTTCTGCAATCCGGATCTCAGGCGAAGTCAAGGTGCCCTTCGCAACATCGCCACCGTGGGCGGAGCAGGCCAGCGAATCCTGGGAGTAGCCGCTCAGCTCGGCCGTGAGTCCGTCCATCTTGCCGGGGACCGGAGCGAGGCCGAATGCCGTGCCCTCCGTTTTCCAGTCGCCATAGCCGTCGCCCTCAAAGGCTTGGAGCACTTTCGTGGCCGCCATCGAGGAGCCGGTCGCAAACAGCAGGGTGGAAGCCCAAAGGAAACGCGCTTTCATCGCTGGCGACGCTAACGACGGGCGACGGCTTGGCAATGGCTCAGAAGAGTGAGGACAAAGTCTGTCTGACATCCCGGGCGGGGACGATGGCGGGAGACCGCATCTTTCAGGATTCCTCAAGAGAAGGCGATGCTGACAAAGTGCAGGCCGGATCACGAATGGCCGCGCTCGAGAATCCCGGTTTCAGCTCCTTCAGCGGGCGAACTCAGCCGCATCCTCCACCCTTTTCGCCGAGCTTCACAGCGGAGTTCCCAAATTCGGACACCATTGTGAATAACTTGGTGAATGTTGGGAATTTCGCCTGAAACTCCTTAACGCAAAAAGCAAGCCGCACACCAAGCCACCTGTTTTAATCATCTCCGCCTAAAAATGCTAATTCGTGACGAAGCGGCGGGTTTCGACCTCTTGTTCACGACGGCAAAACAGGCCGAATGCGATCAGACGCCACACAACCAACTGATCTACAGATGATTGAAAAGTTACAAATCCGTTACCAACGGATTACCCACAAGTTATTCACAATTTCCCGTCTCCGGGAGACCGGCGTGACAAGCGGGCGCTAACGCATCGTGCATTCCACCCTCCGGGCTGCCAAAACCGCGGGATTTCCAGCGCCCGCGATTGTGAACAACTTGGGAATTTCTCCACAACCGACCGTCAGCCGCGTCTGGACAACGAGGTGCCGCCTCCACCCATGCCTTGGCTTCCGCCACCACCTGTCCCGAGAAGGAAGCGCAGTACACCGCCGATGATCTTGAAAACGATCACAACGGCAGCGACTACCACACCCACGGTCAAGGCTATCGCCAAGGCCACGATGCCGAGCAGCACCCACAACGGCCACCAGCGGCGGTCGAGCTTGATCACGCGGCCACGCATCGCCTGCCACGGGTCATCGCGGCGGGTCGGCTCGGGTTCACGCTGCGGAGGCGGCGGCTGCTTGCCGTCGATCTCCAGCACCTCGGCTTCAATGGTGTCAGGCACGGACGCCAGTTTCGCCGGTATCAGCGCCGGGGCAATTCGAAGTTTGGGCCTTCGTTGGAACCGGCGCGGAGAGAAGTTCCAAGGAAAGACGTCGGCAAAGGGCCGCTGAGGCTATCCCGCCGCGACCTCAGATCTCCTCCATCGCATGAATGCTGATGGAGTGCTCCTGGCAAAGGCGGAAGACGGAATCCCGTTCCAGCAGGAGCGTCTTGTTCGCCTCGATGGTGATCGCTCCCACTCCTGAGCTGGCGCAGGTCTCGATGGTCTGCGGGCCGACGACGGGGACATCGAAGCGGAAGTCCTGATTCGGCTTCGAGACCTTCACCAGCATCACGTCCTTGCCTCGGCCGAGTTCGCCGCCGCGCTTGATGCAGGCATTCGTGCCTTCGAAGGCCTCGACCGCGAGGACGGTGCCGTGGCGGACCACGACCGTCTGGCCGATGTCCAGCCGGCTGGTTTCCTTCGCGATCTTGAAGCCAAAGGAGGCATCCTCCAGTTGCCGCTTTTTCATCACCGGGCCGCAGACGTGGCCGGTGCCGGGCAGGTGGTCCTCCAGGAAGGTTGTCGCCGGCAGCAGGTGGATATGGTCCTTCTGCAACTCATCGGCAATGCCGCCGAAAAGCGACTCGGCATTCCGCTCCTTCAGCCGTGCGAGCAGCATCAGCGTGCGCAGGTCAGGCCGCAGGTCGAAGAGGTTCTTCGGCGCGATCTGGCCGACCATGATCGCTTCCGTCGCTTTCTGGGACTTGAAGAATTTGATCAGCTTGCCGAGTTGCCCGACCTTGAACCAGCCGGAGGCATCGACCAGATCGAGAAACTCCGGCTTTGTCTCGCCTTCAAAAGCGGCAGCCACGAGCCGGATATCCGGGCACTTCGCGCGTGCGGCGCGGACGAAAGTTTCCGGGTAAACTCCATTACCCGCAATGATACCGATAGTCCGTGTCTCCGCCATACCTCATGTAAAGTCCCGGAGAACACCCGTAGCGGCTGTGGGACTCGAACCCACACTCGTTAGAACTCGATTTTGAGTCGAGCGCGTCTACCAATTCCGCCAAGCCGCCCTTCGGTGTGGGGGCGAGGTAAGCGTGCCCGCCGCCCCGGCGCAAGCGGCAATTGCGGCGGTCAGGTCAGGCCGCGGAGGCCGTCTTTCGCGTCACCGAGTTCGTCGGCTTTGACCCCGGCGGTCTCGAGCATGTTGATCCAGAGCCCGCAGAGCGGGGTGCCGGGATCGTAGGTGACGTGCTTGCCCGTTTTCAGGCCGGCCTTGCCGCCACCCGCGATGACGATGGGGACGTTCTTCGGGTCGTGGGCATTGCCATCGCGGATCGGCGAGCCAAAGGCGACCATCGAGCGGTCGAGCAGGTTGCCCTCCCCTTCCTTGATCTCCTTCATGCGGTCCAGCATGTAGCCGTATTGCTCCACGTGCCAGCGGTTGATCTTCTCATACTGGTCCAGCTTCGTGCCGTCGTTGCTGTGGTGGGAGAGGTCGTGGTGGCCGCCATTGACGCCTTCCAGGAAGGAGAAGTTCCGGCCGGTGACGTCATTGCCGAACATGAAGGACGAGACGCGCGTCGAGTCCGACCAGAAGGCGAGCACCATGAGGTCCATCATGATGCGGCAGTGTTCACCATGGTCAAAGCGGGCCATAGAGTTCAGCTCCTCCTCGCGGCTGGCCTTGCCCATGGCCTTCGAGATCCGCTTGTCGAGCTCGTCCATCTTTTTGAGAAGCTCGGGCGCGAGGTTTTCACCGGCACCGAGGGCGGCCGCTTCCGCCTCAATGCGGCGCTCCACTTCCCGGACTGATTCGAGATACTGGTCCAGCTTCGCCTTGTCGGACGAGCCGAGCTTCGACTGCAGGCGCTTCGCATCCTGGCTGACGAGATCGAGCACCGACTTGTCATCTGCGGCCTGCTTCTCCCCGCCCTTCGAGCGGGTGCGGAAGAGCCGGTCAAAGGCGACCCGTGGATTGATCTCGCAGGGCAGCGGGACGGTCGAGGTCTTCCACGAGATGTGCGATGCGTAGAGACGGGTGTAATTGACGTTTGTATCGATGCCCGTAGCGACCGGCTCGGTGCCGAGTTCCAGCGAGGGCAGCTTGGTGTTTCTCCCGAGTTGCTGGGCGGCGATCTGGTCCATCGAGATCCCGCCCGCGGCGATGTCGGAGCCGGTGGTCTTCGTGATGGTGGTTCCGGTGAGCCAGCCACCTGTCTTCACGTAGTGTCCGTCTCCGGTGAAGGATGCCTTGTTTTGCAATCCGGTCAGAACGAGCAATTCCTCGCGGTGCTTTTCCAGCGGCGAAAGGATGGGCGAGAGCTTGAACTTCGAGCCGTCTCCCTCCGGCGTCCACCGGTCCGGCCGCACCCCATTCGGCATGTAAAGCAGCGCAATGCGGATCGGCAGCGATCCCGAAGTGCCCGCCGCCATCAGGGGACGCATCGCATCGAGGAATGGCAAGGCGAGCGTGGCGCCCGCACCACGCAGGAAGCTGCGGCGAGGCATGAGCCATTTCTGGGATTGGAGATTGGCCATGATATCAGAGGGTATGATCCGGTGGACGCAGGACGAGATCTCTCATCCCTGCCCGGCGGCGGTAGTGAAATATGAATTGATACAGGATCGAGGCACCAAGGCTCACACACAAGAATGCGTCGAGGAGAAGAGCGAGCCAATCGATCTCAAGAAAGGGTCCGATCTTCCAATCCTTCGAGTAGATCCAGTAAGCCCACAGTCCGGTTAAGAGCACGCTTCCGACGATGGTCTTCCTCAACAGTAAGATCCCGCAGACGATCATGACTATGGGCAGGAGCAGCAAATCCCAAGCTGGTATCTTGAACCCGAGAACCAGAGGTAAGGCACCCGTCGTCAATCCTAGCAATAGGGTGAGGAAGCCCGGCCAGAAGAACTCGGGATACTCCAACGGCTCTCCGAATTTCTTGAGGAAAGCCTTCATCGCTTCGCGCTGCGGTTTTGGAATGGATGGGACTCGATCACGGAAAAGATCAGCGTTTGCATCTTCAGGTCGTCCTTGCGGAGCTTGGCGACGAGGTCGGTCACGACCGGTTCATCGTAATACTCCAGCGGACGTCCCAAGGCGTAGGCTAGCATCTTGCGGCTGAGATTGCGGAGGAAAAGTTCATCCGAGGAGAGAAGCAGTTGCTTCAGCTCGTTCGGCGTCGAAAAGGAGATATCGCCCGGCATCGTCGCCTTCGAGTCGATCGGGTTTCCATTCGCGTCGACGGTGCGCCAGCGGCCGATCGCGTCGAAGTTCTCCAGTCCGAATCCGAGCGGATCGATCTTCTCATGGCATCCGGCGCAGGAGGCCTTCGTGCGGTGGACTTCCAGTGTCTCGCGGAATGACAGGCCTTCGGTGGACTTGTCATCGCCCGGCAGCACGCCGGCATCCGGAGGAGGTGGAGGGGGTGGCGTGCCCAGGATGGTGTCGAGGATCCATTTACCACGCTTCACGGGACTCGTGCGCAGTGGCATCGAGGTCGTGGTCAGGATGGATGCCTGCCCGATCACCCCTCCCCGATTCGGGTCGGTCAGGGCGACGCGTTGGAAGTCGGGGCCCAATACGCCCGTGATGCCATAGTGCCCGGCCAGCTCCGCATTCACGAAGGCATAGTCGGCATTCAGGATCTCGCGTGCCGGACGGTTCTCCCGGATCAGGTGATTGAAGAACTCCACCGACTCGCGATACATCGCGACACGCAGGCTCTGGGTGAAGGTGGGAAAGCGCTCCGGATCCGGCGCGGCGACCTCGCGCAATTCTTCAAAGCCGAGCCACTGGCCGGCGAAGTGCCGGGAAAGCGTCTCCGCGCGCTTGTCTGCCAGCATCCGCGCCGCCTCCGCGCGAAGCACCGCAGGATCGGAGAACTTGCCCTCGTCCGCCAGTTTCAGGAGCCGCTTGTCCGGCATCGAGGCCCACAGGAAATACGACAGGCGGGTGGCGAGTTCGAAGTCGTCGATCTTCCACTCCGGCTTGTCGGACTGGTCCGCCTCAAAGCGGAAGAGGAAGGATGGATGAATGAGCAGCGCCTGAAGCGAGGGTCGCAGCGCTTCCTCATAGCCGTCTCCTGTGGAGATCTTCTTCTCGAAATTCGCCAGCAGCGGCGCGAGGTCTTCATCGGTGACGCGGCGGCGAAATGCGAGCGACGCGTGCGTGAGCAGGACGGTCCGCGCTGCATCCGCAGGGGCGGTCTTGTCACCGGGCCTCGCCACCATGATGCGGTCGAGGTGCTTCGGGTCGTCATAGATCGCGGCGACGACCTTCTTGGCGGCGACGAGATACTTTTCCATCAGCGCCGGCTGCACGAACATCGAGTCGCCTACATTGTCGAAGCCCTCGCCTCCCGCTCCATCGGCCGGGAAGTCCTTCCCCGGCTGGAAGTCGATGCCGAAGAGATCGCGGATGGTGTAGTTGTATTCGTTGCGATTGAGACGCCGGATCGTGGTGCGGCCAGGATTCCGCGGGAAGCCGCCAGTCTCCAGTTGCTTCAGCACACCGCGGATCTCGTCCACCAGCAGCTTCCGCTCCTCATCGGTCGGTAGCACGTCCTCGTCATCCGGCGGCATGTCCCCGGACTCGACCTGCTCAGCGATGGTTTCCAGGAACCGATGATTCCGGAATGCGGCGTCCGTCGAGATTAGGTGATGGGTCTCGATCCCGCCCTTCTGCCTCTTCTCGCCGTGGCAATCGAAGCAATACTTTGCGAGCAGCGGCGTCACCTTGTCCCCGAACTCGTCGGCGAATGCCGGAGAGCAGAGGGCAAAAAGCAAGGCGATGGGACGACGAAAGAGCATGAGGCAGTCCGACAACGTGGCCCATTCCTTCCGGCTTTCAAAAAAGCATCAGCTCGAGCTCGTCTTCACCAGCAGTCCCTTCTCCCGGGCCGTGCGCAGCACCGCGGCAAATGCCCATCCGGACAGGCCGAGATAGACGGCATTCAGCCCCAGCGCGATGAGGAATTGCCGCATGTCGAAGCCACCATGCTCGATCGCCCCGCGCATGCCCTCGAAGACGTGGGCGGGCGGAAAAGCCGAAGCGATGGCCTGCATCCAGCCGGGCAAGACGCTCATGGGGTAGAAGACACAGGCGAAGGGCTGGATCATGAATGGCAATGCCCATGCCAGCGACTCAGCCCCGTGGCCCCAGCGCAGGATGAGCGCGATGGACAGAATCCCGAGCGCCCAGCCGAAGATCATGAGATTCGCATAGTAGGCGATCAGCCCGATCTTGAACTGGAGCAGATTGAAGGAATACGCGACCGAGGCGACCACGATCAGCACGATGGCGGTGATGGCGACACGCAGCAGCCCCACGCCGAAGGTCGCAGCGATGTAGTCGGTCATCCTCACCGGCGCGGCGAAGATATTGAGGAGGTTCCGCGTCCACACGTCCTCCAGGAAGGAAATCGACACGCCCTGCTGCGCGCGGAAAAGCGCGTCCCACAAGATGATGCCACCGATGAGGAAGGTGATGTAGTTCGGGAAGGCCTTTCCACCTTCGCCCGCCGCTTGTCCCCCGCCCCCGGCCTGCTGTAGGTACATCGTGACGAAGCCCCACACCAACAACTGCACCAGCGGCCAGAAGAACAGCTCGAAGGCCCGCATCGGGTTCTTCGCATACAGGAGCACGTAGCGGGTCAGCAGGGCTCGGATGACGGACGGGCGGAACATCGGATCGGACGCAAAGTATCTGCACCGGGATCATATTGGGCGAGTGTTATCAGCAGAAGGACGCGATTGGATGCGGCACCGTTTTCATCTGTTTGGCATCAGCCGGGAAATTCCTCGCGACCCTTCGAACTCCCGGCTAGATCCCGGCGCAATCCTTCCTGATTGAATGAATCTCCCGAGAAGTCTCCGGCCTGCGTTGCTGTGTGGTGCATTCGCCCTGTCGCTCGTCTCTGCCGACCGAGCCTCCGCGGCAACGCTCCCGCCCGGATTCGAGGAGGTGGAAGTGGCGGGCGGGCTGAATCCCACGACGATGACCTTCGCTCCGGACAGGCGGCTTTTCCTCTGCGAGAAGCACGGGCTGCTGCGGGTGATCGATGGTCGGAAGATGCTGCCCGAGCCTACCCTCGACATCTCGGCCAAGGTGGATGCCTGGAATGAACGCGGGCTGCTGAGCGTTTGCTTCGATCCGGACTTCGCGCGCAACGGCTGGATCTACGTTTACTACACCCACAACCGCGAGCCCGGAAAGAAGGACCGCACCAACAGCAACAACCGCGTGAGCCGCTTCACGATGAAGGGCAATGTCGCCGATGCGCGGAGCGAGAAGGTGCTGCTGGAACTCAATGATCTCTCCAAGATCGGCTGGCACAACGGCGGCGGGCTCGCCTTTGGCAAGGACGGCAAGCTCTACGTCAGCACTGGCGAAAACTCCAAAGACTCGAATGCACAGGACGGCAGCAACCTGCTCGGCAAGCTCCTGCGGATCAACAAGGACGGCAGTATCCCCACGGACAATCCCCACTACAGGGATTTCAAGGGACAGAATCGGGCCATCGTCGCGCTCGGGCTGCGGAATCCATTCAGCATCGCCGTCCAGCGCACGACCGGCCTGCTCTATCTCAGCGAGGTCGGTGCGAACTACGAACAGATCGAAGGCTACGACAGTAGCATCCCGCCCGTGCCGGTGAACTACGGTTGGCCGGGCATCGACGGCCCGCCGAGGAACCAGAAGCAGCCGGAAAATTACCGGGCTCCTGTATATCCCTACGACCATGGCCGGGGTGAGGGACTGGCACTTTGCTCGGGTGATTTTTACAATCCTGCCAAACCGGGCGATGGTGCGTTCCCCGGAGAATACACGGGGCGCTTCTTCTTCAGCGACTACAAGGGCTGGATCAAATTCATCGACCCCGCGAAACCGGAAGTCCGCCATGATTTCGCTAGCGGCATCAATCGTCCCATCGACGTTGAGACCGCGCCGGATGGATCTCTCTGGTACATCGCGAGGGCCGGAATTCCCGGTGGATCTGACGAAGCGAACAGTGCGAGCACGAATGGCTCGCTCTGGCGCATCCACTGGGCAGGCGGCGGCCAGCCTGCCAAACTCGCCGTGATCCAACAGCCGACTGGAGCCAATGTCGGAGCGCCGATCGGTGACGTGAAGATCGCGATCCAGGACTCCACCGGCAAGACCGTGGATACGGCGAGCAACACGATCACGCTGACTCTCGATGGCAGCCCACCCGGAGCCACGCTTTCCGGCACCACGAGTGTGTCGGCGGTGAATGGAGTCGCCATGTTTTCCTCGCTGGCAATCGGCAAGCCTGGCCGCGGCTATGTCTTGCGCGCCAGCGGTGACGGTCTGGCATCAGCGAGCAGCAATGCCTTCGACATCACCGACCAGCTCGCACCTCCGTCTATCGTTCCGGGCGGTGGCAGCTTCACCGGACCGGTGTGGCTGCGCGTCTCGAATCCCGTGCCGGGCTCGGGCGCGACGATTCATTTCACGACGGACGGGAAGGAACCGGACGCCAATTCCCCCGCCTACACCGAGCCATTCAAGGTCGATGCCGACACGACGGTGAAAGCCATCGTCCGGCGTGGCGGCCTGACCGATAGCGCTGTCGCAACAGCTTCCATCAAGATCTCCGGCGATGTCCCATATGGCCTCGATGTGCGGCCACCGGTCAGCGGATTGAAGCTTCCTGCCACCGCTGAAGGCGAGATGCCTAAGACACTTTCGGCGACCGGGATTTTCACCGACAGGAATCTGACGCCAAAGGCGGGTGTGGTGCCCTACTCGTTGAATACACCCGCATGGGCGGATGGCGCAGAGGCGCGGCATTGGGTGATCCTGCCGGAGTCGGGGAGGATCGGATTTTCGCCCACCGGAGAATACAAGTGGCCCGGCGGAACGATCTTCGTGCAACACTTCGAGCTCATCACGGATCACACCGCGAACGAGCGCCGACGCATCGAGACCCGCGTGCTGGTGCTGGATGCCACCGGCAGCTTCGGCTACGGCGTGAACTACAAGTGGAGAGCGGACCACAGCGATGCGGACCTCGTCGATGCCGCCGGCCAAGAAGAAGTGCTGAAGATCACCGATGCCTCCGGAAAGTCCCGCGACCAAACGTGGACTTATCCCGGCAGCGGCCTGTGCTTTATGTGCCACACGCCGAATGCCGGCTTCGTGCTCGGACCGAAGACCCGCCAGCTCAACGGCAGCCACAGCTACGCCGCCGGTCGCACTGATAACCAGCTTCGCACTTGGAGCTACCTGCAGATGTTCACGGAGGCGCTGGATGAGAGCGCGATCGCAGGCCATCCACGCACCTGCCGCATCGATGACAAGACAGCATCGCTGGAGGATCGAGTGCGTTCTTACATCGATGCGAACTGCGCACACTGCCATCGCCCGAATGGCAGCGGAGCGCTCTGGGATGCCCGGTTTGACACGCCTCTCGCAAGTCAGGGCCTGCTGCATGGCGAGGTGCGGAACACCTTCGGAATCGATGGAGGCAAAGTCGTCGTCCCCGGAGATCCCGCGAAGTCATTGCTCCACCGCCGCATGGCCGCCACCACGCCGACCGAGCAGATGCCTCCGGTGACCCGCAACGTCCCGGATCAGGCGGCGCTGGATGCCATCGCCGAGTGGATCCGCGCACTGGATTCGAAATGAAGAAGGCCAGAATGCGAGTGTCATTGCCCCTTCTGGTTCGGGTAAGCCGGGCGGGGAGTTTGACAAGGGCCGGGATTTCCCGTGCGTAGTGGGGCATCCATGAGAGCCGCCTGTTTCTCGGTCCTGCCACTGGTCGTCCCGCTGATCGCGGCACCGGAGAGCTATCCTTGTCAGAATGGTCTCGTCCGCACTCTCGTCGCCCGCGAGCCCATGTTCACCAATCCCGTCTCCGTGGCAGTGGACACGGACGGCACGATCTACGTGACCGAAACCACACGGCGGAAGCAGGCGGACCTGGATATCCGCGAGGTGATGTGGTGGGTCACCGACGACCTATCCCACACGTCGGTCGAAGAGAAGCGGGACTTCTTCCGGAAGAACATCACCTCCGAGCGCTTCAGGAATCACCCGTCGTTGAAGGACCACGATGGAAACGGTCGGATCGATTGGCGGGACCTGACCGTTCATACGGAGAAGATCCATCGCCTGGTCGATACCGATGGGGATGGCATGGCAGATCGGCACACGCTATTCGCCGAGGGCTTCAATACCGAGGTCACGGGAATCGCCGCCGGGGTCTTCGCGCACCGCGGCGATGTCTATGCCACCATCGCGCCCGATGTATGGAAGCTCCGCGACACGGACGGCGACGGGAAAGCCGACGAACGCCAGTCCATCGCCCATGGCTTCGGCGTCCACATCAACTACGCCGGGCACGACATGCACGGGCTGACGCTCGGCCCGGATGGCAAGCTTTACTGGACCATCGGCGACAAGGGTCTAAACGTGGAAAGCGGCGGCAAACGCTGGGCCTATCCGCACGAGGGCGCCGTCCTGCGCTGCAATCCCGATGGCAGCGATTTCGAGGTATTTGCCCACGGTTTACGAAACGTGCAGGAGATCGCCTTCGATGAGTACGGCTACCTCTTCGGCGTCGATAATGACTCCGACCAAAAGGGCGAAAAGGAGCGCCTCGTTTACATCCCCGAGCGCTCGGATCACGGATGGCGCTGCTACTACCAGTATCGTAGTGGGAAATACAATCCATGGATGGACGAGCACATCGCCTTCCCCGACGGCGAAGGCAGGCCCGCATCGATCATCCCGCCGCTGGCGCTCTACCTCGATGGCCCCAGCGGTTTCGCTTACAATCCCGGCACCGCGTTGAATGAACGCTATCGCGGTCACTTCTTTCTCACGCAGTTTCCTGCGGGGAAGATCAATGCCTTCCAACTCGAAGCCGACGGTGCGTCGTTCAAGATGAAGGGCGACCACCTGATGGCGAGCGGTACGGCCTTCACCGGCTGCAATTTCGGCCCGGATGGCGCTCTCTACGTTGCCGACTGGCAAGGCGGCTACCCGCTGAAAGAAAAGGGAGCCGTCTGGAAAATCGATGATCCAAAGGAAGCAGGCAGTGCAATGAGAAAGGAAGTCGCGGCCATGCTGAAGGAAGGGCCATCCAACACCCCGGATGAAGCGTTGGCTATCAGGCTTGGCCATGCCGACCAGCGCGTGCGTCTGGACGCACAGTGGGAACTCGCGACGCGCAAGAAGTGGCAAATCTTGAAGGAGGTCGCGGCTTCGAAAAACGCACCTCAACTCGCCCGCATCCACGCCTTGTGGGGCCTGTCCCAAGGAGAGCAATTTGATGAGAAGCTGTTCTCCACACTGGCAGAAGATCAGGATCCTGAGCTTCGCGCGCAGGCGGCGAAGTGGGCGGGCGAGACCACGCAATCCCTCCCCTCCTCATTTACGGCACTGCTCGCGGACGATTCCGCGCGTGTCCGGTTTCAGGCAGCGATGGCGGTCGGAAAGTCAGGGGACAAGGCACATCTCGATCCGGTGATCGCCATGCTCGAGGCGAATGACAACAAGGACCCGTTCCTCCGTCACGCCGGCGCATTCGCCCTCAAGAGAAGCATCACGTCTGAATCCATCGCAACGGCGAGTGATCACCAGTCGCCCGCGGTGAGGCTTGCGGTCGTGGTCGCCGCCCGCGCGGCACTCTCCGACACATTCAGCGGCATTGATTTCAAGAAGCCGGACGAGGTCATGCATCAGGAAGCAAAAGCCGTGATCATGGCCGGATCCACAGTGCTTAATCACCTGCTCGAAGATACTGACTCCGCGGTGGTGTCGGAGGCGGCTTGGGCCCTGTACGACGTGCGCCCTCCGGCTGGATACTGTATTAATCTTGCGAAGCTGCTGGAGAAAAAACCTGCCGCCAGCGAACCGACTCTCCGCCGTTCCATCGCCGCCAACCGCCGCTCGGGAAGCCTGTTGCCGCTGGCCACGTTCGCGATGGACCCAGCCCAACCGGAGGCCCTTCGCATCGCTGCGCTGGAGGCACTGGCCAGTGCAAAGTCGGCTGAACCGCTCGACCTCGTCGATGGCCGCCATGCGCCTCTCGATCCACTCGACGTCTCTCCTGAACTCGCGTCGAAGCTCGCGAAAATCCTCTCGCCCCTCGCCGCCGAAGCGCGGCTTTCCTCCGCGGCAAATTCCGCGCTTGAAGCTCTCGGCGTGAAGCGGGATGCCGCCAGCCTGACCAAACGCGCACTCGATTCTTCGCTCGCCGCCGATCTCCGTATCGCGGCGCTTCGCCAATTGAAGGAAAGCGGTGACGCGAAGTGGTCCGACACCGCACTCGCCTTGTTGACGCAGGACTCCCCTGCCCTGCGGTCGGCTGCCGCAGGCCTGTTAGAGAAACAACACACCAAAGAGCTCGCCGGTTATCTGGAATCGAAAGGCCTCGGATCGACTGACACGTCCGAACGCCAGGCGGCGGTTCGCCTGTTAAGAACGAATAAGTCCGAAGCAACCCGCCGTCTCCTTGATGAAGAAGTGGCCCGCTTCACCCGCGGAGAATTCGACCCTTCAGCCCTGCTCGAACTGGATGAGGCCTATCGGGTTCATCACACCGAGGACCCCGACTTCATCCTGCGTTCGCTCGCCGAGCGCGGACCTCTCGGCAAGTGGAGCTACGCCCTTGCCGGGGGAAATACCGCGGCGGGTAAGAAGGTCTTCGAAGAAAACCTGAGCGCCAATTGCACCGCCTGCCACCGCATCGGCGAGCAGGGATCAAACGTCGGTCCGCCGCTCACGAAAATCGGAGAGAAGGACCGCAGCTACCTCCTCGAATCACTCGTCCATCCGCAGGCAAAGGTTGCCTCCGGCTACGGCATGATGAGCGCCACGAAGAAAGATGGCACCACGGTCGCGGGCGCTTTCGTCGAGGACAAGGACGGCAAGCTCGTCCTCGCCCAGGCCGACGGCACGAAGCTCGAGATCACCCTCGCTGACATCGCCGCGAAGACCGATCCGATCAGCACGATGCCACCCATGGACGCCATCCTCAAGCCGACGGAACTGCGCGACCTCGTCGAGTTCCTCGCCTCGCTCAAGTGAGCCGCTCAGCCCTGCGGCTCGCCATTTGGGAAGATCGCCTGGATCGAGGTCTCGACGTGATCATCGATCCATGAATCCAGCGCCGCCTTCATCGGTTCCAGCACCTCCGGGCGCCCGCTCGCGATGTCGCTGCGGCAGTCGGGATCCGAGTCCAGGTGGAAGAGCCCGTAGTGACGGTCGCCAGCCTTGGTTGGCGTCGCGACCACCTTCCAGTGGCGGGTGCGCAGGCAGCGTTGCTTTGAGGTGATCACTGCCTGCTCCCACTCGGGCTTCAGGACGAAGTGGTAGTTGTAGTCGCGGTCGATGGTCGTCATCTCGTCCATCGGCGAGATGTCCGGTCGCTCGACGCCGGGAACGCGGAAGAGGATGTAGGGAAAGCTGGTCTCGCCGTAGAAGGGCAGATCCTTCGGCTGCTCCGTGCCATCCACCCATCCGGCGAGGCTCTTGCCTTCCCACGAGGCCGGCTTCTCAATCCCGAGGAAGTCGAGCAGCGTCGGCGCGAGATCGATGGTGCGGACTTGTTCCGGCAGCGATTTCCCGGAGATGCCCGGCCCCGTGATCGCGAGCGGGATATGCGAGCAGTGGTCGGCACCGTTGAAGCCGAGCCCGTGGGTCAGTGTCACACCCGGCTCATACAGATCGTCCCCGTGGTCCGCGCACATCACCACGATGGTATTGTCCGCCAACCCTTCCTTCTCCAGCGCCGCCATGATGCGGCCGAAGCAATCGTCGAACTCCCGTGTACAGCCATCGTAGAGCCCGCGGATCTGGCGGACCTCGGCCTCGGAGAGCGCCTTCAGCTTGTCCTCCATGTTCGTCCCGCTGACGAATTCATTGATGTCGAAGGCCACGTAATCCTTGTTCGCGCCCCGGTAGGCAGGGTCAGTGAACATCTGCTTGTACTTCGTGGCGGCGCGATACGGCAGGTGGTTGCAGGAGTAGAAGACGTGCCAGAAGAAGGGCCTGCCCGTGGTCGCCTGCTTCGCCAGCTTGTCCTCCACCCGCTGCGTCACCACCTCCGGCGTCACGAATTGTGCGAAGGAGCCGAGCTGCGGGAAGAGCTTGTAGCCGACCGGATTGTCAAAATAGACCGGCACCACGAAGTGCGCGAGCAGCACGGCCTGGCTGACGTAGATGCGGAAGTTGTCGAAGCTGGACACCGAGATGTCGCGGAAGCCGAGAGGGATCTGGTTGTAGTAGTTCGCGCACCAGTCGCCGATGGCCACCGTGTCGTAGCCACGCTCGGAGAGCACGTCCGCCATCGTATCGATCTTCGCCTGCGTCGCCTCGATCTGCTCGCGCTGCGGGAACATGTGGCGCACGCCATGGGTGTGCGGCCAGGTGGAGGAAAACATGCTGATCGATGACTCCATCGTGGAGCCGATCGGCGAGTAGGCACGCTCGAAGCGCACGGCATCCTTCGCCCACTTGTCGATGTGCGGCGAGACGCCCTCTGCCGCCGGGCCGTCCTTCCGCGCGGGACGATAGCCGGAGTAGCCGATACGGTCGCCACGCAGCGAGTCGGACGCGATGATGATCACATTCGGCGGCTGCTTCCCCTGGATCTGGACCTTCTGTACCGGCGAGGCATCGCGGTTCAGAAACAGCACCGCCACCACGAGAACCGCCACCACGGCCACGATGCCACCACGGACCCGCGGTCCGAAACGCCGCAGCCACCAGATGGCAACGACCCACAGAGCCACCCACGGCAGGACGCCGAAGAGCGCGCCATTCACCCATGGCCGCCACGACTCCGGCGGCAGCTCCAGCAAGCGGTGATACCAGTGGCCGAACTGGTCATCATTCATGAAATACGGCCTCGCGTGCATCAATCGCACCACGAAGTAGCCATGGATCGCCAACGTGACGATCAGCGCAGGGAGAGCCACGGAACCCCGCCGCGAGGACGGGAAACGCTTCCGGAAAACAGCCACCACCGGCAGCACCAGGAAAACGGCGGCGAGCCAGAGCAGGAGATACCCCACCAGCACCCAGAGATTTTGTCCGATGAGATAGCTCAGGTGCTCGCTCTGCGCGACCTTGCTGAATTCGCTGTCCATCCCGCCCGTGGTATTCGCCAGTCGTTTCAGCGAGGCCACATACTGATAGGCGAGGAAGAGGCCCGTGCCTCCCACCGTGCCGGCGATCCAGCGCTGCCATCTCTCCGGGCCGGGTTGTTTTGTCGATTCCGTCACGCGAAGGGGACGCTTGCAGGGCGAGGCACCGGGATCAAGGGCGGTCCGCGGGAGCCTCCGTCACACGCTTCCCGTCCCCGGAGCGGGGATTCCCCGGATGCCGCCGAAAAGCGCAAATGCCGTTCGACGGCCCGCCCTGTCATGGCTTATGAAGCGGGCCGCCCACACCCGATGCCTGCCCGGATTCTCATTTGCACTGCCGCCTTCGGAGAAGGTCACAACAGCGCCGCCCGCAATCTGGCGCTGGCGCTGGAGGAAGCGGGTGCCGAGGCGCGGGTCACCGATCCCTGCCTGCTCGGCGCGCCGGTCAGCACCCGCTGGCTGTGCAATGGCTACCGCTTCATCACCACCCGCTTCCCCGGCATCTGGTACCGGGTCTACCTGCGGACGGCCGACGTGGATTTCTCGAAGCAGCGCATGCCCTTGATGCGCAAGCCGGAACGCAAGCTCGGCGAACTCGTGGAAACGTGGAAGCCGGACGCGATCGTCGCCACCTACCCTCTCTACCCGTATTTCTTGGAGCGCCTGCTGGAGGGGCACCCGAATCCGCCGAAGATCTTCACCGTCGTCACCGACTCCATCGAGATCAATGCCGCGTGGCTGAAATGCCCCACCGCGGAGTGGCTGGTCTCGGACGCGCACACCCGCGACACGATGATCCGCGGGGGCCTGCCGGCCGAGCGGGTGATCGACACCGGCTTCCCGGTGAATCCCGCCTTCTCCCGGCTCACGCCGGTGGCGGCGGATGATGCCTGCGAGCCCTTCCGCGTGCTGTTTTTCACCACTTCGCGGCGGCTCCAGGTCCGGCGCTTCGCAAAGGCGGTGCTGGAAGCGTCGCCCCGCACGGAGGTCACCATCGTGCTGGGCAAGAACGTCCGCCACCTCTGGAAAAAGGCGAAGGAAGTCCGCGATGCCTTCCCCGGCCGTGTGAAGATCAAGGGCTGGACCCGCAAGGTGCCCCAGCTTCTCAACAGCCACCACGTCGTCATCGGCAAGGCCGGCGGTGCCACGGTCCACGAGGCCATCGCCGCCCGATGCCCGATGCTGGTGCACCATCTGGTGCCCGGCCAAGAGGAAGGAAACCTGCGCCTGCTGGAGTCCATCGGCTCCGGACGACTCGCGGATTCCCCGGAATCCATGCGCGCCGCCGTCACCGACCTCCTCGCCGACAATGCCGCCCTGTGGCGGGCGATGAAGCGCCGCCTGTCCGTCCACGGCCGGAATGCCGGTGCCATCGCCTCGGCGACGCATGTGCTCACGCGACTGGCACGATAGCACATCCCCCATTCCCCCTGCTCCATGACCTTCCTCTTCGACATCGGCAAAGTGATCCTCGATTTCCATTTCGAGCCCTCGCTTGCCAAGCTACTGCCGCCGGGCACTGAAAACGGTCCCGAGCGCTTGTCCGTTTTGCTGGAGAAGAAAGACGATTTCGAAGGCGGGCGCATTTCCTTGGCCGAGTATGTCCCTTGGGCCATCGAGCGGCTTGGTTCGGCAGTGAGCGACGAAGACTTCGTCCATGCCTGGCGGAACATCTTCACGCCGAATCTGGCAATGTGGCGGGTGATCGAAAGCCTCGCTGCGGGCGGCCACCGGCTGATCCTGTTTTCGAATACGAACGGCATCCACTGCCCGTGGATCTTCGAGAACTACGAGATCTTCCGGCACTTCCCGGAGGCGGTGCTCTCCTACGAGGCCGGATCGATCAAGCCGGAGCCGGAGATCTATCACCACGCGATCGCCACCTACGGGCTCAAGCCCCAGGAGACTCGCTACATCGACGACCTCCCCGCAAACATCGAGACCGGCAGGACGCTCGGATTCCGGTCGTGGCAGTATGATCTGAATGACCACGCCGCCTTCGAGCGATGGCTCGCGGCGGAGATGATGCACGGCTGAGGCGCAGTCCCGGCCCCGCGGGCGGACTTTGACAAAAATCGACTCGGGACTTGCGTCGCGAAATTAGCCTAGGCTAATTTTTTCCGCGATGACTAATTCATTCACACGGACGCTGTCCCTGATCGCCATCTCAACCCCTCTCGCCGCAGTGGAACTCCGACCGCTCAGCACGGATCGGCCCGACACCACGGAGAGCCCCTACACGGTCGATGCGGGACACTTCCAATTCGAAATGGAGGTCGCGGCCTGGACCCGCGAAGGCTCCGCCGACAGCGTTTCACTCGGCGAGCTGAACGCGAAATTCGGCCTGAACACCTCGACCGACCTGCAGGTGGTGATTTCCTATTTCACCCATGAAGACAGTGGCGCAGAAGGCTTCGGCGACATCCAAGTCCGCCTGAAACACAATCTTTGGGGCAATGATGAAGGCTCCACCGCCTTGGCCGTGATGCCCTATCTGAAGCTGCCTACCGCGAACAGCGACCTCGGAAATGGCAAGCTGGAAGGCGGCATCATCGTTCCCTTCGCCTTCGACGGCCCGGGCGAATGGGGCTGCGCCGTCATGACCCAGCTCGATATCGCCGAGGACTCGGACGGCAGCGGCTATCACGCGGTCTCCGTCAATTCCGTCACCGCCAGCCACGCGATCACCGAGAATGCGGCCGTTTTCTTCGAACTGGTCGGAATTTTCAGCGCGGACTCCGACGATCACACCGAGGCGTATTTCAATACCGGCTGCACCTACGCGCTGGACGCGACCACCCAGCTCGACGGCGGCGTGAGACTCGGCCTCACCGATGCTTCGGCGGACGTGACCCCTTTCCTCGGCCTGAGCAAAAAGTTTTAATCTCAAATTTAGCCTAAACTAAGATTCTACGTTGCGATGAACCTCAACCGACTCCAAGATCCCGCCGTGTCCAATGGCATCCTGAAGCGCCGCGCCGTGCTCGCCCTCGCGATGGGGGCGGCCCTTTTCGCCGGCTGCAGTTCCCCGAAGTCGTCCGACTCGACCGGCAAGAAGAAGGTCGTCACCAGCTTCACCATCATCGCCGACATGGCCCGCGAGGTCGCCGGCGATGCCGCGGAGGTGGAATCCATCACGAAACCCGGATCCGAGATCCACGGCTACGAGCCGACTCCGAAGGACATCGTAAAGGCCCAGACCGCTGACCTCGTGCTGTGGAATGGCATGAATCTCGAGCTGTGGTTCGAGAAGTTCTTCGAGAACGTGAAGGACGTGCCAAGCGCCGTGGTCACCGAGGGCATCGAGCCCATGGGTATCAGCGAGGGCCCCTACACCGGGAAGCCGAATCCGCATGCATGGATGTCCCCGGCCAATGCTGTAATTTACGTGGAAAACATCCGCAAGGCATTGGTGCAGATGGACCCCGCCAACGAGGCGATCTATAACACGAACGCCGCTGCCTATGTGGAGAAGATCAAGGCCTTGGACGAACCGGTGCGCCAAAAGCTCGCCAGCATTCCGGAGGAGCAGCGCTGGCTGGTCAGCAGCGAGGGAGCATTCTCCTACCTCTGCGCGAATTACGGGCTGAAGCAGCTCTACCTCTGGCCGATCAATGCCGACGCGCAGGGCACCCCGCAGCAGGTGCAGAAGGTCATCGACAGCGTCCGCGAGAACAAGATCCCGGTGATCTTCTCCGAGAGCACCGTCAGCGACAAGCCCGCCCGGCAGGTCAGCAAGGAAACCGGCGCGCGCTACGGCGGCGTGCTCTATGTCGACTCGCTGACCGATGAGTCCGGGCCCGCGCCCAGCTACCTGAAGCTGCTGGAAGCGAATTCCGAGACCATCGTGAAGGGCTTCCAGCAATGATCTCACCGTGGCAGCGGCTTCCAGCCGCAAGCCCCACCAATCCCCGACCATGACTCCCCTCACCCTCGACGTGGAATCCGTGTCCGTGGCCTATTCCAATGGCCACCGGGCGCTCCATGATGCGACCTTTCACCTGAAGGGCGGCACCATCTGCGCCCTGGTGGGGGTCAATGGCAGCGGGAAATCAACGCTGTTCAAGAGCATCATGGGCTTCGTCCATCCGGATTGTGGCGCGGTCCGGATCAATGGCCGGCCGGTGCGCGTCGCCCTACGGGAAAATCTGGTCGCCTACGTCCCGCAGGCCGAGGAGGTCGATTGGCAATTCCCCGTGAATGTCACCGACGTGACGATGATGGGGCGCTATGGCTCGATGAATTTCCTCCGCATCCCTCGAGCCACCGACAAGGCCGCGGTGGAGGAAAGCCTGAAGCGGGTCTCCATGTGGGACTTCCGCGAACGGCAGATCGGCGAGCTCAGCGGAGGGCAAAAGAAGCGCGTCTTCCTCGCCCGCGCGCTTGCGCAGGGAGCGCGCATCATCCTGCTGGATGAGCCCTTCACCGGCGTGGATGTGAAGACCGAGGAGGCGATCATCGCGCTGCTCCGAGAACTGCGGGAAGCCGGGTGCATCATTCTCGTCTCCACCCACAATCTCGGCAGCGTGCCGGAATTCTGCGACCAGGTCGTGCTCATCAATCGCACCGTGCTCGCCTACGGGGATACGCATGACGTCTTCACCGAGCAGAACCTGACCAAGGCGTTCGGAGGGGTGCTCCGGCAATTCCACTTCGAGGAATCCACCATCCAGGACCACGACGGCCGCGCCGTCCGCGTCCTCTCCGACGACGAGCGCCCGCTGGTCTTTGGCAAGGACGGCCACCTCGAATACAAGGACCGCGAAGGCCGCGAACACATCGTCAAGCAGCGCGAGGAGGAAGAGGGATGATCTCCGATCTCCTCATACCCCTTCAGTATGACTACATGCTGCGTGCGATCTGGGTCAGCACCTTGATTGGCGGGGTTTGCGGTTTCCTGTCGTCCTTCGTCACGATGAAGGGTTGGTCGCTGATGGGTGACGCGCTTTCGCACGCGGTGGTCCCGGGGGTGGCGCTGGCCTATCTCTTCGGCCTGCCTTTCGCGCTCGGGGCATTCGTGGCGGGGCTGCTGGCGGCGGGCACCATGGCTTTCGTGAAAACCCAGAGCCGCCTCCGCGAGGACGCGACGATGGGC
This sequence comes from Luteolibacter flavescens, assembly GCF_025950085.1. NCBI lineage: Bacteria > Pseudomonadati > Verrucomicrobiota > Verrucomicrobiia > Verrucomicrobiales > Verrucomicrobiaceae > Neoluteolibacter > Neoluteolibacter flavescens. The sequence continues at coordinate 496,350 of NZ_JAPDDS010000001.1, forward strand.
ATCGTCTTCACCACCTACTTCGCCCTCGGTCTGCTGCTCATCTCCATTTTCCCCGCGGGGGTGGACCGCAAGACAATCATCTTTGGCAATATCCTGGGGATCTCCGACTCGGATATCCTTCAGGTGGTCGCGATCAGCGTCGTGGCGCTCGTGGTGCTGGGGCTGAAGTGGCGCGACCTGATGCTCTTCTGCTTCGATCCGAATCAGGCGCGCACGCTCGGGCTGCCGGTGCGGCGATTGCACCTGCTGCTGCTGGCCCTGCTCTCGGCCGTTACCGTCGCCGCGCTACAGGCGGTCGGCGCGGTGCTGGTGGTGGCCATGCTCATCACGCCCGGTGCCACGGCCTTCCTCCTCACGGACCGCTTCGGGAGGATGCTCTGGATCTCGTCCCTTTTGGGTGCCGTCACCTCGATGACCGGCGCCTACTCGAGCTACTACGTCAATGGCTCCACCGGCGGGTGCATCGTCACCCTCCAGACGCTGGTTTTCCTCGTCGCCTTCATCTTTGCCCCGAAACACGGCATGCTCGCGGCCAAGCGCCGCGCCCGCCAAACCGCCCAACTCGATGGACCTGTTTGAGCCACTTCGCTACCCCTTCATGCAGGACGCGCTGCTGGTCGGCTGCGTCATCGCGGCGATGTGCGCGGTGCTCTCGTGCTTTCTCATCCTGAAAGGCTGGTCGCTCATGGGCGACGCCATTTCACACGCAGTGCTGCCCGGCATCGTCATCGCCTACCTCGCCGGACTGCCGCTGGCGCTCGGCGCATTCGCCTCCGGCCTGACGTGCGCGATCGGCACCGGCTTCATCAAGCAACACAGCCGGATCAAGGAGGACACCGTGATGGGCGTCGTCTTCACCGGCATGTTTGCCTTCGGACTGGTGCTCTTCAGCCGCACCCACTCGGACCTCCATCTCGACCACATCCTTTTCGGCAACATCCTCGGCATCGCCCGCGAGCAGAGGATCGAAAGCTACCTGCTCGGCGGCGGCATCCTCGCCATCGTCGCGCTGCTGCGGAGGGATTTCCTGCTGATCTGCTTCGATCCCGCGCAGGCGCGCGTGCTCGGCATCCGGGAGAGATTCCTGAATTACCTCCTGCTTTCCCTTCTCTCGCTGGCCATCGTCGTCGCGCTCAAGGCTGTCGGCATCATCCTGGTGGTGGCAATGCTGATCGCGCCCGGCTGCATCGCGCACCTGTGGACCGACCGTTTCGACCGGATGCTGATGATCGCCACGGCTTCCGCCGTCGGGTCCACCGTCACGGGCATCTTCATCAGCTTCCATATCGAAGGCTCTACCGGAGCATGCATCGTCCTGACCCAGGCACTCGTTTTCACCGCGTCACTCCTGTTTGCGCCGAAATACGGGATCTACGGCGTGGCGCGTCGGAGGGGCGGGGCCTGAAACACCCCCGTCATCCCCTCTCATTCCGCTTGCCGGGGCGAGTCGTGGTGAAGAATCTCCCGGCGATGCAAACCGCTGCCTATTTCAAAGACCTGTTCGGCCTCGAGGGACAAACCGCCGTCGTCATCGGGGGCACCGGAGAGCTTTGCGGCTGCATGGCACAGGGTCTCGCCCGCGCCGGCGCGGAGGTCGTGCTGGTCGGCCGCATCCGCGAAAAGGCCGAGCGGAACCTCACCGAGATCGAGGACTTCGGCGGCAAGGGCTACTTCATGCCCGCCGACGTCACCTCCCGCGATTCCCTGCAGGAGCTGGTGCAGCACGTCGTCGAGCGCTCCGGCAAGGTGGACATCCTGATCAACGGAGCGGGCATCAATTCCCCCACCCCTTTCCTCGACATCCAGGAGGAGGAATTCCAGCGGATCATGGACACGAATGTCACGGCGGTCTTCCGCGCGTGCCAGGTCTTCGGGAAATACTTCATCGACGAAGGCATCGCCGCCTCGATCATCAATCTCGGCTCGATGTCCGCGCTGGTGCCGCTTTCCCGCGTCTTCACCTACTCCGCCAGCAAGGCGGCGGTGCACAATCTCTCCAAGAACCTCGCCCGCGAGTGGGCCGAGTATTCCATCCGCGTGAACACGCTGGTCCCCGGATTCTTCCCCGCGGAGCAAAACCGCAAGGTGCTGGATGAGAGCCGCGTGCTCGACATCCTCCGCCAGACGCCGATGAGCCGCTTCGGCTCGCCGGACGACCTGATTGGCGCAACGCTCCTCCTCGCCTCGAACAAGGCTGGCGGTTTCATCACCGGCACGGAAATGGTCGTGGACGGCGGATTCAATGCGATGAAGATCTGACCCGCAGCCGGAATCGTGGCGGGAGTAGGGCAAATCCCCGACAACCGCTACAATTCCGGGCGATCCCGGCCCGCCGTGCCGCTTGCACCCCGACGCTTCCGGGTGTATGGCGTGCGCCCCGGCAGCAACCCGGCTCCTTACCTTCCCTTCAAATGATCAAGTGGATCCTTCAGAAAATCGTCGGCTCGAAGAACCAGCGCGAATTGCGCCGGATCCGCCCGACCGTCGAGCGCATCAAGGAAATCGAGGAAGCCCTGCAGCGGGAGCCCGAGGAAAAGCTGCGTGAAATGACCACCATGTGGCAGGACCATCTGTCCCGCTACCACAGCCTGAAAGTGGCCACCAAGCCGCAGCTCCAGCGCATGGATGCCGAGGGATTGGCCGAGGCCGCCGCTTACATGAACGGCCGCCTGACGCTGCTGCGGGAAGATTTCCCGAACCTCTCGACCAAGGTCGAAGCCACCGCCGAATCGATCGAGGCCGCCAAGACCGCCTTCCACGAGGTCGAGAGCAACTTCATCAAGCTCCGCGCCGCCTACCTGGAGAAGATCCTGCCCGAGGCCTACGCCGTTGTGAAAAACGGCGCACGCCGAATGTGTGGCAGCACCATCACGGTCCGCGACCAGCCGCTGAAGTGGGAAATGGTCCACTTCGATACCCAGCTCGTCGGTGGCATCGCCCTGCACCGCGGGATGATCGCGGAAATGATGACGGGTGAAGGCAAGACCCTCGTCGCCACGCTGCCTGTCTACCTCAACGCGCTGACCGGCCTCGGCGTCCACGTCATCACGGTCAATGACTACCTCGCCGGTCGTGACTCGGACTGGATGGGATCCCTCTTCAAGTATCTCGGCCTCACCGTCGGATGCATCCAGAACCAGATGCCCCCGTGGGAGCGTCGCGAGCACTACGGCTGCGACATCACCTACGGAACGAATTCGGAATTCGGCTTCGACTACCTGCGCGACAATGGCATGGCGTCCACCAAGGACGAGCAGGTCCAGCACGGCCACTACTTCGCGATCATCGACGAAGTGGACTCGATCCTCATCGACGAGGCCCGGACGCCGCTCATCATCTCCGGCCCGTCCTCTGTCTCCAGCCACCAGTTCGACAAGTACAAGCCGCTGGTCGAACAGATTGTGAAGGCCCAGATCGTCCTCTGTAACGAGCTGATGGCAGAGGCCAAGAAGGCTCACGAAGCCGGTGACCTCGAGACCGCCGGGCGCGCGCTCTTCAAGGTGAAGCTCGGCCAGCCGCGCAACCGCCAGCTCATGCGCATGATGCAGGAGCCGGACCTGCGCCGCCTGATCGAGAAGACCGAGCTGTCCTTCTACCAGGACGCCCAGAAGAAGGAACTCTTCGCCGTCAAGGAAGAGCTCTACTTCACCATCGACGAGAAAAGCCACGACTCCGACCTCATGGAGAAGGGCCGCCAGTTCCTTTCCCCGGATGATCCGGAGGCATTCGTGCTCCCCGACATCGGCACTCTCTTCGCCGACATCGATACAAATACGTCCCTCACCGACGACGAGCGTGCCGCCCGGAAAGAAGCGGCCCAGCAGAAGCTGGATTCGCAGGCGGAGAAGATGCACAACATCTCCCAGCTCGTGAAGGCCTACTGCGTCTATGAAAAGGACGTCCAATACGTGGTCGAGGAAGGCAAGGTCGTCATCGTCGATGAAAACACCGGTCGCAAGATGGCCGGCCGCCGCTGGTCGGATGGCCTGCACCAGGCCGTCGAGGCCAAGGAAGGCGTTGCCATCGAGAAGGAGACGCAGACCTTCGCCACCATCACGATCCAGAACTACTTCCGCCTCTATGAGAAGCTGGCGGGCATGACGGGCACCGCGGAAACGGAAGCCGCCGAGTTCTCCGACATCTACAAGCTCGACGTGCTGCCCATCCCGGCCAACCGGCCGAACCGCCGCAAGGACGAGAACGACCAGGTCTTCAAGACCCGCCGCGAGAAGTACAACGCGGTGATCAAGAAGATCGAGGACGCCCATGCCAAGGGCCAGCCGGTCCTTGTCGGCACGGCATCCGTCGATGCTTCCGAGACGGTCTCGCGCATGCTGAAGCGCAGCAAGATCCCGCACACGGTGCTGAACGCCAAGTTCCACATGCAGGAGGCGGAGATCGTCGCCAATGCCGGCCAGCGCGGCGCGGTGACCATCTCGACCAACATGGCGGGCCGCGGCACCGACATCAAGCTGGGCGAAGGCGTCTCCGAGCTGGGCGGCCTCTTCGTCATGGGCACGGAGCGCTACGAGTCCCGCCGTGTGGACCGCCAGCTCCGCGGTCGCTGCGCTCGTCAGGGTGACCCGGGCCTGAGCCAGTTCTTCATCTCCTTCGAAGACGATCTCATGCGGAACTTCGCCGCGGCCGACCGCATGACCTCCATGATGGAGCGCTTCGGCATGCAGGAAGGCGAGGCACTGGAGCACTCCTGGCTGAACAAGTCGGTGGAGACCGCCCAGAAGCGCGTCGAGCAGCGCAACTACACATGGCGCAAGCGCGTCCTTGAATTCGACGACGTGATGAACAAGCAGCGCGAGGTCGTTTACGGCTATCGCAATGAAGTGCTCACCACCGAGGAACCCCGTGACCTGGTCAACGAGATCATCGAGAAGGTCATCCCGCAGAAGGTCGAGAGCTTCCTCGCCGACCGCGACGAGGCGAATCCGGACTACAACGAGCTGCTGCATTGGGTGAACTCCACCCTGCCGATCCCCTTCACCGCCGCCGATCTCGTGTCTGTCGGCAAGACTGCCGAAGAGATTTCGGAGATGCTGATTTCCCGCGTGAAGGAAGCCTACGCCCATCGTGTGGACGGTCTTCCTCCGGAAATCCTCGAGCAAGAGGAGCGCCGCATGATGCTCGCCGCGATCGACCGCCAGTGGCAGGCGCACCTTTACAACATGGATGCGCTGCGCGAGGGCGTTCACCTCCGCGCCCAGGGCCAGAAGGACCCGCTGGTCGAGTACAAGGTGGAAGCCTACGAACTCTTCTCGCAGCTCATGGCGAGCATCGAGCTGGAGGCGCTGCAGAATCTCTTCCGCTCCGCCGGAAACCTCGAAGGCATCCTCCGCCAGCTCCACGGCATCCCGCAGCAGCTTCAAGGCGGCGAGGAGCCCGGCTCCCGCAGCACCGCGCTCTTCCAGGAAAGCGACTCCGGCGAGATCAAGATCAACCTGCCGAAGCGCCGCCCGCCGAGCTTCAACATCGGCGACACCTCCAGCGAATCCACGAACCGCAATGCCCCCTGCCCCTGTGGCTCAGGCAAGAAGTTCAAGCAGTGCTGCGGCAAGGAGGCCTGAGACCTGCAAACAAAGATCCAAAGAAGGCCGGAGCGGAAACGCCCCGGCCTTTTCTTTTCCTAGGAGCGCGTGGCCACTGGCCCGTTCCGACAGAAGAGCAATTAGCCAGTGGATCAGAATCTCCCCGCTGCCATCTGCTCGACCGGGCGGAATGGCTTCTCGTGGGTCAGCATGTCGGCCACGACGCGACCGGAGACAGGGCCGAGGCTCAGCCCCATCATCGCATGCCCGGTAGCGACGATCAGATTTGGGAATCGCGGCGCTGGCCCGAGGTAAGGCAGCCCGTCCGGCGATACCGGGCGCAGGCCCGCCCACGGCTTCACCCCCTCGAAATTCCGCTCCGAGAATTTCGGGAAGTAGCCGTTCACCGATTTCACGATGCCGCGCACCCGGGCGGGATCGACGGTCAGGTCCAGCCCTCCGACTTCCATCGTCCCGGCGAAGCGCAGGCTGCCGCCCATCGGGGTGATCGCCACCTTGGCCTCGACGAAAATCGAGCAGCACTCCGGCAGTTCCGGTGGCTCCGGCAGGGTGAGCGAGTAGCCCTTCCCTGCCTGCAGCGGCAGCTTGAGGCCGGTCTGCCGCAGCAATTCAGCGCTCCACGATCCACAGGCGAGCACGAATTGATCTCCCGTGAAACGCTGCCCGCCGCCGCTCAGCGCGACCACCTTGCCATCGCGTGACTCGATGGTGTCGATCTCCACGCCGCTACGGATCTCACCGCCCAGCGCGAGCACGCGCCGCCGCATGGCTGACATGAAGCGGGCCGGATCGAGATGGCAGTCCTGCGGGAAATGCACCGAGCCGGTCACGTCCATCGTGATCCCCGGATCGAGCTTCGCGGTGGCGGCGGCATTCAGCACCTCGGCCTGGATGCCGATTTCACGGGCGGCGACAGCCACGGCGGATTCCTCGTCGAGGCCCTTGGCGGTCTTACAAAGCATCAGCATGCCTCGCTTCACGAGGCCGAAGTCGTCTTCCTCGGAAAGCTCTGCGAAAAGGCGGCGGCTTTCCAGGTTCAGATCGCGGAGCAATTTGCGAGATTCTTCCACGTGTCGCTCGTTCGAGTGGCGGTAGAAGAGCCACGCCCAGCGGACCAGCGCGGGATCGAGCCGGGGCCGGATGTAGAAAGGGCTCTCGGCATTGAACATCCAGCGCAAGCCCTTGGAAATCATGCCGGGGGCGGCCAGCGGGATGAAGTGGCTCGGCACAATCATGCCGGCATTCCCCATCGAGCAATTGTCCCCGCCCGCAGCTTCACGCTCGATGACGGTGACCGGCAGGCCTCGTTTCAGCGCATAGTACGCGGAGCAAAGTCCGATCACACCACCGCCGAGAACGACCACCCGCTTTTTGTCATGCGTCACATTCCAAAAATAGCGCGCCCGTCTTGCCTGAGTCTTGAGGAAACGCTCGCGAAATCCTCCACGGGCGGGGCGCTGGACAGCCACCCGAAGCGCGTACATGATTCGCGCGAAACATGATCAGAGCCGCCGTAGCCCTCGCCCTCTCCGTCGCCGCGGCTGATGCCCAGGCGCCGCGGGTCGCCGTGGTGAAGGTCCACGAGGTCCTGATGAATCTCGACAGCACCCTCTTGGCAAACGAGCAGACCAATGCCCGGAAGGCCGAGATCAATCGGGACAGCCGTCTGGCAACCTACAACGAGCTCTACGCCGACCTCCAACTGCGGAGGAAGGCGCTCGAGGAGAGTGCCGGAAAGATCGATCCGGAGGCACGGAAGCGCCTGATGCGCGAATACACCGTGAAACTCCAGGAAGCGAAATCCGTATGGGATGACTTCGAGAGCTTCCGTTCCGAGCGGATGCGCGAAATCGACGGCGAGATGGTCGCCGGAATGAAACAGCGACTTGCCCAGATCCGTGAAGCTGCCAACAAACTAGCCAAGGAAGAAGGATACGACTGGGTGCTGGACACGTCCGGCAACTCGAACACCGGCGTGCCTCTCATCCTCTACGCGAAGAACCAGAACGACCTGACGGACCGGGTGCTTGCCATCCTCGCCTCCGAACCACCGGCACCAACACCAGCGCCCAATCCACCGGCAGCCCAATAATACAACGCCCCTTTCCCCATGGAATTCATCAATAACCTGTACAAGGAGCATCCGCTCGTCTTCGGCCTTCTCATTGGCCTCATCGTCGCCCTCGCTGCCGTCTTCTTCACCTGGAAGTCCGGTTTCACCGCCCGCAGGGTGCTCGGACGGGACATCCGGAAGCTCGAGAACGAGCTGCGGGAACTCCAGAGCCACCTCAACACCCAGCTCAAGATCAACGCGCAGGGCAACGACACCCTGCAGCGCGAGCTGGAAGAGCTGCGCCGCCAGAATGAAAACCTGCGCGTGAGTCTCGCCTCGCTCCAGGCGAAGCCGGGCAAGGCGGAACTCCGCCACGCCCAGATCACCGAGAATGCCGTGCGCCTGATGCGCGAGCAGGCACCGGGCTTCGCTCCTGCTTGGGAGAAGGCTCTCCGCCAGGCAGAGGGCGAGGTGGAAGCCAGCGAGAGCGGTCTGAAAAAACTGGTTCGCCGTGTCATTCCCGGCATCGGCATGGCCGGCCATCCCACCGCTGCCGGCACCGGCGAACAAGAGGCCTGAGCGTCCGCTGTTCAGCGAGTTGACAGGAAAACAAGCATTCCGTGCCGCTCCGGGCGCGGAATCCGCTTGTCGGATGAAAAGTGCGAAATATGTCCTTCCGGGCAGTTGCCATCGGAAGCCAGAATTGTTGTCTCTGAGTCAGCTCGTCATAACCCCTCCCTTAACAGCGGACTGAAATGCCTCACAGTTCTGATCAAGATATCCTCAACGTCCTGGATGCTGCCGGCCCGCAATGGGCCGAGCTGCAAGCATGGCGGGTGACCCAGATAGAGTCATCTGCCAACGGTGCAATCACCGTTCACGGCCCGGCATTCATCTACCGCTGGGAATACGGGCTGGGCCCGGTAAAAGTGTCGTTTTGGACGCAGCAGGAAGGCCGCATCGCCAGCGGCCCGGGCCATCTGCTCGCGATCGAACCGGGCCTCGGCACCATCCGGCTGAAACTGCCAGGGCGCGAGCCCATGGTCATCGGAGCCGTCGAGCCCGCGATCTACCAACAGATCGGCGAGCTCACCTCGGAGGCTCAGTCCGCCATGCAGGGCCAAGGGGGCGAACGCTGGTCGCGCGACCTTATCATCGTGTCCGCCGCGATGAAGCTCGCCGCCCTCACCCGTGAGGCAGCGGCCTCTGCAAGCGCCCCGGACCGGGGTGCCCGTCGCTCCCCGCGGAAGGACCAACTGGTCACCCAGCTCCACGAATGGCTGCGGCCGAACTTGGAGAAATCCGTGAAGCTCGGCGACGCCGCGAAGCGCTTCGACAAGAGCCCGCGCCAACTCATCCGCATCCTCAAGGAAACGACCGGAGCAGGATTCGCCGAGCACCTCACGATGCACCGCCTGACGCTCGCACGCGCGCTCCTGATGCGCAGCGGCCAGTCGGTCATGGAGGTGGCCCGCGCGTCCGGCTTCAACAGCCGCGAGCAATTCATCCGCTCCTTCAACAAGGCCTTCGGTTGGACTCCGCTCCAGTTTCGCAAGGCTTGGAACCAGGCCGCTCTCAGTGATGCGGAGCTGGTCCAGCTCTGCCAGGTCTCCGAGCGGACGGAGGTCGAGTGGCTGCCGACCGGCAGCGTCGCCTCCAGCCCGGACGAGGATCACGAGGGAGAGCCGCACACCGTGGTGGTGGCGAATGCCCTGCACGACATCGTCGAGCTCTTCTGGGTCACCCCGCAGGGCAAGCGCGCGCGCATCGACGTGCTTGAGCGTGGCGGCATGGTCTTCGTGAACCGCGATACCGGCGGAAGTTGCTGGATCGTCCGCGTGCCGGTCTCCGGCAAGGAGCGCTACTTCCGCACTCCCGATGACCACGCATTGGCCGTGGTCACCGCGGAGCTGATGGCTTGAGAAGACGAGATCGTCCGGTCTCAGGGCTCTTCCGCCCTTTGACCGGCTTCCTCGATCCTCTCGCCCACGCGCTGCAGGAATTCGCCGGTCTTTTCCGCGGCGGTATTGATTCCCGCCTCGGTTTTTTCACGGGCCACCTTGATCCCGTGCTCAGTGTGTTCACCAGCGGTCTGGAGACCTTCGCCCGTCTTCTGAAGGGCATGGTCGAGGTGCTGGCCCGGGGTCTTCCCGGCTGGGTCGATGACCTCCACCCCATTTTCATCAATGATGACCGGGGCTGCATCTGCCGGGAGTGGGTCCACGATCACCACTTCGTCCTTCACTTCGACCGCTTTGGGCGCGGTTGCAGAGGACTCATCCTTGCACGACGGCAGGACCAGCAGAAGCGGCAGGGCGTAAAAAATCGGTTTCATGGCTCAGGGAAAATGACACGCATCCGGTGCCTTGGCCAGCGATGCTTCCGTCAGTCCAACGGGGTGACCGTCACATCGCGGAACTCGATTTTCATCTTCACTCCGGGGTGCACTTGGAAGCCGATCGGGCCGGACTCCTTGGCCGTGTCGGACACGTATTCGATGACCTGCTTTCCATTCAGCATGACTGTGTAGGTATTGCCCTTGGTGACCACCTTCATCCGATTCCACTCGCCTTCTTTCAGCACCTCCTTCACCCCGCTGGCCTCCTGCGGATAGCCGCGCTTGCTGCCGATGTAGGGGGACCCGGTCATGTCACGCTTCAGCGAGCGGGACACGCCGATCTGAATCTGCTCGTTCTCGTGGCGGAGAAAAATTCCGGAATCGATGTCTCCGGAGTAGCGAAACTCCAGCTCCACGGTGAAGTCCTTGTAGGTCTTCTCCGACCAGAGCACCGAGTTCTGCTTCTTGTCGTCGCTCTCGCCGGTCAGGACACCGTCGGCGATGCTCCAGTAGGATGCTCCCTGGGTCTTCCATCCGTCGAGATTCCCGCTGCTGAAGAGCTTTTCCGGTTCACCGGAGGCGATGCCCGTCAGCAGCAGGATGGCAGAGAGAAAATGGGATTTCATGTTCCGCATACGTCGGCGGAAGCATGGTCTTTCCCATTCTTTGCATTCAATTCCCCCGACGGCGCTGGAGGAAGAGGTCGATGCCGTCCACCAGCGCGATCCACGAAGCCTCGATGATGTTTTCCGATACGCCGACGGTCCCCCAGTTTTCCGTGCCATCCGAGGAAACGATGAGCACGCGGGTCTTCGCGGCCGTGGCATCGTGACCATCGATGATGCGGACCTTGTAGTCCACCAGCGACACATTCGCGATCTCCGGGTAGAAAGGGGCCAAGGCCTCGCGCAAGGCCTTGTCTAGCGCGTTCACCACACCGTGGCCTTCGGCGACCGTGTATTTCGGCACCTCGCCGACATAGAGCTTCACGGTGGCCTCGCAGACCGGCTCGTGGCCGTCGCGATACTGGCGGAAGCTGGTGTGGAATTCCTTCAGATCGAAGGGCTTCTCATAGCGCCCCAGTTCGCGGCGGATCAGGAGATCCAGCGATCCGCCGGCCGCTTCGAAGGCATAGCCCTCGTTCTCTAGCTCCTTCACCCGCTGGAGCACCGCCTTTGCCTCGGCCGAACCCTTGTCGAGCGGGATGCCCATTTGCTCGGCCTTGATCAGGATGTTCGATTGGCCGCTGAGTTCGGAGACGAGGATGTTTTGCTCGTTGCCCACGGCCTGCGGCTCGATGTGCTCGTAGCTGCGGGCGAGTTTCTGGACCGCATTCACGTGCATGCCGCCCTTGTGGGCGAAGGCCGTGCGCCCGACGAATGCCGCGCGGGCGAAGTGCGGGTTGTTCGAGACATCGTCCACGAAGTACGACAGTTCCCGGAGTTTCGTGAGATCCGGCACCACCTGCAGATCCATCTTGAGCTGGAGGATGGGGATCACCGAGGTGAGGTTGCAGTTTCCGGTGCGCTCCCCGTAGCCATTGATCGTGCCCTGCACCTGCACGGCACCGCCCTTCACGGCGGCGATGGCATTGGCCACCGCGAGTTCACAGTCATTGTGGGTATGAATACCCACCGGGACCTGGGGAATGCGGGCACGCACGATCTGGCAGATCTCCATCACCTCCTCGGGCAATGTGCCGCCATTCGTGTCGCAGAGGACGAGGCAGTCGGCACCGCCTTCAGCCGCGGCCTGCAGCGATCCCAAGGCGTGTCCGGGGGAGTCCTTGTAGCCGTCGAAAAAGTGTTCCGCATCATACACGACCTCGCGGCCGTGCTGCTTCAGGTAGGCCACGGTGTCGCGGATCATCGCGCGGTTTTCCTCCGGCGTGGTGCGCAGCACCTCGGTGACCTGCATCTCCCAGCTCTTGCCAAAGATCGTGACGACCGGGGTCTCGGCATCCAGCAGGAGCTTCACCTGCGGGTCCTGCTCGACCGGGATGCCGGCGCGCCGTGTGGACCCGAATGCCGCGAGCTTCGCGTGGCTCAGCTTCAGCTTCTTCGCCTCTTGGAAAAACTCGACGTCCTTCGGGTTCGAGCCCGGCCAACCGCCTTCAATGTAGTCGATGCCGAATGCGTCGAGGCGCTCGGAAATTCGCAGCTTGTCGAGCAGCGAGAGCTGGAAACCCTCGCCCTGCGTGCCGTCGCGCAGGGTGGTATCATAGAGGCGGACCGGCTTGTCGGAAAGGACACTCATGAGTGCGGGGCGCGGAAGCTACGGCCCGGCGCGAATGCGGGCAACAAGCAATCGGGACAGCAGATCCGGAACCGACTCAGAATCGGGAGCCCGCCAGAAATGCGAAGGCACCGAGGCCGAACCAGCCGACCCAGCGGAAAACCAGCGCCCGCTGCCTGCCATCCAGCCAACCGCTGGAGCTACCGGCATCATCCGAGAGTTCGTCCGCGAACCAAATCGCGGCGAGCGGGAAAATCAGGGCCGCTGCCGATTTCGGCGCACTTCCATTCGGGCCGATCAGAAAAGCGAGGGCGATAATGCCCGCAAAGACCGCGGACGCCGCACGGTGGATACGGCGGTGCTTGAGCACGAAATAGTCCGCCTCTTCGAAGTCCATGGCTGCCCTGATGAACCCAAAAAAACAGCGCCCGTCGAGGCTGTCTCGACGGGCGCCGGTGGAAATCACAAGGCTATCAGGCGCGGATGCCTGCAAGCTCGAGGAACTTCTCGAGCGTCATCGACACCTGGATCTGCGGGGAAGTCTGGGTGACGTGGATGGCCGAGGCATTCGTCGGGATGCTGCTGAACTGGAGTTCCAGCTTCGAGATCGAGTCCGGGATCTGGGTCTCGATTTCACCGGTGAGGAGGTTCTGGCTGATTTTCACCGGGAAGCCCTTGCCGTGCAAAACCTTGTAAAAGGCGGCCTCGTCGATCTTGGAAGCAGCAGGAGCGGCTGCCTTCGGAGCAGAGGCGGCGCGTGGTGCCTTTGCCACGGCTCCGACGCGGCCTTGATCGGCTTCACCCGAGGCCGGGCAGGTGCCGTAGGACGAGAGATACTTGCCGGAAATCCAGAGCGGAGAAGAACCGGCGCGGCGATAGCGCGGCGTATCGACCAATGTCCACTTGCACTTCGACTTCTCCAAGTCGGCATACACGGCTGCTTCGGTCGCTTCGAGACCATTGGCTTGGCGGAGTTCGAGGATTTTGGCGAGCGTTTCGGACGGGATCGTATCCATAGAGTCCGGCGAAAGTGAGCGAGCGAACGGACACGCGCAAGGACGGTTTACTGCTTCCTTATCCAGATAGTCCGTGCCATATTCTGGTCATGCTCCGCAAATTGGTGGCTGTTTCCCTCCTTTCCATGACTGTCGCGCGGGCCGGTGAGTCCCCCGCTATCCCCGCCCGCCGTGTGGTATTGGTCCACGGTATTTTCCAGAATGACTGGCGGTGTTTTGGCTTCCTGCGGAATGACTTGGAGAAGCTCGGCGTGGAATGTCTGGTGCCGTCGCTGAAGCCCGCCGACGGTCGGGACGGTCTGCCGGTGATGGCCGAGCAATTGAAGAAAGAAATTAATCAACGCTTTGGAAACGAACGCGTCGTGGTGATCGGCTTCAGCATGGGCGGCCTCATCAGCCGTTATTACCTGCAGGAGCTCGGCGGGGCACAGCGCTGCGATGGCTTTTTCTCCATCTCCACCCCGCACCACGGCACGAAGATGGCACACCTTTTCTACGGCGAGGGAGCACGCCAGATGCGTCCCGGTAGCGAATTTCTCACCCGGCTGGCCGCCACCGAGGACCGCTTGGGCAAGATGCCGGTGGTCTCCTACCGCACTCCGGCGGATCTCGTGATCCTGCCGACGACCAGTTCCGAGTGGGATCGCGCGGAGAATCTCTGCATCCCCTGCCCGCTCCACCCCATGATGACCTATTCGCCAAGGGTCCGCCGGGACATCGTATCAAGACTCTCACCTCCGCGATGACGTGGTCCGCGAAAGCGTAATGGTGAACGGGGGAAAATCGGACATGATGACTCACGTAAGCGACGCCGATCCCCCGAAGGCCTAACTTGCAACCGTCTCCCCCCAAGACGGCATCCCCCCGACAGGAAATACCCCCCGGATAAAAATAGGTCCCCAGACCGACCCGCTGATTGCCTCTCTCCCCAGAATTGGCACAGCGGGCTCTTTGTTTATCCTTATTTTGAGCCGCCCTACGCGATTCTGCTGACTGTCCGCAAAGCCGCGACCCCGGACTTATGATGACGGGCGCTTTCCTCCACTACGGATCAACTGCACCAGCCGCACGAGATCGTCTTCCGATATATCCACAAACGAGTCGAGCTGACGAAGGGCTGTAACAATATCCTCATGGGAAGGTGCCTTTTCCTCGGGCACCGGCATGGCCCTGCGGTTCCATGCCGCGGGATAGCGGCGCCAGCCAAAGAAGGCATTGAAGGCAACCGCGGTGCCTATCATCACCAGACAATTCGCGAATACCGGGCAATAGACGAAGTGGAAGCCCAGATCCCGCACTGCCGGGCCACCCAATACGGCGGTGAGGGCGGTGGCGCCGCCGGGAGGATGGATGCACTTGAGCTGATGCATCACCGCGATGGAGAGCGCCACGGCACACGCGCCTGCCCACTCGGTCGGGCCGATCCATTTCGCACAGGCCACGCCGATGGTCGCAGCGAGGCAATGTCCGCCCAGCACGGGCCATGGCTGCGAAAGCTGGCCGTGCGGCACCGCAAACAACAGGACGGCGCTCGCCCCCATCGAGGCGACCAGGCCGACATTGTAAGGCAAGTGCATTCCGTCGCGGCTGATCACCATCAGCAGCAGGATGGCAAGCAAGCCTCCCACGGCGGAGATCAACTTCTCGCGCTTGCTGACCACATTCAGCTCGATGCCAAGCCAGTTCATCGGAGACCTCATACGTAAAATCCTGCCGGTGCCAATCCGACTCCGCACTTGCTTGTATCGTATTACGATATAAATCAAGCACCGGATGCAAAACCACCCGGCCAAGCTCTCCGATGCGGACTATGCCCGCTTGGGGGACTTTCGTTACGCTCTGCGTTGCTTCCTGGAATTCAGCGAAGCCGCTGCCGCAGGTGAGGGACTGACGCCCCAACAGCACCAGGCCCTGCTGGTGATCCGCTCGAGTCCCGGCGCGGTCGCCTCGGTGGGCAGACTCTCCGAACGACTGCGGGTCCGGCACAATACGGCGGTCGAGCTGGCGCAGCGTCTGGAAAGCGCCGACCTGATCACCCGGCAGACCTCTCCGGACGACGGACGCTCGGTCTTGCTACGCCTTTCCGCCACGGGCGAAGCAAAGCTCGAGGTGCTCACCCATGTCCATCGCGCCGAGCTCAAACAACTCAGTCCGGAGATCGTGGCCCTGCTCCACAGTCTGGAACCTGCGGATACGTGATGAAATCATCTGCTGAATCCCTGCGTCTGCCGCTGCTCGCGATCGTCGTCGGGGTGATCGTAGCTGTCGCAGGCATCGGCCTGCTGAAGCTCATCTGGCTGATCACGAACCTCTGCTTTCACGGCAGAGCCAGTGCCCACGAGGCCGTGCCGGACTTCACGACATTCGGCGCGTGGGCTATCCTGGTGCCTGCGGCAGGCGGCCTTTTCATCGGCTGGATCGCCCGCTTCGTATGCCCGGAAGTCCGCGGACACGGCATCCCCGAGGCGATGCAGGGCGTGATGACGGGACAGAGCCGTATCCCCCTGAAGGTCGCCCTGCTCAAGCCGCTCTCGACCGCGGTCTCCATCGGCACGGGAGGGCCTTTCGGTGCCGAGGGCCCGATCATCGCCACCGGCGGAGCAGTGGGTTCCTTGCTCGGACAGGCGATCCCTTGCAGCACCTCGGAGCGGAAGATCCTGCTGGCAGCCGGTGCCACGGCGGGGATGGCGGCGGTCTTTGGCACGCCGCTGGCCGCGGTGCTGCTTTCGCTGGAGTTGCTCCTCTTTGAATTCCGCAGCCGCAGCCTCATCCCGGTGGCACTTGCCGCGGGAGCAGCCATGGCAGTGCGTGCTTGCTTTGGGGAGCCGTTCCCCATGCTCCCGCTGGCATCCGGCGAGCCCCCCGGCCCGATGCTCAGCATCGCCTCCGTGGCGGTCGGGATCGCGGCCGGCATCGCAGCGGTGCTGCTCACCCATGCCCTGCACGGCATCGAGCACCTTTACGAAAAGCTCCCGATCCCGTGGATGTGGTGGCCGGCACTCGGAGGCCTTGCGGTCGGGGTCATCGGGTGGGTGGATCCCCGCACATTGGGGCCGGGCTACGAGAACCTCCGCTCGTTGCTCTCCGGCGAGATGGCGCTTTCCGCCATCGCCGCACTGGCCCTCTTCAAATTCCTCTCGTGGACCCTCTGCCTCGGCAGCGGCACCGCTGGTGGGACGCTGGCGCCGGTGATGACGCTCGGCGGCGTGACCGGAGCCTTGGTCGCGCATGGCCTGCACCTGATCCCCGGGGTTGAAACAGTGCCCATCGGCATGGCGGCACTGGTCGGGATGGCTGCGATCTTTGCAGGCGTCTCCCGTGCCTTTCTTGCGTCGGTCGCTTTCGGCTTCGAAGCCACTCACTCAACTTCGTCCTTCGGCCCGTTGCTCATCGGCTGCGCTCTGGCCGTGCTGGTCTCGCGGATCGCGATGCGGGAGACGATGATGACCGAGAAGCTCGCCCGCAGGGGAGTCCGGGTCCCCGCGGACTACGAGCCGGACGCCCTGCTTGGCATCTCCGTGGCGGACGTGATGCTGCGCGAGCCCCTGACCATCTCCCCCACCACTTCCGTGACAGATCTGGCCGCCCGGATGATCGGCAAGGAAGACCGCTGGAATGCCGCCCGGCTGATCCCCATCACGGATGAAAGCGGGCACCTACTCGGGATCATCAGCCGCGCCGATGTCCTTGCCGCCGTACAAGCTGCGCCGGATGCCAGTGTCCTTGATGCAGGAATCGAGAGCCCGGTGGTGATCCATCCGGATGAATCCCTCGCCGAAGCCGCAGACCGGATGATCCTCCATGGAGTCGGCCGCTTGCCCGTGGTGGAGCGGGGAGACACCCCTAGACTCGTGGGTCTGGTCAGCCGCCGGGAGGTATTGCTCGCACGCAAGCATCGGCTGGATGCCGAGCGGCGCTGACCTTGAAGCGCCTGCCTGTTGTATCGACTTCCGATAGGCCACTGTTAGAACATCATATCTCTTTCCGACATATGACTACGATTGACACACGCCCGGGCTCCGTGGTCTCTCGCGCATGCCTTTGTTGGAAGCCGACGGCTTGGGTAAGCGCTACGGATCGAGGCACGTCCTGAGGGACGTGAGTCTGTCGTTCGCGCCCGGGGAGATCGTCGCCACGCTGGGGGTGAACGGCGCGGGCAAGACCACCCTGCTCGGCTGCCTGGCGGGAATGCTGGGCTGGGATCGCGGGGAAGTCCGCCTCGGCGGGGAGAAGCTCGATCGCAACCGCCTCGACCACCGGCAGCGCATGATGTTCCTGCCCGGAGAAGGCTTTCACTTCGGAGGCGCGGACACGATCCGGAATGCGGCGATCTTCTCTGAACTCTGGCGCGGCATCGAGGCGGCCCCACCGATCGACATGGAGGAGTGGCTGGAGCGCCTCGGCCTGCTGGAGGTGGCTTTTTCCTCCGTCGATACCCTTTCCCGCGGTCAACGCTACAAGGCGGTGCTGCTGGCACTGCATTGCGCTGATCCTGAGATCTGGTTGATCGACGAGCCCTTCGCCGCCGGCATGGATGCGCGCGGCATGGAAGCCTTCCGCCTGCTTGTGCGGGCTGCCGCGGCACGGGGACGGTGCATCATCTATACGACCCAGTTCCCCGAGCTGGCCGCACGCTTTGCCGACCGCATCGTGGTGGTGGGAAGCGGCGGTATCCGCCTCGATGAACCCACATCGGAAGCCGACCCGGAGGAACTGATCCGCAAACTGGGCAACGAACTCGGCATCCACGGCGCGCACCAATGATCTCCCGGCCATCATGGGAAAGGCCACTGCGCCAGAGGCTTCGCAAGTGGCGGAAGTGCAGCGTCAGCCTGCGCTGGCTGCGCGACCACGCCGGCGTGCTGCTGTTCTTCTTCGCACTGAGTTGGGTGCTCGCCCATGGCTGCGAGGTGGTCTTCGGTGAGTCCGGAGGGGCCACCGGTGTCAGCGCGGTGAGCGGGCTGATCGGTGCACTGCTGTCCGCATCCGTCCGGTCCCGATGGGAGGCGCACGGCTGGCTGGTGGATTGGACTCCGGCCACTCCGATCATAGCGTGGAAGCTGAGGACGCGCGAGCATCTGCCGTCTGTCGTCGCCATCGTTTTTCTCTCCCTGTTCATGTCGTGTTCGACGGTGGGCTTCGGGATTGAGGCGACCGCGCCGACCGCTCTCGCAGCGTCGGTGCTGTCGATGGCCTGCGGATTCCTCCTCGCCGGAGGGCGGGTTTCCTCCGCGGTGCTTTTCGCCGCATTCGTCCTCACGATTGCGTTCACCCTGTTGTCGGGATGGTTCGGGATCATCCAGGGCGGACATGTCCCTGCGATTGGCCAAGGGAGTCGGGCTGCTCTGGCTGCCGGTCTTTCCATGGGCATTCACTACGCATTGCTCGCCGGCCCCTGCGATCCATTGGGCCGTGCTGACTTCGTCGATGGTGATTTCGTTGTTCGAGTGGAAGTCGGCGTGGGGCCGGCGCGGCGCATCTTCTGACGCGGTAGAGCACCCGGGAGCGCATTCCCATCCCGGCATCCTCCCTTGGAACGACGAGCATGCGAGCGAAGAGGAAGCCCCGGAATTCCCCGATGAGGAGCAGCGGAAGGACATCCGCCAGCAGGTCGCTCACGCGTGGTTCGGCATGGCGGGCTTCCTACCGGGTGGACCCATGCAGAAGTTCGATAGCCTGCTATGGCGCTGGCTGACCCCGCGCGAACGCTTTCTCTCCTGCCTCGGCAGCGAGCAGGCTGCTGCCTGGTTTCCCCGCACATGGAAGGCCGCCACACTGCTTGCCGTCATGGTGACGCTGGCGCTGCTGATGCCATGGCTTGAAGAGCGATTGCCGACAGGAGACCCGGCATTCTGGATGCTGTCGACATTCGTCGCCTTGACCGTTTTTGTGGTCCACTCCGGATGGCCAGGTCGCGATTCCGGTTTTCAGCCGTGGCTGGAGCAGATGCACACGGCAGATCTCGGACACTTCCCGGCGTTCGCCGTGCTTCCGGTGACTGCCGGTGAGTGGATGCGCGCCGCGATGAAGGAGTGGACCCTGCGCAGCGCGTGGTTCGCGCTACTTTGGACGATCGCGATCCTCTGCGGTGCGAAAGGACTCTCACCCGAGGTGTCGTCTTCCTGGCTCATGGCATATGCCTCAGTACCTTGGCTCGTCCTCGCAACGTGGTTCCCTCTCTCCATGGTCCACCGAATGATCAGCGCGGTATCTGGTGCTGCATTCCGTAGCCATGGCATCACCCGGGTGCTGCCTGCACTGGTCGCGGGGCTGATGAGCTTGATTGCCGGTGGCGCGACTGTCTTTGCCATCGGAAAGGAGATGCCGCTCGTGGCCTTCACGACCATCGCGGTCGCGGCTCTCTCGGGCACCTTCAGCCTCTGGCAAACCCGTCGCCGCTGCAGTGGAATGAGGCTCGACATCAAGCCGAGGATGCCTGCCTGACGTCGCAAAAAAATGCCCCGCGAAGCCTGGGACTTCGTGGGGTTGATCAAACTTGAATGATGTTGCTTCTTACGGCTTGGCCGCGGTCTTGGGAGCCTTCTTTCCGGTTAGTTCCTTGTAGGCGGCCTTGGCCATTTCGCCTGCGCCTTCCAAGTTCGGATGCACGCGGTCGGGCAGGAGTTCCGGCTTGTCATCCAGCGCCTTGTGCATGTCGATGATGCCGAGGTCCATCTCCTTCGCCATCTTGTCGATGCGTTTGATCCACTCCTTGTTGTTCTTCTCGTTGATGCCGAAGTTCCCCGGCTCCGGCACCGGGCACGGGCGGCAGACGTAGATGCGCGGCTTGCTTTCCAGCGTTTGGAACGACTTCACGAGTTCCGTGTAGTCGGCGGTGAATTCCGCCTCGTGCTTCCAGTTCTGCGGCTTCGTGTCATTCGTGCCGAGCATGATGATCACTACGTCCGGCGAAAAGCCGAGGGCATCCTTGTAGGCCTTTTCATTCCAGTAAGGGAAGTCGCCTTTCTTCAGAAGCGTGCGGCCGCTCACACCGTAGTTCCCCACCTTCCACTTGTCACCCAACAAGCTCTGGAGCTGGCCGGGATAGGAATTCCTCGCGGGATCGGCGATGCCGGAGCCCTGCGTGATGCTGTCGCCCACGCAGGCTACCTTCACGGGCTCCTTGTAATCGGCGGGATCGATGGGCTTCGGCGCGGCTGCTTGCAGCGAGCCGATGACGAAAAGAGGCGCGAGGACGCGGTGGATGAGTTTCATAACGTATGGGAACCTACCCATACGCCCCGTGGCGTCTAGGCTTTCCCCGGCAGCACGGCCCAGCGTAATTTCGCGGGGATACTGCGGGGGTTGTTCCTGCGCTCGTCAGGTCCCGCGAGGATCACCTCCCCGCTGACCTCCGCGTAGGTGCCGTCCCGCTCTCCCGTCTGGAAGGCCTTCTTCACCCGCCGGTCTTCACCGGAGTGGAATGTGAGGATTGCCACCCGGCCACCCGGCTTCACGCAAAGCGGAAGCTGCCGCAGGAAGGCATCCAGCGATGTGAACTCCTCATTCACGGCGATCCGGATGGCCTGGAAGACTCTGCGCACCGCGAGTTCGGATCGCTCTGCATCGAGCTTCGCCACTGCCGGAACGGAGCGAATCGCCGAGACCAATGCCTTCGTCGTGGGCACTTTCCTGCCTGCGAGCACGACGGCAATTTCCCCGGCCAGCGGCTCGTCGGCATTTTCCGAAAGTACCGCCGCCAACTTCTCCTCATGCACCTTGGCCAGCCAATCGGTCGCGGGGATTCCCCGCTCGGGATTCATGCGCATGTCGAGCGGCCCATCGGACTTGAAGGTGAAACCGCGCGCCGGATTGTCGAACTGCATCGAGGAGCAACCAAGATCTGCAAAGATGAAATCCACGGCTTCCAGCCCGAGGCCGTCCAGCACCTTGCGGATGCCGGCGTAGTTCGACCGCACGGCGGTGAAGGCATCTGCGCCATAGCCGGCGGCCTGCAGTCGGGCGGTCGTCTTCGGCTGCTCGATGGGATCGACATCCAGGCCGATCAGGCGTCCCCCGGGCGAAATCCGCGCCAGGATCTCCCGCGCATGGCCGCCATAGCCGAGCGTACAATCGATGCCGGTCCGGCCGGGAGCGAGGCCGAGGGCATCAAGGCATTCCTCCATCATGATCGGCACGTGCATGCCTGCCGGGGTCCTGCCCGACTCCAGCACCTTGCCCACGGTGCTCGCATAGCGCTCCGGCTCGTGCTCCTTGTACTTGTCCTCGAAGCGCCGCGGGTTCTTCCCCGAGTAGCGCTTGCGTCGCGGCGGCCGCGGCATGTCGTCCATGAAGGAAAGCGTAACGCGGGCGGATGCATTTCGCCAAGGCGAGGATGCCGGCTCAGAGGAATGACACGAGGTCAATGCCTGCGAGCCTCTCGACGACAAGGATCACTCCAGCCAACGCCACTGCCGCCGAACCGATCCGCTTCACCCAGACGAAGCGCTTTTCACCCCACCAGGCAAACGTCGCGAAGGCCATGGCCAGCACGGTGATCTGGCCGAACTCGACACCGACGTTGAAGCCGAACAACGCCGCCGGAAGCTTCTCCGGCTGACCTGCCGGCAGCAACTCCGCCAGCACACCGGCAAAGCCGAGGCCGTGGACCAGACCGAAGATGCCGACCAGGACCAGCCTCCCCTTCCCCAGTTCCTTCGCCCAGAAATTCTCGATGCCCACCCATGCAATGCTCGCGGCAATCAGGACCTCGACCGGTGTCGAGGGGAACCGCACCCAGCCCGACGCCGCAGCCGCGAGCGACAAGGAATGGGCGAGCGTGAAGACGATCGTCTGCTGCAGCAACGGCTTCCACCGCGGCACCAACAAGAAGAGGCCGAGCACGAAGAGGATGTGATCCACGCCCTCCGGCAAAATGTGGACGAATCCGAGCCGGATCCACCCCGCGAACGAGGTTTCCGCAGGCCTCATCTCCGAAGCATCCGCCGCCCTCTCGGCGACCACCGCGGACTCCCCGCTGACCAGCGGCTTCGTTTCGGCGGATGCTCCCTCGCCCGTCGTGACGATGAGATTCACGCCGAAGGGCTCCTTCCAATCGATGCCGAGTTTCGACGCTCCGGGCGGAAGCACCGCCTCGATTCGCACGGCCAGCATCGGCAGGTCCTCCGGGTCTCCCTCCTCCAAAAACCCCGGCTTTTCCTTCGCAAGATCCGGCACCGAAAGAGTCCATGCGAGGTCCGCCCCGTCCGCCTTCAGGCGAAAGCAGGACCGCCAGTAATCCTCACACTCCCCCGCTATCCTCCGCCAACCCGCCGGGTCCTGCTCCCGCAGCCACGCCAGGTCCTTCGCCTCCACATCCTCGTCCCCTCGGAACTCCGGCAGCATGTAAGCCGCATCCGCCTCCGCAATGGCCGTGACGCGATCCCCATCGAGCACCACCGAAATGGAAATCTCCTCGATCTGATGCGCAAGTCCCGCCCCGGCAAACAGCAGCCAAACCAGCAGCAGGCGGATCATGATTACCGGGCTAGGACGCTAAAAGAGCGGAGGGGGTGGGATTCTCCTCCTTCAAGCACAACACACTGAAAATCCGTCACGACTTCTACTGAAACACCCGAGCAGTGAGGAAGTATCTATTCGGGCCTTTTGTGGGCGTCGAAGAAATGCGCGGCATTAATAACCAGCATCGCAAGCGTCGACTCGGCTTCCTTGGTTTCGAGCCGGTGATAGGAACGAATCGACAGCTCGCAAAAAGTCAGCTCAACCGCAACCCATGGCCATAGAATCAGCGGCTCTCGCCATCGTCGCTGGAGTTCGGACCGCATCCAGCCACAGTAGGATATTACCACTTCCGGCCCTTTAGTCAGATTCTTCTCCCAATCCGCGAAAGCGTTTACACATTCCAAAATTCGAGCCGTCGTCACATCATCGGCTTTATCCGAAAATGAGGCCAAAACTCTGCGGGCGTAGCAGCAGGCATCCTCCTTGGTAGCCCCGCGCAGACCAGCGGCCCAGTTACCGCTGCCCATGGATTCATCCAACCATCGAGCCACTACCCGCTCGTCGGTGCCGTCTGGCACAATCATTCCCACCTTGCCTCTTTCAAATTCCTCCGGGTGCTCGTCGATATAATCGCCGACCAGTTCGTGAACGTGCTTCATAGTCTGAGATCCGCTCATTTTGCGAGTTCTTCGCTGGCATCGTAACGCAAATCCCACGCGAGATTGTGTGCCCTCGAATTCACGCGGAAGATCTTGTCCATGAAACGGGACTTCCCCTTAAAAGAGGGAATTTTATCGAAATCCGCAATGATCGACTTGAGCCGTTTCTCGATGTTTTCAGCCAACTCAGCGCGGCGAACGAGGCGAGGTTTTTCTTTCACGCATCCCAACTGCCCGACTTTCCCAATCTTGTCCAACAGTAACGATCGTTGGGCGAACTCGTCCTAACCTAGGCCCTGTTGTGATGCTTTTCTGCTAACCGCCGCTCCGAAAAATCGCACCTGCCCACACCCCGTGCTCTCGTGCGAAAATGAAAGGGTTGCCTACAATGAAGACCCTATCGAATTCACGCACTGCGGAACCAAAGTGGATTCCCTTTTGAAGGTTGTAACAGTAGGTCTCGATGTCGTAGGAAAACCAGATCTGACGGTCGAAAATAAGAAGCCAGTTTTGATCGAAGGTGCGATAGTCGCTTCGGTTTAGATTGCGAGTCTTTCTCATAATCTTGGCCGCCATTCGTTCGATCCAAAGTCTGTTCGACTCCAGAAGGTCCTCATAGGTTCCCGAGGCGGTTACGTCGATGAGCTCTTCATTGGATCGCCGTTCGTCGCGATCCTGCAAACCTCCAATATTCATCACGAACGGGGTCAGCCCTTTCTTCGATAGTTGGCCTACCCGGTGATGCTCCGACGAGGCTCCACTTGTGACCTCAAGGCCGATAGAAATCCCACCTAGATTCGAGACCATATCTGGTGATTCGCCTTCGGAATCGATGGCGTTGGGAGAAATTTGGAGATAGTTGGCCAGATAGCCCGCATCGAGCACCTCTTGATGCTTTCCCTTAGAATTCGGATTCACATTCTCCACAGACGTTTGCTGCTCGAATCAGCTTTATAGGAAGTAGTTTCAAGCCATGGCCGATCGTTCGCTTGGCCTGTCGGCCATGCCCCATAGTCAGAATGCAAGACTCTGATTACAAGCAGGATAACTGATGCTCAGCAAACTGCATTGAAGTGGCGGAGGGGGTGGGATTCGAACCCACGGTTGGTTGCCCAACTTCGGTTTTCAAGACCGACGCGATAGACCACTCTGCCACCCCTCCAGTTTGTTGTTTCCCAATCGCTTGGGAGTTCCGATCCGTCTTTCGGTGGACCGGCGACGCCTTTTTACCCGGGGATGCCCGTCAACGGCAAGCGCGCATGCAGCGGACCGCCGACAATTGCCACTCAGACCGCTTCGGCGGTGTAGATGGAGGCGACGCCGCAGGTCAGCGGAGCGGCCTGCGCCTCGCGGTAGCCTTGGGCGGTGATGAGGTCGCACATTTCCTGCCCCATCGGGAATTCCTCAATGGAGCCGCCGAGGTATTCGTAGGCGTCCTTCTGGCCGGTGAGGTAGCCCGCCATCTTGGGCAGGACGTTGTGAAGATACCAGCGGTAGGGCTTTCTGAGGGCTCCCTCCGGCAGCGAGAAATCGAGAACGAGAAGATGGCCGCCGGGTCGCAGCACGCGGCGCATCTCGCGGATGGCGGCGGCGTAATCGGCCATATTTCGCAGGCCGAAGGCGACGGTCACGACGTCGAATTCGCCGTCCTGGAATGGGAGCGCGAGGGCGTCCGCGACCAGGGTGCGGGCAAGGCCGCGGCGGCTGGCATGGGCGAGCATCTCCGCGCAGAAATCGCTGCCCGTCACCTCCGCCTCCGGACAAGCGTCCTGGATCTCCAAGGCAAGATCACCGGTACCGGTGGCCACATCGAGCACACGGCGGGGCTCCCATGCGCGAACGATCCGGGCGACCTTTCGCCGCCACAGGATATCGGTGCCGAGGCTGAGGACGTGATTCGTGGTCACGTAGCGGTCTGCGATGCGTGCGAACGCTTCGCGGACATAAGACGGGTCTTGAATGGTTCCGGCACCCACGGGGTGATCGGTACGCGGGATCGGCGGGCTGCCAAGTCCGGAGTCGGTCTGATTTTGCGAAGATCACCTTCGCAGGTGATCCGGCCGCCCTCACTTCCCGCCATTCCCCTGCTTCCGGGCTCCCAGTTTCGGCCCCTCGTCCGGGGGCATCGAGGCGTGCCACTCGACGGCAGCCTTTGAAAGTCGGGCGACTATCTCGGGCTTTTCCACCGCGATGTTCTTCGATTCCGCCGGGTCCGTAGCGAGGTCGAAGAGCCGCCCCTGCGAGCCGTCGTACTCGCAGAGCAGCTTCCAATTCCCCTCACGCACGGCGAGGTCCGGCTGGCGGCGTCCCTGCGGGCCCGTCACCTTGCGATCCGGCGGACGACGCCAGAAAATGGACGCCTTCCGCGAGGCATCCGATTTCCCGAGCAGCGTCGCGGAAAGGTCCTCACCGTCGAAAGCCACGCCCTCCGGAGCCGGAGCACCGGCGATCTTCACCAACGAGGGAGCGAGATCGAAGGCGGCGAAAACCGAGCGGTCGTTGATCCCTCCGGCCTTGCCCTCTTCCATCAGCCCGGGGGCCCAGACGACGAGGGGCGAGCGGATGCCGCCCTCCCATAGCGTGCCCTTTGCCCCGCGAAAGGAACCCGCAGAGCCCGCCCCCGGCTCGGGACCATTGTCGGAGCAGACGAGCACGATGGTATTATCCCGGATCTCCGGCGTGGCGCGGAGATGGTCGAAGAGCTTGCCGAGCTGGCGGTCCATGTTTTCCAGCACCGCGAGATACTGCGCCCGCTTGCCCTGCTTCCACGATTCGACCGGCGGCCAGAAGGGAGAGTGGACGTCGTCCGGCCAGAGATTGATGAAGAACGGCTTCTTCTCTTTCGCCGCGGCGTCGATGAAGGGGATCGCGGCATCGACGAAGCTGCCCGTGATTTTCGAGCGCAGCGTCCACGTGACCGGTCCGCCGAGGCGCTCCGCATCCTGCCAGATCTTGCCCGGCTCCTTGTCGCCGGGCTTCAGCGTCAGCGGCAGCAGCTTCGGCCCCATGCCTTCGAAGTTGGTGAGGCTCCGGTCGAATCCGTAGGAGGTGATCGCGGGCGCATTGTCCACGTCGCGCTGGCCACCGAGATGCCACTTGCCGAAGTGCCCGGTGGCGTAGCCCTTCTCCTTCAGGATGCGGGCCAGCACCGGGGCCTTCGGGTCGAGCCACTGTGCCATGCCGCGGCGCTCGTTGGCCGCCCGGTTTTCGAGGAAAGAGGTGATCTTCCACCGCTGAGGATATTGCCCCGTGGTCAAGGCACAGCGCGATGGCGAGCAGATCGACGAGTTTACGTAGAACTGCCGGAATTGCATCCCCTCTTTCGCCAGGCGGTCGATGTTCGGCGTGGATGCCTCCTTGTTGCCGAAGCACGAGAAGTCGCCCCAGCCCAGGTCATCGACGAGGACGACGACGATATTCGGCGATGGCTTGGCCGCGGCGAAACCGGCGAGCAGGACGAGGGAAATCAGGGAACGCAGGAGCATGGCAGGCGGGTAGAGCGATGGATCACCCTTACCATTTTGCAGCGGCTTGTCGTGTTCCGGATTTCTTCCGCTCGCCCCGCTCCGCGTCATTATGCAGCCGGCCCCCGCGGCCAGCGGACGCGGGGGCCATTTGGATTCACTTCGCAGCAGCGGCCTTGCCAGCGTTGTAGCTGTTGATGAGGCAGCGGTAGTTCGGCAGGTGATTCGAGAACAAGGTGCCGAGGCCTTCGACATCATTCCGCCAGTCGCGGTGCAACTCGCAGGCCACGCCGAACCAAGTCATCAACTGCGCACCTGCGGCCTCCATGCGGGACCATGCCGCCTGACGGGTCGTTTGATTGAAAGTGCCCGATGCATCGGCGACCACGAAGACCTCGTAGCCCTCCTCCAGCGCGGACAGCGCGGGGAAAGCGACACAGACCTCGGTGACGATGCCGGCGATGAGCAGTTGTTTCTTTCCCGTGGCCTTCACGGCATTCACGAAGTCCTCGTTGTCCCAGGCATTGATGTTTCCCGGGCGCGCGATGTAGGGAGCATCGGGAAACTGGGCCTTGAGTTCCGGCACGAGCGGGCCGTTCGGGCCGTCCTCGAAGCTGGTGGTCAGGATGGTCGGGAGCTTGAAGTATTCGGCGATGTCGCCCAGCGCGAGGACGTTGTTCTTGAAGTCATCCGGCGAGAAGTCCTGCACCAGGTTGGTCAGGCCGGTCTGGTGATCGACGAGGAGCACTGCGACGTCGTTCTTGTCCAGGCGGCGGTATTGGAAGTTGCTCATGGTAGTAGTTGTTGTTGGGTTGGCTGCCCGTCGTGGGCTCACGGCATCGGCAGCTTCTTCCTTGATATCACTCCGACTCATTTCGTGGAAATGCCATCGGGACATGCTGAGCATGCACACGCTACCGGGGCCTTCGCATTGTTGAGAAATTGCTGTAACCTTCCACAACTTGCCGACGAATAGCCTCTGACAAACACGCTCCATGAAATCCCTGGTCATGCCTTTTTCCGGGAAGGCGGCATTGCTCGCCCTCCTCATTGCTCCCCTTTCCTCACTCGCGGACGAAGGGAAGGATGTGCCAGCGCTTCAGGTGAGGGTCACCGGGGGAACGATCGAGGGGAGCACCGGCACCGACGCCTCGGTGCGGGCTTTCAAGGGCATTCCTTTCGCGAAGCCTCCGGTGGGCGAGCTGCGCTGGAAGGCACCGCAACCAGCCGAGGCGTGGGACGGAGTGAAGAAGGCCACGACGTATGCACCGGGGCCGATCCAGGAGAGCGTGCTGAACCTGATGCTGGGCGCGCCGACGGATTTCTCCGAGGACTGCCTCTATCTGAATGTCTGGACGCCCGCGAAATCTGCGGGCGAGCGCCTGCCGGTGATGTATTGGATTCACGGCGGTGCCTTCGCGATGGGCTCCACCTCCACCCCGATCTACGATGGCAGCCAGCTCACGAAAAGGGGCGTGGTGGTCGTCTCCGTGGGATACCGGCTCGGAGCATTCGGCTTCCTCGCGCATCCGGAGCTGACGAAGGAGGGCGGCAAGGGAAACTTCGGGCTGCTCGATCAGATCGCGGGGCTGAAATGGGTGCGGGAGAACATCGCCGCATTCGGAGGTGATCCCGGCTGCGTGACCATTTTCGGCGAGTCGGCTGGCTCGGTATCGGTCGGCCTGCTGGCGACCTCGCCAAAGGCAAAGGACCTCTTCCACCGGGTGATCGCCCAGAGCGGCTCATCGTTCTCCCCGCCGAAAACGGCGAACGAAGCAGGCCACTTCGTCCCGACTCTCCAGCTCGCCGAAGTCGAGGGCGTGAAGTTTTTGGAGAAGCTCGGCGCGAAGGACATCGCCGCAGCACGCGCGCTCCCCGCGAAAAAAGTCCTGAAGGGCGGCTTTGCCCCCATGCCGTGCATTGATGCCGATGTCGTGCCGATGGACTCACACACGGCTTTTCTCCGTGGCGAATTCAATGACACGCCCGTGATGACGGGCAGCAATTCCGACGATGGCGGGATGTTTGCGCTCGCGACCACGCCGGGGAGATTCCGCGAGACGGCCGCCACCTTCGGCGAGCACGCGGACAAGATCCTCGCTGCCTACCCGCACGCGAAATGGAGCGAGTCATCGCGCGCCGGAAAGGATGCCATCCGTGACATCTGCTTCGCGTGGCCCGCGTGGACCTGGGCACGGCTCCAATCTGCCCACGGGAAAAACAAGGCATTCCTCTACTACTACGATCATCGTAATTCGCCGGACAAGGGTGCCGACCACGGGGCGGAGATCGCCTACATCTTCGGGAATGTCGCCCGCTCAAAGCCCGCGGACCGGGCGATGAGCGACCTCGTGAGCAGCTACTGGGTGAACTTCGCGAAGACCGGCGACCCCAATGGCCCGGGCTTGCCGGAGTGGACCGCCTTCACGGGCAAGAGCGGCAAGGCGATGGATCTCGATGCCCAGCCGGGGATGCACCCGGTGCCGAACCTGGAACAGCTCAAGGTCTGGGACGCATACTACGAGTCGTGCCGCGAGAAGGCGCAGGCTCCGTAAAAGGAAAATGCCGCAGCAAGCTCCGAGATCCGGAACCGCTGCGGCATTTTTTCAAAGCAAAGCCGGTCAGGACGCCTCGCGTGCAATGTGGCGGGCGACCAGCGCCGCACCCACTGCCTGCGAAAGCTCGCCAAGCGTCGCAGGGACGATGCGCAGCGTGGTGCGCTGGGTCGGCCAGAGATACTTCAGCGCGGTCTCGCGGATGCCACCGAGGTAGCGCTCGCGGAATTCCACCGTGGTCGCATCCGGGTCGATGAGTCCTCCGCCGACAACAAAGCAACCGGGGTCCACCGCCATGGAAAGCTCGGCCACCAGCAGGCCCATCGCCTTTGCCTGGAGGTCGAAAAGCTCGAGCGCCAGAGCGTCGCCATCCTGGGCGAGGCCGCGCAGCTTCAGCACGCGCTCCTTCTTCCCGAGCGACGGATCCGCCAGCACGTGACCCGGGTAGCGAGGCAAGGCGCGCTCCAGCAGGCCCGGCAGACCGGCGAGGCTGGTATACATCTCGTAGCATCCCCAGTCGCGACCGCAGCCGCAGGTCAGCGCGTCCACACCCAGCAGATGCAGCGGCGCGGCGAGGTGGCCCGCCTCCATGCCGGCCAAAGTATCGCCATCCAGCGGCAGGCCGGAGGCATCGACATAGGCACCACCCAGACCGGAGCCGGGAGCCAGCATCACCACACTGCACTCATCTGTGCCGCGGGCACGATGCGCCTCGGCGACACCGCCGAGATTCCCGTCATTGCCCAGCGCCAGCGGCAGTATGCGGCCGGACTCGCGCTCCAGGGCGACGCGGAGATCGTGCTCCACGTTCCAGCCGTCGAATTCGGCAGGGAGATTCGGCGAGGTATCCAGCACACCGTAGCTGCGGCGCGGGCCGGGGACGGCGAGGCCGACACCCTCCACCTGCGACCACTCCAGCCCGTGCTGGGCGAGGAATTCGTTGATCGCGCCGATCCATGCCGCGATCACCGCCGCCGGGCCTCCTTCCGAGGAGGTGGGGCGCTGGAGCAGCTCGCTGGGGAAGATGGAGCCGTCGCTTTGCACCGCGGCGATCTTGGAGGTGGTGGCACCGCTATCGATGCCGATGAAAATTGGGTCGCTCATGGGTAGTTAGATCGCGGCGAAGCTACGGAGCGGCCTTCCGGCAAACAAGCCCGCCGCTGAGGAATCTTGGCATCACGGCAAAACCCAGCCCCCGTTTGCCGGTTTTCCCCGGAACTCCACCACCCGGCCGGGGCCATCGTTTCCCGTGATGCCCCTGTTCCAAAAAGGCGATTGGGCGGATGCCGGGGAATCGTGGATAGTGCCGACGTCAACCCGCCGCCATGGAACTCTATCAACTGCGCACCTTCCTCACGATCGCCGAAGAGGGAAACCTGACCCGCGCCGCGGAAAAGCTCTTCACCAGCCAGCCTGCCGTGAGCGCGCAGGTCAAGCAACTGGAGGAAGAACTGGGCGTGAAGCTCTTCGAGCGCAGCGCCCGCGGCATGGCGCTGACCCGGGAAGGCAAGATGCTACAGGAGAAGGCGCGGCGCATCGTGGAGGCGGCACGCGATTTCAAACACAGCGCCGAGAGCCTGCGGGAAACGGTCTCGGGCGAGCTTGTCTTCGGCCTGAACAACCGGCCGGAGGTGCTGAAGATCGTGGAAGTGCTCGGAGCCCTCACATCCGAACATCCCGAGCTGAACTACGATCTGGTCAATGGCAGCAGCGGGACGATCCTGGAAGGCATCGACGACGGTTCGATCTCCATCGGATTCTTCGAGGGCGTGTGCGAGTTCCCGCGGATCGAGTCGCATGTCCTGGAGCCCATCGAGCTCTGCATCGCCGCTCCTGCGGCTTGGGCGCGCGAGCTTTCCTCGCCGGATTGGAAGGTGCTGGAAACCAAGCCGTGGATCTTCGTGTCTCGGGCGTGCTCGTATTTCCGGGCGATCGAGTCAATCTGCAGCGACCAGGGGCTAAAGCTCCAGCAGCGCTTCCGCGTGGATGAATGCCTAACGGTGCTGAATCTGGTGGCGGAAGGCCTCGGCCTCACCCTGGCGGCCCGCAATCACATCGAGGCACCGGAGTTCCAAGGACGCATCATCGCCCTGCCCCATTTCCAGACCACGGTGAATCTCTCCATCGGCTACCTGCGGGAAAATGCCGACCGCCCCGCCGTCGCTGCGGCGCGTGATGTCGTCCTCGGATTGTGGAAAAACGATCTGGCGGCGCGGGATAGCTCAGTCACCCGAGGCCGGGGTATCCGCGCAGCGCGACCGAAGGGCCGCAGCCATCGCTGACCGAAAGACTGGTCCCGTTTCGCCCGGGAGAACCGTGCCCGGTTCCCCCGCCCTCAACCCTTCAATCATTCATTTCTCATGAAGATCTCCCTGAAAAACCGGGCGGTCGTGTCGCTCGATCTTTCCACCGGCGATCGGCTCAGGCTTGCCACGGATGCCGGCACCGCTTGGGTGACCATGGAAGGCCGTGCCGATGACTTGGCACTGACCGCCTCGCAGGCACTCGCTTTCTCAGGCCCTGGTCGTCTCGTCATCGAGGCGATTGATGGCGGGATGACCATCCACGCAACCAGGACGACCCATCGTCCAGTCACGGAAGGGACGACCGCGGCCCTCCCCCACACCCGCCAGGATCTGGCGAGGCGGTGAGGGATATCATGGATCGTAATTACATCCGCTCCGGGCAGCGGATGCCGAGCAGGCCGAGACCCGTGCTGAGCACGCGGCTGGTCAGCTCGCAGAGCGCGAGGCGGCTGGAGCGGACGGGCTCATCCGCCTTGAGCACCGGGCAGGCCTCGAAAAAGGAGTGGAAGGCACGGGCCAGCTCCAGGAGGTAATTCGTTAGCAGGTTCGGACGATGGTCGTCGAGCACCTGCGGCAACACTTCGCCGAAGCGGGCGAGGAGACGCGAGAGGTGGACTTCCGCGTCCTCCGCCAGATGAAGCTCCACGCCCGTCGCCTCGAAGGGGCCATCGAGCTTGCGGAAGATCGAGCGGATGCGCACATGGCTGTATTGGAGATACGGTGCGGTGTCGCCTTGAAGCGCAAGCATCCGATCCCAAGCGAACACGTAGTCGGTCAGGCGGTTCTGCGAGAGCTCGGCGAACTTCACCGCGCCGATACCGACGATCTCGGCGACCTCCTTTGCCTCGTCTGCCGGCAGGTCCGGGTTCTTCTCCGCGATGGCCGCGGCGGCGCGCTCGACCGCTTCGCCGAGCACTTCGATGAGGCCGACGTTTTCGCCGGAGCGCGTCCGCATCAGCTTGCGGTCCTCGCCGAGAATAGAGCCGAAGGCGATGTGGCGGAATTCCCCCTTCTTCCCCCAGCGGTGGGCGGCGTCGAAGATCTGGCGGAAATGGAGCTGCTGCGGGACGCCGACGACATACCAGATCTCGTCCGCTTTCCACTCGTCCACACGGTATTCCAGCGTGGCGAGGTCGGTGGTGGCATAGAGGAATCCGCCGTCGCCCTTGCGGATGATCGAGGGATTGTCCGTCCAGCCTTCCTCGCGGTGGATCTTGAAGGGGTCCTGCTCCGGAGCCTTGGTCTCGTCGGAGAAAATGCAGACAGCTCCCTCGCTGACGCGTGCGAGGCCCTTTTCCAGGAACTCCTCGACGAGACTCGGGAGGCGGTCATTGAAATAGCTCTCGCCCAGCCAGTGGTCGAAGTGGACGTCGAGGCGGTCGTAGATCTTCTGCAGGCCGGCCTTCGAGACATCGATGCAGCGCTGCCAGATGGCGAGGTTCTCGGCGTCCCCGGCCTGGAGCTTCACCAGCTCGGCCTTGCAGGTATCCAGCACTCCCGGCTGTTCCTTCGTGGCATTCACCTCGCGATAGACCCGCAGCAGCTCGGCGATGGGATCTGCGGCGAGCGCATCTTCGTTCAGAAGCGTCTTCCAGCCGTGGAGGATCATGCCGAATTGCGTGCCCCAGTCGCCGATGTGGTTGTCGGTGATGACCTTGAAGCCGAGGAATCGGGAAATGCGGGCCAGCGAGTCGCCGATGATGGTCGAGCGGATGTGACCGACGTGCATGGGCTTCGCGACGTTCGGCGCGGAGAAATCCACGACTACCGTCTTGCCCGCGCCGATGTCCGGCACGCCGAGACGGGTGTCGGCAAGCTGGGCCTGCGCGCGTGCGGCGAACGTCGCCGGGCTGATCTTGAAATTGATGAAGCCGGGTCCGGCAATGTCCGCCGTGCCGAGGTCGCCGAGATCAATGGCGTCGATCACCTGCTGGGCCAGCGCGCGCGGGTTCGTCTTGCGCTGCTTGGCCTGTGCCATGGCGGCATTGCTCTGGTAGTCGCCGAAGCGCAGGTCGGCAGCGGCCACCACGGGCGCATCGACGGATTCACCGAGCACCTGCTGGAAGGCGGCGGACAGGCGGGATTCGAGGTCCTGGATCAGGGTCATGGGAAAGAGATGTGGGATTCACCGCCAAGACGCCCGGGACGCCAAGTGCAGAGTGAGCCGGGGTGCGGGATGCATACGAAAGAGTCGGGACGAGCGGAAACGGGGCCCGGGCAGGGTCCGCCGGATCAAATCCGCGGCGAGACCGGGAAAAATCCCCGATTCAAGGAGGAAGAGCGGGCGCAGTAGAGGCAGCAGCCAAGGGGCCACGCAGACCGGATCACGCCAAGCCTGCGGCCTTTGGCGGCTTGCCAGCGAAGATATCGAGGATCTCCTGATGGCAGCCTGCCTCGCCAAGTCGTCGTCGGATCTCGGCATTCGTGAACATCTTCGCGATCGCGGCGAGGGTCTGGAGATGGAGGTGGTAGTCCTTCTTCGGCACCAAAAAGAGGATCACGAAGTGGACCGGCTTGCCATCCAGCGCCTCGAAATCGATGCCCGACTTCGAACGGCCGAAGATGGTGATCACCTTGTCCAGCTTGTCCGAGAAGGCATGGGGGATGGCAACGCCATGGCCGACTCCGGTGCTGACCTGCTCCTCGCGGATCTTCAGGGCGGCGAGGACTTCCTCGCGCATCTCGGCAGGGAGCGCACCACAGGAGACCAAACGGTCGATCAACTCCACGATGGCGGGCCAATGCTCCCCGGAATTCATCTCAAGGATGATGCGTTCGGGATTGAGCAGATTGGCCAACTTCATGCGTTTTCGATTCTTGGTAAGGTGGTTTGCTCGCCGGAGGGGGCGTCGGAGGTAACGAGGCGGCTAAGGATTTGCAAGCGGATTTCGGGCCGGGTTCCTGCGTTCCGCGTGCGGGATTGGCGCTTGCGGAGCCCGCCATGCCCTCCCTAGCCTCCCCGCTCATGAGGTGGATCTCGCGCGGACTGATGGTCGTAGGAACGATGGTACTCTGCCAATGCGCAGGATCGATGGGGGCCGGCAACATGGGCGGGCCCACGGTCGAGGAACGCAAGGCGGCCATCGCCAGCGAGCCCAGCGGGGACTTTTTCTACGGTCGCCGCTACTATATCGAGAAGACCCGCTTCTGGGGATATGTGAAGCGTCCCCGCCAATCCTGGGACAAGGCGAAGCTGGCGATCATCCGCGAGGACAAGAAGCGCCAGCCTGACCGCCTGCCTGAAAACGGCCCGCAGGGTGCCCGCTACGGCTACGACCACAATTTCGAGTATCGCCTGAACGGCTACTTCACCGGCAAGGAAGCCTACGACCCGAACAGCAACCAATTCCTCCCGGAATTCATGCTGACGGGCTATGAGGTGGTGAACCGGAATCCAGGCTGGCTCTTCCGCCCGGACGACAAGTATGATCCCTACCGGATCACGGTTTATCCCAGATAAAGCCCCCTCCCCATGAAGAAGCCCCCCCGCGACGGACTCGGTCATCAGACAGTGAATTCCAGCGGGGGGAAGTATCGTTCGGGGTCCTCGCCCCGGGCGCAGGATGGGCTCGGCTTTCAGTCTCCCGGCCGAAGGAATAGCCGGGAGACTGGATTGGGCTCTGCGCCAAGGATCGGCCACGTCCACCGCTCGGTGAAGAACCGGCGGGAGCGCGTGAAGGTCCGATATGTGACTGCGGCGATGATGTGCCTTTGCGGTGGCGCTTTCCTGCTCTTCGGAGCCGGAGTGGCGGCGGCCATCCTGTGGTGGAACGGGGATCTGGGCGGCAGCGGTCGGCAAGAAAAGTCGGCCCACGTCGCGAACAGCATTCCGGAGCATGGCAGTGTTTCCACGACATCAGTTGAATCCGACGAGCTGGTGAAGATCGTCACGGACTTCCTGGCAGCACGCACGACGCAGGATCTGGCACCCCTCGTGCGGGGAAGCAGCCTCCGCCCGGAAGAGATCGCGGCCCGCCTGGCAACGCTGGAAGCCGATGACGGGAAAGTAAGCAGGGTCAGCTACATGCGGCCGATCGACAGCCGCGCGGCCCGGCTTGAGAGCGTGATCGTCACCTTCGAGGGCGGAGGGAATCGCATCGCCCTGCTTGCTCCCGATGCGGACGGACACTGGCGCGTGGATTTCGACGCCTTCGTCCGGCACGTCCATCCGTCGTGGGACAAGATTCTCGCCGGGACTGCCGGGGAATCCACAGTGCGTGTGAAGGTCGTCCCGGACAGCTACTACAATGGCATCTACCGCGACGACAAGGCATGGGCCTGCTTTGCCCTGCTCTCGCCCGATCAGGGGACCGTGATGCTCGGCTATGTGACGCGGGGAACTCCCCAGTATGAGGCGCTGGCAAGCTCGATGAACCGGGCAGAGAGACGGGCACAAGGCGGAGCCCTGCGCATGACCCTGATGATCCGTCACACCGAGGGTGCCGAGGCGCGGCAATTTGAAATCACCCGCGTGCTCTCCGACGAATGGGCGCTCGGAGACCAACCGCTGGACGACATGCTGGCCAAGCCCGGCATGAAGTAACAGCCAGCACCCGGAATCGCCGCCCTTGGGACGACTGAAGCCGCCATATCATGAACATCCGCAAGCTCGCCGTACCACTCTGCTTTCTGCTGTTTGGCATCGTGGTGATGACGCTGGTTCTGACCGGCACCGTGAAAATCTTCGAGATTCCCACGGGCAGCATGACGCCGACCATCCAGCCGGGCGATCACGTGACGGCGACCCGGATCTTCAATCCCGCCGGCAAGGTCGAGAAGGGGGATCTCGTGATCTTCGACGCGATCAAGGCAAGTGCTCGGCTGAGCGACTCAAAATACGTCCAGAGAGTTACCGCGATCGAAGGAGATACGGTCGATCTGATCGATGGCCGGCTCCACGTGAATGGCCGGCCCTTGCCTGACCGGGATGGCAAGATTCCCGGCGGGGCGCATCCCTTCGCCCGTGACTGGCCGCAGCCCAGCTATCCCCACGTGGTGCCTGCGGGCCGGATTTTCACGCTGGGCGACAATCATGAGAACGCTCTCGACAGCCGCTATTTCGGCTCCTTTCCGGTGGAGGCCGTGACGCATCGTCCCGGCCGGATCATCTTACCGCTTTCCCGAGCCGGAAAGATCGAGTGAGCTTCCCGCCGTCCATGGACGACTTCTTCGACCAGCCTGCCCCGGAAGCCCGCATCCGCCAATTGCGTGCGGAACTTGAGCGCCACAACCGGCTCTACTACACGGATGCCGCGCCAGAGATCTCGGATGCGGAATACGACAAGCTCTTCCGTGAGCTGGAGGGTCTGGAAGCGAAGCACCCCGAATACGACGACGAGAACTCCCCCACCCATCGCGTCGGTGGCGCGCCGCTCGATAGCTTCCAGCAAGTCCGGCACCTCGTGCCGATGCTGAGCATCGACGATGTCTTCGAGCTCAAGCCACCGGATGACGCCCCCGCGGACTTCGTCGCGGAAGCCGAGCTGATCGACTTCTACAAACGGCTGCAAAAGAACCTCAGCCGCGAGCACATCGCCGTCACCGTCGAGCCGAAGATCGACGGCGTGGCAGTCTCGCTCGTCTATCGCGATGGCAAGCTCGCCTATGCCGCCACCCGCGGCGACGGCACCACCGGCGACGACATTACGAACAACGTGCGGACGATTCTTTCCGTCCCGCTGGAACTGAAGGTCCCTTCGCCCAAGGGGCTGGATGTTGACTTGGACCACCTCCTCTTCTACGATCCACCCAATGGCAGCAGCGGCTCAAGCACAGTTATTGGCGGAACGCTTGAAGACAGCCCGGCGGAAAGCCTCGGCCGCAAGCTCGCGTATGACCTCGAGCCAGATGATGGAGCAGATCTTTCGGAACGGCTCCGACGTGAAGCCGAATCCATTCTTGAATGGGGAACTGAAGCTGGACGCCTCATCGACCCCGGCAAACTCCTCGCCCTCGTAGGCGATTGGAAGAAGCTAGGGGGCCAATCCGAGCATACTGTCTTCGCCGTCGAATCGTCGAAGCGGGTCATCAAGTTCACCCTTCCCCCAAACTTCGGGGCCCAAGGGGCAGAAATGTATTTGAAGAACATCAGTTCCTCAAACCGGTTGTTCGTCGATGACATCCGTTTCCATGGTGTCCTGCAAACCCACAAAGGGCCCGCATTTGTCATTTCTCAGCCTTTCGTAAAAGGTGACGAGCCGACGTTAGAGGAAGTAGCCACATGGTTTGAATCCAATGGTTACCATTCTGTAGGACACAACCGTTGGCTGAATAAGGTCACGGGCACCGAGATCGCCGATGCCCACACTGGAAACCTTATCAAGACGGCCGACGGGGAGCTTGTTCCCATCGACCTCCAGGTGCTCACCGAAGGCGAAGGCGGGCTCATGAGCCTTGTTCTCTCATTGCCTCAATCCATCCCTTCCCTGCTTGAAGTCCGCGGCGAGATCTTCATGCCGAATGAAGCCTTTGCGGCAATGAATACGGAGCGCGACGAGGCGGGTCTGCCGACCTTCGTCAATCCGCGCAATGCGACCGCCGGCACGCTGAAGCAGCTCGATCCGAAGATGGTGGCGAATCGCCCGCTGGCCTTCCTCGCTCACGGGCTGGGCGCATATGAGGGCCCGGAACTGCCGACCGAGCACGACTTCCACGCGCTTCTGGATGCGACCGGCATCCCGCGCAACCGTCCTGTCTTCATCGCGGAGTCCCTGGATGAGTTGTTAGACGCTGTTCGGTTGATCGACCGCGAGCGGCACCACCTCGGCTATGGCACGGATGGCGCCGTGGTGAAGGTGCTTGCCCGTGCCGAACGCGAGCGACTGGGCTACACCTCGCGCGCACCGCGTTGGGCAGCCGCTTACAAGTTCCTGCCCGAGCAGAAGGAGACGCTGCTCAAGGACATCACTGTCCAAGTCGGGCGCACCGGAGTCCTTACGCCCGTGGCGGAGCTCGAGCCGGTCTTCGTTTCCGGCACCACGGTATCGCGGGCCACGCTGCACAATGAGGAGGAGATCCAGCGCAAGGACATCCGACTCGGCGACATCGTGATCATCGAGAAGGCAGGCGAGATCATCCCAGCGGTCGTGCGTGTCGTGATGGAGAAACGCTCCGCCGGTTCCAAGCAGTTCTCCTTGTTAGAACACATCAGCGGCCAGTGCCCTTCGTGCGGTGGACCGGTTTCCAAGGAAGAAGGCTTCGTGGCATGGCGCTGCACGAACTTCGAGTGTCCCGCCCAAGCGGTGTCGAAGATCCGCCAGTTCTCCTCCAGAAAGGCGCTCGACATCGAGGCCGTCGGCGGGACCGTGGCCGAGGCACTGGTGAACCGCGGCCTGTGCCGCACGCCACTCGATCTCTTCACCCTCACGGCTGATAACCTTCCGTCGCTCAATCTGGGAACCGACGAGGCTGCTCGCCGCTTCGGCGAGAAGAATGCCACGAAGGTGATGGAAGCCCTGCAAGCCGCGCGCGAGAAGCCGCTGGATCGCTGGCTCTTCGCCATGGGCATCCGCCAGGTGGGCGAATCCGCGGCGAAGGAGTTGGCAAGACTTCACGAATCGCTCCACGGCTTGGCCCATATCCAAGATGGCGAGGTGGTGTGCTCCTCCATCTTGGAAACCATCCAAGCCATCACCCGCAAGGAGGCGGAAGCAAAACTCATTTCTCCGCGCAACAAGGAGAACCCGCCAGCCGATGCCGAGGACAAGAAGTCGCGGGAAAGCGCTTATAAGGCACTCAAGGCGGAGATCGACGAACTCAAGAAGCAGAACGCCGGATATGCGGTATCAGCCGATGTCGGGCAGGTCGTTGCGGAGTCTGTCCTCGCCTTCTTCGGCTCCGAGGGTGGCAAGCACGTGCTGGAACGACTGGCAGACCTCGACATCAATCCGAAGTCCGAGAACTACCTGCCGAAGCTGGCAGAAGCCGACCTTTCCGAACTTCCCCTCGCTGGCAAGACCTTCGTCATCACCGGCACGCTCTCGAAGGATCGCGATGAGATGAAGCGTTTCCTCGAGTCCAAGGGAGCAAAGGTCTCCGGCTCCATCTCCGCGAAGACCGACTACTTACTCGCCGGTGACGGCGGAGGCTCGAAGCGCGATAAGGCGGACAAGCTGAAGGTGACGGTGATTGATGAAGCTCAGTTGAACGAGCTCCTTCAA
This sequence comes from Luteolibacter flavescens, assembly GCF_025950085.1. Taxonomy (NCBI): domain Bacteria; kingdom Pseudomonadati; phylum Verrucomicrobiota; class Verrucomicrobiia; order Verrucomicrobiales; family Verrucomicrobiaceae; genus Neoluteolibacter; species Neoluteolibacter flavescens. The sequence continues at coordinate 536,158 of NZ_JAPDDS010000001.1, forward strand.
TCATGATCACGGCTTCCGGCGTTTCCCGCGGAAGCGCACGCCTTCCAGCGTGAGCTTGCCCACCAGGGCACCGTCGAAATCCCGGCTGCTGACTTGGAGCGAGGCATCCACCCCGAGGACTGATCGATTCAGAACCTCAACCCGGTCCGACGCCTCCACACCTGCAAGATACGGAGGGGACAGATCGGTGAAGCGCACCGTCACTACGTTCGGATAACGGCGCGCGTTGTAATTCCCGATGAAGGCGATCTCCAGCGAGATCCGGTCGGGGCCAATCACTTCGACAATCTGGCCCCGTACACGATCCATCAGAGTCCCATGATCACCTCGCAGCCCGGCAGCTTTTCCTTCAGCGCCTGCACTCCGGCGGCATCCACCTTGGTTTGCCAGAGGTAGAGCTTCTTGAGGTTCTTCAACTCGGCGAGCTTGAGGATACCATCGTTCGTCACCTGGGTGCCGTAGAGATTGAGCGACTCGAGCTTCGGGAGCTTCGCCAATTCGTCGAGAGCAGCGTCGGTGATGGCGGTCTCGGACAGGCGCAGCGTCTTCAGCTCGGCGGCTTCTGCGAGCAGCTTGGTGCCGGTGTCCGTCACGGTGCTGGACGAGAGATCGATCGAGACCATCGCCGGGATGACAGGCTGGAGTTTTGCGAGGTCATCGTCGCCGAATTCCTTCCGCATGCTGACGGCGGTGAAGACCAGCCCGCTGGACGCCTGTGACTCGAAATTGAGCGCGGCGGGGAACTCCTTGCGGAGACGCTCAACATCGGCAGCCACCGAATCGCGCTTCTCGGCTTCCTGCTTCTCCTCGGCCGCGGCGGTGGCCTTCTTCTCGGCCAGATCCTCGGCAGGCACGAGCTTGGTGATCGCAGCCTTGATCTCGTCGGTGGGCTTCAGGTCGGAGAGCTTCGCTTCCGGCGAGGCACCGCTGTCGATCCACCACTTGATGAGGAGCACCTCGTGATCGACCAAGTGGATGTCTTTCTTTTCCGGCGGCGGCATGTGCTCTTCATCGTCCGACGGCAATTCGATGCGAACGACGACATTGCTGTCGGCAGAGTTACCGGGGACGATGCCTTCGCCTTCCGACCCGCCCTTGAGCAGCAGGTCATACTCCTCCATGCGATACTTGCCGCGCACCTTTTGCTCGGCGCTGTGGCAGCTATAGCACTTCTGCTCGAAGATGGGGACGATGAGATTCGTGTAAACCACCGGGTCCGTAGATACCGGGGCTGGGGCCGCAGGAGTGCCAGCGGGAGCTTCGCCGGTGCCGGTGGCTGCCAGATCGGTGGCTGCTGGGGTGGGCTTGGGCTTCTCCTTTTTCTCAACCTTTTCCGGCAGACCCATCGCCTTGCGGATCGGATTCGGAGCAAAGGCGGTCAGGTAATCCTCGCCATGGGTGAGCGAGCCGCCGTCATGACTGGCGATGCCCATGACCCCGGTGCTGCCGATGAGCAGGGTCCAATAGATCCAGGTCCCCTTCCCCGCGTGGAAATCGACCCACACCTTCACGATGAATGCCGCGACCATGCCGCAGGCGAAGATGATACCGCCATAGAGGTGACGCTCGGCGAGTTCGTCGCGGTAGTTCCCCGTGCCGTAGTAAAGCAGGAGCCCGAGAATGGTAGCCACTACCGAGGACGCGGCGGCGAAGAACATCGCCATGCGGGTGGAATACCCGGCGCGATTCCGCGGGATGAAGTGGCCGATTTCCAGCACGAGCACGAGCAGCAGCATGCCGATCGGCAGGTGCAGGAAGACGGGATGGAAGCGTCCGAGGAATTTCGTGATGTCCGGGAGACCTTCTTCGGTAGGAGCGCCGGCCACGAACGGCACGGACGCGAGGGCGGCAATCACCAACAACCCGCACAGGGTCAGGAAGATGGGGCCAGTGGAGGAACGTCTCGGAGTCTCGGAATCGGTCATGGGCGGGTGCTCTACGGCGTGGAGAGACCGGCTATTGCGCAGAAATTCGGACAATTTCAAACATCAACCACAGGTCCGGGCGATTTAGCTGCTTGCTTGGATTTCTTTCCAAGGAAGGGAACGAATCTGGTCAAATCTATTCCCAAGACTCCCATCGATTTCACGAAAATCAGCAAGGCCGTGGCCTCGTCAATGATCGGCACCGGATCAAGCGGCCCGACCATCGGCCCCCAGATCAGCAGATACAGCCCCGAGAACAGGGCAAATATGAAAGCGAAGAACTTTTTCACGACGGGATATTACGCGAATATCCCGGCATTTCTAGCGACGTTAGCATCGCAGCAGACAAGGCAGATCACTCCTTCGCCTTCGCATTGCTCTCCCATCGGTCGGCCTTGATCAGCACTGACTTGGAGCCGCTGCCATTCAGCCACTTCTTGGCCGCTGGATCGCCCTTCAATTCGGCATCCCAGAATGCCGTGGTGAGGGCAAGAATCGCCCGGTGATAGCGCGTCGGTTTCGCCAGTGCGCCAGCCTTTGGCCGCTGGCCGAAATCCATGTGGGTCGCCTGGTCGAACACCACCTGCCATGCCGGGGCTTGCTTGAGGTATGGGAAGACCAGCAAGCGGCTCTCCGGCGTGGTGTTCCCGATCGGACTGTCGTCGTGCGTGCCGGTCATGAGCAGGCATGGGATTTTGACATTGGCGAATGCCCGCGCCGGGTCGCCCGCTGCCGGGGGGCTCGGGCTCATCATCACGGCGGCGTCGATCCTCGGCTCCGCGAGGGAAAGCCGCGGCCGTGCCCCCTGCCCTGCCAGAGCCTGCGTGGTGTGCGCGCCAAAGGAATGACCGGACATACCGATGTGCTCCAGATCGAGCTTGCCGGAGAGAGCATGGCCTTTCTCGCCATTCCAGCGGGTGAGCGCATCGATTACTGCCGGAACATCCTTCGCGCGATCGAGGTAGTTTTCGAGCGATGCCGCACGCTTCAAGGTGCTACGCCGCTCCACCGCTGCGGCCTCTTTCCACACCGCTTCATCACTGCCGGGATGCTGGATGAAGACGGCCACATAGCCGCGCTTCGCCCAGTGATTCCCGAGATAGGGACTATTGTCCCGCGAGCCGCCGAGACCGTGGGAGAAGAGCACCACGGGTGCCGGCTTCTTGCTCTCCGGTCCCGGCAAATAAACCCGAATCGGCAGGGTGCGACTGCGCGAGGTGTCTTTCACGTCAAAGGTCTTCGAGACCGGCTCGCCGTCTTTCACCTTCAGCGGATCATATGCTCCGGTTGGCTCCGCATGGACGATCGCGCCCAAAACGACGGCACCAGCCAGCAAGAACGGACGGATCGCTTTCATGTCGGCGAGAACCTCGGGATGCGGGCGAAGTTGCGGCCGCGGACGACTGTCAATTCCACGGCCAAGCAAAATCACTTGCACGATCAACGCCCTCGCTAACTTGGTCGGCCATATCATGACCCTCCCTCCATCCGACGACGACACCCGCATTCACATCCGCGAAGGCTACTACTACCTCATCATCGTGGAGAACGAAGTGGTCACGCACCACACGGCAAATTTCGGGCTGTCCCACGTCGAATTCGTGAAGCGAAGCGTCGGCGAATTGCCGGATGGTGCATGGGTGGGTTCGGCCACGAAGAATGACGGTCGACTCTCCGCAGTGAATTCCTTCACTTTCTACCGGAACCAGCTTCCCGGACCAGAGTCCACGCAGCGAGCAGTCTTCAAGAAGTTCCGGTGATCTGCCGGGCAGGCTTCACACCGAAAGCACCGCGCCTTCTTCCGCGCCTCCGACGAGTGCGGCGTATCGGGCCAGGTATCCTGTTCGTGATTTTGGTTCGGGCCGCTGCCAGTGTTGGCGGCGTTCGTCGAGGACGGCGTCACTCACGAGGAGTTGCAGGGAGCGGTTCGGGATATCGATCTCAATCATGTCTCCGGCTTTCACGAGGGCGATGGGGCCGCCTGCCGCTGCCTCGGGAGCGACGTGGCCGATGGCACCGCCACGCGTCGCGCCGGAAAAGCGACCGTCGGTGATCAGCGCGACACTCTCTGAAAGCCCGCGCCCCACGATCGCGGACGTGGGGGCCAGCATCTCGGGCATGCCGGGGCCGCCCTTCGGGCCTTCGTAGCGGATCACCACCACGTCGCCCGCCTTTACCATTCCCGTGAGGATTCCCGTGGTGGCCTCCTCGCCGGACTCGAAGACCACGGCGGGCCCGGTGAATTTCATCATCGCGGGGCTCACCCCCGCCGACTTCACCACGCATCCGGCGGGCGCGATATTCCCATGCAGCACGGCCAATCCGCCACGGGAAGAATAGGCCCGATCCAAAGAACGGATCACCTCGTCATCCTTCACCGTCGCGGCCGAGATCGTCTCGCCAATCGTGAGCCCGCTGACCGTGAGAGAGTCGCCGTGAAGGATCCCGGGCAGCCCGGCTAGGATCTTGAGAATTGCGAAGATGCCTCCCGCTCGGTCGATGTCCTCCATGTAGTGCTTCCCCGACGGCGCGACCTTGCACAGGTGCGGGACGCGCCCGGCCATCTCATCGAAGTCCCTCACGCCAAGCGGTACTCCGGCTTCCTTGGCAACAGCCAAGGTGTGGAGAATGGTATTCGACGAACCGCCCATCGCCATGTCCAGGGCGATCGCATTCAGGAATGCCTCGCGAGTGAGGATGTCGGAAGGACGCACGTCATCACGGACGAGGCGGACGATGGTGCGGCCCGCCCGCTCGAAAAGGGCATCGCGTGCAGGATCGGTGGCAAGGATTGAGCCATTGCCAGGGAGTGCGATCCCGAGCGCTTCGCAGAGGCAATTCATCGAGTTCGCCGTGAACATGCCGGAGCACGATCCGCATGTCGGGCAGGCATTGCGCTCGATGGCGTCGAGTTGCGTCTCCGTGATCGCATTCGCAGAGAGCTTCCCCACCGCCTCGAAGACGGATGCGAGATCGAGCGAGTCTCCCGTGAGAGGATTCTTCCCGGAGCGCATGGGGCCGCCCGAGACGAAGACTGCCGGGATATTCACCCGCGCTGCGCCCATCATCATGCCGGGCACGATCTTGTCGCAATTCGGGATGCAGACCACGCCATCGAAGCAATGCGCGCGCAGCATGGTCTCGATGCTGTCCGCGATGATCTCGCGGGACGCCAGCGAGTAGCGCATGCCGCCGTGCCCCATGGCGATGCCGTCATCCACGCCGATGCAATTGAACTCGAAGGGCACGCCGCCCGCGGCGCGAATGGCTTCCCGCACCTTCCGCCCGACCACATCGAGGTGGGCATGCCCGGGGATGATTTGAACGAAGGAATTCGCCACGGCGATGAAGGGCTTCCCCCAGTCATCCTCGGACTGGATTGCGCCCGTGGCGCGGAGGAGACTGCGGTGCGGAGCGCGGATGGCGCCCTTCTTAATCGTGTCGCTGATTGCCATGCGACAACGGTCGGCAAATCTGCCGCCATATTGGAATGACTGTATTCGTCGCCTTGTGATACCGTTTCGGTATGGACTGCTCGTTTCGCGAACTGGAGTGCTTTCTGGCCGTGGCGGAGGAATTGTCATTCACCCGTGCGGCGCAGCGGCTGAATCTCGCCCAGCCTCCCCTCTCCCGCCACATCCGGACGCTTGAGGAGAAAATCGGCGCGGACCTCTTCATCCGCGGTCATCGCGGCGTCTCGCTGACGGCAGCGGGCGATCGCTTCTACGAGGACGCCCGGACGATTCCCGGCAGGCTTTCGCGCGCGAGTGAAGCGGCTAGACGCACCGCGGCCGGGGAAATCTCGCGGCTCCGCATCGGCTTCGTCAGCGCGGTGATGAGCGATGGCGTCGTGGCCGTGCTCCGCCGCTTCCGGGCCACCGTGCCGGGCGTGCAAATCCTGCTGCACGATGCGCCGCCGAACGACCAGCTACGAGCCATCGCGGAGGGCAGGCTGGACGGCGGATTCGTGGGAATCGAAGATCCCCGAAACCAGAGCGGAATCGAGGTGATCCCGTGGCACAAGGAAGCGCTCGAATGCTTCGTGCCAGAAGATCATCCGCTGGCATCCCGCGGCAGGATCGCGCTGGATGAACTGGCCGGTGAATCGTTCGTGGCCGTGGCGCACGAGGCCGCCACGTCATTCTCAAATCTCGTCCGGCGTCTTTGCGGTGATGCGGGCTTTCGACCGCGCGTCATCCTGGAGTCGCCACGGGCACAGGCCGTGGCGGTGATGGTCGCCGCGGGATCCGGCATCGCGATCCTCCCCTCGGCACTTGCGAAGGTGGCGGGCAGCGGCGTCCGGGCCATTCCGCTGAAGGGGCGGCCTTCGATCACGCATCACTTTGCAAGGAGGGCGGGGCGAGCGGATGAGAACATGAAGAGATTCGTCGGGGTATTGAGAGGCAAGTGAGAGTGAGGATGTGGGGCGTCCGGGCCGGTCTCATGACCGGCGCTCCTAGGCGTGAAGCCCCTTCAACTCAAGCACTTCATCACTGCGTCATATTTGTCGATCAGCGGTTGATGGATGCAGCAGTGAGGGTGACTCGGGCGGAATGAATTCCGCGCTCCCAGTGGGAGGCAAGAGAAAGGGCGGACCTTGCGGCCCGCCCTTTGCGTGACGTTTCGTCAACCTGAGGTCAGCCCTCTTCGTCTTCGCCGCCGTGGTTGAGGATGAACTGGAGGTCTTCCAGTCCGAGGTTCGAGGCGAAGCCTTCGTCGCCGAGGACGTTCGTGACGAGCTGGGTCTTCTGGTGCTGGAGGATACGGATCTTCTCTTCCACGGTGTCGCGGGTGAGGAGACGGTAGGCGATGACCTTGTTCTTCTGGCCGATACGGTGCGTACGGTCGATGGCCTGGTTTTCCACGGCCGGGTTCCACCACGGATCGTAGAGGATGACGTAGGACGCCGAGGTCAGGTTCAGACCGGCACCACCAGCCTTCAGCGAGAGCATGAAGACGGACGGGTCCTTGGTCGTCTGGAAGCGCTCGATCTCGCCCTTGCGGTCCTTCGTCTGACCGGTGAGGTAGTGGAACGGGCGGGCTTCCAGCTCGAGGCGCGCCTTGATGAGGTCGAGCATCGAGACGAACTGCGAGAAGACGAGCACCTTGTGGCCTTCCTCGTGAAGCTGGTCCAGGAGGTAGAAGAGCGACTCCATCTTGGCGGACTCTTCCTTGAGATACTTCGGATCGATGAGGCCCGGGTGACAGCAGATCTGGCGCAGGCGCATCAGGCCTTGGAGAATGGCGAAGGAGTTCTTCTTCACCGCTTCATCCGAGTCGAGGCCGAGCAGGGCCTTCTGGATGCGCTTCAGCTCCGCCTTGTAGAGCTCCTGCTGGATGTTCTCCATCTTGGAGTAGACTTCCTCTTCCGTTCTCGGCGGCAGGTCTTGTGCCACCTGCAGCTTGGTGCGGCGGAGCAGGAAGGGACGCAGGCGGGCAGCCAGGCGGTTCTGCGAAAGCGGGTCCTTCCGCTTGTCGAAGCGCTTCTTGAAGTAGGCGCGGCTCCCCAGCACGCCGGGCATGGCGAAGGCCATGAGCGACCACATGTCGAGCAGGCGGTTCTCAATCGGCGTACCGGTGAGGACCAGGCGGTTCGCGGAGTCCAGCTCGCGGGCGCACTTGGCGGCCTTCGAGTCCGGGTTCTTGATCTGCTGGCCTTCGTCGAGGATGGTCGTGAGCCACTTGATCTCGTTGAGCAGGTCGCCGCAGACGCGGAGCTGGGCGTAGTTCAGCACCAGCATGTCGATATTCTCCTGCGTATCCTTCACGTCGAGGTCCTCGCGGTTGCGGAGCACCTTCACGCGGACACCGGGGGCGAACTTCTGCGCCTCGCTCGCCCACACGTCCAAGACGGACTTCGGACAAACGACGAGCACCGGTCGGTGCATTTCCTTGCTCTTCTCCGCCTCCTCGATGAGCCAGAGGACGTAGGTCAGCGACTGGATCGTCTTACCCAGACCCATGTCGTCAGCGAGGATGCCGCCGAAGCCATTGGTCGAGAGATATGCCAGGAACCGGAAACCATCGACCTGATAAGGACGCAGCGTCGCATTCAGCTTCGTCGGCACGTCGGGAGTGACCTCGATCTGGATGTCGCCGGCGCGGTCCTTGATGCGTTTCCACGCCTTCGGATCGAATACATCGGCAGCCTTCGGGTCGGCGAGCTGCAGCGCGTGCATGCGGTGCGTCTCGCCGGAAAGATCGAAGGGATCGAGACCCAGGCGGGTGACTGCCTCGCGCTGGTCGGCATCGAGCTTGATCTCAAGCCGCATCCACGAGCCGTCCTCCATGCGGACGTAGCCGCCACGGGCAGCGACGAGCTGGCGAATCTGCGCCTTGGAAAGATTGACGCCTTCCACATCGATGACGATGCGCAGGTCGAACCAGTCGATCTCCTGATTGACCACCTCGAAGCGGACCGCGGCGGTGACCGGGTCGGAGAGGATGGACTTCAGGCGCAGGTCGATGTCGAGGTCCACGGACTCCGGCATCGCCTTGATCCACTCGGCGAATTTCTCGGGGAACTGCTTCGTGATGCGCGACTTGAAGGAAAGCAACTTCTCGTCGTAGGTGAGGCCCATCTCGTCCAGCAGGCTGGGCACGGGATAGAGCTCTTCACGGGCGAAGCGCAGGAGCTGCTTGCCCTTGAGCGGCTGTTGCTCGACGAGCTCCCAGCCTTCCTTGGTGAGGCGCTCGGTGCGGCGCTCCTTCGACTCGATCGCGGTGACATCCACCACGAGGTGTTCGGTTTCGGCGGCGGTGAGACCGGCGACGAGCTTGAGCTCGAACTTCGGCTTCAGCTCCAGGTCCACCACGCGCTTCTTCAGCGACTCGGGTAGCGTGGCACCGATCTTGCGGAGGAATTCGACGCCCTCCAGCGAATCGATCACGCGCTTCGGGATAAGGTAGCGCGGCATCACTTCCGTCTCCTCGAGCCAGCGGGGTGGGCCGGGGAAAACGGTCTCGTCGGACTGATAGAGTTCCTTGCGGCCCGGCAGCATGCGCACCGAGTGGGAGACATTCTCGCCACCGGCGGTCACGAGTTGCAGCGCGAAGCTGTTAGGATCGTACGGATCATCCTCGCAGACCCACTTGAGTGCATCGGTGACGACCTTGAACTCGCGCTCGTCAAGGTTCACCAGATAGCCCTTCAGGGCCGGCTGGCGGAAGACGCGGTTCATGAAGCGGCAAGCTTCTTCCTGGTCGAAGTCGAAGGTGATGTCGTTCTGGTCGCGGTAGTAGGCGAGGAAGTGCTCCCACAGCACCTGGCTGGAGGCGTCCATGCGGAGCGCCGCCTGATGGTGCATCTGCACGAGGCGCTCGATGTCGCCCTTCTCGCGAATCTGGGTCCAGAGGCCATTGACGCCTTCTTTCACCTCGACGCGGGCCTCGTTGATCGTGGCCACGAGGCGGAAGGCGACTTCCACCGGAGGATCCTGCGGCGGGCGTTCGTTGACCTGCTCGATGCGGTCATACCAGGAGGCGACCTCGCGCTCCTGCTCCCAATCCGCCATCTTCTTCTGAACATGAGCGAGATCGGTGATCACGTTCATGAACTCCGGGTAAGGGAGCTTCTTCTTGTAGAAGGCGTAGGCGAGGTAGTTCCAGAACTCGAGGATATCGCCCGGCGGCATCGGCCACAGCTCGAGCGGCTCGTAGGTGGTGATTTCCCAGCGCGGCGTGATGCGGACCATGTCGTGGTCATGCAGCTCGCCTTCGATCACGTAGCGGCGGTAGCGCTTCTCGATCTTGGAAACGAAGTCCGCCTCCTTGTCGTCCAGCTCGCGGCCCAGCTTGTCCTCGATGATGTCGAGGATCGGTGTGTCGTCGAATTCATTGGGCGACTCCGGCAGGTCCTCGCCGCGGTGCATCCGCTCCATCATCGTCGCGTACTGACACGCGGCGGATATCACTTCGTCCTCCGCGGTGCAGGAGCCGAACCAGCGGTTGCCCTGGAGGCGGAGGCTGGTGCGGAAGACGCCGGTCTCGTCCTCGACGCGACCTTGGATGAAAAGGTGATTGCCGAAGATCTGGGTGACGGCGCCGTCTTTCTGGAGGCGCTCACCGCGCTTGCGCGCTTCCTCGGGGAAGCTGTTCAGGAAATTCAGCGTCGCTCTGTCCGGATTCATGGCTCGAAAAACCGCCGAGCGTGTCTCTCCGGCACCCTGCAAGAAGGACGCGACAGCGGGCCGCGACGATAGACCCCGAATTTCAATCGCCGCAATAAAAACCTCAGTCGCAATTTCTGCGGAATTTCACGCATGCAGCAGGCCGCAGGCCTTGAAGCGCTTTATTTCAGGGCTTCTCCGAGGAACTGTAACAGCATCGCCATGCAGATCCGTGCCAAGGCAGGGTTGTAACGCGGCCCCTCGTCCCGCAGGAAGGCGTGCGCGGCATTGAATTCATGCCATTCAAAGTGGCGGCCGCTTTCTTCCAAGCGGGCATGAATGAGCTCCCTGCCCTCGCGCGGGATATGCGGATCCTGCCGGCCCCAGACGAAGAGCATGCGCGCGTCGAGATCACCGATCCGCTTGAGCGTGTCGTCGCTCTTCCCCGCGCCGAGCGTGGCGGAATGAACGTCAGTGGGATAGAAGCATGCCACCGCCGAGATGCCGTCGTGGAATCCGGAGCGCAGCGAGAGATGGCCGCCGAGGCAGACGCCATGGCTGGCGATCTTGCCTGTGCAGGACTCGTGTGCCTGCAGCCACTTCACCAACACGTCCACATCCTCATCGTAGGAGTCGAGTTCCTTGGTGAACTTCAGCTCATTGCCACGGTCGGAGCCCGCCTGATCGTAGGCGAGAACGCAGCCGAGTGGCTCAAATTCATGATACACCTCCGGCACCGCGACCAGACACCCCTCGCCTGCCAAGGCAGCAGCCATCCGGCGGATGGGCCCGGTGACCTGAAAGATCTCCGAGAAAAAAATCACCGCCGGATACTTGCCTTCACCGGTCGGCGTGAAAGTGTGCACGCGCATCGCGCCGCGGGTGGTGGTCAGGTCGGTGAATCCTTCGGTCAGCGTGGCCATGGTCGGGAGCAACCTTGGCTGGCGATCCCGAGCGGGTGAAGGGGAAAGCCGGTCACTGACACCGCTCGCTTGCAAGTCGTTGCGGCCCGTTCAGGATGCCGCTGATTTGGAAAAGGATCGAGATTCAGCGATGGGAACAAAGCGACTGCTCTTCCTCTGCTCGCGCAACCGCCTGCGCAGTCCCACCGCGGAGGCGATCTTTGCCCGCGACGGGATCGAGACCGATTCCGCGGGGCTCAGTCCGGACGCGGAGGTGATCCTCAGCGACGAGCAGATCGAGTGGGCGGACCTGATCCTCGTGATGGAGACCAGCCACCGGGTGCGGCTCAATCGCGACTACGGACGCCATCTGAAGGGCAAGCGCATCGTGGTGCTCGGCATCCCGGACCGCTACGATTTCATGGAGCCCGCGCTGGTCTCGTTGCTTGAGGTACGATGTGCCCGTCACGTCACTTGAGGAAGGCCGTCCGCACGCAGGGGCGGCCATGACGCGATCGATAGACCTCTGCTCTTCAACCCCGCTTCGGGCCCGAAGTCTCGCAATTTTGCCGAAAAGTTAAATTCCGCTTACTCCAGACACAAATCACTAAACCTTTGTCGCTTCTGGTCGTAACTCTACCGTGAAGCCATCCATCCTCTCCTGCGCCGCCCTGCTGGCGGTCGCCCCCTCCCTGCTGGCTGCGGCCGAAGTGACCAAGGGCCACCGCCCCTCCGACTTCGGCTTCAAGCTCGATCCCGTTCTTCCACCCGCGATCAACGACGCAGCGGCCAAGGCCACCTTTTCCATCATCGATGGTGAGAAGGACGGCAACAGCCCCGATCTCGCCGTGCTCAAGGACGGCAAGGTCCCGACCGGCGAGGACCAGCCCGCCGCGAACTTCTTCTTCGGCGGCGATGGCGGACGGATCGGTGTCGATCTCGGGGACGTCATTTCCGTGAAGAGCGTGGCCAGCTACTCTTGGCACGGTGAGAACCGCGGCCCGCAGGTTTACAAGCTCTACGCCGCTGACGGGAAGGCGGAGGGCTTCAATGCCACGCCGAAGAAGGGCACCGACCCGAAGAGCGTCGGCTGGACGCTGCTGGCCGAGGTGGACACCCGCCCGCGGACCGGCAATGGCGGTGGCCAACACGGAGCCGAGATCGCGAACCGGGGCGGCAAGCCGCTCGGCGACTACCGGCACCTGCTCTTTGACGTCTCCAAGACCTCCGAGCGTGGCTTTGCGAACACCTTCTTCAGCGAGATCGACGTGATCGATGCGAAGCAATCCGACCTGCAACGCATCAAGCCGATCGAAAAGATCGTGAAGAACTACCGCTCGAAGGACGGGAAGTTCCGCTACACCATCGACAGCACGAAGGCACCGGCACTGACCGAGTGGAGCGAGAAAGAACTGCTGCCCGTGATCGAGGAGTGGTATCCCAAGCTCGTCGCCATGATGCCGAGCGACGGCTACCGCGCTCCGGATCAGGTACTCTTCGAGTATCGCGATGACATGGGCGGCACGCCTGCCTACGCGATCGGCAACCGCATCGCTCTCAGCGCCCCGTGGTACAAGGGCCAGCTCACGAACGAGGCGAAGGGCTGCGCCGTCCACGAGATGGGCCACGTGGTGCAGAACTACTGGCGCGCCCGCCAGACGAACCGCAATCCGAAGGACACCCCGGGCTGGGTGACCGAGGGTATCTGCGACTACATCCGCTGGTTCCTCTACGAACCGCAGAGCCGTGGTGCCCACGTCCGCGACGTGCGCCAGGCGAAGTATGACGCCAGCTACCGCACCACCGCGAACTTCCTCGACTGGGTCATCAAGGAGAAGGACAAGGACCTCCTCAAGAAGCTCAACGCCGCCGCCCGCGAAGGCCGCTACGAGGAAAAGCTCTGGAAGGACTGGACCGGCCTGACCGTCCAGGAACTCGGCGAGGAGTGGAAGAAGGCCGTCGCCGACGGCAAGCGCTGAGTCCCCTCACCGCTCATCCGACTGATCTGCCAAGGACCTCGCCCGAATCTCGGGCGGGGTCCTTTCAGTTTCCGCGCAGCACCTCCACCAACCTCGGCACCGGCAGGCCCATGACATTGTCGAAGGCACCGTCGATGCCCTCGACGATCATTTCCCCGCTGTCCTGGATGCCGTAGGCGCCCGCCTTGTCGAGAGGGTTCGTCTTCCCGAAGTAGGCGGTGATCGTCTCTTCATCGAGCACCCGGAAGCGGACGGCGGTGAGTTCGTGGAATCGCACGACCCTCCCCCCCGGAAAGACGACACAGACACCGGTGCACACGGTGTGCGCGCGGCCGCTGAGCTTCCGCAGCATCGCCCGGGCGGCCTCCAGGTCGCGAGGTTTTCCCAGCGGTTCGCCATCGATGTAAACGAGCGTGTCCGCGCCGATCACCGCGGCCTCGGGATGATCTGCGGCAATGTCGAGCGCTTTCAGCTCGGCATTCTTTTCACACAGCACGTCGAGCGGGATCGAGGCATCGTGGATCTCCTCCGCCGGGGAAGGCACGACTTCAAAGCTCACACCCGCCGCGGAGAGAAGTTCGCGCCGCCGAGGGGAAGCCGATGCCAGGATCACATTCATGCGCCGGGTCTAACGGCCAGACCTCACATTGCAAATCCGCTTCTCACCAAATCTCCTCCGGAAATGCCATCACCGGCTGCTGGCTGAACTGGAACTCCACACGCCATCCAAGACTTTCTTGCGGGCTAAGCGAGGAATCCCGGGATGATCTTCGCAGGCTTCACGCCGGTGAGCTTCTGGTCGAGGCCTTGGAACGGGAATGCGAGCCGCTGGTGCTCGAAGCCGAAGAGGTGTAGCAGCGTCGCGTGGAAGTCCCGGAGATGCACCGGATCCGAGGCGACGTGGTAGCCCATGTCGTCCGTCTCGCCGTAGGTGAAGCCCGGTTTCACTCCGGCCCCCGCCATCCAGATGGTGAAAGCATTCGGATTGTGGTCTCGGCCCGTGTAGCGGTTGCCATCGCCGCCGCCACGGTTTTCCTGCATCGGCGTGCGGCCGAATTCCCCGCCCCAGACGACTAGGGTGTCCTCCAGCATGCCGCGCTGTTCCAGATCCGTGAGCAGCGCCGCGATGGGCCTGTCGATGTCATGGCACTTCTTCACGAAGCCGTCGTTGAGTGCCTCGGAGGCATTCGAGCCATGGGAATCCCAGCCCCAGTCGAAGAGCTGGATGAAGCGCACGCCGGACTCGGCGAGACGGCGCGCAAGCAGGCAATTGTTAGCAAACGAATCCTTGCCCGGCTCCGTGCCATACATCTCGTGGATGTGCGCCGGCTCGTCCTCGATGCTCATCACTTCCGGCACGGAGACCTGCATGCGGTAGGCCATCTCATACTGGGCGATGCGCGTGACGGTCTCCGGATCGCCGAAGTCCTGATGCGATTTCGCATTGAGCTTCGCCAGCGTATCGAGCGCGGCCCGGCGAACCTCGCGATTGATGCCCGCGGGATTGGTCGTATTGAGGATGGGATCGCCAGCCGAGCGGCACTGCACTCCCTGATAGACGGATGGCAGGAAGCCGCTGCCCCATAGCGACGCACCCGCGCGGGGAAACCGCCCGCCCGAAATGAGGACCATGAAGCCCGGCAGATTCTGATTCTCCGTGCCGAGGCCCCACGTGAGCCAGGAGCCCATGGCCGGGTAGCCGAGGTTCTGGTTGCCCGTGTGGAGGAGGAGCTGCGCCGGGCCGTGATTGAACTGGTCCGTCTGCATCGTGCGGATGAAGCACAACTTGTCCACGTGCTTCGCCAGTTCCGGGAGACGGTCGGAAACCCATGCGCCGCACTGCCCGTGCTGCTTGAATTCGAATTGCGGTCCAAGCATCTTCGGCACTCCCTGGATGAAGGCGAAGCGCTGGCCTTCCAGATACTCCTGCGGGCACTCCTTGCCATTGTACTTCGCTAGCACCGGCTTGTAGTCGAAGAGTTCGAGCTGGCTCGGCGCGCCATCCATGTGCAGGTAGATGATGCGCTTCGCTTTTGGCGCGAATGATGGCAGCAGCGGGGCAAGCGGAACCGAGGGATCATGGGAGATCTTCAGCTTTCCAGCCGCACCGGAGATCCCTTGTGCCGCGAGCCACAGCCCGCCGATGCCCCCGGGGCAATCGCGCAGGAAGCGGCGGCGGGTGACGTGCCGGAGTCGTTCGGTCTGAAGATCGGGGAACATGGCGTGATTCAGCGGATCAGGGCTTCATCGAGATTGAGCAATACGGAGGCGACCACCGTGTAGGCCGCGCCGTCGGGCGTGCCCGCCATCCCTTTCATCAGGTCGGGATCCGCGGCATAGTCCTTCTCAAGCTTCAGGAAGAGCGTGCGCAGCTCGGCGAGACGATCAGGGGTGATCGCCCGCGATGTCGCCGTGCGATAGCCAGCCGAGAGCCGGGCATCGGTGTCACCGGTGGTGCCGTATTTCATCAGGCGGGCGAGGCCCTTCGAGCACTCGTGGAAGGCAGGATCATTCAGCACCGCGAGCGCTTGCAGCGGGGTATTCGAGAGAATGCGGCGCTTCGAGCAAAGTTCACGCGAGGGAGCATCAAAGGTGGCCAGCGTGGGATACGGAATACTACGTTTCCAGTAGACATACACGGACCGGCTGTAGCGCCCGGGATTCCCCTCCGCCGGAGTCGTCCACCGGTCCCCGGAGTCGAAGGGCTTCCACACGCCGGACGGCAGCGGCGGATTCGTAGGCGGACCGCCATCCCGATGTGCGATGAGACCTGCCACGGAGAGTGCATGATCGCGGGCCATCTCACCGGTGAGGCGCTGCCGCGGACCGCGGGTGACCAGCCGATTGTCCGCATCGCGCTCGGCAATCCCTGCGGAGATGGTCGCGTCCTGTCGGTAGGCCGCGCTGCTCACCAGTTCGCGCAGCAGGGACTTCATGCTCCATTTCATCCCGGTTTGGAAGCGCACGGCCAACGTGTCCAGCAGCTCGGGATGCGTCGGTCGCTCACCCGCGGAGCCGAAGTCCTCGGGTGTGGGCACGATGCCCGTGCCGAAGAGCTCCAGCCAAAAGCGATTCACCGCCACGCGAGCGGTCAGCGGATTCTCCGGTGATGCCATCCAGCGTGCCATCGCGAGGCGGTCCGGCGTCGTGCCTGCCGGCATTGGCGGAAGAACCGACAGAGTCCCCGGCTTGTCGATGACCTCGCCCTTGTCGATCCAGTTGCCGCGGATGAACTCCCGCGTCTCGCGGGCGAGATCCGGCGGCAGGTCGCTCATCACCGGTGTCGTCGTGAAAGGAATGCCGACCAGAGCCTTTCGGGTCTCGTCGAGTTCCTTCTTCATCGCCTCCACCCCGGCATCCGGAGTTGTCCACGCGACGTCATCCGTCAGGGCGATCCGCCCGCGCTTTGCGATGAGCGGGTAGGCTCCGCCCGCCGAATCGGTCGCGTGGGAAATCACGAATCTCAGCGTCGCTCCCTCCTGCAGATCCAGCGGCTCGCGCAGTGTCACGATGGCATGCCGTGGCTGAAAGATTTTCGTGTATTGGCCCCAGCCACGGTTCGATCCCTTGAGCGAGAGATTGGGATCAAATACCGGATGCGCCTCGTCCGCGATGATCTCCGCAAGCTGAACCGGAGAAACCACCCCATCCGGCCCCACGGCCTGCAACTCGATCTTCCGGATCATGGCACCCCACTCCGGCGTGTGGATCGCCGTTGCTTCATCGATGGGCCGGATCTCCAACCGGAAAGCGGTGAGCTTCTGGAGGGTCGCTGGCTTCGGAATGTCCAAGGTGTGGATCGCCCCGGCTGCCACATTGCCGACGGTGCGGAATTCCTCCACGCCATCGTGCTTCACGATCTCCAATTTTGCACGGCGACTGCTGCCGGTCATGCCCGCCGGATCCGTCCAAGACGAGCGTGAGGCGACGCCGCGACGCGTCTCGTGCAACTGCTCCTCCATGCGCCGGATTTTGTCCTGCAATGCACCGGCCTCAGTATGTCGTGCCGGATCGAGTGGCACGCGCAGCACCGGATGATTCTCCGGTACGTCATTGTCGGTGGCCTGGTTGAAGAAGGCCATGAACCGGAAATAGTCGCGGTGCTCGATGGGGTCGTAGGGATGGCTGTGGCATTGCACGCAACCCATCGTCACGCCCTGCCACACCTCCCAGGTCGTGGCGACCCGGTCCATCGTCGCGACCACGCGGAACTCTTCATCATCAGTGCCGCCTTCATTGTTCGCCTGCGTTAGCCTGTGAAAGGTGGTGGCGATCCGCTGGTCCAGCGTGGCATCCGGCAACAAGTCACCGGCAAGCTGCTCGATGGTGAACTGGTCGTAAGGCAGATCGCGGTTGAATGCGGAGATCAGCCAGTCCCGGTATTTCCAAACGTCGCGCCGGCTGTCGAGGCCCAGGCCTTCCGAGTCGGCGTAGCGGGCGAGGTCCATCCACACGCTTGCCCATCGCTCGCCGAATCGCGGGGAATCCAGCAGGCGGCTCACCTGCTTTTCATAGGCATCCGGCGACTCATCCGCGGCAAAGGCATCCAGTTCGGCGAGCGAAGGAGGAAGACCTGTTAGATCAAGCGACAGCCTCCGCAGCAGCGCCGCCTTGTCCGCCTCTTTCGAAGGTTTCAAGCCCTCCTGCTCCATGCGGGCCAGCAGGAAGCGATCGACATCATTGCGCGGCCAGGTCGCGTCTTTCACCACCGGCGGGACATGCTCCACCGGCGGGACGAATGACCAATGCTCGCCCCACTTCGCGCCTTCCTGAATCCACTGCCGCAGGGTGGCGATCTCGGTGTCCGCGAGGCGCGGGCCGTGCTCGGGCTTCGGCATCACCTCGTCCGGATCTGTGGAAAGAATGCGAGCCATCATCTCCGATCCATCCGGGTCCCCCGGCACGATGATCGGCTTTCCCGAGTCCCCCTTGCCCAGTGCCTTCTCCCGATAGATGAAGGAGACATCGCCCGCTTCCTTCACGCCACCATGGCATGACGTGCAGTGGGCATTCAGCAGCGGGCGCACGTCCCGCGCGAAATCGACTTCGCCGTGAACGGGCAAGGCAAAGGTGGCAAGCGCCGGGAGGAGGGCTTTCGACATCATTCGGCAAAGATGCGGATTTCATTCAATCCCCCGCCTTGGCACGGGTGATCGGCGGTTCGCTTCGTGTGGCGATAGTGGCCCGTCACCACGAGCTTCACATAGCGGGCTTCGACCTGAGCGAAAGAGAAGTCATGGAAGGGAAACGCGGAACCCTTCGATTCATTCACACGAGGCAACTCGCCTTCGGCCAGGGG
This sequence comes from Luteolibacter flavescens, assembly GCF_025950085.1. Taxonomy (NCBI): domain Bacteria; kingdom Pseudomonadati; phylum Verrucomicrobiota; class Verrucomicrobiia; order Verrucomicrobiales; family Verrucomicrobiaceae; genus Neoluteolibacter; species Neoluteolibacter flavescens. The sequence goes on from NZ_JAPDDS010000001.1 coordinate 554,371, forward strand.
GAAGAATGACTTGTTATCGAGCGAACCGAGCAGCGCGAAACTCGCGACTCCGCGATCATTGATGCCGCGGTTGCTTGTGTTCTGCAGGGAGATCCTGCCGACCATTTCGGGTTGCAAGAGGTCCACGGTGAATTCCCCGCTCTCGCCATCCGGGGCGAGCCAGAAGGACCAATCGCCCGGCACGCCGCTGTCGTTCAGGCGACCGTCTGTTAGATTGTCCGGCGGGAAGATCGAGCCGTGCGGACGGGTGCAGTATCCCTGGCTGAAGACCGGCTTACGGAATGCCAGGTTCCCCTCCGTCGAGGACTGCCCTGGCAATTGCCGCACATGATTGACCAGCATCACGGGCGACTCATCCAGATCCGCGAGCAGCCTTGGCTTTCCATCGTCCCGAACCAGCACGCGGCTCTCGCCGTCGGTCAGGCGAGTCTTCGTCGCCTCGATCTCGACCTCTCCCTTGAAAACCTCCGTGAGCACCACCGGGGTCATGCCATCGCTGCCGACCGCGAGGCCGAATTCCGTGCCGAGGTCAACGAAGCGCCCGCCTGGAGTATCGATGCGGAATCCTTCCGCACCATCCGGCGTGTGAACCGATGCACGACCATGCAGCACCGACAGCGCCTCCTTCTCATCGAGACGGAAGCGACATGGCGCCTCCAGCGTCACATTCGCGCCGCTGGGGAAGCCGACACGCACGAAACCGCGGGTGATCTCCAAGGGCACGGCTACCGGGAGACGGCCCGCCTCAGGAGCGGAGGATCCCTCCGCCCATGTCACCCCGCGGGTCTCCAGAACATTCGCAACCGGTCCCCGGGGACGGAGAGCCAGATAAGAAAGGCCTCCGGCAAGGATCGCCACCGCTGCCGCCACGCTGGCCCATCGACCGGGAAACTTGGTCACTTTCGCTGGCGGAGGAGCTTCGAAATAGGATGGAGAGGCCGCCTTGCGGGAGAGCGCCGCATGAATCGCCGCGACACGCCGGTACCGCGCGCGGGCGGCGGGATCTGATGCCAGCACCGAGTTCAATTCCGCACGCTCGGAATCACCGAGGCTTCCCTCGAAGAGCGCATGCAGCAGGAGATCGAGACGGTCTTCCTTCATGGCGTGGCAAGTTTGCGTTCGATGCAGGTCTCCAGGGCCTTCCGAATGCGCATCAGCGCGAGAGACAGGGCGGTCGGTGTCTGCTTGCGCTCGGTTGCCAGATCCTGCACGGAGGCACCGGGAGCATAGCGGGCTAGGATCAAGCGGCGGTTGGTTTCGGAAAGTTCGCCGAGGCACCTCTCCAGCGCCGCATCCAGGTCACCCTCGCGCGCGTCCTGCTCGCGATGCTCCACCGCGAGCAACTCGACCAGCAAGTCATCGAAAACGTGGCGATCCCGCCCCGAGTCGCGGCGCGCCGCTTTCACCTGATACCACGCGATCGTCAGCGCCCATGGCAGGAAAGGCTGGGCTGCATCATATTCGGAGGCCTTTCGCCAGAGGACCAGATTGGTCTCCTGCAACACATCATCCGCCAGCATCCGGTCCGGCAGCAGAGACAGGATGTAGCGATGAATCTCCGGCTGATGCCGGGCGATCAGGCCCACGATCCTCTCCTCGGCGCTATGTGGTTCTGCGGACATCTCCGCAGGAAATTACCAGCCGCCGGGCAAATCTTTCGCGGAAATTTTCATCCGCCTCACCGGACTACGAAATACGCCGCCAGATCGAACAAGACTGGCCGCGAACCACCTTTCCCGCCGGATGCGGCTCCCGTCGGAAGAGCCACACCGGCTCCCGCTCTGAAAAGCACTCGAAGCGGTCCGGCGGCTGGAATCGCTGCACGCCACCCCTGCCCCACCATTCCAAGACCATCTCGGGCTGCTGCCAGTCCCCGACCCGGCAATGACCAAGGGATGGGACGTTGCGAGGAAGCAGGCCAACCGGGCGCTCAGCAGGAACCGAGGAGACAACCGTCATGAGTTCATATGAACACAATCCGGAGGTTTGTCAATCCGGCTTTTCCCGGGGGCCTCACGCCTCCCTGCGCCGCCATCCACCTCGGCAATCCGGCACCTCCATAGGGAAATCATCCCGCAGAGGAAAGCGCTCCTCCGAGGCCACGACGTCACGCAATTCCGCGAAGCGGAAGAAGCGCCATGACTCCCGCTCAAGACACCAACCCGCGAGTACCCAAGCGCGCGTACACTTCGCCTGTAGCAGACCGTAGGGCTCGATGCGAAACTCCCGTCCCTTGCACCAGAAAGACACGATCCGCCGCCCTTGGATGGCACTGCGGAGCGAGCGGATATTCGGGAACGAGCGACGGGGAGGCATGCGCCAAGCCTACCGGAACGGGCTCGGCGCTGTAAACCGGAGGGCTTTGCAAGCTCGCGCCATGGCTAGCGCTGGATTGCACTTTCCTGCACCTCTCCACCGCGATGCCGCGGCGATCTGCTAGAGCGGATTCCCCGCTATCCTTGGGCGTCGCTGTTCCACTGCCAGCCCGGGTGCTTCACGTAGGCGAGCGCTTCCTCGCTGCGAATGCCGCGGGACGCCTCGATTGCGAATTCAGCCTTCCGTCGCTGCCATGCTTGCAACTCCTCGGCAGTGGGCTGATGCCGCTTCTGGTAGGGCACCTGATTGCCCACCATCATCACGAGGAAGCCCTCGAGTCCGAAGTCATTCTCCGATCGCGGCAGACGGTAGCGGCAGAAGCCGGTGGGGCCGTTTTCCTGGTAAAAGTCGATGAAGTCCTGGATACCGGAAACGTCGGTCTGCTCCCGGGCGGTGCGCCAAAAGGGCGTGTCCAGCTTGCCGTTGAACTTGTAGTGCAGCGAGAGGAACTGCCGGATATCGTCCCACGTGTTGGCCGTTTTCTCGTTGTAGAGCGCACGCATCGTCGGCGTGGGCTCCAGATCATTGTGCTTCAGGAAATCCACCAGCATCTGGATGTGCGAACACAGGATCATGATGGCGGTGGACTCCAACGGCTCCACGAAGCCCCCGGCATTCCCGAAGGCCACCACATTCCCTACCCACTGGCGCTCATAGTACCCGGATCGAAAATTCACGATGCGAGGCTCCACTTTCGCCTTCGGGTTCTTCCGCTGGAACTCCACGGCGGCCTCGTCGTCCGAGATGAAGTCGGGGCAATACACGTATCCGCGGTTGATGAGGTGCTCGTGGTCGATCCGCCACGCCCAACCGGCGTCCATGGTCTCCGCCGTCGTATAGGGCAGGATGGGCTCGTCATGCGCCCGCTCCCATCCGCCAATGACCGCCTTGCGGCAAAAGAGCGATTTCTCGAAACTGACGAACGGCTCCTCCAGCGCCTTCCCCAACAGCTCGCTGCGGAAGCCGCTGGCATCGATGAAAAGGTCCGCCGTCAGCCGGCGTCCGTCTTCCAGATGCACCGCGGCGATCCCCTGTTCCCCGCGCTCGCTGCCGGTCACCTTGCCATCCGTGACTTCCACGCCTTCCTCCTTGGCGATCACCTCGAGGATCTCGATGAACTTCTTGTTCTCGATGTGGAAGGCGTGCCACGGATGGATGTCCGGCGCGCCATTCGCTTGACGCGGGAAAGCCATGTCGCGGCGCATCAGCGCGCCGGGCAGGCTGGCGTCATTGAAGTCATCGTCGCAGTAGTAGCCCGTGGGCTTCTTCAGGTCCCCGTAGTGCGAATCGAGCTGGAAATTGAACGTGTAGTCGAAGCTCCCGCGCGATCCCCAGAGGAAGCGGATGCCCAGCTTCCACGTCGGCTGCGCAAGCGCGTAGAAGCGCTTCCGAGAAATGCCGAGGTAGTCGAAGAGATGGCGCGGGAAATTCGGGGTGGTGCTTTCCCCCACGCCAATGACGCCGATGGCCGTGCTGCGCACCACCAGCACCTTCAGTTGCGGGATCTTCCGCTTGATGGAGATGGCCGCGAGAAAGCCGGCGCTGCCACCGCCGAGAACGAGGACTTCTTGGATCATTGGGTTTTTCTGACTTGGGTCTTGGGTTTGAAAGCGTGGCCTCCGTCAGGGCCGCACCAGGCGATCCGGAGCTTCCTCACGCACCTTCATGCGCTGGAAGAGGCTCAGCAGCGGACCGGTCATGGCGGTGGTCACAAGCGCCATGATCACCAGCATCGCGAAGATGCGCGGCGAAAGGATGCCGAGATCGTAGCCGATATTCAGCGCGATGAGTTCCATCAGGCCGCGGGTATTCATCAGCGCGCCGAGCTGCAGCGAGTCCCTCCAGCTCATGCCGGTGAAGCGCGCGGTGAATGCCGTGCCGCCCAGCTTGCCCGCAGTGGCCACGGCGATGATGGCGAGGCAGATCATCCAGCCGCTGAAGTCATTCAGCAGGCCGATCTGCGTGCGGAGGCCGGTGAAGGCGAAGAAGAGCGGCAGCAGGAGCACCGTGCTGAAATTCTCCACGCGCACCGCCAGCTTGTGCCGGAAGCCCGCCACGTCCGGCATGATGGCACCGGCGAGGAAGGCCCCGAAGAGCGCGTGAATGCCCACCACTTCCGTGCAGAGCGCGGCCACGAGCACCGAGCAGATAACGATGGCCAGCGTGCGCTTCGACGGATCAGGTCGCTCCAGTTCCTCGCGGCCAAAGATGCGCGGCAGCATCGGGCGCAGGCCCCAGATCATCGCGACGATGAAGACGAGAACCAGTGCCAGATTCAGCGCCGATCCCGCCACGCTGGTGGATCCGGCGATGGCCACGACGAAGGCCAGCGCGCTCCACGCCGTCACGTCATCCACCGCGGCGCAGGTCACCGCCGTATTCCCCAGGAAGGTCTGGGACATGCCGCGCTCCTGCAGGATGCGTGCGAGCACCGGGAAGGCTGTGATGCTCATGGAGATGCCCATGAAGAGGGCGAACGCCGTGAAATTCGTGCCCGGCTGCGCCAAGCTACTATACACGAAGTAGGCAAGCCCCACGCCGAGGAAATATGGAGCCACGATGCTGGCGTGGCTCACCACCACCGCCGTGTGTGCCTTGTTCCGCACCTGCTTCACATCCAGCTCCATGCCCACACAGAACATGAAAAGACAGACGCCGATCTGGCTGAGCAGCTTCAGCGTGCCGAGCGAGGACGTCGGGAAGACGAACTGGAACATCTCTGGCGAAAGCCAGCCGAGCAGCGAGGGTCCGAGCAGGATGCCCGCCATCATCTCGCCCACCACGGCAGGCTGGCCCATCTTCGTGAAAAGCCCTCCCGCCACGCGCGACGCGGCGATGATCACGAGGAGCTGGATGAAGAGATGGCTCAGCGGGTGACTCAGGTTCGTGGTCAGCGAGGCGAGCATCGCGCCAAAGGCCGATGTGGGAGCAGCGGTCGCGACAGGAACTGCTGCGGCAGCAGTCGCAGCGCGCGCGTGCTCCAGCGCGAGGGATGACTCCGTATGAATCGGAGCGGGCAGCCCTGCACCCAGCTTGATGATGCCGAGGATGCCTCCACCGACCACGATTAGGACGGTGAGGTAGAAGATGATGTTGCGATTCATGGATGGAAAAGTGGGGCTTCGCTCGGAAGAGGTTCTGCGGAGTCATCCCCCCGCTGCGCAAAGCCACAGGGGAAGGCAGGAAGTCGTGGAAACGTGAAAGGGCAGCTTATCATGAGCTTGATCCTCCTCGGGATTTCCGGACGCCCTGCCTTCTCTCCGGGACTCTGCGGTGAGCGGCACGGGATGGCTTTCGCTTGTTTAGACCTTTGCTTCGACCTTCGCGGGGGTCGGGATGAGATCGTCCTCGTCGGGCGTAAACCAGGTGTAGAAGCCCTCGGTCAGCTCCAGCTTCAGCCAGTCGAAGAGCATGCCGCCGAGGCGGAACATGTCCTTCCGCTCCAGGGTGAAGCCGCTGAGCATGCAGCGCTGTTCCTTGTTCGTCCGGCCTAGCAAGCCGTGCTTGCGGCGGCGCTTGGCCATCGCGGCGAAGCGGCGGTTGTAGCAGCTCATCAGCGCGGAGAAGACCCGCCCGCTCGGAGGTGAGAAGGGCGGCATGGTCAGCGCCATCTCGCCGTCCGTGAAGGGTGGCACGACCACCCCCCAGTAGTAGAGACTGAGATCCAGGCGGAAAGCCAGGCTCATCAGGTCATACTCGGCCATGTAGTGATACTTGTCCTTGTAGACCGAGTTGAACCACCGGCGGTGGCAGGTCGCGAAGTCGCGGTTGTGCCGGTCCACCAGCGGTCCCGCCGCTTCGCCCTTCCGGATGCGCGTGATGAGATGCGCGGCACTGGTGGTGCTGAAGGAAATCCAGTCCATGCCCGGGCTGTAGAAGGGGTCCATGAAGGCCGCGGCATCCCCCACCAGCACGAAGCCGTCACCGGCAAAGGTGGTGCTGTAGTAGGCTAGATTCCGCCGCCAGTGGATGTCCTCTTCGTCGTAGGTCGCGTCCGCGATGAGTTCGCGCGCCACCGGATGCTCCATTAGGAATTCCTTCAGGCGATCCGCCACCTTGCCGCCCTCCTTCCACTCCACGATGCGCTGGTCGAAGACGACGCCGACGCTGGTATCCCCGCCCTTTAGCGGAATCCACCAGCTCCACCAACCGTCGCCGATGATGTGGTTCGTGGCGGTGCCGCGCACGCTGTGGCACTGCTTCACCCACTCCGGATACTTCTCCGCCAGTTCGCGGCCGTCCCAATCCTTCAGGCCCCGCCAGCGGGACCATGCGGCGGCGGTGGGGTGCTCGTCATTCCGCACCCACCAACCGTTCTTCCGCGCCAGCAGCGCGGCCACGCCGGAGGCATCCACCACCCAGCGTGCCTTCATGGTCTTCACCTCTCCCGCGTGCTTCAGCTCCACCACCTGCTGACCACCGGCGTGCAGCTCCACATTCCGGATCACCGCGGGACGCAGGATCTGAGCCCCGGCTTCTCCCGCGCGTCGCAGCACCTCCTCGTCAAAGGTCTGCCGATCGAGCTGGTACGAGGGAAGGCGTACTTGATACTTCGCGCCCAACTCGCTGGCCTGCGAGATATTCTCCACCTCATCGTTCTTGAACCAGAAGCGCAGACCCTGTTTGCAGATGTGGTGCTCATTCAGGTAGCGCGTCAGCCCCAGCACGCGGCCCATGAAGTACGCGCTCACCTCCACGGTGGCCTCGCCGACACGGCGGCCCAGGCGCTCGGTGCGCTCGATGATCAGCACGCGGATGCCCGGATTGTGCCGCAGCAGGAGCGTGGCGGTGGCCGCGCCGGAGAGCGCGCCGCCGAGCACGATCACGTCGTAGTCGTCTCGCAAGTCGGTGTTTTCCATCGTCATCAAGAAATCAAGAAACCAGGGTCGGGGTCTTCGCGTCCGTCTTCTCCGGAGCCTTTGCCAACGGCACGGCGAGCGGGTCGGAGAAGTCGATCTTCTTCACGATCGTCTTGCGCCGGTGAATCGTGCACACGGCGTAGAAGGCCCAGACGTGCAGGCGCAGGCGCCAGCCCATGCGGGTATTGCCCGCCACGAGATTGTTCACCGCCCACTCCATCCCCTTAGGCGGATGCTCGTCCATGAAGACCTCGAAGGAGTCGTTGTCGTAGAACATCCGGATCATGTTCAGGAAGACCTCGCACATCTCCCCCACCCGCTTCGTGTAGCGTTTCTGCGCGCGGGGCGTCAGTGCCGTGCCCTTCGCATCCGCCGCCACGATCTCCTTCGCCGCGGCATGGCCGGAGCGGATGGCCAGCATGACACCGGAGGAGAAGATCGGATCAATGAAGCCCGCTGCGTCGCCGATGAGCAACCAGCGTGGCCCGGCATTTTGCAGGTGCCGGTAGGTATAGTCGCCGGCGAAGTTGTATTCGTTTACCCGCTCCGCGCCAGCCATGCGCTTCTGAAGCTCGGTGGAGGTGGCCACCACGTGCTCGAAGCACTCGCCGGGACTCATGCCCGTCGCCTTGAAGTGCTCCAAGGTCTGCACCAGGCCGATGGATGTCTTCTCCGCGTCCAGCGGGATCATCCAGAACCAACCGAAGTCCAGGCGAACGATGGTGATGTGGCCGTGATACGGCGCATCATTCCGCTTCACGCCTCGGAAGTGGGCGAAGGTGGCGAATTTTTTCGGCAGGCCCAGATCCGTCTTCGGCAGGTTCATCTTCCTGCCGAGGAAGGCGTCGCGCCCGCTGGCATCCAGCACCCAGCGGGCGGAGACCTCGTGGACCACGCCGTCTTTCTCACAGGTCACCGTGACGCCATCGTCCGTGACCTTCGCGTCCTTCACCTTCGTCTCCTGCCAGACCTCGCACCCGAGCGACGCGGAGTTTTCCAGCAGCAGGTTGTCGAACTTCGCGCGCTCCACTTGGAAGGTCTGCGCGTAGCGGTCCTGGAGGTAGCGCCCGAAGATGATGTTGATGCCCGCTCTCGAACTTCCGAGCACGAACTCCGCACCCAGCTTCTCCATGAAGCCATGCGCGACCATCTTGTCCCACGCGCCGATCTCGCGCAGCACGTCATTCCCATACGGGATGAGCGACTCGCCCACGTGGAAGCGCGGGAAGCGCTCGCGCTCCAGGATCAGGACTTTCTTCCCCGCCTGCGCAAGTACGCTACCTGCCGTACTTCCGCCCGGGCCGCCGCCGATGATGATCGCGTCGTAGCTCATGGCGTGGCCATCCCCGGGCCGGGACGGAGTGATGTCTCAAGACGATGATGCACGATAATTTCGTGCAAACATGCGGTCGCCATCGTCGAGGCATTTCATAATGGAATTGCATTTTGCAATTTCCAAAAAAGTCTCCATTACTCACGTCGAACTAGAAACGCACATCACACTGATCTGCGCCGCGAACTCACTCGCCAGGCCAGAAAAGAAACCCAAGGCACCACGAATCCGAGCATCACCAACCAGTGCGGGATGAACACACGCCATGCGTGCCGAGGCTCACCAAGCATCCCGGACTTTAGAGCATCATGGAAGGTCGGTAGCGCGTCCTTCGCATAGTCTGGCAAACGATTTGAGTCATCACCCTCCCCTCCGCGCATCAGTAAAGGTGGAGGCATCGGCGAAACCGTCATCTCGGTTAACAACGTGAACTCATCCCGCCTCATATCGTAGCCGATCGGAATCCCCCGCGTGGAAAACCCTATCCGTTCGAACAACAGACCGCCGCCGATATTACCGGCGTGGTAGTCGTCTTTCAGAACGACAGTCGAAGCGAACCGCAACGAATCACTCCATATCCAAACCAGCGAGACCACCACAAACAGCCCGAGCCAAAAGCTTCTCCATCGATAATATGGGCGTCGGTCCGTCACGAGAAACCAACCTCGCAAATGGCGGGCGGGAAAAGGAAGACATTTGGCTAATCGATGCCAAGCCGCCTCTCGACTTTTCCCATCGCTGAAACCCTGCCTTGAGACAAAAAATTTAGCGGTGCTGCTTCACCGCAAAGCTGCGGACGTTTACAGATCAAAGGAACCTGACTCACCTGTCGAAGTCAGGAAGTTCCGCAAGATGAGAGCGCGTGCTGTGGACCATACACGCTCCACCTCATCGCCTTTATAAACGACGAGACCTGCCCGCCTGATAGGGCGGGCAGGATCACTCGGAGAGGTTCAACCTACGCTCGGCGGGTGGTCAGCATGGAGACCAACCAGACAATCAAGAAAAGAACGAAACACACCTTCGCGATCGTAGCGGCAGCGCCTGCAAGGGCACCGAAGCCGAGGACTGCTGCGATGATGGCGACGACGAGGAATACAAGTGACCAGTGGAGCATAATTTTGTGGGGTTTATTCTACCCGCAATCTCAATTGCATCACGGATGCCAACGAGTTTCAGCCTCGCTTCACAGCATGGCGGAAGGCGCGCAAGCCCTAGTGAAATCAAGGATCACGCGGTATCCCGGCATTCTTCAGTCGGCCAAAATGCGGCTCGATTTTCCATCGGGCGAAATGCAAAACGCCGAAATCGTCGCGCACTCTGCACGTTGGCATGCGGCAACAGTTGAATCGCCTTCGTTAACGATCCTGGACTGGTGCGAGAGACACGAGTTCGCGTGTCGATGGATGACGTTTGCACCTTGCCCATTCACCGATGCACTCCGCCTTCCAGAGGATGGATCGCGAGCCTGAAGACATTGGGAGAACGGGGAATTGAGGAGCAGGGAACATCGGCATGGTGACTGCGAGAAGCTCGAAGCAACCACCGACCAACTCTTCCGATGAAAGCGATCCATCTCACTTTGACTTCGGCAATCTCTTCCATCGCCATCCTCACGCAGATGGCATCAGCCGACGATTTCACGATGAAGGACGGAAAGCTCATGGCCATCGAGGACGGCGAGTCTATCGAGGTCATGCAAGGCGTCACATTGCAGGACGGCACCGAGATCACCCGCGGGGGCGACGTCACCTCAGCCGACGGACGCACTTGGAAACTCCAGGAAGGAGACAAGCTCATGGAGGACGGAACCTTCCGAGCGCGCATCTTCATGAATGGCGTCCTGAAGGAGAACGGGAACGTCCTGATTGTTCGCGCAGGGGAAAAGCTGGAACTCTCCAAGGAAACCACACTGACCGACGGGACCCGAGTCATGACCGACGGGAGCGTCATTCCGAAGGATGGCGAGAAGTGGAGCCTGAAGGACAATGACGCGATCCTCATCGACGGCCGCCCCCTTCTGGAAGGCTCGGTGATCATCAAGGATAGCAAGCCCCACCTCGTGAAGGAATGCATGGGCGAACCTCTGGACGAGAAAACCAAACTCGGAGACACGGAGATCCATCCGGATCTAACAGTGGACTTCAAAGGCGATGGCGATGAGACAGCGCTCAAGGAAGGTGATATCGTCAAGCCGGACGGCACGATTCTCCGCGCTGACAGGACCAAGAAATGATCACCGGTATGCGCAACCTGCGATCAGTTCTTTCGCGACGCGCGATCCTTCGCGATAATGCCTTCGATCATGCCAATGTCGGGGCGCGTCGTATGAGAACCCGAGCGCATCCATGCTCGGCCGAATGCGCGCACCCACCGGTAGTCGGCGCGGGTCACGATGCCCACCAATTCGCCTGCCGCAGTGACAACGGGTCCACCGCTGTCACCAGCGACCACCGGAGCGGACAGCTTGAGATCGGAGTGTCGGTTTCCATCACCTGTCGGGCCGCGGCTGATGATCTGTCCTTGGCTCGGCTTCCACTCACCGCCGCCGAAGCCGAAGGTGAAAATGCCGGCACCGTTTGCAAGGGAGCGATCCTTCGCCCACTTCACGCCGGGAGTATCGACATCGGCATGGAGGATCGCGAGGTCCGCAGCCTTTTCGGTCCACACCACCCGGTAGGATCGAACCACCGGCTTTCCGGACTTGTCCATGCAGAAGAGTCCTCCGTGACCTTTCAGGGGAACGTGGGCGGCAGTAAGGAAATAGCCGTCGCCGAGAGCGACCGCGGATCCGTAACCATCCGACCCGGGCATCGCAAAGCGGACGTCATCACCGGCACCCGGGGTGCTCACCATCATGGGCATGCCGCCGTCGGAGAGGATCGCGCTGTGCCGGTGGAAGAACTGCTTCACCGGACGCCCGTCGATGCGGTCATGCACGGTCCTCGCGGATGCCTCGGACTTCCGTTTCATCGAGTCCCGCGAGACCCAGGATGAGACGGGCTCGTCCTTGCGGACTTCGATGGAGGTGCATGCGGCGCACACTATGAGTAGTGCGCAGGCGAGGATACAACGGATGAGACGGTGGAACTCGTTCACGATCGGATAATCCGGATGCCGCAGGAGACCTTCCTCCCCGGAAGCCGGTCGCTTGATGCCGTATCCGGCGAAAAAGCGCAAACCGAAAGCCGCCCTAACATTCTAACACTTTGGAGGTTCCCGCTATCGTCGGATTGCACAAGGCAATCATGGGCTCGCCCTCCATCACTCCGGCCCGCTTGTCGCGTCGAATCAAGCCGGACTCACCTCTTGAAAATGAAGGTGCCCACGGTCCCTCCCCGAACCGCGGGCACCGTGCGTTTCCGCACTTGGCTGAAACATTCCCCACAATGGAGGAAAAGCAAATGGGAGCGGGGTGCGGGATCTACGAATACCGCGGCTCGGTCGCTTGCTTCACAGCTTCATCGATCAGCGCCACATCGAGGCTCTCCATGAAGCTCTCGCCCGAATAGTCGAGCATCACGGTCGTGAACTTCGCGAGATCATGCAGCGCCCGCTCACCCAGCTCGGCGAGCTGCGAAAATTCCCCTCTCAACGGATAACCCTGATCCGCACGCAGCATTGCGAGAGCGAGCACACCAGGCTGGAGCTTGTTCTTCACCTCATGGGCGACAGCACCGGCCAAATGACGGAGATTCCGAGAGGTTCTCTCGGATCGGGCCGCGTGATAGCGCGAGAGATCGAGCAATGCGGATCTGATCTCGGTGGCGAGTGCTGTCATGGTCGACGGCCATGGAGCGGAGCGGCCGCGGATCTCCGCCTCGCGACCGACATTTCCAGGCACCGAGAGATCGCGGGCACATGGCAGAAGGCTCACCTTTTCATCGCGAAATCCAACCAGCCATTCGCCCCTGCCCAAGGGGATCGCAGCCACCCCGGCCGCCCGTGGCAAGCAGCCAGCGAGTGATGAGAAGAGGTCTGCAGCACCGTCCGTGATGCGGGTTTCACGAGAAGCCATTTCCTTCAGCTCATCATGAAAGCTGGAAAGCATCGCGCGGTCCGGAACCGAGCCGACCGAGTGGATCGCTTCGACTGACAACAAGGCGACTCCATCAGCCTCCAAAATGCGGAGGAAGCCTTCCAACGATTTGCCCAGATCCTCCAGAAACCCGGCGTCGGAAGTGATGTCCGCGACGACGGATGAAGCTGCCGCACGAGCAACCGCCATGTCCTGCAACTCCGCGGCACGCTCTCGCAACGCCATCTGGTCCGAGAAGACCCGCACACCCAGGCTCGCGGCCAATCGCTGCTCATGGGTGAGATATTTCCGCCGCCGATGCTGGCAAACCACGAGCCCCCACAGCCGATCACTCACCACGAGCGGCAGCGTCAGACCGGACGTTACTTCCAGCGCAGCCAGGTGGCGCACCTGCGCGACAGGCAGGCTACGGAGCACCGCCCGCGATAGATCCGGCAGCGCCCCCGCATGCGGACATGCCGAGGGGATGAGCGGGACCGGCGAAGCTGCGGCGTCGAAGTAGTAACGTGGTCTTCCCGCCAGGAACTCCTCCCGACTGTCCGACGCCATGCCAGCAGCTTGAATGCGCAATCCCAGCAACGACGCCATGCCTACCCCATGCTCGTCGGCGACAATCTCGCCGCTGCCGTCTTCGCCAATCCTCTGCACCATCACGCGGTCAAAGCCGATGAAGCCCCGAACTTCCCGGGCAAGGGCACGCGCCGCATCCACCGGGAGCACATGTCCGGACACGGCAGCAAGCGAGCGCCGCACAAAACGCAAGCTGGAGTCGGGACCCGGCGAGGGAGAGCTCCCATCCGGGAGCACCGGGTCCCGCTCCAATTCCACAACCGCGCACCCGCCGGACAAGCGATGGATGATGCCTTCGAAGGCCACGCCTTCCCTTCCGTCGCCCGTCAGCATGGTTGCACGGAAACTCTCCGGATCACGGTCGGACGATTCCCGCAAGGCCGCCTCCACCACGCTTCGCGAGCGTGGATCGACCAACTCAGGAAGCGTCTTACCGAGGAGCTCTGCGGGACGCCTTCCGATAAGCCGGGAGCAGTTCGCGCTCGCCTGCGTGATCAGGAAATCAGTCCCATGCAGCACGAAAAGCAGCCCGTGCGGCTGGATGCCTGCGGCTTCCAGCGCGATGATATTGCGCGCATCCGCCTCCTCCATCATCCCTGTCGGGTTGGTGTTCCGATGGTGCCGGTTGACTGCCAAGCAATGGGGCGAAGGCCTCCCTCCCCTGTTACGGAGATTCTACTACTAGGTTTCACGTAGTATGCAGGAGGGAGGATGCGTTCAGGGGTCATGATCCGGGGGCGGGTCCATCTGCCGGGAAGGGCGTGCAAGGCACGAGGCAATGGAACCGGAGAGCGTATTCCCAACTCGCCGGAACCGGCAACAAGAGCCTTCCGAAGGGGGCCTTCGGTTTTTCCGATGGCACTTTCCCGGATGTCAAAATCGGGTTGCAAGCGCATCATCCGTTGTTAGATCGTGCGGCACCCCGGAGCGGGATCTCCCATGAATTTCAACCACCTGCACTACTTCCACGTGGTTGCCCAAGAGGGCACGCTGGCACGCGCGGCCAAGCGACTGAACATCACCCAGCCCACGCTGAGCGGCCAACTGAAGCAACTCGAGGAGCACTTCGGCCACAAGCTCTTCGACAGGGCCAGCGGTGCCCTGCGGCTGAACGCGAACGGCCGCAAGGCCTTCGAAGTGACGCAGGAAATGTTCCGCCTATCCTCCCGTCTCGACGACATTTTCCCCGGTCGCGATGCCGAGCCACGGGTGCGACTGGAAGTGGGCATTGCCACCACGGTTGGACGCTCGTTTGCCGTGGAGCGCTTTATCACGCTCTTCAAAAGCCAGCGCATCCTGACCCGGGTCAGGCAGGGCGACCACGAGTATCTCTTCCACGAGTTGCTGGCGACCGGCCTCGACCTTCTCATTACCGACAGCCTGCCGCACCGGAGAAAGGAGCGCGGCACCGACTGCCGGAAGCTGAGCTCACCCGAATTCGTCGTCGCAGGCGGACGGAAATTCGTCTCCAGCCTGAAGGAGCCGACCATCGAGGGACTGCATGGCCAGCCTTTCATCCACTACACCTCGCACAGCGCCTACCGCTTTGAGATCGATCAATACCTCAGGCAGAAACGGGTGGAACCTCGCGTGGTTGCGGAGGCAGACGACGTCTATGTCATCCGGGACGCCATCGCCGCGAATATCGGAGCGGGAGTGCTGCCGCGCGGAGTGATCGAGGAGTCGAAGAACAGCAGGCAATTCCAGGTGCTCGCCACCTTAGAGCGGAAATTCGAGATCTATGCGCTCTTCAGCAAGCGGGATCCTTCCGAGGAAGTGCTGACCGCCCTGGAGATCCTGGCCGGGGCCGGAGGCTCGGGGCCTTGTTGAGGTCCCTAGCATATTCATGGAGCTTGATGGTCGGACAGTCCGCTAAGGCTTTGGCGTACTGAAGAAGTGGCGTTTTCCACGAACGACAGGGGCGAGGGGCTTCTCCTATGCTGGGGCGCATCCTCCCGACCCCCTTCTCGCTCGCTCCCCTCTCCCCAGGTCGCCATGCAGAGAGCCCATCGCTCCCAGATCGCCATCCCGCTCCCCCGCCCGGAGCGGGCACGGCTCATCGCGGAGGTCAAATCGGACCTGCCACAATCGAGCAATTCCGAGATCGCAGCGGCGCTGCGCCTCGCATCCGCCTTGCTCGGGCCTGCTGTTGATCGTCCCCGGCTGTTGGCGGTCACAAGAAGTCTCCTCGCCCCTTTCTAGAACCTAGAACCGCAGCAAAAGACCTGAAAAGGTCACCCGGCTCCCGCCTCTCCGGGAACCGGACCACCCTCCCCCAACAACCCAGAAACGCGGGTGCTCTCCCTGAGGGCACCCGCCGTTTTTTGCAGGTATCGCACGGGTAGGGTCACCTTGTCAGCCAGTCGGTTGGCCAGAGATGTAGGCCGTTCACGGTTCACATGGTCGGAGCCTCGTCGCAGAGGCCCAGCAATCGCCGGTCAGCCAGATACACGACGGCAATCATGGAAATATTTTCATTTCCATGACTCAATCGAGGTCTGTTTGAAACTGGTGAAATCTCCTTACGACAGGAGAGCTGAATCCACCTACAAGGGACGAACCCAGTCCCGGACAAGATCTCGGAGAACGACCACAGTGAGATTCCATCCACACCCGGTCTCTGCCTGATATGACGGAGGATCAGGAAATCCACGCGCGTTCCCTCGTGCGCCGCCATCCAATCCGGCATCTAACACCTGCCCGGAGTCTACAGGATCATGCATCATGCATTAACCTAACATCATCCTTGCCATCGGCTAAAACGAGCCGATATGAGCCTGACCATGAGCAACAAGAAGAACGCCACCAGCTCCCTCCGGGGAAAGCGCTACACTCTGCAAGAGAAAGCGGATGTGCTGGAGTTCGTCGATCGCTACAACGCCGAACACGGCCGCGGCGGGCAGACCGCAGCCACGAAGAAGTTCCAATTGTCCCCACTCAGCATTTCCTCGTGGAGGAAGCAGGCCATCAGCCGTGGCACTCTTCCCTACCACTCACCGTCCGCCAATCTTCCCGTCGGGCGCATGATCTCTCAATTGCAGGAACTTCACGAAAGGATCATCGAGCAGGAGCAGGTCATTCAACGGCTGAAGGCGAAGTTCGATGCGTTGAAGGCTTCGCTCTAACGCCATCGTGCGATTCGCGACGAACCTCTGATGCTGCGCCTTGGCAGGGAGCCATCAGACCGCCGGGAATTGTCATTGATTTCCAGACGATTGAAAGCTCGCCCCCAGTATCTAACGGGCTTTCATTTCGGATGGCACGATGTCTGCATCCCTAGGATTTATGAGGATCCGGAACGACATCATCACGCGGATCGAATTCGTTGGAGGCCCTGAAGATGGCAGGATTTTGGAACTCGACGAATTGCCTGTGCCTCTTGCCACTGGCGAGGATCGGGAAGGAAGCAGGGTCCCGATGCTACTGGCCTTGGACAATCAGAACCGACGCGCTGACGAGGGCGAGTTCGTGGTCATCATCCTCGGCCATTATGTATCCCACCGAAGTGAAGGGAACTGCGCGAAATTCGACTGGTTTCCCCTGCGCTGAAAATCAAGCTGGAAGAGCGCCGGTCTCGACCACCTCGGGAATGGCCGGGAATTCCAAGACAAAGGCGGCACCTTCGCTGACCGTTTCTGCAGTGATGGTCCCTCCGTGAGCCTCCATGATGCGCCTCGCGTAGGCGAGTCCCAACCCGTTGCCCGGAAGATGCAATGCATTCTCCCCGCGCGCACCGGATTCGAAAATTGCCTCCAGAGCTTCCGCGGGCACGCCGACGCCCCGGTCCGAGATCCTAACCGCAATGCGGCCATCAGGCTTCAACTCGCCCGCAATGGAAATGAAGGGCACACCGATACCGGCATACTTGATGGCATTCTCCATCAGATTGATGAAAAGTTGGACCAGCATCGTGTAGCTCCCGCGCACCTCAGGCAGGGCACCCACCTCGATTCGTGCCTGCCGGTCGGCCACCAGCGGAGCGAGATTCAGCTTTGCCGACTTCACCACGTCGTCCAAGATCACAGCCTTCATCTCGCCGGTCTTGTTCCGCAGCAAAGCATCCGCGTGAAGTTCGCGGATGAGCGCCTCCATCTGGCGCAGCGATTGAACTGCTTGGCCCAACTGGCCGGCCAGGACCGGATTGCCGCTCCTTTCCGCCGACTCCCGAGCCAGTTCGGTGGTGAAAAGCGCGCTATTCAGCGGATTACGGAGGTCATGGGTCACCATCCCGGTGAAAGCTTCGAGGTCCCTGTTGCTGCGCTCCAGGGCAGATTCCGCCAGGCGGGTTTTCTGGAGCTGCTCTTCGAGATTGGCATTCGCCCGCTGTAATCCGGGGAGCTGGATGGCCTGCGGAGCGATCCGAAGCAGGGCGATGACCGTAGACCAGGAAGCCACGGCTGTAACCACCTTCATCAAGGCCGAGAAACGATAGATCGGGTGGTAGAAGATGATCGCCTCAATCACGTGCGTGCTGCCGCAACTGAAAATGAAAGCGGCGAACAGCCAGAAAAGCCTCGGGAAGACCAATTCACCCCGCTTCAGAAGCCAATAGCCTGCGAGCGCGACGGGGATGACTGAGTAGGCCGCCGCTATCGCCAGATCGGCAATGATGTGGAACCACCCGTGTACGGGCGACCAATGCCCGCAATTCCAGCGGGCAGGAAAATCGGACGTATCGAAAAGTTGGCCGAGGCTCGCCAATGCCAAATCCATGCAAAACGCCTATCAGGTTTGCATGCCATCACAAGGTTTAGCAGGGCCATCCGGGCGGAATTACCTGCCTTGTGGCACTACTCCACCCCTTTTTAAATCACGCCGACCAAAACCCAAATCGAGCTACGATCCATGCTCTATATCAACGATCTACATCAAATCACCTCTCCGTCCAAAGCCCTCCAATGCAAAGCGAAGCGGTGAATACGCTGATTCTCGCTTCATTCTACATCGAATTTCAGAACCGTTGAAACCAGCTCTCTGCCATTTCGATCCAGAGTTATGATATGCACATCATCGACGAGGCTGCTGCGGCGGGAGATCCACGCGTCCTCCGATCGGGGCCGATTCACCTCCGGCAGGCTCTCCGGTAGCCAGCGCTTGGGCACCCGGATCTGCAGCACGATCCGACACGGGGCGAGAGTAAGAAGAACAGGCGGCGAGGCTTGAGATTCCCAATACCACACCCAAGTTTCTGAAACCGGTAATCGCTTTCATGACGACTGGAGAAGCATTCCTTGTTCCCCGATTCCCGATCTCGACCGAGCATTCACCATCAGTCGCTAATGACGACACCCAGCGAAGCAGGAACGCGCACGGGATTGCATTCGTCCATCTTTCAACGTGCATTCGGTTGCATGTAATACCGGTCAGCTAATCTCAATACCGCAATCTCCGCTGACGTTGCCGATTGCGACGAGGTCCTTGCATTTTGCCGACTTCGCAAAGACAGCTTTAGTGAGAGTGCTAGCAGTGAAAGCAGATCTGCCTGTTAGAGAAGTGGCATATGAATTGCGAAAGCGCGTTCGCCATGTCTGCCGCACTCAGCACCCTCTACTTCGGGAAGCTTCGCATGCTCTACTGCAGCGAACTTCAATTGATCAGCTTTCTTCCCGAACTTGCTGCCAATGCGCGAAAGAAGACGCTGCGGGCGGCATTCCAGCAGGAGCTCCAGCTTTCGCGCCACCGTCGGGATGTCTTGGAGTTCATTGCTGCTTCTCATGGCATCTGCTCCGCCGGCGATGACTGCAGTTCGATGCGCCGGCTGATCGCCGAAAGCCGGAAAGCTCTGCGCGAGGCCTCGTGGAATTTCCCGGGCGACGAAGACCTGCGCTCCATCAGTGGCGGCCTGCATCGTCACCAGATCTTGAACTACGGTGTTGGCCGTAGTTTGGCGAACCGCGTGCGCATGAGCGATGACGTGGAGAAGCTCGACGGACTGCTTGATATCCTGCTCGACGGCCATCCGGAAACCTGTGCGATGCCCGTCTCCGCAAGCATGCTCGTGCGAGCCTAGGCCTGCCTGATGGCGGACTCAACTGGCGCGGCTCTTTTTGAAATAGCTATCCAGCACGGTTCGCAAGTCGTCGGGGGCCACGGGTTTGACGAGATGCTCGTCAAACCCCGCATCTGACGAACGGCGGCGGTCATCACGACTCCCCCACCCGCTCAGCGCGACCACCACCGCCTGCGGCAGCATCGCGCGGATCCGCTTGCATGCCTCGAAGCCATCGATCTTCGGCATTCCGAGGTCGAGGACCACCAGATCCGGCTGGAAGGATTTCGCGCGCGCCACGGCATCCTCGCCGTCGTACGCCACCTCGACCTCGAAGCCCTCCATGTGGAAAAACATTCCCATGATGTCCGCAGCGGCGCGGGAGTCATCCGCGATCACGACCCGCAGCGCTGAGGAGGCGCTTGCCTGTGCCGGAGAGAGCGAGTCAGACACCGAAGCTGGCTCACCCGGCAATAGGACGGGCAGGCGCAGCGTGAACTCGCTTCCGAGCCCTTCGCCATCGCTCAGGACCGAGACCGAGCCCCCGTGCATCTCCGCGAGGGACCGAACCAGCGTCAGCCCGATGCCCAGGCCATCCGATGACCCGCTGGTACCCTGATCGAACAATTCGAAGATCGATTGCTGGAACTCCGCGGGAATCCCTTTCCCATTGTCCTTCACGGAAATCTTCAGGTGCCCGTCCGCCTCCGGTAAAACCGAAAGCCGGATCTGCCCCCCCGCCTGCGTGTATTTGGAAGCATTCGAAAGCAGGTTGGAAAGCATCTGCGCCAAACGGTGCGGGTCGGCATCGACCATCAAGCCGACCGAGCCGACATCCACGGTCAGATCCTGCCCGTGCCGCTGGATCAGCGGATTAACCGCTTCCATTGCCCGCTCCAGCACTTCGGAAAACGGCACCGCCGACTTCCTCAGTTCGATCTTGCCAGTGGTGATGCGCGAGATGTCCACGAGGTCGTCGATCAGACGCGCCATCTGATCGACTTGCCGTTTCATCATGGCGGCCACGCCTGCGACCTTCTCCGGGTCATCCGGCGAGCGCAGGATGATGTCCACGCCGGGCAAGATCGGGGCGAGCGGGTTGCGCAGTTCGTGAGCGAGTGTGGCGAGGAAGGCGTCCTTCCGCTTGCCAGCTTCTCGAAGCGACTCCGCTTGGCGGCGCTCGGTGAGATCACGCGTGATCTTCGCGTATCCGCGGAGCTCGCCGCTGTGATCGTGGAGTGCGGTGATCAGCACGTGCCCCCAGAAGCGGGTGCCGTCCTTTCGCATCCGCCAGCCCTCCTGCTCCGCACGTCCCTCCCTCAGTGCCTGCGCCAGCAGCTTCTGCGGCACTCCTCCTTCGAGCGCCTGAGTGGGATAGAAGACCGAGAAATGCCGGCCCACGATTTCTTCCTGATCGTAGCCCTTGATGCGTCGCGCGCCGATATTCCAGCTCATGACGTGGCCTTCCGGGTCCAGCATGAAGATCGCGTAGTCGCTTACGCCCTCCACCAGCAGGCGAAATCGCTCCTCGCTCTGGCGAAGCGCCTCCATCGTCAACCGGCGCTGGGTGAGGTCCCGCGTGATCTGGAGAAAGCCCTGAATATCGCCCTCCGGTGAATGAAGCGCGGTGATGGTGACGTGTCCCCAGAAGCGCTCGCCCCCTTTTCTCAGCCGCCATCCCTCGCCAGTGAATGATCCGTCCTTCACCGCTGAGTCCAGGATACCAGCCGGCAGGCCATTCGCTCGCTCGACTTCCGAGAAGAAGCACTCGCTCGGCATCCCGATCACCTCGCCCGCGGAATATCCCATGATGCGCTCGGCTCCTACATTCCAATCCAAGACCACGCCGGAAGGATCCATCGTGAAAATCGCGTAGCCCTCGACCACCGCCACGATCTCATCGAAAGCGAGAAGTCTGCTCTGCAGCCACGAAGGCCCTGCATCGGGGGAAAGGGGAAGGTCGGAAGGCACGGTCATACTCGGTTCATCGGGGAGAGGTAACCTCAGGCCGTCCACTTGAGCCGAGGGGATGGAAATTTCTAGCAAACAAAGTGCCTGCGGGAAATTTCTGGAGCGGGACGGCACCCCTCATTCATGGGTCGCAATTTGCGTCCCGGCAAACCAGAGGGCCGTGCATGGTGCACAGGCCCCGTTGCCCCTCATATGCGGACTGACGTGTCCACCATCTCGATCTTCGGGTCGTAGGGATTGAAGCCCTCCCTC
Source organism: Luteolibacter flavescens (assembly GCF_025950085.1). Classification (NCBI taxonomy): domain Bacteria; kingdom Pseudomonadati; phylum Verrucomicrobiota; class Verrucomicrobiia; order Verrucomicrobiales; family Verrucomicrobiaceae; genus Neoluteolibacter; species Neoluteolibacter flavescens. Next base: position 575,760 of record NZ_JAPDDS010000001.1, read on the forward strand.
GCCGCACCGAAAGTCTCAAGCAAGATGTCCACGTCCCGCATCTCGGCGAGCCGGAAGTATTCCCAGCGTTCCTCGGGATGAACGGTCCAAGCGCAGAGAACGAAGGCACGGGTCTTCCGGAAATTTCCAAAGAGATGAGGCTCCGCGATCACCTCGACCTTCCGGTAAATGAAGCGGATGCGACGACGTTGATTGATCGAGCGCCGGATTTCGTCGAGCGAAGCGTGGGAGAGTACGGACATGAGGAAACGCGGGTGGGTTTGATCGGCCACGATTTCACCGGGCCAGAATCTCCCACGCATAATCCGGGCCGCTCCCATTCTCAACCGACTCACCCTATGCCAACCCACCCTCCGCCGCCTACGTCATCCGCATAGCCCTCCTCAACCGGTACTGCCCGCCTTTTCAAAGACGGCCGAGGGCCCGAGGGGCACGATGCCCGATGGATTCAGATCGCGATGGGTCCCGTAATAGTGACGCTTGATGTGGTCGAAACTTACCGTCGCGGCAATTCCGGGCTGAAGGTAGATGTCGCGCATGAACCGCAGCAACGGCGGCCAGTCAATAATGCGGCGAAGGTTGCATTTGAAGTGCCCGTGATACACGGAGTCAAAGCGGATCAATGTGCAGAAGAGCCGCAGGTCACTCTCCACCATGTGCTCGCCGAGGAGAAACGTGGAGCGCTCCAGGCGGACCGCCATTTCATCAAGGGCGAGGAATAGATCACGAACTGCTTTCTCGTAGGCTGCCTGATCGGTAGCGAAGCCTGCGCGATACACGCCGTTGTTCACTTTCTCGTAGAGGTAGTCGCTGAGAGCCGCTTGCTCTTCCGCCAGATGCAGCGGGAACAAATCCCGCGCCTCCGCTCCGGCAAAGCATTCCTGAAACATCCGGCAGATATCGTCCTCCGAGTTGTTCACGATGCGCCTGACCTTCTTGTCCCACAGGACCGGCACGGTGTAGCGCCCATGAAAATCGGGATCGCTGGCGTGATAAGCTTCACTGAGAAATTCGAAGCCCTCCGCTTCATCGGGGTGATGTCCATTCCCCTCCCGGAATGCCCAACCGCGTTCATCACGCATCGGATCGGCCACGCTCACTCCGATCATTTCTTGCAGGCCGAGAAGTGATCGCACGATCAGCGTCCGATGAGCCCACGGGCATGCGAGCGAGATGTACAAGTGATAGCGTCCCGCCTCAACGGGCGGTCCACCATCCCTGCCTACCCATCCACGGAAGGCGTCTTCCTGTCTCTCGAATCGCCCCTCCTGCATCTCGTCTGGAAAATCAGCCATTGAGACCGGATAGCATCGCTTTGCCGTCCACGCATCCTTCTTCGTGGTTGCACGCTGCATCGGCGGGACGCTCGCCTTGCACGTCATGAGAGCAGGCATGGGACGACAAGGCCTTGAATTAACAGGGGTTTCAGCATCGGAACGATTCGAGCGGAGAGTTCCTTCATGAAATACCGCACGCCCTCGCCATACATCGTCTCCGCCATCGCGGCGGCAGCAATGATTACGCTCCCCCCCGCAATGATGGGCCAGGAGCCCGCAAACCCGGGATCAACCCCACTCAAGGATCGCTCAGAGAAGGTCTCACCACGATCGCAGCCGGTCGAGGACAAGTCCCGTCGGGCCAGCACCGAATCCACCCCGCTCGAAGACGAGAAGCGCGAAGCCGGCGACCGGACACAACCGGCCGGCAAAGATGCGAAGCCAATCAGGGATGACGATTTCAAGGCGAACCGCCGGTCCACCCCGGAGCGCGACACGAACGAAAAGGCCAGCCCAGATGCCGAGAAGACTACCGATCGCTCCCCTCAGAAAGCTTCACCGGATGCCCGGAAGACGACCGACCGCACCAGCGACAAGGCAGATCCTTATTCTGCGAAGGTGCGCGACAGCGATGCCAAGAAGGCCAACTCCGAATCACGCGTTACCTCCCCGGATCAACGGCGACGTACTGCGCCCAACGAGAATCTACCCGCCCCCGAAATCGGCACCGCCGAGTCGGATGTGATGAAGGCCCGGGATGAACTCGCAGTCGCCCACGATCAGCGGAAACTCGACATCAAGGGACGTGCCGACGCCGGAAAGATGGTGCAGGAGATCCTGGGCAAGCACAGCAACCTTTCTCGCGCCGAAATGAATCGGTCGAATCAAAGCGCTGCACGTCGCCAAGCCCGAGGTGATCGTCGGATCGCAGCCGACTTTCTCCGCCAACGCTTGAAAGGCGAGGCGGACTTGCGGCAGATGCCACCGTTCTTCCGCAACGCGGCCACAGACGAAGATGAAAAGGAAATCGGCAGACCGGCGGTTCCGGAACCCTACTTCGTTCATGAGGGACGCCGCCATGCCTTCTATCCGTCCCGTGAGGATATCCCCGCGGTCCTCCTTGCCAGCGGGGCCCTGGGTCGGGTGACTGTCACCTCGGCAGGTGAACTTCAGTCGCCCGTGTTCGCCGCGCACATCCCGGCCGAGTACAGCCAGCGCGACGTATGGGTCGTGTCCTATCCCGTGGCGACGGACTCCACGATCACGAGTCATGATATTCTCTTCCGCGAAGGCTCCACCGAATTCGCGGACGGGCATGCCTACGACATGGTCCTGGCCCTGACAGACGCGATGCTTGATCCTGGCTTCGCCCAGACTCGCTTCGTGATCGAGGGCCACGCGTCTGCGGAGGGAACCACCTCTGACAACCAGTTACTGTCGCAACTTCGTGCCGAGGCTATCGTCCGGGAATTGGTCCGTGGCGGCGTGTCGGCCGATCGTCTCATCCCGGTAGGATACGGCGAAAGCGAGTCGCATCATCCGGCCGACGCACCGGAGAAACTGCTTTCGCAGGATCGGCGGGTTGTCATCTCGCGGATCGACGGGCCGATGGATTGATGGTAGTGTTCCTGCCTAATCACATGAGCGAGGTCATTGATCAGACAGGGCGCGGGCGTTTCGAACTTGAGGAAGAAGGAGCGCTCGCCTTTGCCGCTTACCGTCGCGAGGGAAACCTGCTCATCATCCCCCATGTCGAGGCGGATCCTGCGCTTCGCGGTCGAGGCACAGCGGGCCGGCTCATGGCAGGCATGCTGGAGATCATCCGTGCACGTGGGGAGAAAGTCCGCCCCATCTGCGGCTACGCGGTCGCATGGATCGGGCGGCATCCCGAGTATCGCGACTTGGTGGAGTAAGTCCATTCGCGCCCGGTCAAGATTGGGCCTGTTAGATCGTCCGAAATGCCGCGGGACATGGTTCGGATGAGGATTGGCGAAGTGCATCGTGCCTGTGGCCAATTGCGCCGGGCGTCATTCAAAGGCGCGCCAACACACCCCATAACACTCTCTTCATCAAAAGATTTCATACCTCATCACACAAGGCACGTGAACGGCTTGAATAGAAACCAATCACCGGGATGAACCCGATCCCGCGAACTTCAACCCCAACCCGCCATGATTATGAACAGCGACTACACGATTGCCCGGAAGCGCGAGTACGAGCGTCGCTTCGGACCCTACAATGACAACGATTTCCGCACCCCGGAGCAATGTCCGGAAGACCGGCGTGAACTCGTTGCCGAGATCAAGGTAAGCGCGGCGGCGGTCCCCCTCTCGGATCACCTCCTCGACTACGCTCATGGCGAGTATCCGATGCCGCTGTCTGAACAGCTTGAGCCGCTCTTTCTAAAGATCCTCGCTTGGGATCGCTACCTGCCCCGTCACAACCAAGCGATGGTAATCCAATGAATGGACAGCGCCGGACGAATCTCAAGGCCCGGGTTTTCCATGGCCGGATGCGATCGCTCGCATCGCCCGGGCCTTGATCTCCCGACCCGCTGCCCGGGCCTGCACTTGGGTGAACTCCGCGCCGAAGAGGAGGATGGCTGACGAGTAATAGAGCCAGCTTAAGACGACGATTAGCGATCCGGCGGACCCGTAGCTGGAGGCCATCGCTTCACGGCCGAGATACCATCCGATCAGCGACTTCCCCACGGCGAAAAGTCCGGATGTAAAGATCGCACCGGTCCACACGTCGCGCCATCGGATCACGACGTCAGGCAGGACCTTGAAAATCGCCGCGAAAAGCAGGGCAATCAGAGCGAAGGAAATCACTCCTCCCACCGCCGCCCAGATAGGAGCAGGGACATTGGCGATCTGACCCACCTTTGACCCCACTGCATGTAGCATGGTGGATACCACCATGGACACCAGCAGCAGGAAGCCGGTCCCCAGCACCATTGAGAAAGAGAGGAAGCGGCTTTTCACGAAATTCCTCACTCCGTGGCCCTTGCGGGGTGGCACGTTCCACATCGCATTCAGCGCCGACTGGAGTTGCCCGAAAAGCCCGGCGGCACCGAAGAGCAGGACAACGAGTCCGACCAGCGACATGACCACCCCCTGCTGAGGATCGCGCGCATGTGCCACCATGTCTTCCAGCACCGCCGCACCGCTGTGACCGAGATCGCGGCGGATCTCATCATACAGCATTCCGCTGACGGCATCATCCCCGAAGACCAGTCCCGCGATCGACAGCACGATCAGCAACAGCGGCGCGAGCGCGAATGCGGAATAGTAGGCAAGCGCCGCACTCAGACGAAGGCCCTCGTCCTCGATGAATCCCTCCGCCGTTTCCTTCAGCAGCGCGAAAATGCTGGCGCTTTCGGGTAGTGGTTCTTTCTCCATGGATATGACCGGAAGTGAAATTGATGGGAGAGGGCTGTGTGCGGTCGCGTGGAATTCACGCGATGATCACTTAATCTATCGCTACGGAAGCCAAGCTGCCGCCTGCTTTCGCGATCCCTCGCGTCGTTCGTCCCGCCTTGCAAGCAACGTGCCGCTCAGCCGTCTCGCGACCTCTTGCAGGGGTGGTGCAAATTGCCGCTTAGTGTGGCGCATCGTGCCTGCTTGTTTGCCGGATTGCGGGGGTGAATCCCCATTCCCAAGTGCGTCGAGTCCTTGATATCGCAAGGATTCAAGCGACTCGGAAGATTGGCCCGTGCCTTGCAAAAACATCTCGTGATATGAGAACTCAAAAATTTCCACAGACCCAGAATCCGGAGCACCTTGAGTCACACGCCGAGCGGAACGGCAGCCAAAATGGCAGCCATGACGTCTCCACCCGCCACGCTCACTGGGATGATCTTCACTCAAGCAGCAACGGAACCACCCGCCACTTCCTGACGAACCTGCGTCACGAGATCTCTCGTCGCCCGTGGACGGATATTGCTGTGGCTGCTGCGGCCGGTTTCGCTGCCGGATGGCTCCTCTCGGGGCGTCATCGTTCCCATGCTGTCCGTGACCTCTTCCTCGGCTCGCTTCTGCCAGCAGCCTCCAAGAAGGTTCATCACGCCTATGATGCGATCCGGGACAACGGTTCGCTCCGTGAGATCGGCCACCAATTCGACAAACTCAAGTCCCGCTGGTAAAACCCTATGCAACTCCACGATCTCAAGTCCTCGCAGGTGCTCGCGGCCGCGCAGGATACCATCAATGAGCAGGCGCGGCGCATCGCCGGCCAGATCTCCCGGAATCCCGCGGTGGGCATTGCCGCCTGTTTCGGAATTGGATTCATCGCCGGAAAGCTTCCGCTCTTCCGCTTCATCACGGGAAGCGTGCGCATGGCGCTTCCACTCGCGCCTCCACTACTCGCAGCGGTGGGGGCTGTGCGGGTATGGAATTTGGTGTCTCCTCGTAATTCCGCTCTTTCAGGTTACCCCGCGAGGGAAGAAGGAGAGGCACTCAATCAACTGCTGGCGATGGAGCTCGCCAGCCTCGAGAGCTACACTCGCACCGCACCGCGTTTCGACGGCGAGGACCGTAGGGTCATCGAGCACCTGAAGGCAGTTCACGAAGATTCGGTCCGCCATCTGAAGAACGCAGTACAGGACGCAGGAGTTTTCCCTCTGCTCGGAAACAGCCCATGGGAAAGCCTCGTGGATCAGCTCGCGCATGTCTCGGGAGGCCGACTCGTGGATTCCACGCTTTTTTCGCTGATGCTCGCAGCAGAGGAATCATCGATCCGGCATTTCGAGTCGGCATTGCTAGAGTCGTCTCTCAGTCAGGATCACCAGACCCTGATTCGGAGACACCTGCTCCCTCGGGCCCACGAGAATGTGAACAGCTTGCTGCGCCTGCGCTCTCAACAAGCCCAGCAGCCGCAGCATGCGACGGCCTGATCGGTCGTCTCGCACGATAGTACCCCATTCTCATGATCGTTCATCGCACCTAATTGGCGCGATGAACGATGTTTTTTGCATGTGAAAGGCACGAACTTTCGCGAGCAAATGATAGCCCCCATCTTACGGCCGAGCATTTTGCACCACCACTCGCGAGGGATTGCGGCAAGGAGATGTTTTGATCTAACATCGCTCCATGAGTCGTCGCCGATTCCCCTCCCTGATGTTGTTTGTCGTGGCGCTGTGGTTCTTCACGATATGGTCTGCCAGTCCTTCTCACGCAGCCACCTTTTCTGATTCCGATTGGTCCAGCCTGCGGGGAGCGACGGGAACGAATGGCCGGGTGCAGGCCTTGGCTAAGGATGCCGCCGGGAATATCTATCTCGGAGGCCAGTTTACCACGGCGGGCTCCATCACGGCTCAATCCATTGCCAAGTGGGATGGCTTCGCCTGGTCGGCGATGGGTTCCGGGATACCAGGTGGCAATGTGAAGGCCATCGTGGTCGTCGGGACCGATGTTTATGTCGGGGGCGACTTCACGGCTGTCGGAAGCATTCCCGCCAACCACATCGCGAAATGGAATGGCACGACCTGGTCAGCGGTCGGCACCGGCATGAATGGCCCCGTCAACGCATTGGCCGTGGACAGTGCAAACAACGTGTATGCCGGAGGAGCCTTCAACATGGTGAACGGCTCTCCGGCCAATGCAGTCGCACGCTGGGATGGCAGCACCTGGGCAGCACTGGGCAATGGTGTCGCCGGATCGGTGAACGCTTTGGCAGTTCACGGAAGCGAGGTCTTCGCCGGAGGAGCGTTCACGCAGGCGGGTAGTTCATCCGCCATGTATATCGCGAAATGGAACGGGATCTCGTGGTCTGCTGTCGGCAGCGGGATGGACAATTTCGTCCACGCCCTGGCCTCGGACGGGACCAATCTATATGCTGGCGGCCAGTTTTTGACCGCTGGCGGGGTAACCGCACGCCGCGTCGCCAGATGGAGCGGATCCGCATGGTCTGCCATGGGAGAAGGGATCAATAGCACGGTGCGCTCGATTGCCACCGGCGAGGGTAGGATAATGATTGGAGGCTCATTCAGCGCCACCGGTCCGCTTGCACTGAGCAACTACGCGGAATGGTTCGGCAGCTACTGGAGCGGTGCCGGGGCGGGAATCGGGAACATCAGCTCGGAAGTATCCGCCCTCCTCATCCATAACGGCGGGATGCTCGCAGGCGGCACCTTTGCCCAATGCGGCAACGTGACCGTGAACAATATCACCGGATGGGGCGGAGCCATCGGCGTGACCTCCGCCTTCGGTTGGCAGAGGCTTGGCAACGGCGCGAATGGCATCGTCCATGCCATCGCCATCTATGGAGGCACAGTCTATATCGCCGGTGAATTCACCGCCGTGGACGGCGTGAGGGCGAACCGCATCGCACGCTGGACCGGTTCCACTTGGGAGGCACTCGGGAGCGGTCTGAACGGCACGGCGAAGTGTCTCGCGGTCAATATCCCGGCGGGAGAGATTTATGTGGGCGGTGAATTCACCACTGCAGGCGGCATCACCGCCACCATGGTGGCGAAGTGGAGCGGCAACCCGGGATCGTGGTCGGCGATGGGTGGCGGCATTGTCGCCAATGGCTTCACGAATGCCTCGGTGAACGCCCTCGCTGTGGATGGCTTCCGCGTGTATGCGGCGGGGAATTTCTGGGGAGCCACGAATTTGTCCGGGGAATTCATCTCGCGGAACATCGCCGTGTGGACCGGCTTCCAGTGGCAGACCATGGGTGCTGGCTTCAATGTTCCGCTGCATACACTCGCGGTGAACGGGTCAGACGTGTATGTCGGCGGAGCTTTCTCACTCACCACCTCCGATCCCGGAAATCGCGTGGCGAAATGGAATGGCACGGCATGGTCGCCGGTGGGCGATGGCTTCAACAGCGAGGTCTTCACCTTGGCCTTCAGCGGTGGACTCCTCTACGCGGGCGGCAGCTTCACCATGTCCGGCATCACTCCTGTCAGCCGCGTCGCCGTCTGGGACGGGGTCTCCTGGCGCGCCCTCGGGCGAATGGGACCGACCGATCAAGTGCGATCGCTGGTCGTCCACAACGGAAATGTCTATGCCACCGGCTTCTTCCATACCGTCGGCGGCTTGAAAACCGGCCACATCACGAAGTGGAACGGTAGCTGGTGGACCACGCTTGCATCCGGTCTGAATAGCTTCGGCGGACGGGCGCTGGCGATCTCTTCAAGCGGCCATGACCTCTTTGTCGGAGGATATTTCACCACTGCGGGTGGCACCGTGATGCCTAATATCGCAAGGGCCTACTTCTTCAATGCCCCTACCCCCACCCCGCTCCAGGCGTGGCGCATGCAGCACTTCGGCAGCTATGCGAACAGCGGTGCCGGCGCGAACGATGCCGATGCGGACGGAGACGGCATTTCCAATCTGGTTGAGTGGGCATTCCTCACCGATCCGACGGTGCCTAACGCCTCGCCAATGCAGTTCACCCTCAGCCCGACGCAGGTCGGTATCTCCTATCCGCTTTCCGTTCATGCGGTGCAGATGAATGCGGTCGGCTTCGTGGACTTCAGTGACACCTTGCTGCCCAATAGTTGGCAATGGACGCAGGTCTCTGGCGGGTTCTCATCCCCCAACTCTAACGTGAACACGCTCGACATCACCCATCAGATCCCACGCGCCCAGGTGCCGAAGCGCTTCTACCGCTTGCGGGTGAATGCTCCTGCTGAATAGTGTTTACGCCTCTTTCGCTGCTCCCCGCGAGTGCCATCCGGGCAGAAGGAAAATCGAGAAGGCCATCGAAAGCAGGATGCCGATCACGGCCACCTGACCGAGGCTGGCCAGCGCATCGCTTGAGGAAAACATCAGCGAGCCGAAGCCGATGACATTCGAGGCACCGCAGAAAAGCAGCGCCTTGCCCGTGCCATTCCAGAGTTCCTTGAAGCACATGCCGGTCCGGCGCAGCGTGAGGGTCACATGGATGGCGTAGTCGATGCCCGTGCCGAGCAGCAGCGGCGTGGCCATGAGGTTCACGAAATTCCACTTCAACCCGAAGAGCGTCATCACCGCGAGCAGCACGAGCGTGCTGATGATCATGGTGAACAGCGCCAGCCCGACATCGCGCACGCGGCGGAAGATGATGAACATCATTCCTAACAGGATCACCCCCATCGGCAGCAGCATACGGGTCACGTCCTCTTTCACGAGACCTGCGATAGCAGGCTTGAAGAGGCTCCATCCGCTGAGCCAGATACCCTCGGCATTCAGCTCGCGCAGCCGCGGATAGCCCGGCGTGAGAGGATCGACAGACGGGTCCGGCAGCACCGAGCCGAGGACGAGTCCCCCACCCTCGTCATTCCGTTGAACGAAAAGGCGCATGATCTCACGCGCGGCGGGCGAGGCCGGGTAAAAGCCAGGCTCGGCTTTCTCCAGGAAAGCGAAGACCTGCCGTCCCAGCGCGGTGCCCGCTTCCGTGAAGCCTGTCTCATCCGCAGCGGCGAGCAGGCGCGGAGCATCCCGTGCGATGGCGAGCAGCGCATCCCGATTCGCCTTCTGCTTCTCCGGATCCGGCCACCATGCGGACGGCAGCGCTGCCTCCATGAGCACGCCTCCCTTTTCCGCTGCTGCCAGCCTCGACTCCGCCTCGGCAAGCCGCGAGAGCATCGTCGTATCGTCAGATGCCTGCACCACCAGACGGAGCAAGCGCGGGTCCTTGTCCGGGAATTTTTCCCGCATGCGCTCGAAGGCTTCCATCGCCGTGCTGTTGCGAGGGCGCATGATCTTCGAGTCGAATTCCACGCCCGGCATGCCCTTCCACGCGAGGATGGCGAAGGCAGCCATGCAGATGCCGACAGTGATCATCCATGATCGGCGGCGGCGCGGGATCCACTTCGCCTCGTCCTCGGCCGGTGCTCGGTCCACGCCGAACTTCGCCACCCACGGGAGGTAGAAGTGGATCATGAGAATGCCCGCGGCAAGCAGGCCCCAGCCGACGATCGAGCCGAGCTGCGCCATGCCGGGCAGGCCGCCGAGATTCAGCGCAGAGAAGACAATGGCCGTGGTGAGCGCACCGCAGAGGACCGGCCGACCGCTCGCGAGCAAGAGCTTCTTGCGATCGTGCCCAGCCACCTTTGCCTCCTGGCAAATCACCAAACCGTAGTCCGTCGCGAGGCCGATCAGGATCTCCGCCGAGGCCAGCGCCATGATGGACAGCTCGCCATAGATCCAGCCCGCGACACCGAGCGCCACGGCAAAGACGAGGCACAGCGTGAGCACCAGTCCATGCAGCAGCATCAGCCGCCGCTGCATCCACCAGAAGAGCAGCGCGATCAGCGTGAGCGTGAGGCCGATGGAGCCGCTCATGTCCTTCTCCATCGCCATGCCGATCTCCGAGGAAAACGCGGGTTCACCTGTTAGGGAAACGCGCGCGATCTGGGGTCGATCCTCGGGCTGCAGTGACGATGAAGAGGGATCAGGCTCATGGGTCGAGGTATCGAGGGACGCCTGCCAATTCCTGATCGAGCCGCGGACGGAATCGAGCCACGCACCGGCCTCGCGATAGCCGGGCACCTCCCCCGGAGCATCCAGGAAGATGAGATGCGCGGTGCCGTCGGCGCTGGTGAAATTCGCCCCACCTCCGCCGCCGGACGAGCCAAGCACGTCCGCCACCGCGGGATGACCGAGAAAGCCGAAGGGATCGTGCGCCTGCATCGCGAGGTCCTGCCCCGAGAGCGAGGTCGCGATTTCCTCCAAAGCGGCATCCAGGGTGGCCTGCGATTTTTCCTCGGAAAGCCGCTCCGCAAGCGCGCGGACATCGTCAGGGTCACCATTCAGCCACAGGTAGGCGAGCAATTCGGAGAGGCCTTGGGGATCGGCCACCCACTGCGGCTGCCAGCGCGCGCGCTTCACCACGCCGTCTTTTTCCAGATGCGCGGCCAGCGATTCGGCGAGCTTCGTCGGTGCGTGGTCTTCGTCTGTTGAATCCGTCTCAAGCAGGAGGATCGCCTCATCCTGCCGTGCGAATGCCTGATGCTGCGCCTTCAGCCCCTTCACCTCCGGCAGCTCGCCGGGAAGCATCGAGAGGATGTCCGTGTCGAATTTCAGCCGCGTGATTCCCAGCGCCGCCACGGCAATCGCCGCGACGAGCATAAGGTGAAGCCACCATTTCCGCATGGCGCGGAGGCTAGGAGGGAATGCGCGAGCGCCAAGACGCAAAACCGTCCACCTGCCGGTGGCTTGCGAGGCTTACTTCCAAACTGCTTCCTGACCGAAATCGACCCGGATATTCTCGGCGGACCTCCGGTTCCGGGAGACCCAGCGGGCAAGGACGCTCTCAAGGATGAAAAGAATTAAGCCTGCGACAGCGAGGAGCTTCCAGATTTCGCGGCCGAAGCCCTTGCCCTGGAGCACGCCGACCATGTCCGCCACGGACGAGGGCTGCAGGAGGTCGGCATGCTTCCGGACGAGCGCCAGATCGTCGGGCGTGCGTGATTCGAAACGGCTTTCGCCCGGATCACTGAGAACCGCGACGGGAAGCGTGGACTTCTCGGGAATGCCTAGCAGTCCCTGAAGTTCCTCATCCGGCGTGACCTGATAGATCCCCGGCACGGCAGAGCCACCGATGGCCAACTCCCGCCCGACTCGTGCGGGCCTCAGCATCGCCTGGCGGGGAGATCCCGTGGGATCGACCACGCGCATCGGCTCACCAGCTTCGCGGACCTTCTCCGGCCGGAATGCATGAGCCGGAATGATTTGGCGGGTGCCACCGGGAGGCGTCCAGTAGAGGCGGGCGTAGGCATCCCCGCCTTCTTCATAATACTTCGCAATGAATGGCACGGCCTTGCCTTTCTCCAAGGTCACCTTGCCAAGCTCCTTCCGACCCCAACCGGTCTCGTAGGATTTGTCGCCGATGCGGAGTTGCAGCACGTCGTCCACCTCGGCGGTGAGCTCGTATTCCCCCGTCTCCGCCGGGAGGAGCTGACCGCGCCACTCGATGGAGAAGCGGTCATTTGGCAGGCGTTTGTCCGGCTTCTGATCGCCCCAGCGGAAGTCGATGGAGGAATCCGTACGCACGAACTTTGGCTGCCCCTTCCACTCGCGGTTCGCCCAGTAGCTGGCAGTCAGCCCGCCTGACGAACCATGCATCGCCACGGACGGACTCCACGCAGCCTCCACATTCAGGTCCACTCCCCTGCCCGCCGACCATGCGACCAGCTCGTGGACCAGCGGGACGAAGCCACGCAGCGCCGGGAGATTGCCCGAGCGGGCATCGAAGGCGCAGGTGGCGAGCAAAGTACGACCATTGCCGTAGTTCTTCGCCGCCAGGAAAGGATCGCCATTCAGGAAGGCCGCGACGGGCACCCCTCCGATCGCCTCGCCGGTCTTCCGCCACTGTTTCACCTTGGCCGTCGCGAGGTCTGAATTCTTCTCATCCTTGAAGAGAGCCACCGCCTCATGAAGAAAGGTCGCCGGAGAAGGCGACACCCCATCGGCGTCCACCGCCACATCACCCAGCGGCATCGGCAGCAGCGGACCATCGCCCCCGGTCCATTGATTGTAGAAGGCAGCCTCGGCGCGTGGTCCCGCGATGATCATGAGGCCCGCGCCATCATTGACCGCGGCGGCGATCTTCGACGCAAGCCGCTCCGGCAAACGGGGGACGTCCGCGAGGACGATCACCGCACGCCCTTCGAGATCGCCGTCCTTCAATTCCGGAGCCGGAATCACCTCGGGATCCATCAGGTAGTCCTTGCCAGCGGTCTTGCCGCGGCGCAGGTCGGACGTGGGGGCGAGAGCCAGAGCCGAATACCCGGCAGCCCTTTCGAAGAACGAACCCGCGGGATTTCCATCCACCAGCAGCACCGGGAGATTCGCCCGCACGTTGACGACACGCTCCGCCTCATCATCCGCGGCGAGGTCGTCGCGGGCATCGATCCGCACCGTGATTGCCTGCGGTCCGGGTTGGGAAAAACGATGGCTGAATTCGACGCTCTCCCTCTGCCCCGCGACGAGCAGCCCCACCGGTTTCTCACCTGTCTTCGCTCCACCGATTTCCAGGCTCACCGCCCCGGGAGTGACGGCTTCCGTGCCGGTATTCTCCACCGTCACGCGCAGCGTCACCTCGCGATCCGTGCCCACCACGCTCCTGGAAAAATCGATGCCCGCGATGGAGACATTCCGCAGCGTCGGCGAGACGCCGTAGTCGCGCAGCAGGAGCTTCGGCTTCGAGGGCATGGCCTGCCAGGCCTCGCCGAGACCGTCCCACGCATTCGGATTGTCGAATCGCCAACCCGCACGCTGGGCATCGGTGAATACGATGATTTCCTTCGAGGCATTCGTCCCTTCTGCAAGTCCGAGCGTCGCAACGCCCAGCGCCTCATGCGCGCGGAACGTGCCGCCGATCAGCTTGAGCGAATCCAGCACGCCGAGCACATCGGCGCGATGCGTGAGAGGAGCCGCGGTCTTCGCCTCCGGCGCCGGGCCGCCGAGCACGACGAGGAATGCGGTGCCGCGTGGCGCGTCTTTCACGAGTTGCTTCGCCTCCTCCACCGCCTTGCTGAAGACGGTCCTGCCATCCAGTGACAGATCCATCGAGGACGAGGCATCGATGACCAGCGCGACGTCGCGACGCCCGCTCGCTTCGAAGCGCTTCAGATTCAGCGTGCGCTCCATGAAGACCAGGCCGACAGCCGCGAGCAGAAGTACGATGGAGGACATCCGGAGGATCCATTTCCCCTTTCCACCCAGGACAAACGATCCCCCGAACAAAGCGATCCCGACCAGTGCCGCGGGCAGCACGAACATCCACGGGACGCTGGAATCCGGCGGCACGAAGGGCCGGGCGATGGCCAATGCCACCAGACCTAACAGGAGGCAACGCGCGGCCATCAGCAGCAGGTCCTCCCACTCCATTTTCCGGCGGCGCATCGCCACCGTGTCGAAGAGGAAACGCATCGCCCCCCAGTCGATCGGCTTCGCGGCCTGCCGCCGCACGAGATGGATGACGATGGGAATCGCCACCGCGCCGAGGCCAGCCAGAAGCCATGGATTGAGGAAAAGCATCTACTTCCGCCCTCCCAGATAGCGCAGCAGCGTATCCTGCAGCGGGGTTTTCGTATTCACGGCCACGTAGTCGGCGCGGAGCTTGCCACATGCGGAGTCGATGCGCTTCACGAAGTCGCGGATCTTCTCGAGATAGGCCGCACGGACCGCCTGCGGGTCGATCCGCAGCATGGCATCGATACCCTCCAGATCGCGGAAGCGCTGGAAGCTCTTGAAGGGAAAGGTCAGCTCTTCCTCCGCCATCAAGTGGAAGATGACCAGCTCATGCTGGCGGAAGTCGAAGTGATGCAGCGCCTCGATGACTTTCACCGGATCGTCAAAGAGATCGCTGATCAGGATCACCAGCCCACGCCTGGGAATGCGTTCGGCCACGCCATGGAGCACACCGCCGACATCCGTATCGGCTCCCGCTTCGGTCGCATGCAGGTCTTCCAAGATACGACGCACCTGGCTCGGCCTGCTACCCGCGCGGATGAAGCTGCGGACCTCCTTGTCAAAGGTCACCAGCCCCGCGGCGTCGCCTTGCTTCACGAAGAGATACGACAGCGCGGCGGCGAGGTGCTTGGCATACTCCAGCTTGGAAAGCGGCACCTCCCCCATCTTCGCGGCGTGGTCGCCCGTGTATTTCATCGAGCCCGACACATCGATGGCGAGGGTTGCGCGGAGGTTCGTCTCCTCGATGTACTGGCGGATCACGTTGCGGTCGCTCTTCGCGATGACGCGCCAGTCGAGGTCCTTCGGATCATCCCCGGGGACGTATTCGCGGTGCTCGGCGAATTCCACCGAGAAGCCCTTGTCCGGCGAGCTGTGCCGGCCCGTCAGCGTGCCTTGCATGCGGCGCCGCGCATACCACTCCAGCCGCTTCATCACGCCCATTGTCTCCGCCGGGAGCAGGCGCATGCAGTCGGGGAGCTTGAGGGAATCCATGGGGGAAGTTGAGAGTGAGGGGTTGAGAGTTGAGAGTCAGAAGTCAGAGAGTGGGCATCGGTTGATAAGGAGTGCCGGGTTTGATTGCCTTTCACTCTCGACCCTCAACCCCACACTCTCAACTCCTCTTCAAACCACCAGTTCCTCGCGCGGGGCGAGGGTCTTCACGAGGCGCTTGATCACATCGTCGCTCGTCACCCCGGCAGCTTCCGCATTGAAGGTGGTGAGCACGCGATGACGCAGCACCGGCGTGGCGATGGCCGCGACGTCCGACGTGGTGGCGTGGAAGCGACCCCGTAGCACCGCGTGCGCCTTCGCCGCGGAAATCAGGCTGATGCCGGCGCGCGGACCCGCGCCCCAGCCGACCATCTCCTTCACGAAATCCGGTGCCGATGCATCCTTCGGCCGGGTCGCCCGCGCGAGCTTCGCAGCGAAGTCGATCACATGGTCGCCCACCGGCACCCGCTTCACCACCTGCTGGAGATGGATGATTTCCTCCGCACTCATCAGCGGCGTGATCTCCGTGTCGCCCGGGCTCGTCACCCGGCGGATGATCTCGCGCTCCTCCTCTTCGCTTGGATAGTCGACAAGGATGTTGAAAAGGAAGCGATCAAGCTGCGCCTCCGGCAGCGGATAGGTGCCCTCCTGCTCGATGGGATTCTGCGTCGCGAGGACGAAGAACGGCTTCGGCAGGTTCAGCGTGTGCTCGCCCACGGTCACGTGATGCTCCTGCATCGCCTCCAGCAGGGCCGCCTGGGTCTTCGGCGGCGTGCGGTTGATCTCGTCCGCCAGCAAGAGGTTCGTGAAAATGGGTCCGTGGACAAAACGGAAGCCACGGCGGCCGGTCTCGGGATCGATTTCCAGCACATCCGTCCCCGTGATGTCCGCCGGCATGAGGTCCGGGGTGAATTGGATGCGCTTGAAGCCCAGGTCCAGCGCACGCGACAGCGTCGCGACGAGCAGCGTCTTTGCCAAGCCGGGCACCCCCACGAGCAACGCATGACCGCGGCAGAAAATCGCCATCAACGCCTGCTCCACCACCTGCTCCTGACCGACGATGACCCGGCCAAGCTCGGTCTTCATCTGCCGGTAGGTCGCATGGAGCTTCTCCACCGCCGCCTTGTCGTCGTTGCTCATGATCCCGGCGACTACGCACCGGAGCGTATCCAAATTGCAGGCGAAAAACTGGGAACCGTCATTTTCCTCAAAGTGGCACATCAAGCGGTCGCGCTGGTCAAAGGGCGGCGTCCCCACTTACCCTCCGTCCGTGGCATTCCTGCGGTTTCTCGGCAGCTTGGTGACGGGGTTTCTCCGGTATCTCGGAGAAGTCGGGATTCTTGTGAGCGGGATCGCGGGCTCCTTCCTGAAAGGAAAGATCCGCTGGAAGCTCGTGATGCAGCAGATCGCCGAGATCGGCTATCGTTCGCAGCCGGTCGTGATGCTCACCGGGGCCTTCACCGGGGCCGTGCTGGCGGCGCAGTCGCTTTTCCAATTCTCCGCGCTGAACATGGAAACCGGGGCCGGGGCGCTGGTCAGCGTGGCCATGCTGCGCGAGCTCGGCCCTTCCGTCACCGCGCTCATGCTTGCCGGTCGGGTGGGAGCGGCGATGGCCGCGGAAATCGGCACCATGCAGGTGACGGAGCAGGTGGACGCGCTGCGCTCGATGGGCGTGCATCCGGTGGACTATCTCGTCACCCCGCGGGTCATCGCCATGGTCATCGCCATCCCCCTGCTGATCGGGGAATCGGCGGCGCTAGGCATCGGAGCATCGGTGCTGGTCGGCACCGGCCCCTTCAATGTGAACCCCGCCTACTGGATGGACCAGATGGGCAAGCACACGGACCTGACCGACGTCTCCATCGCCCTGATCAAGGGCCTCGTCTTCGGCCTGCTCATCGTGGCCATCTCCTGCCACCAGGGACTGCGTGCGAGCGGTGGCGCGGTGGGTGTCGGACGCTCGACCACCCGCGCGATGGTTTACTCCGCCCTCGCCATCCTCGTCTTCAATTTCTTCCTCACGCTGCTGCTCAACATGATCTTCCCCGCCGGCCTCAGCCGCATCTGAGGGCTCCTAGCGGGGAAGTAAAATCCGGCCATCCGGACCGCCTTCGCGACTTGGCATCCCGCAATCCCTAGCCAGAATCCCGGCGTGAGCCCAGAACGCTTCCTCTCCCCCGACACGACCTCGCTGAAGATCTGTGGTGTCACGCTTGCCGATGACGCCATGCGATTGACCGCGCTCGGCGTGGAGGCCCTCGGTGCGAATTTTTGGCCGCACTCGAAACGCTACCTCGCCCCGGAGCGGGCAGCATTCCTCAGGGAACTGGAAGGGCGCATCCTGCGCGTCGGCGTCTTTGTAAATGCCGACCTCAAGCTCCCCGCCCGCCTCTTCCGCGAGGGCTACCTCGATCTCATCCAGCTCCATGGCGACGAGACGCCGGACGACGTCGTGCGCTTGAAGGAAGCAGGCATCCCCGTGATCAAGGCCCTCGGCGTTCGCGCGCTGGCGGACCTTGAGCGCGCCAGCGACTTCCAGGCCGATGGAATCCTGCTCGATGCCCACGCTCCCGGCGTCTATGGCGGCACCGGCGAGACGATCGACTGGACCTTGGCCCGGCGTTTCGTAGAGGAAAATCCCGCCTTGCCGGTCATCCTCGCGGGTGGGATCACGCCCGACAATGCCGCCGCCGCGGTCTCCGCCGTGCGCCCTGCCGCCCTCGACATCGCCTCCGGAGCCGAGGAAAGCCCCGGTGTGAAGGATTTCGGCAAGGTCGCAGCGTTGCTGGCCGCTTGCGGACAGTGAGTTCATACCGCAAACCGCTTGCATCTGCGGCCCTCCTGCGTGAAGGATTCCGGCGACGATGCGCGGATCACCCCTGATGCGAACCTTGGCCGTTCTGGTCGCCCTGTTGCTTGCCGGCATCGCGCTGGCCCGGCTGACCGCTCCGGCACCCGTGCAAGCGACCGCCCCATCGCCGGAAGAAACACCTGCTGCGACCGAGGCTTTGCCCTCTGCCGCATTCGAGCTGCTCCTTTCCGGGACGGCCAAGCGGGTCTCGCTGGCCGCTGGCGGTGACACCGCGGACTTTGAAAACACGGCCGGTCCATTGACAGGCAAGCTCGGGCTCGGCTCGGACAAGCCGACGATCTTCCTCGAGGTCGAGTGGGCCGATGCAGCCGCCGGCCATCGCTTTGCAAAGCTGCGGCTGGAAGTGCCGGGCGAGGAAACCCGCGAGCACGTTTTCAGCGCGGCCGCCGATATCGACGACATCTGGGAACCATGAGCCACGAGCACCACGACTGCTGCGCGCATCACACCCATCACCACGAGCTGGTGATCGATTCGGTGCGCGTCCACTACCGGGACACCGTGGCGCTGGACAATGTCTCCTTTGCCACTTCCTGCGGCAATCGCGTCGCACTGGTCGGGCCGAATGGTGCGGGCAAGAGCACGCTGCTCAAAGCCATCGCCGGGCTGGTCCCGCGAACCGGCGGGAGCATCCTCTGGCGAGGCAGCGCGGTGGGCCGCTGGTCGCGCGAATTCGCCTACCTGCCCCAGCGCGAGGAAGTGGACTGGTCCTTTCCCATCACCGTCCGCGGCTTGGTGGAAATGGGCCGCTATCCTCAGACGGGCATGTGGCGTCGCTTCCGTGCGGAAGACGACGCGGCGGTGGATGCCGCCTTGGCAGCACTTGATCTGCTCGACTTGCAAAAGCGCCAGATCCGCGAGCTCTCCGGCGGGCAACAGCAGCGGGCTTTCCTCGCCCGGGCGCTCGCCCAGGAGGCTCACGTGCTCTTGCTCGACGAGCCATTCACGGGGCTGGATCGCAATGCGTCGCGCCAGCTCGGCGACCTGCTGGCAAAGCTCTCGCACGAGGGGCGATTGGTCATCGCGTCGCACCACGACCTCGCCACCGCTCCGAAGCTCTTCGACGAGGCCCTGCTCTTGAAAACGAGGCCACTGGCATTCGGTGCCGCCGCGGAGGCATTATCGGAGGAAAACATCGATCTCGCCTTTGGCCACATCAGCGATGAGGAGGACCGCGCGGCTCCACAGCCCGTGGCCTCGGCTCTCTAACCTCTCCACACCTTGGACCTTCTCTCCAATCCCTTTTACCAACGTGCGCTCGCCGCGGCGATCCTCATTGGTTTCACGAATGGCTTCTTCAGCGGCATCGTGATCCTGCGGCGGAATGCCCTGTCCGTGAGCGCGCTGTCGCACACCATGCTGCCCGGCATCACGCTCGGCATCCTCATCACCGGCGTGCTCACGCAGCTCAGCGCCTTCGTCGGTGCCTTGTTCGCGGCGCTGATGGTCGGTCTGGGATCGGTGGCGGTGGCACGGGGAAATCGCGTTGCCCAGGGCACCGCGCTGGCCGTGATCTACACCACCGCCTTCGCCGCGGGCGTGGCGCTGCTGCCTCGCCTCGATACCCGGCAGGAGCTGGAGCACTGGCTCTTCGGCGACATCATGGCCGTGGGAAATGCCGACCTGTGGGTAGCCTTCGGCATCGGTGCCTTCACCCTCCTGATCGCGAACCTGCTGATGCGCCCGCTGCTGCTCACCATGTTCGAGCCGAATGTGGCGGCAGCGCAGGGCGTGCCGGTACGATTCATCCAATACTTGATGTTCGCCCTGCTGGTGCTGTCTCTGGTCGCCTCTCTGCAGGCGGTCGGTTGCGTCCTTTCCGTCGGCATGCTGGTCGCTCCCGCTGCCACCGTCTCGCTGCTCACCGACAAGACCTCCGCCCTTTTCTGGGGAGGAGGCGCGGTTGGGGCGATCGGCGCTGCGGCGGGCGTCTTTCTCTCCGGCCCGCTCGGCATGGCGCCCGGGCCGGTGATCGTGATGCTGCTCGGCGTGCTGTTCCTTCTCGCGTGGCTTTTCAGTCCCCGCTACGGCGTTCTCGCTTGGCGAAGATAGCCCGCCTCACGGGACCTCGGTTGCTTCCAGGCGAAGGAATCCCTTCTCGCCAAGCGGCAACCATGCACGCCGCTGCTCGGTGACTCCGTCCGTCGAGATCATCTCGTCATTCTCCGCAGGCACCCAATCGAGCAGGCCAGCCGATTGAGAGGCCGAGAGTATGCCATCGTCGCGGTCGCGGCGCAGCGAGTAGTTCAGCTCGAATCTCGTCCCTCCGGCATCCAGACCGGAGACCAGCGGTGTTTGAGCCGATGGATTGCTGCCCATCAGATACTCGGTCAGATTGGAAAGACCATCCTGATCCGGATCCGAGCCTGCATCACCGGACGCGGAGGTGCCGAGGCCCGAGGAAATACGCCAGGCATAGTAGCCGGCCACGCCGCTGCCGGGTCCCGGAGTGGAGGCACTCCATGCGGTCGGGTCGCTGCCCTGCCTGCGGACTCCATTGCGTCGGATGGACGAACCCGTTCCCGATGCCGTCGTCGGCCAAGGAGCCTGGGCCAGATAGTTCACCTCGTCCTCAAGCATCAGCCCGATGTATCCCGGCTCGTCCTCCGGTGGCGGCACGGTCCGGCGCAGGCGCACGGTTCCGGAGGTATTCCCCAGTGAAGTCCCCACTGACCAAGGACCGACCAAGCGCACCTGGGCCGCCACGCCATACTGGCTGCGGAAAGCCGTGACCTGCGAGGTCTGCACCGCGGGGTCGAAGGCCACCATCACGATCGCCTCGCCGGGAGCAATGGTGAAGCCCGCCGGGAAATCAAAGTCCACGTCGCCGCGCATCGTCCAATTTGCGAGCGACTCGGCGATACCTCCCGTATTCGAAATCTCCACGAATTCCGGCGTGCTGCCCGAGGGATGATAGTGGATCTCCGTCACTTGCACCGGACCCACACGCGGCACTGTGTTTGCAGCCAATGGTGTGAAGCTCGCAAGCGGGACGAGCGGACCACTGCCATCCGGCGAACGACCGTAGGCCACGCCAGGACTCACAGGCGTCCATCCTTCCTGCTGCTCGAAGTGCCGCAGCCTGCCGCTCGCGGGGTCGGCAGAGATCAGCCAGAGCGATCCACCGCGCCGCCCATCCAACGAGAACTCCCCTTCCCCGGGTGTCCCGGGCGAGGGATTCCATCCGCCGTTCGGATTGAAGTCGGTCTCATCGAAGACGACGTAGCCGCCCGCCGGGATCACCGTGCCGTCGGGAATCCGGAAGCGCCGGTAATCCTCCTCGCTGATCGCTTCCACGATGTTGCTCAGATACCAGCCACTGAGATCGACAGCGCTCGATCCATTGTTCCGCAGCTCGATCTGGTCCAGCTCCGGGGAAACGGGATTGGCCAGAAGCTCATTGATCACCACTGATGACGGCGGCGCCGCGGGATCGATACCCGGGCTACCGTGGACCGATGTGCTCGCAGCCCAATTCGCAGGGTTCGCATAGTCCGCTGCGGTGTGGGTGGTGCCCGTGTAAGCGAGCGCGCTGCCCGGGCCATCCGCCCGGACCGGCCAATCGCCGCTGTCGCCATACTCGAAATTCGCGATGGTCGTGCCCATACGATTCACCAGCAGGATCTCCTCGCCGCTGTTGCTGAGATTGGCACTGCCCGTCCAGCGTCCGGCAATGCGTGCGGCTGCGGCGCTGCCATAACGCTCGGCAAATGCGGCCGGATTTTTCACGATCAACGCACGTTCACCGGGCGCGAGCGTGAATGGTGCGAGCGTGACAGCCGTCACCGGCTTGCCATCCATCAGCTTCACCCCGTCGAGGTTCACCGGAGTCGCCGAGGAGTTCTTCAGCTCGATCCACTCGAATTCCCCTCCCTCGACGCTTGGCAGGGCTGTCAGTTCAGCGGTCGTCGGTTCCATCGGATGATAGTTCACCGCGCTGACCATCAGATTCGAAGAGGACGCAAACACCTCGTCCACCAGATAGAGAGCCTCGGCCGGACCGCTCCAATTCGTCGCGGGCATCGAGTAGCTTCCCGAGCGGAAGGCACGCGCCTTCACCCGCAGCGTGGCGGGGATGGAAATCGTGGAGCCCGTTGAATAGGCGATCGCCGTCGGCGAAACACCGCCACCCACCGCACGCGGATCACTACCATCGAGGGTGTAGTAAACCGTCGTGCCGGAGGGCACCGCGATCATGGTCGTCTGGCCCGCCGTCACGACTCCGGACGGCCGCGCGATCACGGGCTGCGAAGCGAATTGCGAGTCGATCCAGGAGCTTCGGTTCGTCAGCCAGGTGAGCAGCTTGTTCGTCTCGGTCGCGATGTTGTTGGAGCTTGCACCATACCATCTCGTGTAGTCGCGGGTCGTCGGATTGTCGGAGTCTGACGTCCTGAATTCGGCGAGGTAGCCACTGAGCACCGCCTGAATGTTCGTGGTCGCCAAGGGGCCGCGGCGCAAGGCCTGCCAGCGGTCCACGTAAAGCTGGCGGAACTCGATATCGGCGAAGAGGCGGTCCCACCAGGCGTAGGTGAAGTAGTTCGTCGCATCGCCCCCACCTGGCCAGGTCGCGAAGTCATCGTCGCGCCAGTCGGTCGAGTTTGCCGAGCGGTCGAAGTCCCACAGAGGCCCTGCCACCATCACCCCGCCTCGGTCCTTGTGGAAATAGGCGCTCAGCCGGAGCGCATCGACGTTCTTCGTCACGCCCACGAAGATATTGTGATCCACCCACGACTCGGAATCGATGAACGACCGATAGTTCCGCGTGTTGAAGCCGGAGGCGGCCTCGTTGAACAAGGTGTCCTCAAAGTCCTGGAAGTAATTCACCATGTACGACGACTGCTGGACAGGCAGGTTCGGCAGCTTCGGACGGTAGATCACGAGGTTGTCCAGCGGCGGCAGGGCGCGATTGGTAGTCCATGCGAATTCATCGGAATCCTTCCGGTCCACCTTGAAGATGTAGCCGCCGGTGACTCCCGGTGACGTGGTGTCGGAGGGCTCGATGCCCGTCACATCGACGCGGTCATTGTCGCGGCGGATCGACTCGCAGAGGATATACACGCCGCGGTAGTCCGCATACTCAAGCGAGTCGCCGTCCTGGTTGAAATAGACCTCCACCAATCGCGTCCGCGGGGCCCAGCGCCCCGCCTGCCGGCTGATCTCGTAGATCCAGGCATTCCGCATGAAGGCGCGGTCAAAGTCGTAGCAACTGATGAGCGCCCAGTCCGACCCCGCAGGCATGCCGAGCAGCGGCGAGTCCGTCTCGGTACCGCTCTCGTCGAGGAATTCGATGCCGTAGGATTTCTTCGGGAAGCTGGCCGAGCTGCTGCCGCGGAGCTTAACGCCCACGTTCCGCGTGAGCGAAGGGGTGGCCGTGGCTGCGAGCGATGCATAGCCCGAGGCATCCCGGTCATAGACTTGCATGCGGGCACTGCGGGCGACGTTGTCATTCGCGATCTCGCCGCCGCCCCGGTTGTTCAGCACCACCACTGGCAAGGCCGATTTGAAGGCCGCATTGGAGGACCGGTAGTTCGACATGCTGGAGTCCAGCTTCTCGTAGTGGCCCGCGGAAATCAGACCCAGTGCTCCCGTCGTCGGATTGTAAACGCGGGCGCGGATGAGGGAGCTGTTGGTAACGGAAATGGCACCGGTGTAGAGAGTGGAGGTCGCGCCGGGCAGGCTGCCATTCGTGGTGTAGCGGATCTGCTGGCCGGCGAGCGCACCGGTCAGCGTCAGATTGAAATTCGACGCAAAGGTCCCGGAAGCCCGCGAGAAATTCACCGGCTGGGGAATGACCGTCCCGGCCACTCCCGGATTCCTGGCACCCGGGGTCGGCGTGCCGAAATAGGCTGGATCGGGATTCCCGGTCCCTTCCGACTCCGCTTCCAGCGTCACGCGGAAGAGCAGGTCGCTGCTGTTCACACCGCGGTTCAGCACTTGGAAAGCGAGAGCATTCTGCCCCGCCACCAGATTGGAAGCGCTCTCGGTGACGATGAAATCTTCATAGACCAGCGCCTCGGGATCCTCGTGGGTTTGGGTCGCCTCGCTGTTCCAGAGCAGCGGTGTAGGAGCATTCCGCCGCACCTGTGTTCCGTTGGAAAGCAGCGGCTGGCCGTTCATCCAGGAAGCGAATCCATCATCATATTTCACCCGCAGGCGCAGGCGAGTCGGCGTCAGACCGGCGGGCATGGTGAAAG